>JANQOZ010000007.1 GCA_028285525.1 Lysobacterales bacterium
GGTTGGCCACCGCACCGCTGCATGGGTTTGCGGCCGGGGGCGGTAAGCCGCTCGATGTGCTGGTGATCGGTGCCGGACTCGCCGGCCTGAACAGCGCCCTGCTGCTGGAAGAGCTCGGCGCAACGGTGCAGGTGATCGAAAGCCGCTCCCGCATCGGCGGACGCCTGCACACGCTCTACGATCTGCCGGGCCATCCGGAGGTCGGGGGGAATACGATGGCGAGCGGCTACGCCAGGATGATCGACATGGCCAGGCGTCTGGACCTCAAGCTGATCGACTACGCTCCCCGGATCTTCGGCGCCCCACCCCCGGCGCTGGTGCTGGATGGCCACACGCTCAGCCGTGATGAGTGGAGTCAGTCTGCGCGAAATCCTTTTCCCGAAGGCTTCCGAGACAAGATGCCCTGGGAGTTGATTCCCGCGCGCACCCGAGGAAAAAACCCGCTCGGCGTCTCCGCGGAGTGGCTCAGCCGTGATCGTCACTCCCTCGACGTTCCGCTTCATGACTACCTGAAACAGCAGGGCCTGAGCGACGGCGAGATCCGCCTGGCCTACGACACGGCGCCCTACTACGGCTCCTCAGCCTGGGACGTCTCTGCACTCATGTACCTGTTCAACGAACGCTGGATTTCTGAGCAGATCAAACTTGGCCCGGCGGCCTACGCCGTCGAGGGTGGTAATCAGAAACTGCCCGAGGCCATGGCGGAGCAGCTCAAGCACGAGACCCGCCTCGACCAGGAGGTGGTAAGCATCGAGCAGGAATCGGACGCTGTTCGGGTGCGCTGTCGCAACGGCGAGGTCTATCGCGCTCGCTTTGTGGTCTGCTCCCTGCCCTTCTCCAGGGTGCGCGATCTGGCGCTGTATCCCTCCCTTGAGGGCAGTCAGCGACGCGCGGTCAGAACGTTAGGCTACATGCGCAACACGCTGGTTTTTCTTGTTCCGCGCAAACCGTTCTGGGAAACGGACGAGCTGTCGCCGAGCATGTGGACCAACGGCGGGCTCGGGTCCGTCATGGCGCAGCGCTTTGGCGACGACCCGAGCGAAGTTACCGGGCTGGTGGTCAACACCCGCGGCTGGGTCGCCGACCGGCTCGACCGCATGGGTCCGAAGAACGCCCAGGCATTTGCCGTCGCTGAACTGGAGAAGCTCCGGCCCGCCGCGAAGGGTGCGCTCGAGGCGGTGGGTTTTCACTCGTGGTGGCTGGACCCTCACAACGCCGGCGACTGGGCCATCTTTGCTCCCGGTCAGGTCAGCGACTTTGTCCCAACGATGGCGAAGGCTCATGGGCGAGTGCATTTCTGCGGCGAGCACACAGCACAAATGAATCGAGGCATGGAGGGGGCGATGGAGTCCGCCGAACGGGTTGCGATGGAGATCGCGCAGCAGCTCTAAGCGACGCCTTTCGCGGCGTGAATTCCAAAGCACTTTTTCCCGACACCACGGATCGCCGCTTGACCCTCGACGGCGAAAGTCACCGCCCGTCACCGCCGCACCGGCGCAGACATGCAAAAGACTGATACCGATATCAGGTCAGAAGTAACACAGACGCTTTACAGCTTTTGCAAAGCGATGCTAGTTTCACAGTCATGTTACAAATTTTTAACATCGCAACATGAGGGGACACAGCCACCAGCAAGCCTGTGGCTGATCATTAAAACGACACACCGGGAGGGTGAACACCATGTCCAGAGGTTTTAAGACTAGCGTTGTCGCATTGGCGGTATCTGCTGCGGGGCTGGTGGCCCCCGGCATGGCCTGGAGCCAAAGCAGCGCCGCGGACGATGAGGAGATGTTGGAAGAGCTCATCGTGACCGCCCGGAAGGTCGGGGAGTCCATTCAGGACATCCCGCTTAGCGTGCAAGCGTTCACCGCTGAATCGATTGAAAAGCAGCAGATCGTGAACGTCGAGGACATCGTCAAATTCACGCCTGGTGTTGTTATCGCCAACGAGACCGGCAGTCGGCGGAACTCGTCAATACGCTTTCGCGGGATCGAGCCACCCAACAACGTTCAACGCCAGCTGCAGACCGCGTCATCTTTTATTGACGGCGTCTATCTGTCCGGCAGCAGCCAGTGGGTCTCCATGTTCGACTTGGAGCGGGTTGAGGTCGTCAAAGGTCCGCAGAGCGCGTTCTTCGGTCGTTCGACGTTTTCCGGCGCGATCAACTACATCACCAAAACACCCGGCAACGAGTTCACCGGTGACGTTCAGGCCATCGTGGGCGACAACGGACGCCAGGACGTGTGGCTGGCCGCCGAAGGACCGCTGATCGAAGACAAGCTGTCTTTCCGTGTTTCTGGGCGCTATTACCGCTACGACGGAGCCTGGGACAACTCACCACCGCCCGGGGGTGCACGGCCTGGCGAGGAGTTTGGCGATATCGGTGCGCGGGAAAGCGACACCATCAGCCTGACGCTTTACGCCACGCCGACAGAAAATCTGTCGATCAAGTTTCGTTACCTGGATAACCAGGACGACGACGGACCGGCCAACCAGTTCATCATCGCCGGTGAAAACAACAACTGTGGACCCTTTAACGGCGGCCGCAGCAACTACTTCTGCGGCACTCTGAACGCTGGCCTCCTCACACGAGGCACCTCTATTGAGACCTCGAGTCTCGATGACACGAGATTTGCTGACGATCTCGGCTACGAGGTCGACAACGAATTCATGTCGCTCATCGCGGACTGGGACATCAACGGCTCGGGCTACACGCTGACGTCCGTGTCTGGCTGGTACGAAGAATCTCTCAGCGACTACAAGGCCCAGATCCCCGACGAACTGGACGTTTTTGCGTCGTGGGATGACGAGTCGTTCTCGCAGGAACTACGCCTGACGTCTCCGCAGGACCGGCGCTTCCGCTGGATGATCGGCGCCTACTACCTCGACCTGGAATACTTCCAGGGTGGGCAGGCTGGCTTCCCCAGCCCAGGGCCTCAAGGTCCGTTCTCTCTGGGCCAGCCCAGAGGTGCCCCCGGACTCTTTGGCGTCAACCCGCAGCCGATGGAGACCGTGGAGAACAAGGCGATCTTCGGCAGCATCGGCTTTGACATCACCGACCAGCTCACGCTCAGCGTTGAGCTTCGGCGGGAAGAGGAAACCCTGGATATCGCCAGCTCGGTGATCCAGGAAGCCATGCCGCTGGACTCCAGCACCGACGAACTGGCAATAGCAACCGCGCAGCAGTTCGGCGGCGCCGAGCTTCCACTGTCGGGCGAGTTCGATGCCACCCTTCCCAGGGTGATCCTGGACTATGCCCTGTCCGAAAATACGATGATTTACGGCAGCTATTCCGAAGGCAACAACCCGGGCGGCTTCAACACCGAGGTCATCCAGCTTGAGCCCACGGTTGCGTTGCCGGCGTTCCAGGCCGAGAACCCCGGCATCGGTTACACCATCGCGCAGGCGGAGCTAGAAGCAATTGAGGTGGGTTTCAAGCACTCGCTCGCCAACGGCCGAGGCTTCATCAATGGCGCCGCCTACTTCATGGACTGGACCAACCAGCGCTTTGGTAATTTCCAGCGGGACGTCGACAGCAACGGTGACGGCCGGTTCGTCGCCGGCTCAGACCGGCTTGGCCAGCAGATCGACTTCCAGGGTAACGGCAGCACGGATATCTGGGGTGTTGAGTTCGCGGGCAGCTACGTCTTCAATGAGAACTGGGCCGTCAGCGGTGGCTATAACTACACCAAGACCGACATCCAGGAGTTTCTGGACGGGCAGTCCACCCGGGTACTCGGCAGTCCGGACGCCAGCGGCAGGGAAATTGCCCAGTCGCCGAATCACACCGGCAACATCGGCGTGGACTGGACCATGCCGGCTGGCGAGATCTTCGGCCAGCGTGGTGGCGAATGGTTTGCCAGGCTGGACTCCTGGTATCAGTCGGAAACCTACACCTGGGTGATCAACCTCGCCGAGACCGAGGCAGCGTGGCTGCACAACCTGCGCGGCGGCTGGCGCAACGATCGCTACAGCGTCACCTTCTGGGTCGAGAACCTGCTCGATGATGATCCGGTGCTCGCCTCCCGTCGTACCACCGGCAGCTTCCTGACAGGCACCCTGGGATATTTTGTATCCCTGCCGGAACCGCGGACTTATGGTCTGACGGTCACCGCGCGCTTCGGTCAGTAAGCTAACCGGAGCAAGTAATGATCCGAACGGCAGCGACGTCCGACGTCGCTGCCGTTTTTGTTTCCGCCACACCTCCACTCGAGGAGGAATCAATATGAAGTTTTTTCAGCACCTTCCGCTGCTGCTCGCAGCCACCGCAGCACCGGCTTTTGCCCAGCACCCGCCCTCCGTTACCCAGTGCGCCAAACCGTCAGCCGGCACCATTACCTACGAGGCCATCATCAAGAAATACGCTGACCCCGACTCAAAATTTGCGGTGCTTGAGGGTCTGGATGGCATCAACACCCACTATAAAGATGAGGGTGACGGGCCGGCCGTGCTGCTGGTACACAGCTCCTCCGGCGATCTGAAAGACTACGATCCCTGGGTCGCAAGACTCAAAGACCGCTACCGGGTTGTGCGTCTGGACCTGCCGGCTTTCGGCCTTACCGGCGCTGTGCCCAGCGGCAACTATTCGATCGACCGTTACCTGATGCTGGTAGACGCCCTGATGGACCATCTGGGCATCGAACGGTTTGCGATTGCCGGCACCTCCTATGGCGGACTCGTGGCCTTCCGCTACGCCGGCACTCGCGTGAATCGGGTGACTGCGCTCATTCTTCAGAACTCCGCCGGCGTTGAGTACGGCGGACGCCGCGGCACCGACGAACGCCCGCGGGATTTCTCGATGGCCTTCAAGCCCCGAGCGATCACGCCGGAAGACTTCGAAAGGATGCTGAAAATCATGATCAATGACCCGGATCAGGTCACGTCGGAACTCGTTGCCCGCAAAACCGACTACGCCAACGTCATCGGGCGCGACTGCGAGTCATTTATCGCGGGCAGCCTTTACGAGCGAGGTAACCCGGAGCGGGTATTGAGTCACGTAAAGGTTCCAGCGCTCGTGCTTTGGGGGGGTGACAGCAACGGTCTGTCAGTGTCGACGGCGGAAGCGTTCGCAAAAGCTTTGGTCAACGCGCCGGTGGTCAAGAAGATTGTCTACGAGGGAGGCGGTCACTTCATCCACATCGAGCGCCCCGAGCAAACCGGGAAAGACGTGCGCGCGTTTTTGGATGAACTCCTGGCTCCCTGAAGCCAGTCAGTCCTCCTTCAGCTCAAAGTTGATGAAAAAGGGCATGGTCAGGCGACCATCCTCTTTGCTCGCCCCGAAATACTGGTTCGACTTGTGCGGGACCTGCGTGTCAAAAACGATGAGCCGGTTAAAGCGGTTGGCGATCACGTCGGTCACCTCGTACTCACCGGGGTTGTTCTCCTGATAGAAGAGCGTCCCGCCATCGAGCGGCGCGCGCGGCGTGAGATAGACCAGGCCTGCCAACCGATACAGCTGAGCGTCGCGGTGCACCCAGCTGTCGCCATCTCCGGCCAGCGTGAGCTGAAACGAACAGTTGCAGCGAAAATTGGTGGGCGGAAAGCGCAACACGTCGCTCAAGACAAACGCCGTGAACTGCGTGACAAACTGCTGGTGCGTCGAGTGAAGGGAGGGCCCACGCGATCCGGGCCAGGATTCCTGAGTCCCGTGACGGGCGTTGAACGCTTCGCAGTCGAGAAACTCCTGGCTGAGCGCCCAGCGCCGAATCTCCTGCGGATCGTCGAACACCCGGTCTTTGACCACGGTAGGGAAAGGGCGAAGCTGGTCTAGCTCGTCGGCCATGGGGCTATTGTAGCGTGGAAGGGAATTGATCCTCTTTGGCACAAAGCCAACTCTGGCGGCTCAAGAAAACGCGGCGCCTAGCGTAGAAACTGCACTCGGGTGAACGGCCAGGCTTCCTCGATCCATTCGGACAACGCCTCAGCGAGCGTTGCATCGGTGAGCGCGCCGCCGGTTCGAGTCCAGTAGATCACCGCTGCGTCAAACCCAGGCTGCTCAGCAGACTCCAAGTAAACGCAGCCCAAAACCTCCTGCCCGGCAGGATCGAGCACCGTGTAGGTAAAGGTCTTCCGCGCGGCAAACTGATCTTCGAGGGTGGCGATATCCTCGCGGTTCGCCGCCAGCGTGAAGTCCGGTGACGGCCAGTCACCTGCGAACAACTGCTGCAGCTCCTCGCGGCTGTCCATGACGGCCCGGTAGTCGGCTTCAGCTTCCGCCTGGGTCAGGGGTTTGAGTCGAAACAGCGAGTGCTCCAGAGAATCTGGAACGATGAAATCCCCCGGAACCAGTTCACGTTGTACAGAACTGGAGGACATCGCAGAGATTAAGATGAGTATCCATTGCCACATGAATGATATATCGACCGGCATACCGATTCGACAAAGCCCGTACGGAACGCCAATAGCTCTGGCGGACTAGTAGCGACCCGTTGCCAGAAGACTCGGTCAGCTCGGGCTTAGCGAACGCTCGTTCAGCATCTCCCGATAGAAAAAGGACTGCCCGCCCTCGTTGACCAGGCGACGCAGCTGGCTAGCCAATCTGAGCGATCTGTCATCCGGGTGAATTGCCAACCGGATTGGATGACGGTTTCCAGCGATCAGTAGGTTAAGCGCATTCCAGCAACGGGCGGCGAGACAACGCAGCATGCTGTCGGCCTCAAATCCCACCATCGCGGAAGGGAAGAAACGATGACGCTGTGAGTCATAGTTGCCCGTGAATGTCTCGAAATAACGGAACGGAGCGGCCGTCAACCGCGCTTGCGATATTGCTCCCATCGCCCAGGCCGGCGGCACATAGAGCTCGGGACTCGGCAGGTGGTTCTCGGCAAACCACTGATAGCATCGCTCCAGCAGGCGGGCGATGCCCGCCTCGTCGAGCGCCAGGTGCTCGGCGACGTCCCGGGAGATGGTCAGGCTGTGAAGTCGATGTTTCAGACCTCTGACTCGTTCAACTTTGTGCCGCCAGCCGTGGCCCGCCAGCTCCGCCCCTGTGTCGACGAGCGTCCGCAACCTTGTCAGCGTCGAGTTGTTCCAGCCAGTGTCTGGAACAACGAGTAGCGTGACCTTGTCGATGCCGCCGTCATGCAGCTCACCGTGAATCGCTTCTGTTTGCCCAAGGGTCGCCGGCGTGACGTCATGAATCGAGGCCATCAGCTGCCGTTGACTAACGGTGGCCGGCATCGCTAGACCTGGCTGCTGAGCTGCTTAAACCAGTGCTGCAGACTCAGTCGATTCAAGTTTCGTGCTGCCTGCCGCGACTGCGTTGCGCGCTTACGCCGACTAGCTTCGGACAACGCGGCCACGTCCCGAATGGCGTCGCTCACCGTTTGACGAGTTCCGATGCGGTAAACGTGTTTGCTTAAGTTCGGCCAATGAACGATGCCGCAGGATTCGGATACGAGCGCCAGCCTCTCTCGCGCCATGGCCTCAAGCGCGACCGTGCCAAATGACTCAACGTGTGATGGCAAAACGAGCATGTCGGCCCGATCCATCTGTTTCAGCAGCTGCTTGCGCGACACCCAGCCCAGGTATTCCAGGTTTGGGATCGCGTCAGCCTGTTTGGCGATCTGGTCTTTCAGCGGGCCGTCGCCCGCGATAACAAAGTCGATTGCCGGTAGCTCCCTGGCAGCGTCGACGAAGCTCTGGATATTTTTTTCCGGGGCCAGCCTGCCTGCAAAAAGCACCCTGCTTAGATCTCCGCTAAGCGGGGCAACGGGCGCTTCCAGCGAGGAGACCGGCACCAGCGTTCCCATCAGGTCCACCTTCTTTGCGCCCATTTCTTTCGCCAGGTTGACCATTTGATCCGAGTTAGCCAGCACGAGATCGGCGTACCGAAACAGGATCTTGTCCGCCCATCCAAACCACAGTCGGCTGAACGATCTCAGAATGGGATTACTGTAAAGGTCCGTCACGCCGGAATAGTTAGTGTGGAACCCGACGATGAGCCTGGCTCCCAGGCGTCGCGCCCACCATGCGCCGAGTAGACCATAGGGGCCTGGTGTTGCGACAACAACTGTCTCGGGCCTGTGGGAACGCATCACCTTGCGGAAACGTCCAGGCGAGGGTATCCAGATCCGCTGCGTTGGATCACCCGGCAAAGGAAATTTCAGATAGTCTCGCGTCGTACCGCTGGGGCACAGGACTTCGCAGGGTACAGACTGAGCACGAAGCTGAGCCAGGAGATCCTGATAGTAGGCGCCGACACCGTTTCGTTCCGGAAGGGAGTCGGAAACAATGGCCACGCGACCTGGCCCTCGCCCGAGAAGCAGTTCTGGGGTCTCCGTCGATTGAAGGTCGGTCTCACGCAGCATTTCAGGCAGCTTCCGAAGTCTCGCGAGCAGGAAAAGAAAAGTGCCGGTAAACACTGTCGAACTGGCTCATGATCTTCGCCTCATCCAGCCCAAAGTCGTCCAGGCTGTAACGATGACGGGACGCGCTACGCTCAGACCGTTGCGACTCGATCCGCAGCTGGCGTCGGAGCGCGGGGCGGACCTCAAGGCCAATTCGGGCAAACGCCGAACGTACAGCCTGTTCAGGATTTGTCCGAAGATCTCGGTTTTCCACAAACGTCATTCGCGTCGGGTTTCGATCTCTGGCGCTCGCGAGATTGAGGTAGTAGAACCGCAGCAGCTCGGTCAAGCGATCGCCAAAATCTTTGTCTACGCCGGTAAACCCGCAGGCGCTCAAGCCCGGCAGCAGGGAGCTGAGTTGAGAAGGAACGGTGGAGAGTGGATCGCGCATACAGCTAACGATCCTGGCGTCCGGAAACTCATCCAGCAGACTGTGGGCCATGCCGGCAAACGAGGCGTTCTTGGACAGAAACGTTTTGTCGGCGCCGAAGACGTAGAGGTGTTTCTGGATGCAGCCTCGATAGTAGTCGAGCATTCTGTTCCGCTCGCCCGCTGTCAGCTCCTGATCAAATCGCGCCAGCCGCCACAGCCACTTGGCCCTGGGGAAAGGAACCACCTGAATGAAACACGCGTTGAGCGGCAGGAGACACAGAAAATCCTCCTCCGGGCCAGCAAGCCGAAAGGGGTGCACCTCGTCCATATCGCCAAGCAGCCGGCTAATTGCCCAAGTCAATAGACGGGCTCCGGGGCGCCCGATCAGGCCGTCGATTTTTTTCAGGCCGAGGACAAACATTTTGGCTGTGACCGACAGACCCAAGAGACACTCCCACAATGTGAAAGTGGTGAACTGTGAATCGCTGGCCAGCACCGTGTGCAGGTAGGTGGTACCGCTGCGCGGCGGGCCCAGCACGAAGAGCGGTTGACGAATAGCGATCTTTCGGTAGCCCCGAAAAAAGACCTCGTCGAGCACAAAGCCCGCCCAGTGCAGCAGCTGGAGCGCGAGAAACACCGGCAATAACAGCAAGAGCACCAGTGCTCCTGCCACACTGCGGCTGCCCGTCACGGGAGACGCCAGCGTTTGTGCCACTAACTGACCAAATCGTTTGAGACTGATGAGAAATAGGATCGGCACGGGTAAAACGCCATCGGCATTGCAGCGCGATGGACGCTAGCACAGCAAAATGACAGTTTTTCTAAGCGCTCGGGAAGTCTCCACCCCCGCGAATGGCCCACATCTCGACCCAGGTCGCCGAGTGGACACCTGATGCTTGCTTCTCCCAGAACCGTTGGCTCCCCCATGCCTGCCAATTCGACAGGTATGGGATGGTCTTAGGCTTCACAGGACTAGCTCTTCGTTAGGGCGTGCCGCAGCTCTCGAACGAATCCGCGATCACCAACCCAGGCACAAGTTCGATCGTTGCCTCGTCCGTGTTGTTCCCTGACGTTGGATCGTCAACCGCTGAGGAGACCAACACGTCGGTCGAAACCGAGCCCGTGCCGGTCGGAACAATCTCCAGCAGAACCCGTGTGGTTTCTCCGACTCCCAGCACCGGCAGCAGGCAGGCCACATCGTCCGAACCAGCCACACAGCTCATCGACGGTGAAACGCTTTGCACGGTTGCGCCGGTCGGCAGCGTCACCAAAGCGCTAACGTCGGTTGCTGAAGACGGACCGGCGTTGGTGATGGCTGCGGCATACCGGTAGGGCTCGTCAGGCGCCGCCAGCGGCGTGCACTGCTCAAGCTCCACGGAGAGATCAGCCGCCGAGCCGACACTGATGAAGAAGGTGGCCTCTGGGGAAATATCGTCCCCACCGTTGGCTGTGCCGCCATCGTCTATCAGGCTCACCGTAAGCTCAGCCGTTCCCGCAGCACCACTGAGCGTAAACGTGAGATCGCCGACGATGTTGACGCTCGGCGTTCCCGTGAGGATCGAAGCCGGGTCGTCGGTCACGGAAACCTGGTAGCTGACTACCGCCTGGGAAGTCTCGTTTGGACCGAGATCAACGGATGCGACCCAGCCCGGCACGTTAACGTCACCGCTGCTGCCGGCAGCGAGTGCCTGCGCCGGGCCCGGGGTAAAGCTTGGCGGGTCGTTCACCGGCTCAACGGTGATGGATACGGAGGCGGTCTCGCTCAGACTGCCGTCCGTCACGGTGTAGTCGAATGTTGCGACACCTGAAGCGTCGGCTGGCGGGGAATAGCTGAAGGTGCCGTCTACATTGAGGGTAACCGTGCCGCCGACACCGTTTGCGGTGAGGGTACCGGCATTGGTCACGCTTAAGGCCGCAGGCCCGCTGTCGTTCGCGAGCACGCCGTCATCAGCCTCGTCCGCATTGGCGCTGCCGTCCGCGTCATCCGCGAGCAAAGTTCCGTCCTCGAGCATCGTATAGCTGTCAGCGGTAGCGGTAAGCGGAATCAGCGTATCCACAATGGCAACCTGGATGTCTTCGACCTCACCATCGTCAACCCGACCGGTCGGCGAAGACGCATCGCCGTTGGTGTCAAAGCGAACTCGGGCGAAGCTGGTACCGAGCGCAGCGCCGGCGGGGACGCTGACGGTGAAGCTGTGCGTTCCGGCGTCCCGGAACTCATCGATAATCACGTATTCCTCGGAGTTGTTCCAAACGCCGTTGGCGTCAAAATCCACCCAGGCGTTGACGTAACCGTCCGTTGAGATGGTCACGTCGACATTCACATCAGCACCGGTCAGCAACGCGCTGGCGAAGCTGACGCCGTCTTCATCACCCCCGGTCAGGTCATCGCCGGTTGCGTCAGCATTTGGCTGGCCGTCACTCTCGCTGTCGATGCTGCTGCCAAGAATCACGCCGCCCACAACGCGATGGCGTGCACCGTCGTCTGCCAGTGTTGTGGCGTAGGGTGCTGGCGCGTCGCCAAAGTCGAGTGATTCGCCAAGAGTTACCCGATAGTCCTCCACCTCGCCGTCAAACGTCGTGTACTGGGTAAACGGCATGCCGTAGCTATCCAGCCGGGCTCTCAGGAATGTCTCCCCCAGGTTCGCGTCAATCGGAACGGCAACAGACAATTCCGTGTCGCCGCTGCTCAGAAGGCGGTTGAAAACAACGTGTTCTTCAATACCATCCCAGTCCCCGCTGTTATCCCAGTCGACCCATACGTTGAGATAGCCTCCCGCGGGGGCGGTCACCGTCACCACCGCCGTTTGGCCAACTAATAATTCGGCTGGCAGCTGCAGCCCGTCTTCGTCATCTAGACCGTCAAGATCATCACCGAGCGCTTCATTGTCGGGAATCCCCTCGACCTCAGCGTCCTTCTCGATGCCCAGCCGAAACGCTGCATTCGGGCCGTCAGCGCGATGACAGGCACCCGCGCGATCCCCCGAGGTCGGAAAGGTTGGGTCCGGCGCGTCACCGCAGTCGACAGCGCCGAAGCTCCAAAGCTCATCGCCGCCGTAGCCGGCACCGGCAGAAAACAGCGTTGCAGTGCCGAGCCTGGCAAAGTCCGCCGGCCCGCCACCGTTTTCATTGCCCACCGGTCCGAGAGACTCGGTGCCGGCACCGGTTCCATCGCTTCGCCACAACACCTCTGGCCCGTTGTTAGGATTTCTCGCGGCAAAGAGCACTTCAGATCCGGCGTCAAAAAAGGACCGGGGATCGGACGAGCCGCTAGGGTTTAAGTCCGCCAGCCTGGCGGTGGATGTGCCGTCGGTTGTCCAAGGCTCACGCCCGCTAATGCCATCATCTGCACTGAACCAAAGCCTGCCCTGCACGACGGCAAAATTTCGCGGAAAGCTGCCGGTGGAGCCAGACGCAATATTCTGGACCAGTTCGACAGAGGTGCCGTCGGTTCGCCAAAGCTCGCGCCCACTGCTGCCGTCGTCCGCCTCAAAGTACGCAAACCCGCCAAGGACCGAAAACTCGCTGGCCGGATTCAGCGCCTCGACCAGCTGGGTGCCAATCGCTATGCCGTTACTGCGCCACAAGCCACCGCTCGCTTCGAACACCACCGTGCCGTTAACCTCGGCAAAGTTCGACGGAAAAGATCCTTGCGAGCCAACCACCAGTTCAGCCAGCGGCTGGGTACCAGGCCCCGTGCCGTCACTGATCCATGGTTCGATGTTGCCGGTGCTATTAGTCGAGGCGCGGAAGTACAGCAGACCACCGACGGCGGCCAGTTCACCGATGCTGCCGAACTGACCGCTCAACGTCTCTGCCACCTGACTCGTACCGCCGGTGGTTCCGTCGCTGCGCCAGAGCTCGCGGCCGGACCCCGTGCCGTCGTCAGCAAAAAAGTACAGCAGTCCGTTGTACTGGGTCAGCTCACGGAATGAGTCAGCAAAATCGAACACCGGCGTCGCGCCGCCGGCCTGTCCGTTGGTGCGAAACAGGGTCGGCTGGCCGCCATTGTTGGCGCGCAGATACAGCGCGCCGCTATAGACCTGCATCGAGCGATCGAAGTCGTCACATCCTGATTCCAGCCCCGGATTGATATCCTGCACCAGTATTGTCCCGGCGGACGTGCCGTCAGTGCGCCACAGCTCTCTACCGTGAACACCGTCGTCTGCACAGAAGTACAGAAAGCCGCCGAAGGGGACCAGGTGTTCAACACCGGATCCGTTAGTAAAGCGGCTGAGCGTCGAAACCTGAACCGTGTTGCCTGCCGTACCGTCACTGCGAACCAGCTCGTTGCTGGTGTTGCCCGCAAAAAAGGCAAATCCATTAGACGTCACCATAGCGCTGGTGCCGACGCCATCATCGGGTCCCGGCCCAAGCTCCAGCACGCGAGCAGTGTTGCCCGGCGCACCGCCACTCAACCAAAGCTCGCGACCCGCACCGTCAGCCACGTCGGCAAAAAAGATGGCCGTACCACCATTGAGGTCTTTGAGATTAGTGATCGAAGAGCCACCCGACCCATTGAGATCGATCAGCGTCGGCGTTGTGCCAGTGACGCTCCAAAGCTCTCGACCGTTGGTCCCGTCGTCAGCCGTGAAGAAGACCTGATTGCCCACGGCAACCAGTTCCTCGGGGTTGGAGGATTGCTGGCCCAAACGCAGATCGATGGGGCCCGTTCCGGCCGTCAGTCCATTGCTGAACCAAAGCTCCGTCCCGGTGGTAAATCCGCCGTCAGTCGCCGCAAAATAGATCTGGCCGCCGGCGACCGCCAGGTTGGACAGGATACTGAAGAGCCCCGTCGAGGTGTCTGCGACCAGCGTATTGCCTTGCCCGTCGCTGGTCCAAAGCTGGGTGTCGCTGCCGTTATTGGAGGCCGCAAAAGCCACACCGGCAGCAAAGGAGACAAGGTTAAACGGGTTCGAGCTGCCCGATGGATTGATGTCCCCCACCTGACTGGCGACGCCACCGCTGACGGTCCACAGCTCGGTGTCACCGTTGTTTGTCCCTCGCATGAAGACACGGTCACCGGTGCTGACAAGCCAGCGCGGGTTCTGCACCGCAGGGTATGACTGCACCCCGACGCCATCGCTGGAAAACAAAATTCCGTTGGCTTCAAAAAACACTTCCGTTGAGGTTATCGCCCACGCGCGAAACGCGTCGTCGCCGTCACTAAGGGAGCTGAAGGAGCTCACGCGCCGCGTGCCGCTTTCGGTGCCATCCGACGTCCAGAGCTGGCTGCCGTTGGCCCTAAAGAAAAGCGCGTCTCCGACCCGAACGATATTTCGCGGCGACGATGAGTCCCCACCTGGATTAATGTCTTTAACAAGCTCCGCGCCGCTTCCGGTTAGCGGAACGCGGACCAGCTCACAGCCAAAAAACTCTTCTTCGATGCAGGCGCCGAAGTAGAAAAAGCCATTCAGCTCAGCGCCGAAGTTGAAGACGCCGCTGCCGCCGGTGGTTTGATTGATATCCAACAGAGGGATCGGCGTTTGCGCAGCGACAGGCCGAGTCCAAAACGCCGCAGCGAAGAGGAACGGCAAAACCAATAAACACGGTAAAAATGGGCGATTGTTGATCGGGGGCATTGGAGACTCTCCTTAGGCTCACATACCCCACAACGCTTTTCGGAGCCGCATCGGCTCATCGGGCCAGAAACTTTCTTAAGGAGATGCCGCCAGAAGAGCCTCTGCGCGTTCGACCAGATAATGCGATTCGCCTTTGGCACCGGCGATGGTGGAACGCGCTGACGTCAGCAGAAGCTGGGCCCGCGCCGGGTCCGACGTTCTGAGCGCGCTGCCCAGAAACAGCTGCGCCTCCCCCACCAGCCAGTGCTTTGCCGGCAGTTTGGCTTCACGCACCGCGAGTCCCCGTTCGAGCAACGGTAACGCGTCTTCCTCCTCGCCTAACCGCGCCAGGGCCCGACCCAGACCAAGCAGGCTGTAGCTGATAAACAGATGGTCTTCGGGCAGCTTTGCTTCACGAACGGTGAGCGAACGTTGATAGGCGTCTTTTGCCTCATCCAGCGAACCCAGTTCCAGCAATGCCTGAGCCAGGTTGCTGACCACCGTTGCGGTCACAGGATGATCCGGGCCAAGTGCCTTTTCCACAATCGGGAGCGCCTCTCGGTATTGCGCCTCCGCGTCCTGAAAACGGGCCGCAGATAAATGAAGCATACCCAGATTATTCAGCGACTCAGCCACCCGCATGTGCTCGCCGCCAAGCGCCGCGAGTCGGATGTCCAGTGCCTGGGTGAGAGGCATGAGCGCGTCGTCGCTCTGACCCAGCGCGTCGAGCACCAGGCCCAGATTGGTGAGAGACTGAGCCTGCTCCGGGTGCGGCTGCGGATAAACCTCCTGCCGCAGAGCCACGGCGCGTTCAAAATACGATTTTGCGACGGCGAGATCACCCTGGCGGAAGTGGGCCAACCCCAGGTTGTTGATAGTGGTGGCGTAGGCTGAGTCCAGGCGCAGCTGCGGCGTTTCCTCGATCTTGGCTTCCCGAATCTGTAGCGATTGGCCCAGCAGCTTGCGAACGGCGTCGTAACGCCCCTCCGAAAACTCGATCGAAGCGAGATTGTTCAGCGATTCGGCGTAAGCCAGGCTCTCCGCGCCCTTAAGCGTCAGCTCCAGTTCAGCCGCCGCGGACAGGTCTTCTCTCGCCAACGCAAATTGCCCCCGGAGACCGCGAACCCGGCCGCGCCGCCCCAAAAAGTCGGCCTCCAGCTCCGGGGAATTCACGGCAAACTCCCGGAGCAGCCCAAGCGCCTCGGTATACGCGTTGTCCGCCGCCTCCAGCTGCCCCCGAAGACGGGCGTTTTCGCCAACCTGCGCCCTGACTCTCGCCTGGCGCTGCGCCGCCCCCGGCGAAGCTGGACTAGGCGGCAGCAGCGACGCGGCTTCGTCCAAAACCGCCTTACCCTGCTCAAATTCACCGAGCCCCTCATAGGTCCGCGCAATAACCAGCAGAAGATCAATGCGGGTCTCCCCGAGACTTGCCGGATTGCTGCGCAGACGCTCCAGGCCCTGCGCAAGCGCCTTACGTGTTTCGGGGTCTGCGCCTGGATTGACCTCCGGATTGGCCGTTTCGAAGACGCTGACCAGCAGGTCGGTCACGCTGACCGCCCGATCGCGTTCCTGGGCCGCTTCCTGCGAAGCCAGACGCGCTCGGTCGCGCTCTTCGCGAACGCGTTCAGCTTGCCTTGCTGTTGCGATCGCAAAGCCAACAACCAGCGCGGCTACCAGCGCCGCAAACGCAACGCTCACCCGATTTCGGCCGACGAATTTCTTCAGCAGGTACGTACGGGACGGCGGCATCGCCTCGAGCGGCAGCCCTTGTTGAAAGCGCGACAGGTCACTGGCCAGCTGAGCTCCCCCGGGATAGCGATGATCCGGATCCCGATGTGTTGCGCGCCGGATCAGTGCAACCAGCTCCGGATGCAACCCCGCCAGGTCAGGCACCTCCCCGGGCTTCGAACCACTCCCGGTCAGGAGCTCTGCGAGCAGCAGCCCGCACTGATAGCTGTCGGTAGCGGTGGTCACCCGACCGCCATCGAGCTGCTCGGGCGCTGCTGCACCCGGGGAATACCCCTCAGCGCCGCCTTCATCGCCGCTGCTTCGCGAGATCCCAAAGTCTAGCAGCTTGACCACCCCTTCCCGAGTCACCAGGACATTGCTGCCTTTGATATCACTGTGGATGACAAGGTTCCTGTGGGCATAGCTGACGGCCTCCATGAGATCCGCCATCAGCGACAGGATCGCCTTCGGACTTAGCTGTTGTTCCCGGCAGTAGGTGGTGATGGGAACCCCTTCCAGATACTCCATCACGAAGTACGCGCCCAGCTCGTCGTCCACGCCAGCGTCGTGAAGCTGAGCGATATGGGGGTGTGACAGCGCCGCGAGCGTGCGCATTTCCTCGGCGAAGCGCTCAGCCATGCGTTCGTTGTCGAAAGTAATCGGCATCATCTTGATGACGACCTGGCGCTCGAAGTGTCCGTCCGCGCGTCGCGCCAAAAACACCGCGCCCATGCCTCCTTGCGCAACCAGGTGCTCGATCTGGTACGCGCCAACCCGATGCCCACGGGCGGCAAAGTCCTCCAGCTCTTCGGACTGCCGTTCCAGGAGGTCGCTGGACAACTGATCAAAGAAAGGGCCGGCCTTCCCCGCGCTGATCAGCAGCTCCTCAACGGCACGGCGGAGATCGGCATCATCCGCGCACGCCTCATCGAGGAAACCATCGCGCAACGTTTCGTCTTGGTCTAAGGCAGCCAGAAAGATGGCTTCCGCTTGAGCTTTGCTTACCACAGCAGCGCTATGGGTCCTCCGCCGGGTCTATCGACATTTTCTGATAAAGCAGCGTCCGGGCGGCCAACCAATCCCGTTTGACCGTGGCAGGTGAAAGCCCCGCTGCCTTGGCGGTTTCCTCGATGGACAGACCGCCGAACGTGCGGCACTCAAATACCTGAGCCAGACGCGGATGATCGGCCTCCAATTCGTTTAACGCTTTGTCGAGCTCGATCAGCTCATCGGTACGATGCAGGGAAACCAGCTGAACCTGATCCAGCGGCACGTCGGTAGTGTCGCCACCCCGTTTCTGTCGCTGCCAGTGCCGAGCGTTGTCGACCAGGACGCTGCGCATCGCGCTTGAAGCCATCAGCAGAAAGCTCTCGCTCTCGATTTCGGGTCGCGCTTCAACCAGCTTCAGGTAGGCTTCATGAATAATGCTGCGCGTGGAGAGCGGCTGTTTGGCCCAGACCCGAAGCCGCTGACCCCGGGCCAGCTTCTTGAGCGCGTCATAGATTTCGGGGGTAAGCTCGCTCATCCCGATCAGCTGAGTCGGTTGCCACCACCGTGGCACAAAACGCGCAACACAACGATGGATATAGGTTTGATTGCGATAGTCGGCAGCCGTCGGCCCGATGTCAAGCGCGGGCCGCGCCACCTACGAACTCTGCCTCCGAGTCGGCTTTTCGGTCCTGTAAGATAGGGATAAACCACGCAATGCCGGAATAGTGTTATGACAAAGACTGAAGTCATGGATCTGCTCAAGACCAACCAGAACGAGCGCGGTATCGCTAACTGGAAAGAAATGGCAAAAGACAGTGGGCTGAAAAGCTTCGGTATCGGCCTGACGGTTCTACGGAAGCTGGCTAAGCAGGTTGGCAAGGACCATAAACTGGCCAAGCAGCTTTGGAACACCAAGGTCTATGACGCCAAGGTGATCGCGCTGCTGATCGACGACCCCAAGCAAATGACCCGCGACCAGGTAGAAGGACAAGTCGATAACCTGTCGGGAGGCTACCTTGCCCACGTGTTTTCCTCCTGCGGGGCAACGCTCGCTAAGACGAGCTTCGGGCGCGAGCTGGCCGACGACTGGATGGCCAGCGACGACCCGGTCCGGAAGCGTTGCGCCTACGGTCTACAGTATGAGTTCTCCAAGTCCAAGACCAAGTCGGCGCCCGACGACGCGTACTTCATTGACGTCATCAAGCGCATCGACAAGGAGTTTGGCAAGCAGGACATCGACACTCAGATGGCCATGGGCGCCGCGATCATGGGAATCGGCATGCGCAGCAAGCCGCTGCACGGGCCGGCGCTCAAGGTTGCGAAGAAAATCTGCCCGATCGATTTTGATCCGACCGGCAAGTGCGACCCTTTCGACGCCGTCAAGCACCTCACCAGCGATCGCGTCAAACAGAAACTTGGATTGGCTGGGTGATACCCCAGTAGATCCTCAGGGCTTGAGCGTCTCTAGCGATCCGCAAGCAAGGCTCGGAGTTCGGTGAGGAGATTCACGTCGCGCTCAAGCTCGGTATTGAAACGAGGCACCAGGGTCATCTCTTCACCGCTTTTGGTGATGACCACCAGCCGCTGTCGGTCATCACGCCGCGCCTCGCTTGAAACAATGGCGAGACGGTCAATCTGGTCGAATTCCAACTCTGCCCGCTCCCGGCGAAGTAACGTCATCCGCCGCCAGCGCACAACCTGGGTGTCGCGATCAAAATGGATGATGCTGACGAGCCGTAGCGTCAAGAAGGACCAGGTAAACAGAACCGCCGCCGCTCCAAGCACAAAGCCGCGAACCGAAGCGAGCGCGCTTTGCTCATGGAGATCCCATAACGCAAAAGCGAGATAGGCCACCGCGAAGGGCGCAAACACGGTCGTCAGCCAGGGCGTCTCGTGAATACGGATTCCAGACTCGTGTTTGGTGAAATGCAATTGTGGTTCCCTTGCATGCTGACTCAGCTTGTTGCCTGGCGGGCGAAGGATCACCACCTGGTCGCGGCATCCGTTTACCCAGCCGCCATTGCACAAAAGCACGGCTCAAACCGAAGTGAAATTTGCGAGCAGCAGTGCGCGGTAGACTTTGGCCTGCCCCACCCTCAAAGAGAAGCAGGCACGCCCAAAACAGGCTGATCGGCGGCTCCGGTACGAACTAAAGACCCCCTGCATAGCCTCGCCAACGCTTCGCTCAAACGATTGAAATTTACTGCGTTACCGCGCTGATCATTACTTGTTGAAACGGCAGTCCCGCGTGATAGCATGAAGGTTCCGTGAAGGCCGCACTACGCCCACTCGGGCACCGGTTTTCACAAAGCACGAAATCGCAAAAACACACTCGCTGGAGGCGCTAATGAACATCATGACCAACCTGGAGGCGACAGCCCACATGTCGCCGTTTGCCGAACGTTACGACAACTTTATCGGCGGGGAATTTCGCGCGCCCAGCGACGGTCGTTACTTTGACAACATCAGCCCGCTGACCGGCCAGGCCATCGGCGAGGTCGCTCGCTCGAGCGAGGTCGACGTGAACCTGGCGCTCGACGCCGCCCACGCGGCCAAAGACGCCTGGGGCAAAACCAGCACCACGGACCGCGCCAACATGCTGATGCGTGTTGCGCAGGTGCTGGAGGACAACCTCGACCTGCTGGCCATCTGCGAAACCTGGGACAACGGCAAAGCCATCCGCGAAACCCGCGCTGCTGACCTGCCGCTGGCGATCGATCACTTTCGCTATTTTGCGTCGGTGATCCGAGGCCAGGAGGGTTCGATGGGCGAGATCGACAACGACACGATCGCCTATCACTTCCATGAGCCTCTGGGCGTTGTCGGGCAGATCATTCCCTGGAACTTCCCGCTGCTGATGGCGGCATGGAAACTGGCCCCGGCGCTGGCAGCGGGCAACTGCGTGGTGCTCAAGCCCGCGGAGCAAACCCCCGGGACCATCATGACCTTCTGCGAACTGATCGCCGAGATCCTGCCTCCCGGCGTGCTGAACGTGGTCAACGGGTTTGGCCTCGAAGCCGGCAAACCGCTGGCACAGTCCGACCGCATCGCCAAAGTAGCATTCACCGGTGAGACCACGACCGGCCGGCTGATCATGCAGTACGCCACCGAAAACATCATTCCGGTCACGCTGGAGCTCGGCGGCAAGTCGCCCAACATCTTCCACAAAGACGTGATGGCCGAGGACGATGCGTTCCTCGACAAGGCGCTGGAAGGGTTTGTCATGTTCGCCCTCAACCAGGGTGAGGTCTGCACCTGCCCGTCGCGTGCCTTGATCCATGAGGACATCTACGACGAGTTCATGGCCCGGGCCATCGAGCGCACCAAAGCGATCAACCTCGGCGACCCGCGCGAAGCTGACACGATGATGGGCGCGCAGGCGTCATCCGAGCAGAAAGAGAAGATCCTCTCCTACTTTGACATCGGCCGTCAGGAAGGCGCCGAGTTCCTGCTGGGTGGCACCGAGCGCCAAATGGAAGGCGACCTCGCCGGCGGCTACTACATCAACCCGACGGTCCTGCGCGGCAACAACAAGATGCGTGTCTTCCAAGAGGAGATCTTCGGACCGGTCGTTTCCGTAACCACGTTCAAAGATGAAAACGAAGCGCTGGAGATCGCGAACGACACCCTGTACGGGCTCGGCGCCGGCGTCTGGACGCGCGATGGCAACAAAGCCTATCGCTTCGGTCGGGCGATCAAGGCCGGCCGGGTGTGGACCAACTGCTATCACCTTTATCCGGCCCACGCCGCCTTCGGCGGCTACAAGCAGTCGGGCATCGGTCGCGAGAACCACAAGATGATGCTCAACCACTACCAGCAAACGAAAAACATGCTGGTGAGCTACAGCCCCGACAAGCTGGGCTTTTTCTGAGCCCTGAACTGAATTCAATGCGGGGCCCGCGGGCCCCGCATTGCCGTTAGAATCACCTCATGACCGAATCGATCAGCTGCGCCACCGACGACATGCCCATTCCCGGCACCGACCCTGACGCGCCCGTGGTTGCCACCGCAGCCGCTCTCGAACTGCTGCGGGAAATCCAGGAGACTCACGGCGACGTGATGTTCCACCAGTCTGGCGGCTGCTGCGATGGATCGTCGCCCATGTGCTACCCCAAAGGCGAGTTTCCGCTGGGATCCAAGGACGTCAAGCTAGGGGAAATCGGCGGCGCGGAGTTTTATATCTCCGGCCCGCAGTATGAAGCCTGGAAGCACACGCAGCTCATTCTGGACATGGTGCCCGGTCGCGGAGGGATGTTCAGCCTCGACAACGGCACCGAGCGGCGCTTCCTGATTCGATCCCGGGTGCGCGATAACGCTTAGCGGGCTCACCTAGAGCGGCCACACAATGGCGATCACCGGAATCGACACGAGTAATACCAAAATCTCCAGCGGCAGCCCCATCCGCCAGTAGTCGCCGAACTGGTAGCCGCCCGGGCCAAGAATCAGCGTGTTGTTCTTGTGGCCAATCGGCGTCAGGAACGCGCAGCTTGCCGCCACGGCAACTCCCATCAGAAACGCGTCCGGATTGGCGTCCAGGCGATTGGCCACGTCAATCGCGATCGGCGCGGCAATCAGCGCCGTGGCGACGTTGTTCAACACGTCCGACAGCGTCATGGTGATCACCATCAGCGCCGCGAGCACCGCCAGCGGCGTCCAGCCCTGGGTCAGCCCCACCAGCCCGTTGGCCAGCACCTCGGTACCGCCGGATACCTCCAGCGCCACGCCGATCGGGATCATCGAACCCAGCAACACGATGACCGGCCACTCCACTGAATCGAAGAGTTCGCTCAACGGAACGATGTTGAACGCCACGTACCCGACGACCACCGCGCCCAGAGCAACCGGCAGGTAAACCCAGCCAAGGCTGGCAGCCAGGATAGCGGCGGCAAAGAGCCCGACCGCCAGGGCGGCCTTGGACCGCTGAACGATCTCAAGCCCCCGGTCCGCCAGCGGCAGACAGCCCAGCCAGCCCACCACGTCATTGAGAGTGTTGGCCGGGCCCAGCAACAGCAGGATGTCCCCGGGGCGAATCGTGAGCCGACGCAGGCGCTTGCGGGTTCGCTTCCCCGAGCGCGATACGCCGATCAGCGAGACACCCTGGCGATACAGCAGCTGGATCTCGTCAGCAGTGCGGCCGTCGATTCGGCTGCCGCGCGGCACCACGCACTCGATGACGTCGACCGCCGCTGAGGCCGCGCCGCCGTTGTCGCCCGCCGTTGCCTGACCGACGTAGTTGAGCTTGGCCGCGCCGATAAAGCGGTCGATGTTGTCCGGGGCTCCCTCGAGCACAATCAGGTCGCTTTTCTTCACGACGTTGCCGTGTCCGGTGCCCGGAAGCCGCTTGCCGCGGCGAACCAGCCCGACCAGCTCGACTTCGTTTTCCAGGGCGAGCTCGTCGAGCGATTCCAATGGCTGCTCCAGCACCGGCGAGTCTTCTCGCAGGCTGGCCTCAGCAATGAAGTCCTGAAACTCGGCGAGGTCTTTGCCGGTATCAGACTTGGCCCGCGCTACCGGAATCAGCTTGAAGCCGACGAGCACCACAAACAGCACCCCCACGACCGATACGGCAGCGCCGACCGGCGCAAAGTCGAACATGCTGTAGGCCTCGCCGAGCGCGTCCTCCCGAAAGGTGGCAATAACGATGTTGGGCGGTGTTCCGATCAGCGTGACCATACCGCCGAGAATGGACGCGAACGACAGCGGCATCAGCGTCATCGCCGGGCTGCGTTTCGCCTTGCGCGCCGCCTGGATATCGACCGGCATCAGCAGCGCCAGCGCCGCGACGTTGTTCATCACGGTGGACAGCGCAGCAGCCGCGGCCCCCATGATGCCGATGTGCAGACGAATGCCGTGACTGGCGCTGAGCAGTTTGCGCGCGAGCAGCTCAATCGCGCCCGAACGTGACAGCCCGCGGCTCACGATCAGGACGAGCGCAATGATCACCACCGCCGGATGCCCAAACCCCGAAAACACCTCAGCTTTCGGGATCACTCCGAGCAGATACGCCGCCACCAGTGCGCCAAACGCCACCACGTCGTAGCGGATGCGACCCCAGATAAGCAGCCCAAAAAGCACCAGGACCAGCGCGAAGAGCAGCAGCTGATCGGTTGTAAGACCGAGGAACATGGCGCAAGGGTGACGCAAAAACCGCAGCGGGGGAAGACCTTTTGTGATGCGTGGGACCGCTGGTCACTACAGCGAATCTTGTTTGCCGCGCTCGGACTTCGCCCAGCGCTGATAGTTTAGGGGAAACCGGAACTCAGTACGTTGGACTGTCATGAATTCATTGACGAAATGGCTTCTGGCCAGCTGCTGTTGCTTCTGGGTCAGCGGAGTGAGCGCGATGATCTCAGGATTGCCCACGCTGCGGATCGAAGTTGATGGCCGGGATATCGGGTCCCCCGTCAAGCTCGATATTGCCAGCTCGATTCTCTCCTGCAATAACCCCCGACAAGTAACCGCA
The DNA here is from genome assembly GCA_028285525.1 of Lysobacterales bacterium. Classification (GTDB taxonomy): domain Bacteria; phylum Pseudomonadota; class Gammaproteobacteria; order Xanthomonadales; family SZUA-38; genus JANQOZ01. The sequence continues at coordinate 23,463 of JANQOZ010000007.1, forward strand.
GAGGTCGTTGAGACCATCACCGATCGACTGCCGTTTGGCCCGGTCCAGCATCTGGATATCACGCTTGTGGACAACAATCCGCTGGAGACGCCTCTGTGCGATGTTGCGGGCAACGCCCGCTTCGAGATTCCGGTCGGCGTCCTCAAAGGGCCGATCATCACCACCCGAGTTCAGATCCAGGATCTCGCCCGGACTGAGAGCGGCGACACAGAGGTTCTCACCGAAGAACTTCCATCGCCGCAATGGCGCCTCGATCGCCCTCTGCGGTCGGTGACCGTTCCAACCGACCCCACATCATTAGACAAGATTACCGTCTTGGTTCACTCAGCGTCTCAAGCCGGGGCCACACGCAGCGACCGGTTCTCTCGGATCTCCCTCGTACTCCGAGGCGACCAGTCACGCGAGAGCAGCTGGCGCATACAAGAAGTGGACCTCGGTCGGGTACCGGCAGGTTACGCCATCGAACGCCTGACCCGCCTGGACAGTGACAGCTACTTTGACCTGGTGGACGCAGGACTGGCCAGCGAGCCTGGCGGGTTGCCCTTTTCAAGCCTTGAGTTCCAGGAGTTTGATGTGGTTGCCCATCGAGTTCCTGTTGAAGCCTCGGGAAGCTGGTACAACCCGGACAATTCCGGCCAGGGTCTGTCGATTCAGGTGTTGGACGATACGAGGCTGATTGCCTACTGGTATCGCTTTGACTCAGCAGGAAACCCCGTTTGGCTTTTTGGCGATGGCCAGGTCATGCCTCCGGATGAGGGGAACTCCGGTGTGCTCGTCGAATTCGACGCGTTCTTGAGCGACAGGCCAACGGCAGATTCCGAACCTGCACTCACGCCCTGGGGTACCTGGCAAATGCGCTTCACCGCATGCGGTGAAGCAGAGTTCAGCTGGCAACCGGATCTGGATGGCTTCGAAGCAGGGGCTGAGAACATTCAGCAGCTGGCGGGAATCGGAGCCGCCGATTGTGCTTCTCGTGTGCGATCGCCGCTCGATCTAAGCCCTTAGCCGTCGCTGCCGTAAGCGTCCTACCCGCTGTGGCAAATCGTTAGAGCAAACGCGCGGCCACCACTCCGGCGGCTGAGCCGGCACCGACAAACGCACCCCAGGCTCGCCCGAGCATGCCGGGGCTGCCGTCTTTGCGATCGGCCGCGTCCTGGCGGTGATGGTCCTCATCCGCCTGGAACTGACGCAGCTGTTCAGCCAGCTCGCGCCATTCTTCGCGCTTGTCGAGCTCGACAATCTGGTCCTCGTAGTGTTTCACCACAAAGGTTTCGACCGCGGCGATGGTCGCGTAGACGGCCCTGCGCCCGAAGAGCGCCGGCATGGCGCCCAGCGTCCAGCCCGCGAGCCACCAGACCGGAGTGAGCCTGGTTTGGGCCTGCTTCGGGAGCCACTGCTCAAAGAAGGCCAGGTGCACGCGCTCGGCATCACGGTGCTCACCCGCAAACTTGATGATTTCGGGATCGCGGCTGACCGCCAGGATGCCGTCGTAGATCGCTACGGCACCGGTTTCGCCGGCGTGGTCTGAGCGAAGATCCCGAATCAGCCGGGTCGGTAGCTCAAGCTGATCGAAGCTCGGCAGGTTCGATTGGCTCACGAGATTTGAAGCCTTTGGTTTTTTGTTGCGACAAGCATGTAGTTCACCAGCAGGCTAGGCGTCAGCTTGAAGTTACGGGTCAGCGGGTTCACGGAAACGCCCGACCACGATCGGGGTTCCACGCCGTGCTTACTCATCAAGGCAGCGACTTCGGAAGGCTTGCGCAGCAGCGCGTAGTGATGAGTACCACGCGGTAACCAGCGCAGAATATACTCGGCGCCGACAATAGCGGTCAGCCAGGCAATCGGGTTGCGGTTGATGGTTGCCACGAACATAAGGCCATCGTCAGCCACCAGCTCGCAGCTGGCGGCTAGAAACGTGGGCAGATCATCGACGTGCTCCACCACCTCCATGGAAAACACGACGTCGTAGCGGGCGCCGCTCGCGGCCAGCGTCTCCACAGGCGTGTGCTCGTAGCGGATCGACAGGCCGAGTCGGCTGGCATGGGTCTGGGCGACGGCAATGTTGCGCTCCGCCACGTCTATGCCGTGGACGTCGGCTCCCAGCCGGGCCAGCGCCACGCTCAGAATGCCGCCGCCGCAGCCAACGTCGAGCACGCGAAGCCCGGCGAGCGGCCGATCGGCTTCCTCGGCGGTACGCCCGCGGGCCCGCAGCTGATCAACAATCCAGCTCACGCGCAGCTTGTTCAGCTCGTGGAGCGGGCGAAAGGGCCCGGTTTGATCCCACCACTGGTCGGCCAGTCGATTGTAGTAGTCCACCTCTGCCGGGCGGATCGTCGTGCTTTCCATCGGTATACCTGCCTATCAACGCCGCAATTTTCGCGGACAGAACGACAAGAAATCGTCGATCGCGCGTTGAGCTTTTCTTCAGGTATCGTTGCGGCGCTAGTCTTCGGTGGGCTCCTCGGCAGGCAGCTTCCAGGCGAGCAAGCCTGTTGGCAGCGTGAGCGCAAACATGATGATCGCGCCGGCGACCAGCGTGTAGATACCCGATCCGAATTGAACGGACCATTCAAATTTGCGCGTCAGATCCAGGAAAATGTCGGTGCCGATTACGCCCACGACAATCACCAGGGTGAACACCTGATAGGCTCGGGCCAGCACCTGAGCCCGAATCAGGCGCTCCGCCTCGTCCAGATACTGCAGGTGCTCCTGGAAAATTCGCGCCACGCCGGTGCGGTAGAGCCCAAACAGCACGGCGGTTAGGGCGATGATGACCAGCAGCGAGCCAAAGCCGCCCTGCTTCGGTCCCAGCTCCAGCGCGTCGATGGTCGCGCCCGCCAGGTAGCAAACCGGCCCGGCCAGCGTCAGCCAGCGCACCCACATCACGCGCATCGGCGGCTGGTGGGGAAAACGCGGTGTTCGTTCAAGCATTATGTCAGTCCTTCCTTGTTCATCGCCTGCCGGGAGAGGAGCTCAAACGGCTCCAGCGAAAAAACCATTTCCACCGGCAGGTCAAAAAATCGAGCGAGCTTCAGCGCCAGCTCGAGGCTGGCGTTGTAGTCACCCCGCTCCAGGTAACCGATGGTCTGGAAGTTCACGTTTACCGCCTGGGCCAGGGCTTTTCTCGACAGCCCGCGCTCAGCCCGGAGCACTGCAATTCGGTTGTACATGAGACTAGCCTAGAACAATATGTTGTATATCTACAATATTTAGAAAGATACTTGTAATGCTATGACAAACGTGTATGGCTCAAGCTTTTTTCGGCCGGAGCCAGCGCCGGCGGGTACCATAAGGCCTATGAAAGCGCTCGCTAACAGCCTGCTAACCACCGGTATGCTGCTGTGTATTCAGCACGCGTTCGCGGAGGAGCTCACGTTTCGGTTCGAAGCGGTTCGTGCCGGGAGCTACAACGCGGCGCCGACCGGCAGCCTGACGGCTCAGGCAGCGCAAGTATCAACGATTACAGGACAGTTTGGGTTCGACACAGCCGCTCAGATAACGGCAGGCGCCGGTATACCCGGGCGGGTCTCCTACGCCACCTACGCGACAGGATTCATCGAGGTCGATGAGCTGGATCTGAGGAGCCTCAATGGCACCCCGAGCCTGCGTGTCGGCGATGGCGTCCTTCAGGAGGGCAATCCGGCATTGAGCCATCCAGATGATCTGATCGTGTCCTACGACAACGTGTCGTTGGATAAACCCATCGATACCGTGTCGATCCGCTTGAACTACAAGACTCCAGACGCGCTCGACACCACGGCGGTTCCCGCAGCGCTGAAGTTCTCTGAGTTTGAATCGGCGACGCTCACGTTCAGCAACCGCATCGACAGTCTGTCGAGCGGCCGACGCCAGCCAGCCGCCGCACCCGCCGAACCAAGCATGGTGACCTTTAAGATCATCGGTCTCGAACTACGCCGCTAACGCGCCTGCCGTGTGCGCTTTGCCACGGCGGGTCGTTGTAAGGGCATGAACACTCCGTCGATCAATCTGTTTCTTTGCTCAAAGCGACGTCGCGCGCGATCTGTTCGACCAGCACCGCTGCGCCTGCTGCCGATTTGGCTCGTCTGCCTCGTTGTTTCATCCACCTCTCTGGCGCAGGTGGTCCTCCCCACCTATCGCGAGTTCACGGTCGATACGCTGTCCGACGACCTGAACCCGGCAGGATGCTCGCTTCGGGAGGCCATCGAATCGGTCAACACCGGCGGCAACGTTGGAGGCTGCATTGCTGTGGCGCTCTCGGGAAATGAGCTGGACACCATTCGCTTCAGCCCCACCATTCTTCCCGGCCAGATCTTTCTGACCGGCCGGTTGCTCGTGGAGGCGGGGCTGCGCCTGCTGGGACCTCAGGACATGACGCTCGAGATCAGCGGCTCAAACCTGGTTCAGCTCATGCTGATCAGTGACCAGTCACCCGGCGTTGAGCTCAGGCATCTGGAGCTGACGCAGGGGTTCTCCAGCACCAATGGCGGAGGGATCTCCGCGCTGGCACCGCTGGCCGTTTTCGACAGCGTGATCAGCCAATGTGAATCGACGGCCGTGGGGGGTGCCATTATCGCGTCGGGTGGGCTGACGCTCGACAACGTCACTCTCGATGACAACGCTGCTCGGAACGCGGGTGCCGTCTACAGCGTCGGGCCGCTCCAGATTGTTGACAGCGTTTTTTCCGGCAACACGGCCTCCGGCTCCATCGATGGCGGCGGCGCCCTGTGGGTCGAACATGGTAGTGCTGACCCGATCCAGAAAAACATCAGCGGCACCCGCTTTTCCGGCAACGAGGCAGCGAGAGGCGGCGCTATCCTCGTTTCCAACACGGGCGACGTCCCCGCCGAGCCGTTGATTATCGAATCCTCCACGTTCGAGGACAATCGAGCCACCGCCGGCAGCGGTTCAGCCATGATGCAACAGGATGCGAGCCATACTGCGATCATTCGCCGATCGCTCCTCGTCGACTCGTTGCAGAGCGTGGCGGAAACCCAGATCGACCAGGAAGGCGTGCCGAGCGACACCGCGCGGATTCAGCTGATCAACACAACGGTGGTCGGCAACGACGGGCTGCGGGCCAACAGTCAGCTCGACCTGCGAAACGTCACGATGGTGCTGACCACTCCGCAGGCCGGTACGGCCCTGGAGGTGAGCCCCGGCAGAACCGCCCGCATTCGGAACTCGATTCTGCTGTCCGAAGGCGGGGCAGACTGCCTCGGCGCGATGGCAAATATCGTGGAAAACGAAAACAACCTGTTGTTCACCAGCACCTGTGCGGAAACCGGGACGAATATCATCACCGATGACGCCCAGCTCGGTCCGCTGCAGGACAACGGCGGCGCAACTTTCTCCAGGGCGCCGCTGCCGGGAAGCCCCGTGATCGATGCCGGCAGCATCTTCTGTCCAGCGGACGATCAGCGGGGCGTTCTCCGCAGCGACAGCCTCTGCGACATCGGGGCAGTGGAAGCGGACCCGTCCGACGCCCTGTTTGCAGACGGCTTCGAGCTGCCGTAACTCAGAGCAGGGTCCTGACGGTCTGCCAGATCGCATAACCTGCGGCGATCAGCAGCACAAGGGTTGTCACGCCCGCGCCGGCAATCCGCAGCGGATGCGATATGGGCTGTTGATGCAGGCCCAGCGGATGCGCGATGCGCGCCAGCACCAGCGCGCCACCGAGCCCATGAAGCAGGCCGGCGGGTGCGCCGTTGGCCTCGATCAAGCCCAGCAGAATCACGGCCATCGGCACCCATTCCACCGCGTTACCGTGACGTCGAATTGCCACCAGCAAAGCGGTGTCGCCACCGTCACCGACGGACACGCCCGCTTTCCCCCGGGAAGTGCCGGCCCCAAACGCCAGGACGATCAGAACGAGTGCGAGGATGCCGGCATAGAGCGCTGTAACGGGCAGAGCCAACATCACATGTCGCTCGCTTCAGCCAGCTCTACTGAGCCGCCGTGGATCGTGATCAGTGGACAGATCCGCGCCTTGCCGATCGCGTCCTCGACGTCATTGGCCTCAATGATGCTGTAGCCGCTCGCCGGGTTCGGGCCACCGTTGTCCACAACGCCATCGACGCTGACCGTGGTGGACGGCCCGACCGGATTGCCGCCGTCGATCACCGCGCTGCCGAGCGAGCCAAACCACTGACCCCAGGCATCCATCGCTTCACTTTTTTCCGCTTCCGTTTCTGGATGATCACCGCCGTGGTACACAAAAAGGTATTTGGGCATAACACATTGCTCCTGAGCTGTTGGGTGTCGCTGAAGTTCTGCTTTAGCTTGAAATAGAGATTATCAACATGTATTTGGGCAATCATCGGGCATTTTCGCGGGTTTCCCTTGCCTATAATTGTGCAGTTTCTACAATCATCGGATGTCTGACGCCTACAAATCGCTGAGCGAAGCTCTGGAACGCCTCCGACAGGGTCCAGTGGCCGGCCAGCTCTCCAAAGCGATGAAGCAACAGGAGACCCGCGTGCGCCAGGCGTTGGTCGACGCGGTGCTCAGGGACATCCCGGCTTTTTCTACCACCCGCAATCCGCAGATCCGCCAGGAGCTGACCCAGCATTGTCAGGACCACGTCGCGGAGATGGCCGCTCTGCTGGACGGCCGCGCCGTGGAGGACTTCGGGTTTGTCGACCGCAACGCGCGTCAACGCGCCGAGCAGCACTTTCCGCTGGAGGCGATTCTTCACGCCTACCGCTGTGGCCAGCGCGTTTTCACCGCCTGGTTTCGGCAGGCGGGATCTGCTGTCGACGTGGATACGCCCTCGCTCGAGGCGATGACCGATCTTGCAATCGAGTACACCGACGGCATCAGCAACGTGTGCACGAGCGCCTACGTCGATCAGGTGCGGCTGCTGGCCGACCTGGAAAGCGATCGTCGAGGCCAGCTGCTAGACATGCTGCTCCACGGCTACGACGAATCCGACGGACGCGTCGCCAGGGTTCTGGGTGATGCGGGCTTTCTGGACCAGCGGCGGGCTTACTGCGTCGTGGTTGCCAGATCCGTCGATCCGGCCGAGATGCTCAACGCGCGTCGGGCGCGACGTCTCGCCAAGGCGCTTACCGAAGCGTTTACCGCCGATCCGGCGCACTGCCTTGTCGACGTTCGGGACAATCTCGTAGTTGGTCTGCTGTCGGCGCTTCACCGGATGTCCGGCTGGACGCAGCCGGCCCAATCTCTGGCGGCCGGCGCCGCCGCCAGGCTGGCCACGCTGGGTAACGCGGTACTCGTTGGCACCAGCAGCGATCTGTTTCATACGGCGAAGATACCCACCGGATTGCGTCAGGCGAAAATGGCGCTGAATCAGGCGAGTGTGGAGCGCCGTGTGCTGCGCTTTGATGAGCTGACGCTGCGTCAGGTTGCGCTCGATACGGCCAGGGACGAGCTGCGGCCGGTGCTGCCCGACTGGGCGCTGGCGCTGCGCGCGAAGGACGACGATTCAGGAAATGTCTTAAGCGATACGCTGCGGGCCTACGCGGACGCGAGCATGAATATCCTCAAGGCGGCTGCCGTTCTATCCGTCCACCCGAACACCATTTACGCCAGACTCGACAAGGTTCGCGACGTTTCCGGGCTGGAGCCCAAGGCCTTTCACCAGCTCAATGAGCTGCTGATCGCCTGCGACTGCACCTGAGCAAGCGAAGCATGAAGGCATGGGGTCAGAAGCATGGGGTCAGAGTAAAGGGTCAGAGTAATTACTCTGACCCTTTACTCTGACCCCGGCAATTTCTCTGACCTCGGCAATTTTGACCCCGGCAATTTCGAGAGCCGTGCACCCAAAAAAAGAAAAACCGCCCTAGCTGCCGTCCATAGCGGCTAAGGCGGTAAGCGTCGATGACAACAGTTCATCGGCTTGACCGGCCTATCCTTGAGCCGACAGGAGTGTTGTGATTCGGGCGCCTAGCCGAGCACCAGGCTTGCCGGCCACTGCACCTCGTCGCTGAGAAAACTCATGAGCGATTCGGCCTGCATGGGCATGGCGTAGCCAAACCCCTGCCCCCAGCGAAAGCCGAGAGTCTTGAGCGTCTGCTCCTGGTCGATGGTTTCGATGCCTTCGGCAATCACCTCGAGACCGAGCCGGGACGCCAGGGCCAGCACACCTTCGAGCATGCCGAGCCGAACTTCCGAGTTACCCGTGTCCTGCAGCACCAGCCGGTCGATCTTGATGGCGCTGAATGGCAGGTCGCGAAGCGAAGCCGCGCAGGCGTAGCCGACGCCAAAGTCGTCGAGCACCACTCGTGATCCTCGGCTGGCCAGCTTGACGAGCTGGCTGGCGCCAGCGCTGGCCGCAGAAAAACCCTGGCGCTCGGTCAATTCAAACTCAATGTCGCCGTGCGACAGACCGCGTTTGCTTAGCTCTTCGGTGACGAAGTCGGCCAGCGTGCAGTCCAGGTTGAGCTGATTGGCTGCCAGGTTTACGGCAACCCGGATTCCCGGCAGCTGTCGGCTGCGCAGCGCCTTCAGGTCTTCGCAGGCCCGGGCGATCACGGCCCGGCCAAACTCGACGATTAGGTTGTGATGCTCCAGCTCATCGATGAAGCGATCCGGGTAGACCAGCTCACCGTTGCGGTCGCGCAGCCTTGCCAGCGCCTCGGCGGCCACCGTGCGGCCGCTGTTCAGGCAGTACTGGGGCTGGTAGTGGAGCTCCATGCGGCCCTCCCTCAGAGCCGCACGAACCTCCTCAACGCTGTACCGGTTGGCGCAATCAGGCTTTGCCGGTCGAATGGGAACTACCTTGTTTGCGTGTGTCATGGCTACTCTCCTTGTAGCTCGCGCCGCTTATTCCTGCTCGACCCAGCTGTTGACGCTGGTGGTCTCGGTCAGACCGTTGGCCCACAGGTAGCCGTTCGCCCAGAGATAGCCGTTGGCCCAGAGGTAGCCGTTGGCCCACAGATAGCCGTTGGCCCACAGGTAGCCATTGGCGGCTGCTTCGCTGTCCTTCCACTTATAGCCATTGGCCCACAGGTAGCCGTTCGCCCACAGATAACCGTCAACGCCTTCGATGTAGAAGTCGCCGTCCTCATTCTGGCGAGCCAGACCACCGAAGTGGGCGGTGCCCGCCAGGTCAGCAGAGACATCGAGGCCTACGTTGGCGCAGCCGATTTCAGTGCTCAGCACCGCTTCGGCCGCATTTACCATGCCCGCACCCTGCTGGAAGATGCTGTAGGCCAGGTCGCCGCCGGGCTTGCGCGCGGCCTGAGCGCTGGCTAGCAGCCGGCACTTCACGTCGTCGGGCGTCAGGCTCGGATCGTAGTCCAGCATCAACGCGACAACCCCGGATACCACCGCTGCGGATTGCGAGGTTCCTGAAATGTTGTAGTACCCAGACTCACCGGCGCGCGATTCTGGATAATTGGTTGCGAGGTAAGAATTGCGATCCATCTGGCCGAGCATATGACCGCCGGGTGCTACAACGTCAGGCTTTACAAAACCTTCGTAGGTGGGACCTGCGGCCGAGAAACTGGCTAGTAAATCGTCAGTGGGGTTGTTGGTGAAGTTGTCGGTCATGGCGCCGACCGTGATGACGTAGGGCACGTTACCCGGCACGCCGATCGTCATCGCTTCCGGACCGTCGTTGCCGGCGGAGGCCACCACCACGATGCCGGCTTCCCAGGCCGCCATCACCGCCTGGTTCAGCGGATCGTCCCAGTAGTGAGAGCGCGGCTCAGCGGAGAAAGACAGGTTCAGCACGCGGATGTCGTGCACCTGCTGGTTCTGGACGATCCAATCGATGCCGCGGATCACGTCCGCGTAGGTGCCGGTGCCGTCGTCACCAAACGCTTTGACCATCACCAGATTCGACTCTGGCGCGATCCCGTTGGACCAGCGGCCATCTTCCTCACCCGAGCCGCTGCCCATCACCGTGGCGACGTGGCTGCCGTGACCGTAGGAATCCCTCACCACGTCCAGGGTGCCCGCCGTATCGGTGATCGCGTTGTAGCCGACGGTTACTCTTGAGCGGCCGTCCTCACCCGGGCCCCAGCGCAGTGAATCCAATTTTTTGGCGCCCGTATCAATCATTGCCACGGTGACACCGCGGCCGGTAACACCCGAGCTGTGCAGGGCGCTGGCGTCCACCACGCGAGGGGCGCCAGCTTGCTTGCCCTCGTATTCATTTCGGTCTGCGACTTCGACCTTGTTGTCGTGCATCAGGCGGACGCCGGGGAAGCGGGCCTTCAGCTCCGCGATTTCCGAGTCGGTCATCTCAGCGCCGACGCTCTTGATGATCCCCAACTCGTGGGTGATCTCACCGCCGACGGTCGTGACCGCGGTAACCACCTGCTCCAGCGAGGCGCCCTGGACGATGACGTCACGGGCCACCTCCGGCCCGGCACCCGGCGACTGGGTGAGGGTGATGCCAGCGGCAACGACCCCAACGAGGGCAGTGGCGGCCAGTGCTTTCTTGATGCTTTTGCTCAGTGATTTCATGTCAAACAGTCCGTTGTGTGAATCGATGGCCCCTATGGAGCAAGCACTGTGCCAACATGAGTTGTGGGGGAGAGAATTGCGATAAAACAATAAATATCAATGATTTAAAGAAAAAGGAATCGACTTGCGTGCGGCCCGTCTCGCGATCTGTTGAACGCAATAATCGGGGCTAAGCGAAAAAAACGGTGTGCATACGCAAAATTTTGGTGTGGAAGCGCCGTTAATAGACCTTTAGCGGTATTAACGGTGTATCGAGTAGCGTATCCTCGCTGCCCAGAAAATCGCCACGAACCGAGAATTCAAGCCTAAGCCCACGATTTATATGATCTCGCCGACCCACAGCAGCCCCACAAAACAACCAGCGAGATGGTCTCCTGGATTGTCTGCTTTGGCGCTCACAATGCTTTTTGCCGCAGAAACTTCTCTCGCAAAGCCGCAAAACGATGCAAGCGTAAACGTGGGCGGTACGGACGTGCTCCAGGGACAGCAGGTTTGTGACGGGGCGTCCTGTACTGTGACCTACCAGGCCGCGTTCTTCACGCGCTATGCCCCCGTCACGGCGCTCGACATGGTTCAGAACGTCCCCGGCTTCTCGCTGGACGATGGCGACGGCTCCCGGGGTTTTGCCGGCAGCGCCGGCAACGTGCTGCTCGACGGGAAGCGCGTTTCATCGAAAAGCGAAGAGCCCTCGGACGTCTTGCTGCGTATCCCGGCGTCACGGATTGAACGGATCGAGGTGATCCGCGGACAAACCGGCGGCACCGACCTGCGCGGCCAGACAGTCATCGCCAACGTCATCCGCCGGAGCGGCGGAACGTCCGGCGCGTGGACCCTCGGCGGCAACGCCTTTGAGGACGACAACGTCGGCTTCCCCTTTGGGCGCGTGTCGGCCGCAACAGAGCTGGGGCGGGCCAGCGTCAACATCGGCGTGGAAGCCAGTCATTACCTGCGCGTGCGCAACAGAGATGAACGGGTGCTCGGGCCTGTCGGCGACCTGCTGGAGACCCGCGATGAAATTTTCCGGGAAACAGGCACCCGGGGCACGTTCACGCTGCAAAGCCGAATGCCGGTGGGCGACGCAACGCTCCGCTTGAACGCAAGCTACACCGCTTTCGACGAAGACGGCGGCGAAACATCCATAAGGACTCCCGAAGGAGACTCAAGTTTTGTGCTGTTTCAGGGCGATACCGATGAAGGTGACACGCTCGAGCTTGGCCTCGACGGGGAGCGGCCGCTGTCCGCTTCGCTCGACGGAAAGCTGATCGGCATCTATCGGCGGACCAATTTCACCGAAATGGGCTCACTCGTCCTTCGTGACCAGAACCTCACCAACAGCGCCACCTTGTTTGATTCGGTGGAAACCGAGTCGATTCTGCGCCTGGAATTTGACTACGGCGGCCTTGACGGGCATCTGATCGAGGCGGCGGTCGAAGGCGCCGTCAATCGGCTGGAAAGTGAGTTTGAGCTGCGACGGAACGTGGACGGATCGCTGGTTGTCCAGGACGTGCCCGGCGCGGTGACCGAGATCGAAGAAGAACGCACGGACCTGACGCTGTCCGACAGTTTTGCGCTTGGGCCCGTGGCCGTCGACCTGATTCTGGCGGCGGAGTTTTCGACTATCACCCAGACCGGCGGCTTTGCCGACGAGCGAGATTTCACCTTCTTCAAGCCCGGGATGATTCTGACCTATGCGCCCAGCGAAGCGCTCCAATACCGCGTTAACGCGCAGCGCGAGGTCGGGCAGCTGAATTTCAACGACTTTGCCAGCGCCGCTGACCTCGGAGACGTCGAGCTGTCGCTCGGCAACCCGGCGCTGGCTCCCGAGACCACGGTGGCCCTGCAGGCGTCGCTGGAGCGACGTTTTGGAGAGCTGGGGGTGATGACGCTGACGGCATTTCACGACGACATCTCAGACGTGCAGGACCTCCTGCCGCTGGAGGGGGTCCTGGAGGTTCCGGGCAATATCGGTGATGGCACCCGGTCAGGGTTGAACGCAACCGCAACGCTACCTCTGGATGCGCTTGGCGTGTCCAACGGCCGCCTGGACCTTTCAGGCGAGTGGCAAACGTCATCCGTGACCGATCCGCTCACCGGCGAGGACCGGCGCCTTTCTGGGGAGCGTCGCTGGCGGGCTGACATCGCCTTTCGTCAGGACCTCACGGCCCGTAAATTCGCCTGGGGTGGCGACATATCTTTTTTCGACGACGCGCCTCAGTTTGGCCTGGATGAGCGCGACAACTTCCAAAACGGCGTTGACCTGGATGCGTTTATCGAAACGCGGGCCGTCGGCGCGCTGCGCATACGCCTGGGTTTTGAAAACATCCTGGGCAACGGCACGGAACGCCGGCGAGAGGTCTTCGATGGCCCAAGAAGCGAGGGCGTGCGGGCCTTTACCGAAACGCGCGACGGCACCAACCCGCGCCAGGTGTTTCTGGACATCAGCGGGACGTTCTAGTGGGCCTTAGTCCACCGCCGCTCACGTTGCGGTGAGCGCCGCCGGCGAAAACAAGACTCCAAAAAGCTGGCACCAGATCACCACGCTGCCGTACTCGCTGACGTTTACATCGGACGGCACCTCGTAATTCTGGTTGCCCACGTTCCCCTTCAGCGTGCCAAGACTGACGTATCCGTCCTCTTCGACGTGAGCGGCGGTCGTCGGGTTCGGGTGCTTGGCCAGGTACACGTAGAGCGCGGGACCATTGGTGGTACGGAAGTCTTCGAAGCGAACAATGTGCCGACCGTCGGGCAAGGCGTAAAGATTGGCGACACCTTCCCCCTGGTGAATCGAGTCAGCGTCGACAAACATGCCGCTGGCAATAACGCGGGGCGATTCCGCCGGCATGGCCTCAGCCGTAGACCGGTCGGCCATGCCGGCCGCTGCGGCCATGATGTCGGCTTTCATCGCCATTCGCTTTTCTTCCGGCATCGCCATGACGCCGCCCATGTCGAACGAGCCGTCCTCGAGGACGAAGGTGAGCGGCTCATCCACCGCCTCGTCGATGAACAGCGGAGAGATAAAAAACCAGCCGGCGGCAAAGCCAGCGATGACAACAACGGCGACAACGGCATTTTTCATCGTGTTTTCCTAAGGAGTGCGACTACCTGCGTAAGGCTTACTAAGTACTAGACGGCATGGGGAAACAGGCTGTTGGTGTAAGGCATGAGCGCCAGCATCATGGTGTCAGCATAAACGCTTTCCCGGGTCATCAGCCCGTCCGTCAGCAGGCCAAACGCGCCGCCACCCTGCTTGCTGTTGAGCGTCGAAAAGACACGATCGTTCGCCTCACCCAGCTCCATACCCTGATCGATCAGCTCGGCGATCGCCGGAGGCAGCGGCAGGCTGGCGCTGCGCGCCTGGCTCGACCGGCTGTCGGAACCTTCAACGTGCATCCAGGCAAACGCCAGCAGCTGCGATCCGATTGTTTCGATACCGCCCTCGACGCCCACCCAGAAATCCGCCCCGGGCTGGGCTTTTCTGGCCGCCGCGGCGCGACCGGCAGCGCCGGCGCGAGTTTCCTGGTCACCGACCGGCTGCTCTGCGACGCCTGACGGCACGCTGATCCCACCGATCTCAACAGCCGTATCGGGAAACAGCGCCTCAAACGCGGTTCGCGCCGCTGCGACCTTAACCGGATTTTTCGAAGCCACAACCACTCGCACGTTCAATGCTCCGTTTGCTGCAGCACCGATTGTATCGCTAGACGGATAGCGTCGGAGCGAATCCGGCACACGCAGCCAGCGGACTGTTGATGTGCCAAGATGCTGACCTCTGAACGTTCTGACGAAGGGTTCGGGCTTGGCGAATCGAATATGGCTCTGGTGGAGCAGCGGCAAAGACAGCGCCTGGGCGCTGCGGACCCTGAACCAGGATCCCGCCCAGCAGGTGGAAGCGCTGGTGACCTCCATCAACGCCGACGCCGACCGCGTAGCGATGCACGCCGTCCGGCGCACGCTGCTGGAGGCCCAGGGTGAAGCGCTGGGCCTTCCTGTTGTCGTCGCCGAAATCCCTTACCCCTGCCCGAACGGCGCCTACGAGGCCGCGGCCGCGCGCGTGATTGCACAGGCCGAGGCCGCGGGCGTCACCCACATGGCGTTTGGTGATCTGTTCCTGGAAGACATTCGGGCCTACAGAGAAACCCTGCTGGCCGAATCGCAGATCGAGCCCATCTTCCCGCTGTGGCAACGCAACACCAAAGACCTGGCGACCGAGATGATCGAGGGCGGTCTCGAAGCGTTCCTGACCTGCGTTGACCCCAAAGCGCTCGACCCCAAGCTGGCGGGCCGTCGCTTCGATCACCAGCTGCTGGAGGAACTGCCGGCGAGCGTTGACCCCTGCGGCGAAAACGGCGAGTTCCACACCTTCGTGACCCGGTCACCCGACTTCTCTGTCGACGTGCCCGTCAGCGTCGGCGAACGCGTTGAGCGGGACGGGTTCTGGTTTGCGGACCTGAAGCCGAAGCCCGGCGCACAATAGCGCCGGGAGCGGTTGGTTCCCAGGCCTAGGAACGTACGGGCAGCAGGTCGGTCGCCCGACGACCGTAACGCTTGGCCAGCGTCGGTGAGAACACGACAACGCAGTTCCGCCCGTCCGATTTCGCCTGATAGAGCGCGCGGTCTGCGGCGTCAAAAAAGGCGGCCGCGGTGGTGAAGCGGTCGTCTTGCATGGAAACCACGCCGATGCTCACCGAGAGGCGCTCGCCGCGCATGTCCGCGTCACTGACGCTCGTCCTCAGGTGCTCGGCGATTTCGCTCGCCGCGGCGCGGTCGGCGCCGGGCATGATGATGGCAAACTCTTCGCCGCCGTAGCGGCACACATGATCCTGCGGTCTGGCATTGTCCTGCAGCACCGCCCCTACCATCTTTAGGGCTTCGTCACCCCAGGCGTGACCGAACCGGTCGTTGAAGTTCTTAAAATGATCGATGTCGACCATCAGCAGCGCCAGCGCCTGCCCCTGGCCGCCGGCACGCTCAAATTCTGCCAGCAGCTTTTCATCGAAGAAGCGACGATTGGCCAGGCTGGTCAATGGGTCGGTGAGGCTCTGACGCTGCAGGGAGTCCACCCGGCTGGCCAAGCCGAGCGACAGCAGCACCATTTCGATCAGGGAACCGATCTGCTGCCCGTGTTCCGTCACCACGTTGTGAGGCAGCAGCCCAAAGGTTTTCAGCATGTAGGCCATGACGCCGAGCAGGAGCGCTCCCCAGGCGAGCATGAAGTAGCGCGCCGGCCGATACCCCTTAAGCAAGGTGACAGTGCCACAGAGGATGATCTGCGACACCACAATCACCGTGAGCCCCGAAAGCGGCACGATGATCGAGCGATAAGGCAGGAACGATCCAACGACCAGCACGACCGCGATCACCCCCTGGAGATAGATCGAAATCGTATCCAGCCGTGGCGCGTTTTCCGAAAGCCTCAGAAAGACCCGGGTGAAGTGCATGCCAAAAAACAGCGACAGCGTCAGCATCACCACCAGCGACTGGTTGGCCCACCAGGGCATGTCGGGCCAGAAGTATTGAAAGGCGAAACCGTTGTTGACGGCAAAGTAGATGCCGTAGCTGGCCACATAAAGCAGGTAATAAAGAAACGCTTTGTCCTTCACCGTCAGCCACATCAGCAGGTTGTACAGCACCAGCACGACAAAGCCGCCGTAGTAGATGCCGAAAGCCAGCTGCTGACGGCTGATGCTCGCGAGCATCGGGGTCTGCTGACTAGCGGTCAGGCTGATGTTGACCGAACCGCGGGTGAAATAGCGGAAGTAAAAGTCGACCTGCGCGCCGGCCGGGAGGACGACCGGAAAAATGTAGTCCTTATGCGCGATGTCCCTGGTGGCAAACGGCAGGCGGTCACCGGTCTGACGATGAACCCAGCCGCCGGCCTGTTGTGGATCTCGGTACCAGAGGTCGAGGTGATCAAGAAGGGGATACGATTCGCGAAGTAACAGCGCCTGATCGATCTGGCTGTCGTTGGCGAAGGTCACGCGAACCCACCAGGCCGACGAGCTGAAGCCGTAGTTCGGAGACCCGTCAACGGCGCTGAACTGCTCAGCGTAGGATGCGGAGCTGATCTCATCGATGCTCAGCGCCGCTTCCGTATCCTCAAACACGGCGATATGCGGCGTGAGATCGAGCACCTCTGATGTGAGCGCTACGGATATGGGGTTGGGCTGCGAGGCTGCGCTTCGACTGGCGGTGCCGGACAGAGCGTCGTCGGCGGCTTGAGAAGTGGCGGCCGGCAGAGGCTCGGGCTGCTGGGCCAGCGCCAATACAGGCAACAACAAAAGAAGCCCGATAGATTTCAGTTGCCGGACCCCCAAAGCTGCGCACCTGAATC
Source organism: Lysobacterales bacterium (assembly GCA_028285525.1). Taxonomy (GTDB): domain Bacteria; phylum Pseudomonadota; class Gammaproteobacteria; order Xanthomonadales; family SZUA-38; genus JANQOZ01. Next base: position 40,210 of record JANQOZ010000007.1, read on the forward strand.
GTTATCTTCAGTACTCGATCCTACAAACAAAGGGATTTTTGTCAAATTTGTTCAAAAATTCCCGTTGCTTTCCAAACCGTCTCAAGCCATGGTGGTGCTGCGTAATCCATTGGGGGATGTATGCGCAAACTGATGCTGATCGCGTCGGTGTTAACCCTGCTTACCCTGGCGGCATGGTTCACACTCTCGCGTGAGCGGGCCCAGGTCGGGCCGGCGCTAAAAACCGGCGACGCCGTCAACGGGTCGCCTGACGTGATATCGCTTGAGCAGGGCTGGACCGCGGCCACGCGCAGCTGGCTGTACTCGGCCAGTTTTGGCTCGCGGCTGATGCCATACGCCTGGGTCTCCGCTTTGGAGCAGGCCAAAAGCAGCGATCCGTGGCTTGATCCAGCGAACGTGGAGGCGCTCGGCCTCCTGCGGCAGCAAGCAGACTCCCACAACCCAGACGCTCTGCCCGTGGGCTTCACCCGCGACGTCGACGAGCAGGGTGAGGCGTGGGTGGGCCTCGGCTGCGCAGCCTGTCACGTCGGGCAAATTCACTTCGGCGACAAGCGCCTGCGCATCGACGGCGGGCCAGCGATGCTGAATTTCACCGCGTTCGAAAAATCGCTGCTTGACGCAATGAACGCGACCCTCGAGCAGCCGCAGAAGTTCGCCCGCTTTGCCGCGGCGCTGGGTCAGTCGGCTGACCGCGAAGGACCGCTCGCTAAGCGGCTAAGGGAGACCGCGGCGAACCTGTCGATCCGGCACCAGATGAACCAAACATCGGTGCCTTACGGCTTTGGCCGGCTTGACGCGTTTGGCCAGATTTTCAACGCAGCGACCGAAACGTTCACTAACCAGCCGGGCAACAGCCAGCCGCCGGATGCCCCGGTGAGCTACCCGATGCTGTGGAGCGCGCCGCACCTGGACCTGGTGCAGTGGAACGGATCGGCACCTAACTCGGGGCCCGGGCCACTGATTCAAAACGTGACGACCGCCATCGCGGTGTATGGAACGGTTGAGCTGGCGCAACCGGAGTCCGAACTGGCCTCAGCGCGCGGCTACCGCTCGAGCGTCAACTTCGACAACCTCGGCAAGATCCAGAACCACATGTATGAGCTGACGGCCCCAGCCTGGCCTGAGGATATTCTTGGTCCGATCGATCGCGAGGCGGCTGAGCGCGGCGGCGCGCTTTACGACGATCTTTGCCTGCAGTGTCACGAGCGTATCGATCGATCGGACCCGCAGCGCAAGCTGCGAGCGGTCCTGACGCCCGTGGACGAAATCGGGACCGACCCGACGGCGGCAGGCAACTTCATCAGCAACACGGCGGCCACCGGACCACTGCAGGGACAGCATCAGGCGGTGGTGGCCGGCGAACGCTTTGGGGCCTCGTCCAGCGCCATTCTGATGGTGGTGAACCTCGCGCTTGGCGCCACGCTGCGGCATCCGGTCGAGGCGCTGCACGCGACGCTGACCGGCTATCACGACGTGCTCAAAGCCAAACTCGACGACCGACCGAACTTCTATAAAGCGCGCGCCCTCGACGGCATCTGGGCGTCGCCGCCTTATCTTCACAACGGATCGGTACCCAGCCTCTATGAGCTGCTGCTGCCAGCCGAGCAGCGCAGTCAAGAGTATTACGTGGGTTCACGGGAGTATCAGCCCAAGTTTCTGGGCCTTGAGACCGATAAGACGACCCATAGCAGCCTGTTCGATACGACGTTGCCGGGCAACAGCAACAGCGGCCATGAGTACGGCGCCGAGCTGACCGAAGCACAGCGAATGGATTTGCTGGAACACCTAAAGACGCTCTAGGGGGAACAGATGAGTGACGAACAACCGGGCGCTGTTCGGCGGCTGATCGGCAGCGTGGCTGGACTCACGCTTGGGCGGCTCTTTAAGTGGGCGCTCGTCGTCGGGCTGGCGCTGGCGCTCGTGGCTGCAGCCGGGTTTGCGGTTTTTGTGCTGGCTCCGGTCACCACCATTCCGGCCTACGAGCCGATCGACGAGACCGTGTACCTGGGTCAGGGCTGGGGTCTTGAGCGCGGCTCGCAGCCGCGGCAAACCTATTACTACACCCCTCAGGGCACCAGCCTGCCGCAGGGGGAAACGGTCAACCCGCTGCGCTACGACTGGTTCGTCCATCTTGAGCTGCCGTTCAGCCGGGAACGATTCGCTGCGCCGGACCATCTGAGGCGCTTTCGGTTTTTGGTTGACAGCGAGCCCACGCCCGCCAACCCGGACCTCCTGCCGGTGGGCTTCACGCGCCACTTTAATCCGCTGATCGGCGAGGACGTGCTGGATCTGACGTGTGCCGCCTGCCACTCCGGTGAAATTCACTACACCAAAGACGGCAAGCGGTACGCCCTGCGAATCGACGGTGGCCAGGCCATGCACGCATTTACCGACATGAGCCGAGGCAACTTTGGTCCTGTGCTATTGGCGTCCCTGATCGCCACCTATGCCAACCCGCTCAAGTTCAGCCGCTTTGCCGAAGCCGTGATCGGTCCGAACTATCCGGAAGGGAAAAGCCGGCTTCGCTCGCAGCTGGGCCAAACGATCGGCGCGTTCCTGAAGCAGGGACAGAACAATCCGCTGCGGCATCTATACCCGATGACCGAGGGTTTTGGGCGCACCGATGCGCTCGGGCGAATCGCCAACACGGTTTTTGGCGACCATCTGGTGCCGGCCAACTACGAGATATCCGACGCGCCGGTGAGCTTTCCCTACGTGTGGAATATCTGGAAGTTTGACTGGGTGCAGTACACGGGGTCGGTGAATCAGCCGCTTGCTCGGAACGTCGGTGAAGCGCTGGGCGTCGGCGCCATGATCAACCTGACCAACAGCTACGGCAGCCCGGTCCTCGCGGAGGACCGCTTTACCAGCTCGGTGGCCATCCGCGACCTGGTCAAGATCGAGCGAACGTTGCAGCAGCTCACGCCGCCGCAGTGGCCTGAGGAGATCCTGGGTCCGGTCGATCAGGCGAAGGCGGAAATCGGCAAGAATCTCTTCCAGGACCTTTGCCAGCATTGCCACGGACCACATGTCGCCAGCCAGGCGCGTCAGGAGGCGCGGGCGCCCGGCAAACCAGCGCCGTCAACCGAGTGGCAAATCCCGGTAATCCCGGTATCGGAAATCGGAACCGACGCGGCGTCCGCCACGGGGTTCGTGGAGCGTCGCTACGATCTGACGGCTGCCGGCATCACTGACGAGCAGGTTGCAGAACTGGTTGGCCCGCTGCTCGACGAGAGCCTGCGCCGCAACGGACGCTATCGGCTCCGAGAGGTGCTGACTGGGAGACAGCAGGCGGGTCTCGACGTCGGGCCGCTACCGACGCTGGTCGCGGACTACCCGCTTTCCGAGAAAACGCCGCCCGCCGCGGTGGATCAAGTTTTTGCACAGATCGCTGGCGCGCTCGACGACCTCTTACCCACCCGCCCATCTGCACGTGCCGATCAGCCGCCGCACGACGCTGTGGTGTGTGAACTCGATTGCCAAACCGATCACCTCTACTGGCTCACAACCCAGGGGCGACAGCACGCGAAGGCGACGCTGGCCGCGGTGGACACCTCGAAGGTCAGTCTCGGCCAGGGGCTCAACATCGTGGGGCTGCTCATCAAAAATCGATTTTTTGAGGCCTACGGCGTCTCTGCTGAGGAGAAGGCCTGCATCCAGGGCTTCGGCATTCTGGACCTCCCGCAGGTGGTCGACGGCTACAAACCCCGGCCGCTCGAAGGCGTCTGGGCAACCCCACCCTTCCTGCACAACGGCTCGGTACCCAGCCTCTATCACATGCTGCTGCCGCCGGAGGAACGCCCATCGCGCTTTTTTGTCGGCCGCCAGGAATATGATCCGCGCCACGCCGGCTACGTCAGCGAACCGGTAGCGGGCAGCGAAAATCACGGATTCTGGTTTGACGCCAGCCTGCCCGGCAACCGGAATGCGGGACACAGCTTCACCGCCAGCGCTGAAACCTGGCAGGCCCATCGGCGAGACCCGGCGGCAAACCCGCTGCCCGGCGGCGTGATCGGCCCGCAGTTGTCGGACGAGCAGCGCTGGGCGCTGGTGGAGTATCTGAAAATCCACAAGGACGAGCCCGGGACACCGGCTGACTTTGAGCCCGTGGCCTGCGGACCCTGGCATTGACCGCCAGCGAATACACCAAAGACTTCGACCAGGTGCTGCAGGATGAGCAGGCCTGGCTAAGGCAGCGGCGGGCAGCGGTTGATCTGCCCGAGGACGAAGAGCAGCTAGCGGTATGTTTTTCGGGCGGCGGGATTCGTTCGGCGGTCTTCAACCTGGGCGTCCTCCAGGGATTGGAGTCGATGGGGCTGTTGAAACGGGTCGATTACCTGTCCTCGGTTTCCGGTGGCGGCTACATCGCATCGTGCCTCACCTGGCTGCGACACCGACTCGGTCCCGAGGAAAGTGAGACCTTTTACGCGCCGCTGGCGAACGAGCCGGGGACGGTGGTGGACTGGCTTCGCAACAACGGCAGCTACCTGATCAGCCCCCGGGGCTTTTCGATCTGGACGCTGCTGGCGGCGATCCTCGCCGGCACGCTGCTGAACCTCGCCGTGATGGTGCCGCCGATGCTCCTGCTCGTGACGCTGGCCGCCCAGGACTGGCTGCCGCTTGATTTTCCGCCCTGGCTGCTGATCCCCGGCGGCACCCCGCTACAGGGTCACGACGGTTTTGTCCTCGCGCTGTATCTGTCCGGCGCCGCAGCGCTGACCTACCTGCTGATGGTGCTCGCCTTCGCCGCGATGAGCGCCGCACCGTTTGCCCGTTCAGGCGTTGGGCTGGTCGACGTCCGCAGGCTGATGGGAAACCTGATGTTTAGCGCCATTGCTCTGTTTGCCGTCGGCATGGTGCCCGTCCTGCACAGTCTGGACGACCTCGCCATGCGCCACCTGAGCTCCGAGCTGGCGGCGGCAACCACCCGCAGCCTGACCTATATGATCCCGATGGTCACCGGCCTGGTCACCATGATCCGGAAACAGTCCGCCAAAACCGGCAACGGTCCGGCGATCGGGCTCGGGCTGTTTCTCTATGGGTGCCTCGTGCTGACCTATCACCTCGTCGCGCATGTCGACCTGCTGGACAGCCTGGTGTTCGTCTCCATGCTCGGCCTCTCAGTTGTGCTGGCGCTGGGTTGCGACGTGAATCTGATCTCCATGCACCACTACTATCGGGCCCGCATGGCGCACGCTTTTATGCCCCGAACCCGCGAGGGTGACAGCAGTGAAGCCGGCGACCGGCAGGCCATGGCCTTCAGACTTGAGCAGGTGGTGCCCGAGTCGGGCGGACCGTTTCATCTGCTCAACGCCAATATGAACACCACCTCATCCCACTCCGTGAAGCTGCGCGGCCGGGGTGGCGATAACTTCGTTTTCTCACCGCTCTACTGCGGCGCCACCTCAACGGGCTATCGAAAAACCAACAACTTTCTCAACGGCGCGATGGAGCTATCCACCGCGCTGACCATCTCCGGCGCCGCGCTCGACCCAAATACGCCGACAACCCGTGCGCGACCCATCGCCTTCCTGATGGCCCTGTTCAACCTTCGGCTCGGATACTGGATTCGAAGCCCCCGCACCACCGGTCGGCGACCGCTTGCGGCGTGGCTGGCGTTTATGACCCGCGAGATGCTCGGCGTCGGCCTCAACGAAAAGGCCGGCTACCTCCACCTCTCCGACGGCGCCCATTTTGAGAACCTCGGCCTGTATGAACTGCTGCGCCGACGCTGCCGCTTTATCATCGCCACCGACGCCGGCTCCGATCCCAAGCTCACGATGGACGAAATGGGCAAAGCAATCCAGCGGGCACGCGTGGATTTCCGGGCTGACGTATCGCTGAACGTGGATCCGCTGTTCGACGAAATGGATAAGCCGCTGGCCGACTGCGCCCACGCCCTGGGCCGCATCACCTATGCGGACGGCAGTACCGGGCAGATCCTTTATCTTCGGCCGATGATGTGCCGGGGCATGACGGCCGACCTTTACGCCTTCTGGCGCAAGGACCCGGCGTTTCCGAATGACCCCACGGCGGATCAGTTTTACGACGAGGAGCACTTTGAGGCTTACCGCGAGCTGGGCCTGCAGATCATCAGGCGCGTAGGGCTCGGCAAAGGCTCGCTGGCCGACGTGCCTCTGAATGACCTATTCGCCAACGTTCGAGAACACCAGGAAGAACACGCGGAAGAAGCCGGCTAGCGCGACGCTTGTTTGAAACCGACTGGGCTTCTAGCGTAAAACGGGATTGCCATTCCCGGCATAACCGGAAGCTGAGCCATGAAACATCGCCCCCACTTCACCCTCGCGCTCCTGCTGCTCTCATCGGTTGCCTTAGCCCAAGGCGGAATTACGAGCGGCTATGGCGCGATCGCGGACGTCGGCTTTTACGACAGCTGCGCCACAATCTGCCTCCGGCCCGGGGGGCTCGATGACCAGCGGGTCGACGGCGGCGAGTTTTTTGAGAACGCTGCGGCAGACCTTTTCAACAGCGGTACCGAGAACGCCTTTGGTTCAGCCTCGTTTAACGGTGATGCGTTCAGCCCGCTGCTGCGCGCCCGAGCCCGTTCGCCGCTGGATGACAACAACGCGGTCGACGCGATCGTGACCGCGATCCAGGGCTATACGTTTATGGGCGCGTCGCCGGAGACCTTCACGATACTGGCTTCACTGACCGGCACGGTCGATCAGCCCGACAACAGGGCTGAAGGCGTGATCCGAGGTCGAATTGCGGTCTACCGCTATGAGAACGCCACGTTCAGCACCGACTTCGCGACCTTCATTTTTGAGGAGGTTGCCGGAGAAGGTGAGGTGATCGATCAGGCCCAGCTCTTTCTTCTGCCGACCCTGGATCTCTCCGAAGACACCCTGGAGTTCACGCTCAATCCTGGTGATGAGGTCTACGTGTTTATGCAGCTGGAGAGTAAGAGCGAGCGTGGTGCCGTAGTCGATGCCACCAACACGTTCGGCGTTTCCTTTACCAGCGGTGATTCAGCGATGCTCAGCCCGGTAGTCGAGCCACTCCCTGAACTGGTGTTCTCCGACGGATTCGAGACCCTCGCCCCCTAGCGGTTGGGGCGGCCGCAGTCGAGTCCGTCGCAGACCTGAGCCTGACACTGGTAATCACGCCGATCCGGGAATGGAAAAGACGCGGTTTTTGCCGCTGTCTTTGCCGGCCAGCAGGCAGGCGTCAGCGCGATTGATGGTATTCATCGGCGATTCACCGGGCGCCATCTGCGCCAGACCGATGGTGATGGAGACGGGCGTCTCGGCAAGGCTGCTGTCCGGCTGCTGACTGCTGACCGCCAGGCGAACCTTTTCCATCGCCTCGTGAGCGGTTTCCATATCGGTCGAACGAAACTGGATCACAAACTCCTCGCCGCCCCAGCGGGCCACCAGCGAGTTTGCCGGCGCCGCGCGCTTCAGCACGTCCGCGACGTGGCGCAACACCCTGTCTCCCACCTCATGGCCATGCTGATCGTTGACCTGCTTGAAGTTGTCCGCGTCGAGCAGCGCAAAGTAACGCTGCGAATCAGGCGCCTCCGCTTCGACCTGCTTGAGAAACCCGCGGCGGTTGGCGAGCTTGGTCAGGTGGTCCGTTGCGGCGGACTTGGCGAGCGACTGATTTGCCTCGCGCAGCGCGCGCGTCTGGCGCTCGACCTCGGCCGTCAGCACGCGGTTGCGATCGCGGATACGCTGCGTGTTCCAGAAGCTGAGAAGGAATACCGCCAGCAGCAGCGTTCCCACGGCAGCCGCCTGACCGGGGACCGTCTGCCACCAGGCCGGGTCCACAACAATCGGCAGCACCGTTGACGCTCGATTCCAGATGCCGTTGGCGTTGGCACCCTGAAGCTCGAAGCGATACTCCCCCGGGGCGAGACCGGTCAGCAGCACCTCGGGGTCGCCGGTCGCCTCGGACCAGTCGTCATCGTCACCGAGCAGGCGCCAGCGGAAACGATTGGCCGACGGATTACGAAAATCCGACGCGAGGTAGCGTACGCGAACGGTGGACTGGCCGGGGCTTAACGCCATGGGCTGCTGAGACGGCACCGGCTGACCGTCAATCCAGGCTCTGGTAATGGCCAGCTGCGGCGGCTGGGGATTGAGCAGGACCTGATCAGGCAGGAAGCTGACGAAGCCGCCAAGACCGCCGAAGTACACGCGATTGTTCTTCCCAACATACCCGGCGCGCGCGTAGAACTCTTCGACCAGCAGCCCATCAGCGGTGGTAAATCGGGTTACGCTGAGCGTCGACGGATCGATGGCCACCACCCCTCGGGTTGTTCCCGCCCAGATTCGACCCGCGCCCTCGGCCAGGCGCTGCACGGCGGTGTTGGGGAATTCGCGAATCAGGTTGACCGACAGGCTCTCGCCGGTCACCGGATCAAACCGGCTCAGGCCGAAACTGGTGGCGATCCACAGCGCCGCGTCGGTTGGCAGCAGATCGTGTATCAGGCCTTCGATCGCGAGCGATTCGCGCTCGAAAGACGTAATGACGCCCTGTGGATCGATCCGGGCGATGCCCGCATCCCATAGGCCCAGCCAGGTGGCGCCCAGTCCGTCCACCTCGATATCGCTGACCGCAACACCGGGAATTGACTCAGCACCGCCCCGCACCAGCTGCTTGAACGAGCCGTCGGGCCTGAAGCGGAAGAGTCCGTCAGTAAACGTTCCGACGTCAGTGGTGCCGTCTGGCGCCACGTTCACCGCCGTCACCATCATGCCTTTGACGGCATCGAACTGTGGCGCGGGCCCGAGCAATCCGCTGTCCGGGTCGAAGCGGAGGAGTCCATCGTAGGTGCCAAGCAGTACGCCGTCGCCGCTGCGCTCCAGCCGATTGATTGAGAGCCCCTCGGTACCTGGAATCTGCTCGAGCTGGCCGCTGCCCTGATTTTTCTGGAGTCGCCACAGGCCTCGTCGCGATCCGATCAGCACATCGTCGGCGTCCAGCTCGATGAGCGTATCGGCCGTATCCAGACTGGAATCCAGAGAGAATCCGTCAAAGCCCCGCGCCGTCGGAAGCGCGAGGATGACTCCCGCTTCCCGGGTGGCGATCCAGCCGACGCCGGTTTCGTCAAAAAAGATCCGACGGATGTTGCGGTCGGGGAAAAGACTCAGCTCTGAGCGGCCGAAGGGAGAAACGCGTTCACCGTTGCCGTCGAAAGCCACCAGGCCGGCGAGCGTTCCGGCCAGCACGTTGCCGGACGGCGACAGGGTCAGCGTGTTGATCAGCGGCAGGCCGTCCTGTACGCGCTTAAGCCCCACATCCGAACTACGATAAACCGCCTGATTATCTGCCACCCACAAGAATTCGCCGTCGTGAAGCACCGCCCGGGGGTGGCCAGACCAGGCCGTGTCTGGGCGTACCTCGTCGCCATCCAGATCGAACAGCCCCCGGTCCGTGGCGGCCCAGACCTTGCCCGAAGGATCTTCGGTCAGCGACCAAACGCGGCCGAAACTACCGCCGTCGGGCAACTTGACCGGCACCAGCTCAGTGCTGGTGGCACTGTCCAGACGATAGAGGCCGTCATCGGCTGAGCCCACCCAGATCCGGCTCTCCCGATCCTCGAAAAGCACCTGGATTCGCTGCGGCGGCTGTTCAGGGTTCAGACGAGCAAAACGACCGTCAGAGTCGAGCAGGCGGTTGAGACCACCACCCCAGGTCCCGATCAGCACCTGGCCGCTGCGCGTAGCCAGAACTTCACCGGCAGCTGAATGCGAAATCGACGAAGAATTTGCCGGGTCGTGTAAGAACGCGTCAACGCGATAACCGTCGTAGCGATTGGCGCCACCCGCGGCAAGACCAAACCACATTTGGCCCTGGTTATCCCGCGAGACGCTGTAGACGGTTGAGTCGGACAGGCCGTCAGCCAGGGTCAGAACATCAAAGTGAACGGCGCTGCGGCTGGACCAGATCGACGCGTCAGCCGCGTAAAGCAGCCGCGAACAACAACCCAGCAGGAGTAGACTGGTGAACCCGAGACGAACAGCAATGGCGAGGCGGCTGGTCGGCAACGTCGGCACGTCAGGCGATTAAAGCCAGAGTGTACCAGCCCTCCCCGGCCATCACTGTGAAATCTGGTGACACCGAAGCTACCAATATCGCGACCATAGCTACATCCGCTACCCCGCGTCTCGTGGGACAATAGGCGCCCAGCTTTCGTCGGAGGTTTCTATGCAACGCAAGACGATCTTTTTTGTGCTGACCCTGCTCCACTTTGCACCTTCCTGGGCGCAGGGTACCGTCAAAACAACCGCTCAGGACGACCAGCGAACCGTGGCCGTTGCCGCGAGCCAGGGAGCCAGAGACTTTCAGGCAAGCTGGGGCTATGCGCCAGCGGTTCGCACCGGCGACTACATCCATATGTCCGGCGTGATCGCCGGGCCGCCGGCCACTGAGCCGATTGGTTCCGAGCTGTTTAAGGACAGTCTTCGGCGCACTTTCTCAGACCTTCAAAAAACGCTCGAGTCGCTGGATGCGTCGCTGCAAGACGTCGTGCGCATCAACAGCTACCACGTTTTTTCCAGCAAGTACTTCACCGAGGGCAAGCTTGCCCACATGGAGGCTTTGCGCGAGGTAAAGCGCGAATTTATGGGGGCGCACACGCCAGCCTGGACCGCCATTGGCGTCAGCGAGCTGTTCACCGACACGGGGCTTGTGGAAATCGAGCTCACGGTCTACGCACCTCGATAGCTATCGATACAGGACACAGGGCAGCTCATGGATTCCCCTCTCGTTGACTACCGCCTGGAAGATGGCGTGGCCACGATCGTCATGGACGATGGAAAGCGTAACGCGCTCTCGCCGGCCATGCTCCAGGCACTGCGGCAGGGGATCGACCGTGCCGAGCGTGACCGCGCCGTGATCGTCCTCACCGGCCGGGAGGACGTCTTCTCAGCCGGTTTCGACCTGAAGGTCATGAGGCGTGGCGGCGCTACCGCGCTCGGCATGCTCCGGACCGGCTACGGCCTGACGGCACGAGTGATGGCCTACCCCTATCCGGTCATTGCCGCCTGCAGCGGACACGCGATGGCGATGGGGGTGTTCCTCATGCTGTCGGCCGATCACGTCATCGGAAGCCGCGGCGACTTCAAGATCTCCGCCAACGAGGTGGCCATCGGGCTGACCATGCCGCGGGTTGCGGCGCTCACGCTGAAGCACCGCCTGAACCCCGCCGCCTACCAGCGGGCCGTCACGCTGTCCGCCTTCTTCAACGTCGAGGAAGCCCTCGCCGCAGGGTTTTTCGACCGGCTCACCGAACCATCCGAACTGCTGGATGAAGCCCGCAGGGCCGCCGCCGAATTCAAAGCGCTTGATCTGTACGCGCATCAAAGATCGAAGCGCCGTATCAGGGCGACGACCCTGCGCAAGATCCGGCTGGGCCTGCCGCTCGATCTGCTGGACGCCGTGTGGCTTGGCATCAAGGGTACGCGCCCACGCTGATGACGCGTGATGCAATGACGCCGGCTTGACGAGGGGTTTTCTAAGTTATCGACTGTTGACTTAGGATGATTGTGATGGACGTTGCTTTTCAAAGTTACCTGCTGCTGGGGCTTCTCAGCCTGCTGACCTTCTATGTGGGTGCGCTGGTATTCGGCTCCGGGGCCGTGGCGCCGCTGGTGATCCGGGTGCTGGGTGAGCAAACGGGTGGGCCGCTGCTGCGCGCCTACTGGCCCCGCTATCATGCGTTTGCGGTCGGCGGCGGCATCCTCATCACCCTCGGGGCTGCGGTCATCGGCGTCACCGGGGATCTCTCAAAAACGCTCACGCTGGCTTACCTGATTCCCGCCGCGATCATGACCGCGCTCTTCGCCATCGGCTGGCGCCTGATCCCGGCGATCAACGCCGCTAGAGACGACGGCCAGAACGCCCGCTTCGATCGGCTGCACCGGCTGGACGTGATGCTGGTAAGCGTCGGCATGCTGCTGGGTCTGGGCCTGGCGGTTGCGATGCTGCTGACGCTGCCCGGTCAGCTGGCCTGAACCCGTGCAGCTGCTGTGGCCTATCCAGAGCCGGCTGACACAGCACCGATGACCGGGTCGGTTGCACGGCCGGTCCGGCCATCTCACGCGGCGCTGCGACACGGCTAGTGCAGGCGCGGAACGCCGACGTTCTGACCCTACGGTGGCTAAGCTGGCTGCCCCTGATTGTGTTCGTTCTGCCGGTGCTGGCGGTGAACCTGGCCTGGTGGATTTCTACCGAAGCTGAGGCCATACCCGCCTGCATCCCTTACCTGCATGGCTGCGCAAGCATCAGCGCGGCCGGGCGCGGGGAGCCCGCTATCTTCATGTTTCGCGGGGCCATGATCGCCAATGCGGTGCTGACGATGTTGTTCTGGACGCTGGCCGCCGTCTGGCTGCGCCTGCTGGCCGTTCCGGCGAGCTTTCGACTGCGTGCGATGACGGTCCTTGGGATCGGTGGGAGTCTTTTCCTCATCGTTTACGTGGTGTACCTCGGCACGGACGGCGAAGGCTACCGGCTGATGCGGCGGTACGGCATCAACTGCTATTTTGGTCTGTCCTATCTGGCCCAGCTCATTCTGGCCGGCTACGTCTGGCAACACGGCGAGCGCTGGGGGCTGTCGCGCAGACTCTCGCGGGTCATGCTGTCCGCGTGCGTGCTGCTGCTGCTGATGGGGCTGGCGAGTGTCCCGGCCAAAGATTGGGCGCTGGATCGCAAAGCGCTCAGCAATATCCTGGAATGGAATCTTTCGCTGCTGCTCGTTGGGTTTTACGGGCTCTGCCAGCTCGCTTTTCGAAAAACCGCCATCCGCGTCGACGTCCGGGTTTCGCCAACCGAAGGGTAGCGCGAGAGCCCCACGGCAATACGACCATTTGGGAATAAGCAGGGTCTCGCCATACTGATAGTATGGCTTGGCGGCAAGCCGTGAATGAGGGTCACTAGCTCATGCCGCCAAGGGAGCAATACTGAAGGAGATCCTGGATGCCATTTAACAATATTCTCGTTGCGGTTCATCCCGACGAGACAGAAACCACCGCGCTCGAGCGGGCCACAAAAATCGCCCAGCACTGTGATGCCAAGCTTCATCTGCACATGGTGATGTGGAAACCCAATCTGGCGCGCGATCTTTTCCACATTACCGATCAGGGGAAAGCTGATCAGGAAAAGCTGGTGAGCGAGGGAACAGATCGGCTTGACCAGCTCAAAAGCCAGCTCGACGTGCCCGTTGCCAATACGAAAGTCCATTGGGGACATCCGTTCGATGAGCAGCTGCTTCAGGCCATCGAGACAGAAAAGCCTGATCTGGTTGTGATGGCCACTACCCGTGATGATCGGCCGAGCACCAGCGAATGGCGCCTGATCCGCGGATGCAAAACGCCGCTCCTGCTGTGTCACCATCACGATTGGGCGTCACCGCCGCGGACGCTGGCCTGCGTCGACCCCGGTCACGCACACGACAAAACCGACGAGATCGACCAGGCGATTATCAACCTTTCAGAGCGACTCGAAGCCTCCCTCGGCCAGCCTTACGAGCTGCTGCACGCGGCCGGCATGACGCCCGTGCTGGATGGCGACCAGCCCTACACGTACCAGTATCGGGACAAACACGACGGCGACAACGAGGCCGCGATCCGGGAACTGTTACCGGCTGACAAGGCAGCGCAGGTACCGGTGCATTTTTCTCACTCGACGCCGGCCGAGGCGATCACCGCTTTTGTCGAAACCCGCAAGTTTGATATCTGCGTGCTGGGGCTGGTCAATCGAACCCGCTGGCAGGAGCTGCTGATCGGCAGCACGCCGCGCGATCTGATTCCGAAAATGAACTGCGATCTGCTGCTGCTGCCACATCCGGGAGCCAGCTGGGTGCCGGCCAGCGCTTAGTGGGCCGGGTTCGTCAGGAGGCCCTGCGAAATTTTGCGCCCTGCTGGCTGAGACCGTCGTACTGCTTAAGCCAGAGGAGATACTCTTCGTGGGGCATGGGCTTGGCGATAAAGAACCCCTGCGCGTAGTCGCAGCCCATGCTCGCCAGCAGCCGAAACGTGTCGGCATCCTCGACACCTTCCGCGGTGATCGTCATATCGAAGGCGTGCGCGAGCTCGATCACCAGCCGCGCAATTTTTCGGTCGGCTTCGCTGGACACCATCCGCTGGACAAACATCTTGTCGAGCTTCACCTCGTCGGCGGGGATATCTCGAAAATAAGCCAGCGAGGAGTAGCCGGTGCCGAAATCATCCAGAGAAATCTGGACGCCGAGATCGGCCAGCTCCTCAAATTTCTGAAAGTTCTTTTCGGGGTCGGACAGCGCCGAGCTTTCCGTGACCTCGAGCACGAGAGCGTCTCGCGGCACCTCCCAAACGCCGAGACAGTTGCTCACCATGTCGATCAGGTCGGGGTCGGCCATGACGGTCGGCGACAGGTTGACGGAGATCGTCTGCGGGCCAAAGCGGTCTGGCCATTTGGCTGCAAGCTGCAGCGATACGTTGAGCGCCCACTGGGTCATGCTGTTGATCAGGCCCGCCCGTTCGCCCGCAGCGATGAACTGCTCCGGCGGAACATAACCGCGGATGCCGCTTTTCCATCGCATCAGTGCTTCGGCACCCACCGGGCGACGACTGCTCATCTGGACCTTCGGCTGAAAAAACATCCGCAGGTCACCGGAAACAAAAGCAGACTCCAGCTCAAACTCCAGGCTGACGGCGTTGTCGTCGGACTCATCGGCGTCAGCGTCGGAGAGAAGGTAGCTCTCTTCGCTCTCGCGGGCCTGTCTCATGGCCCGTTCGGCATGCGCAAAAAGGCGGTCAAAATTTGAGCTGTGGTTTGGGCTGACCGCGATGCCGGCCGAGCCTTTCATAACAACCTTGTGACCACAGAGCTCAATCGGTGCTTCCATCATCCGAAACAGCTTGGCTGCGGCCAGCACGGCATGGCCCTGATTCATAATTCCCGGCAGGATCAAGGCAAACTGGTTGCCGCCGATGCGGGCCACCAGATCCCGCTTGCGGGCAACGCCGGTGGCCAGCGACGCGACGTGCCTGAGCGCCTCGTCTCCAACCTGAAACCCAAACTGGTCGTTGATCCGGTAGAAGCGATCGAGGTCGATGATCACGAGTCCCAGCAGATGCCCCATCGTGATCGCCTGCTCACAGTGCAGCTTCAGGCGCTGCATGAAGCTCCCCCGGTCCTGAAGTCCTGTGAGCTTATCCTCGTTCACAGAAACAGATTCTCCGTGTCGAGACCGTAAGAGCTGGGCGGCAGACCGCGCTTGATGGTTATGGAGTCATCCCCCGCCTCGAAACGCTCCTTCAAATCCAGCTCGACGAATTCCTCAAGCGGCTGCTTGTTCTCATCCAGCAGCAGCATCAGCTTGGGCTGGAGGCGGCGGATGCCGTTGAGCGAGATCACCACGCCAACCTCGCCGCTGTTCAGCTCGACCAGCGTCCCCGTCGGGAAGATGCCGACCGCCTGGATAAACTGTTCAACCAGCTCGCTTTGGTATTCCACGCCCCGCCACTCGTAGAGCAGGTTGACCGCACTGTGCGGCGACATCGCTTTGGCATAGAGCCGTTCACTCGTCAGCGCGTCGTACGTGTCAACAATGCCGGCAATGCGGCCGAACATCGGAATCTCCCGGCCCCGCAGACCCGCGGGATAACCGTTGCCGTCGAAGCGCTCGTGGTGAGTCGCCACCATCTCGATCACCTTGTCGTCAGCGGCGGAGGTTTCCGACAGGATGTCCACGCTGTGCTGGACATGACTCTGGAGCGTCTTGAGCGCATCTTCTGAGAGCTGCTCGGCGTGGTTGAGCAGCTCAACTGGAATCCGGGTCTTGCCGACGTCCAGCAGCAGGCCGCCGAGAGCCAGGCGCTCTATCGATCCACGATTCAGGCCCAGGTGACGTCCGAAGGTGGCGGCCCAGACCGAGGTACCCAGGGAGTGGCGGTAGGAATAGACGTCCTTGCGCTTTAGGTCGGTCAGGCAGGCGAAGGCGTCAGGACACCGCATGATCGAATCGATCATCAGCGCGACACCCTCCGAGAGACGATCGAGGTCCAGCTTCTTGCCATGGCGAAGGTCCGTCATCACCTGGCTGATGTCCTGATTCAGCGAATCGTAGGTTTGGGACGCCTGACCGATCTCCTCCCGGATCTCGGTCTGCTGCTCGTAGTCGGTGTCCCGGAGCTCTTCGATCTCCGCAACCGCCTGCGGATCGAGCTCCTGATGATCGTCGTGAACGACAAATCTCGGGTCGGGCGCTTCTCCCCGGCTGGTGTCGACAAACACGTGCCGGCAAAACTTGGTGAGCTGCTGCAGCTGATCCGGATTGCGCACGTGGAATCCCTGCAGCGAAAACGGCGTTTCCAGCCACGGCCGATCGAGCCGGCTGACAAACATGCCGATACGCACCGTGTTGGTTCGGATTTTGACCTCGGACAGGTTCACAAAAGAGAGCCGAATTTTTCCTTAAAGACGACCCATCGGCGACTGAAGCCAAATCTTTAGTGTGCGCTCCACCGCGCCAGCCGTTGGCGGCGTTCAGTCGGTGCTGGTTTCGAAGCCGTTTGCAAAGAGCAGCGGCAGCAGGCGCTGGCCCCAGAGCTCAAACTTGTTGTCGATACCGCCGTTGGCGTTATCGTCACCCCACCAGGTGACCAGCACTCCCGCGGAGGAAGCCGCTACCGTAGGAAGTAGCCCACTAAAGCTGGTGTTGTCGCCGCCCATGTTGCTGATCTGTACCTGGTCGGCGCCGGGCGCGGGGTCAGCGCCTGCTCGGATCACGCGAAGATAGACCTCGCGGTCCGGGTCGTTTTGTACCCGCAAATTGCCGCTCCAGGACACAAAATAGGCCCCTTCTCCGCTCGAATAAAACAGGCCCGGGCGACCCGCCTCGAGACATTGGCCGCCAGGCTGGCAGTCGATGTTGACCCCGGAACGCGAAAAGCTGTCCACAAACGCCGAGAAGCTGATCCGAAATTTTCCGGTGCCAAGCGCGTTGCCGGCAGAGTCGATGCGCCGCCCGAACATCTCGTACGACTCTTGAACGACCCCCTCAGCCGGATCACTGTGGGCAAACACAATCAGGTATTCACCAAGGTCAGGATTAAAGGCAATTTCTGACCGCGCGGTGAAAAACCCTGGCGTTGCGTAGGCGCGCTCAGGCGTTAGCTGCGGGGTGCCGTTGGCCGAGAGGATCTGATAGCGGGGGCTTTCCGTATTGTTCCCCCAGGTCACGAGATACTCATTGTCCACGTCGTTGTACGCAACGGTCGCATTGACCTTTGACCCGTCGATGCTGTCGACCCGAAAGGCCTCTCCAATCGGCATCCCGGTTGCGGCGTTGAAGCGCCGAGCCTGGATCGTTCGGTTGAAGACTCCCTCTGTAACGCGCGCCCAAACCACCAGAAATTCGCCGTCCTGTGAATTGAAGGCGATATCGGGCCGGATATCAGAGGTAGCACCATCATCGACCACAAATACCGGGCCTATTGGCTGCCCGCTCGAATCAATCAAGCGCCCGTAGACATCCACGCTACTCGCGCCGAATTCCGAGTCCTGCGCGGTGTAAACGACCACGTACCCGTTGCGAATCGGGTCATAGGCAAGCCGCCGTTCCTGCGGCGTTCCTCCGGCGGCCCCGATACCGTCGACGCTGGTGAGCAGCACCGGGTCTCCGATGGGAGAACCGAACCGGTCCAGCCGGAGTCCGTACATCTCGATTTCTTCTGAAGCCACCGGCGGCTCTGGCCGTCGGCCGAGAAACACCAGGAAGTATTCGTCGTTCTGCGGGTTGTACACCATGGTCTGGCGGGCCGCGAAGGCGAACGTGTCGTCGGCCGGGCCAAAGTTGGTGATTCGAAAATCATCCGCTCCTGTTTCGCGGAGCTGCGCCGTGGCAGAAAAGCAGGTCAGTAAGCCAGCGATAAACAGAGCTGTGGTTTTTGCGCTCATGACGATTCCTTTGATGGGCTTCAAAGGTCATAAGCGCAAAGGGCCGGCGAACGGGATCACCGATCGTCAGGAAATTCCTGATCGCCGGTGATCAGTCGAAGGTGACCACAACCTTCCCGACGTGCTGTGCGCTGGCGAGGTACTGCAGTGCCGCCGGCGCTTCGTCGAAGGGGAACCGACGATCGATGTGCGGGCTGACCCCGTTCTGGCTGCAGGCCCGCAGCAGGTCCGCAAAGTTCCTGCGGCTGCCGGCCGTGATCCCCTGTACGACAACGTTCTTGATCAACATCGCGGTGAGAGTCGGCCCCTGCGCCGGAACGCCTCCCAGGGCCCCCAGAAATCCGAGCCGCGCGTTTGGCGCGCAGGCCGCAAGCGACTGATCCAGCGTGCTGAGGCCAACGGTTTCCACGACAATGTCGGCGCCGCCGGTCTGCTCGACGACGGCGTTTTCCCAGTCCGGCCGTTCACGGTAGTTGATGGTGCTGTCAGCACCGAGGGATCGCGCGAGTTCGAGCTTCTCATCGCTCGAGGAGGTGATGACAACCCTGGCGCCGTTCATCTTGGCGATCTGCAGCGCCATGATGGAAACGCCGCCCGTGCCGAGCGTCAGCACAACGTCTCCGGCCTTCACCTTGCCCAGCACTTCGACCACCCGCCACGCCGTGATGCCGGCAGCCCCCAGGGCTGCAGCCGACTCAAAGCTGAGGTTTTCGGGCAGCTTTACGCAGGCGCTGGCGGGCAGCCGCACCACCTCGGAGAGCCAGCCATCGGCCGTGTTGCCCAGGTCTGCTGCGAAGATGCTTGGGTCATAAGCACCGTCGAGCCACAGATTGAAGTGGGGCGCGGATACCCGGTCCCCAACCGAAATGCCAGAAACCTTCGCCCCGACCGCCACCACCTCGCCGGCACCGTCACCCAAGGGGACGCGGCTGTCGGGCTTCTTGGCACCGTAGCGGCCTTCAAGCACCATGATGTCGCGATAGTTCAGCGACGCAGCCCGGGTCTTGATCAGTACCTCACCAGGGCCCGGCTCACCGATCTCTCGCTTCACTCGTCTCAGTGAATCGACGCCAGCCTGCTCGCCAACCTCATACGCACTTACGTCCTTAAAGACCGAATCGGCCATGGCACACCCAATTGTTGTGGTCAAAAAGCGAGTATAGGGGCAGCGCTGGCGGGGTGTACACAAATGCCGGCCCTGCAGCATCAATCCAGTAAGCAGGAACCGCGATCAGTCCTCGAAGCCGTCCCGGAAGACGACGGCCACCGGCTCGTCAGCGCCGAGCAGCGTCAGGGTAGACCGTCGGACGCCGTCGAAATCGAAGGCCGCCGCGGAGGTCCGCGGGATCATCTGGACATTCGTTGCGCCGGCAAGCGAAAGATGCAGATCACCACTTGGCGCATCGATGAACCAATCAGCCTGGGCGCTGGACTGGTTGTCGGCGACGCTTGCGGAAGCGCCGTTTCGCAGGGTGACGTTGGCGTCGAGCAGGTTCCCCTGCACCTCAACGTTCGTGGTGTCGGCAAAACGGACCTCAACCGCGTTGCTGTATCGGCCGCTGGTCAGCACCGTGTTGTGCAGGACGCTGGCGTTGGGCGACGCCGCGTAGATCCCCACATCGACCGCGTAAGCTGCCGCCGGATCCCAGCGGATAAAGTTATTGCGCACGGTGCCGCCCAGATGGTCGACACCGCCGATCAGCCCAAGGGAAACGCCGCGGGAGGAGTCGATGATGGTGTTGCCTTCGACCAGCGTGTCCCTTGAGCCCTGCCACATCAGGATCGACGGGCCTGCCAGCGCCTGGTTCTGGCACTTGATGCCCCGGATGAGGTTGTCTCGAATGACCCAGCCGTCTACGCCGATCGCGTCGATGCCGTTGGTATAGCAGGAATTAGGCGGACTGCCCTCCGGATGCACAATCGCACCAACGTTGTAGAATATCTCGGAATACTCGATGGTCACGTCGTCCGCCCCACCGCCCGACGCTTTAATGATCTGCTGACCGGCATCGAAGAACCGGCTGTGAAAAATGCGTACGCGAGCGGCCCCCTGATCACCCTGAATCGCCACCGCATGGTAGTAGACGTTGCCGACGCTCAGATCGGCGATGGTCACATCCGTCGCGGTGAAGATCTGAATGCCAAAGGGCACGCTGGTATTCAGCATGCCGGCACCGAGCAGCGTCACGTCCTCGGGATTGCCGGTGCTGCCGCGCAGCTGAATATTGCTGATGGGGCTGGCACCAAATCGCCCGACGGTGAGACGACCGTCGACGCCATTCGGGAAGTTCACCGAAGCCAGATCGTAAACACCGGGCGCGATCACAATCGCCTGGTTGCTTTGAAGGTTCCAACAGGCGTCGGCCAGCTGCTGTGCTGTCGCGACGTTGATAACGGTCATCGAGGGATCAGGCTGCGCCAGCGGTGGCGCCTGATCGGGCGTTCGAGCGCCGCAGTGGTTCCACGCCAGCAGGGCACCGATGATCAGCAGTAGTCGCATGGCCACAACCATAGCGACCGAGGACGCTCGGTTCAGTGAGCTAAGCCCTATTTTCGTGAGCTTGGGCGAGACCCCATTCCGCCGGACTGCCTCCCTAAATGGGACATCAGACACCTTGGGATCGTCAGGTGAGCGGGAGTTCGGGCTCCTGAAACGCGACCCAGATCACCTGGTCCTCGCGCGGCAGCGGCTGGTCGCCGTCGAAAAGCGGTCGAAAACGAGTCTTGCCGAAATAGGCCTGCGCCGCCTGCCGCTGCGCGACGTTCGTGTTGCTGTCCAGCACCCGGATTCGTTCAGGTCGGCCGTCGGCCTTGAGGCTGAAGCTGACCTTAAACCAGGTGTGGTTACCCAGCTCATCCGGATCGAGCACCTTAAATGGCCCTCTCACGAGCTGGCGGGTGGCCAGGCGCTGCTGCGTCGCCTCTCCCAGGCCGGGTTCACTTTCCGCCATCCGCCAGGCTTGCCGATAGACCTTCAGCGCCTCGCGTTCGCGAGAAAACATCATCGGCATGTCAGCGAGATTGAGCGTGACCGAGAGACGGCGAGCGGCGCTGAAAGCTGACGGGTTGCTGTCTACCAGTTCCTTTGCCTCGCGGAGCATATCGAGAGACCGACTCTGGATAGCTGGCGAGTAAACGAACGCGACCGCCTTACCGGTCATGAGATCGACCTTGCTCGGAACCGAACTGCCGTTCTCATCCTCGAGACGTTTCAGCGCGGTTCGATAGAGGGTCAGCGCCGGACGATACATGCCTCGCGCGGAAAGCCAGACGCCCAGCGTGTTGATGGCCTCCACGGTTTCCTGTGAAGCATCACCGTGATTGCGCCGCTGCAGCTTGATGGCGTTGGCGTAAAGCTGCTCCGCCTCCCAGAGTTCACCCATCATCTTCATCGAGTCCGCCTTGGCGTAGATCAGCGGCACCTGCTCCTCGTTCAGCATCCCCTGGTGGCGATGGGTGAGGTGCTGGGAGCGGGAAAGGGAATCCGCTGCGTCTCGATGTCGCCCAAGCGCCTGCTCGCTGAGCCCCAGGTATGCCAGGGGCTCCACCAGTTCTTCGTGGAACTGGCCGAGGTGCTGCTGCATCCGCGGAATGGCCCGGCGCAGAATCATCCTCGCCCGATCGGGCTCACCGGCCTGCAGAAACAATTGCCCCAACCAAACCTGCTGTCGTGCTGCCGGCAGGCTTTGCTCCCCGTATTCCTGCTCCAGCTCACGCAGCTCCTGCTGCGCGGCTGCCAGCGACTGCTTGCTGGCTGACGGATCAGCGGGCGGCGGGTCGAGCAGCGGCTGCGCGTGTACGCCGGGAAACAACAGGGTCACCAGCAACGCCGAAATCAATCGAAGCTGGTGGTGGACTGGGTGTGCCTGGTCACATTTCATGGGTGCAACCGGAGGAGACAAAAGGGTGATAATCGTCAAAGGTTAGCCCAAAAGCCGAAGCCGTTGGTAAACGTTACGTCAAGTGCGCGGGGTGAGAATCCAGGAACGCGGTGACTAATCCCGAGCCTTCAGTCAGAACCACTAAAGTCCCGGAACAAGCGGCCGATCTAACCGACTGCCAAAGAAACCTATGCAAGTAAGGACACGATAATGCAGGTGAAGGGAAACAGCTTTCAGTTCGCGCAGCTTGGCATCCAGCGCGGTACGAAACAGCTCAACGAGGCGGCGTCGACGATCGCCCGCGATAGCGCGGAGCCGAAAGATATCAATAGCGCGCTGGTCTTGATGATTGAGAGCCGGCAGCAGGTTGAAGCGTCGGTCCGCGTCATTGAACGATCCAACCGTGCGCTGGAATCACTGATCGATCTGAATGCCTAAACGACGAAGCTGACGGATGTCGCTTAAAAAAGCTTGTTTACCGCTTCCATCAGCGCCGTGATGGTATAGGGCTTTTTAATAATGGGCTCTCTGAGCGAGTCTTGCACGTCCTCAGGGATGAAGCCGGAAACGAGCAGAATCGCGACGTCCTGCGACAACTCCCGAATCGCCAGCGCCACTTCCTGGCCGCCGAGCTCCGGCATGACGAGGTCGAGCACAACCAGCTGAATTTCATCCTGGTGAGACTTGTATTGCTCAAGCGCCTCAACGCCGTTGGCGGCTGTTAAGGCCCGATAGCCTGCCTTTTCCAGCACCATTCGGGTCAAGTTGACGATCTCGGCATTATCGTCGGCGATCAGCGCAACTTTCCCGGAGTTAGGCATCTTTTCTCGAGGCAGGTTGTCGTTGGTCTTCGCTTCCATGGGAGTGGTTTCGGCCAGCGGTAGAAAAACTGTAAAACAGGCTCCCGTCCCTGGCGCTGCTTCGACGTTGATCAAGCCTTTGTGCTGCTCAACGATACTGTAACAGTTTGATAGACCCAGGCCTGAACCGGTCTCATTCCCTTTGGTGGTAAAGAATGGATCGAAGATGCGCGGCAGGATATCCGGCTCGATGCCCGGTCCGTTATCGCGAACGGAAACCGACACATATTCGCCGGGTAGCAGGTTTGGCCTTCCTTCGAGGGCTCGGCTGTCGAGATGTTTACGGCCCGTAGTGATCGAAACACGCCCCGTACCTTCGATCGCATCGCGGGCGTTGAAACACAGGTTGAGAAGCGCCTGCTCAAGCTGAGACTTGTCGATACGCACCGGCAGTTGCTCGTTCATCAGCTCGATCGTCAGTTCGACTGAAGCCGGCAGCGTGCGAATCAGAAGATCGTGGAGCTCAACAACGTACTCGTTGATATCGAAGACTTCGGGGCGGGAGGCGTCCTGGCGGCTCAGGGTTGCCAGCTTGTCCGTCAGCCCGACAGCGCGCTCGGCCACGTTACGAATCTGTTCAAGCAATTCCCGGTGCCGCGCATCGCTGTCCTCATCCATCAGTGCGAAGTCGATGTTGCCGAGGATCACCTGCAGCAGATTATTGAAATCGTGGGTGATACCACCCGCAAGTTCACCCATCGCGCGCATCTTTTGTGAATGCGAGATGCTCTGTTCCAGCTGTTTGACTTCGGTGACGTCTCTGCCGACGGCCGTAATCGCCGTCAGGTTCCCCGATTCGTCAAAGATCCCTCGGTTCGACCAGGCCAACCAGCGCCAGCCATCTTTGGTCATCGCTCGCTGCTCGTGGTACGACGTGTGCGGAGGCTCCAGGAGGCTCTCGAGCGAGCGTTGGGTCAGCTCGCGATCTTCCTTGTGCACAAGCGGCATAAAGTTTGACCCCATCAACTCCTCTTCTGACTTACCAAAAACCTCGCAGTAGCTTGGGCTGATGTACTGGAACTCACCCTGAGGATTGACCTTGACGACCATGTCGATCTGGTTTTCAACGAGCAGCCGGTATTTGTCTTCATTCTCCTCGATCTTGGATTGCTTCAGCAGCGCACTGCGCATGGCTAAAGCCAGCATCACGCTGAAGACGATGCCGATCATGGCCCAGATTTCGTCCAACACGCTGTGCCTGGCATCGAGGTAAGCTTGAAGCGGCGCCAGCTGGAATAGCCATGGTCGTCCGACAACTTCGATCTCGAGGCTTTGCGTGAAAGGGCTCGGCGACACCGCGTTCTCGTCTCGCTGCTCGTAAAAGACGACCCCCGCATCTGAGAAGCTGAACTGAAAATTCTCGCGCAGGCGCCCCTCGGGCAGACATGAACTCATTAACGATTCAACGCGAAACACACCGTCAACAAAGCCCACCGCCTGACCATCAACGCTCAGAATCTGCTGGTACAGCACAAATCCGAGCCCTGACTGCAGAAGCTCAATCATGTCGGTCCGGGTCATCTCGCCGGAAATCGCGGCATCATTGATCGCCTGGACGACCGAACGATTGGCGTTTTGTGAAAGATCGGCGTTGAGGGCCGGGCGATTGCTTTCAACCGGATAGATGACGCGGATGACGCCGGCCGAGTCAACGTAGTTCAGCGCCTGAATGCCCGAATACAGAGGCATCAACGAACTGGCGCGCGTTTCCCAGTTCTCTTCAAGCGTTGCCGGCGACTTCCAGGGATAGCTGGCGAGCGTTCTGACGAGACCGGCACGGGCATCGAAGCAGGATTCCAGCCGAATCTTGAGCTGCTCGGCGGTGATGCGCGTTTCCAGCGCGATGCGTTCCGCGTCGCTTGCCCGGCTCGCGAGAATCAGCCACGCCATGAGCGCGAGACTCGAAACCAGAAAAATGACTGGCAGCCAGTTATAGCGCTGCTTCCAGACCAGTGCCGCCAACGTTCCCCCTGGGCCGTTACCTCCCTGCCTGATTGTAGCGCGAAGAAACTTGAAGAAGAGGGCGTCACTGCAAAAGGTGACGAAAATTGCTATATTCGACGGTGCGGCAAGAGAAGCCGCTCTTGCCGCTTTTTTCGAGACTTGTTCTCGAGGAGGGCACTATGAGGTATCGCCTCGCCGCCGTAATTCTTGCTACGGCACTCTCGTTCCCCGCACTGGCTGATTTCGAAGCCGGGCTAACGGCCTATCGTGCTAATGATTTTGGCACCGCCTATCAGGCATTCCATCAGGCTGCTATCCACGGTGACGAAACCGCTCAGTTCAATATCGGGGTGATGTACTACCGCGGCCACGGTGTCGCCAAGGACCTCGTCAAGGCCTACAGCTGGATCGAACTGTCTATCCAGCGTGGCAACCTGGCCAACATCCGGGCCTTGAGCGCTTTGACCGTCAAACTCTCCCCAAGCCAGATCCAGGCTGCGCACGAACTCAGCGCGGACCTGGCGCGGGAGCACGGGCTGCGCTACGAGCCGCCGGGCTTGACCGAGGAACAGATCGCTATCGCCAGCCGCTAACGCGGCTCGGCGTCAGCGCTGGCAGAACGATCACCGGCCCGGTGGCCGGCCGGGTTCTTTTGTGCTGCGTCCAGGCAATCGTTTTATGGAAAGGACGGCCAATAATCGCTGGGTGCCCTGGAGCCGGTAGCCCCGACCTGCAGACCAGCTCACGCTGGCTGTGGTTCGGCGCCGAAAATTTGCTTCATCAGGGGCGTCATCTTGCGCGGGCCCATCATGGCGGTAGTTGTCATCAGACCTGACATCATGGCCCCGGTAACGCCGCAGGTCAGAATGTCCTGACCCGTCAGCCAGAGGCCCTTGATTTGGGTTTGGGGCCGGAGCCAGTCTTGCTGCAGCCTCGAGCTGCTGTGGGAAAGGCCGTAGAGTTCACCCTTTTGATAGCCGGCAAACCAGTTGGTGGATAGCGGCGTGGACACCTCGTAGTAGTCCACCTTACCCTCCAGGTGCGGGAGCTTGGCGTAGAGGTGCGCCATCAGTCGCTCGCCGAGCTTCGCCTTTAAAGCCTCATAGTCGGCACCGCGTTTTCCCCAGATCTTGTCTTCCCACTCAGCAAACCAGTCGTACGGCGCCGGCGCGACAATTTCGATGGTCGACGTACCGGGATGGCGATTTTCGTAGTCGGGATCTTTAGCCGACGGAAACGAGATGTAGACCACCGGAAACTCCGCGTTAGGATCGGCGACAAAGCGCTCGACGTCCGCGTCGTAGTCATTGCTCGGATAGATCCAGAAGTTGGTTTTCGGCAGCTTGAGTTCCTCCGCGCTGCCTCTTAGGCCGATGTACACGCCCAGATGGGCAAAACTCGGGGCTACGGTGGTCAGCTTCTGGTCGTAACCCAGGGCGTTGGCAACGTCCTGGCTGATCAGGTGAGCAAAGGTGTTGAGAACGCCGGCTGACGAAATCACGGTGGGGCAGTCGATCACGTGGCCGTCAGCCATCCGCACGCCGGACACCCGCTGTCCGTCCAGCAGGATCTCCTCTACCCGCGCATAGGTGAAGACCTCGCCGCCCCCGGATTGGATGCGCGGTATGACGGACTCAGCGATTCGCCACGAGCCGCCCACGGGGTAGAACCCGCCGTAGAGGTAGTGCCGCGCGATCATCGCATGGACCATAAAGGCCGACTGCTTCGGCGGCAGACCCATGTCTCCCCATTGGCCACAGAGGGTCGC
Source organism: Lysobacterales bacterium (assembly GCA_028285525.1). Taxonomy (GTDB): domain Bacteria; phylum Pseudomonadota; class Gammaproteobacteria; order Xanthomonadales; family SZUA-38; genus JANQOZ01. Next base: position 66,570 of record JANQOZ010000007.1, read on the forward strand.
GATGAGGTCGGGGTTGTCGCTGAGTTCCGACAGCACCTCATACGTATTGCGAAACATGACCGACGGCGTTTTCCACTTCAGCAGCGGCGACGCGAGGGTGCGCTGCCACGGCGCCAGCATGCGCCCCATCGTAAAGGCCGACATACCGCCCCCAACCTCGCGCAGGAGTTCCAGGTAACGGTCGATGGCGTCGACCTCGTCCGGAAACTGTTCGATGAGGTTGCTGCGAAAGGCTTCACGACCCGCTTTCGCGCAGAACACCTTATCGCCGACGAAAAACCGATCGTACTCTTCGTCCATCGGCGCCCACTCAAGCTTTCCGCCGCTGAGAAAATCGAACATTTTCCGGGTGCGGGTCGGCGCGCCGACGTCACCGATATAGTGAACGCCGACGTCCCATTCATAACCGTTGCGCTCATAGGAATGCGTGTAGCCGCCGGCGGTATAGTGCTGTTCGAGCACACACACCTTTTGGCCAAGCTCGCTGAGCAGAGCGGCAACAGTGAGCCCGCCCATGCCAGACCCGATGACCAGGGCATCGTAGCGATCAGCGAGGCGGGTTGGTCGATAACGACGGCCGATACGAAGGGTTGAGGGTTTCATGTAGTGGCGAGCTAGCCATCAGCGGGAAAGCCCAGAGTCTGCCTGAGAATAGAACCCAGATTCCAGCCGGATTTTCTGTCCCGACGCCATTGTGTCCGTTTATACTCCGGCAAATAATGGCCAGACATGCTGTCGCATCCACTTCCTTAATGCACTTTTCCAGCTCGCCTTTCGGCTCCTACGCCAACCCGTGCTAGACGTTCATCGGGTGGTTCGATCTATTCTCGCCTGGTTTTTCCTGGCATTTGGGGCAATCGATGCCGCGAGGGGCGTACCTCTACAGATCCAGATTGATTTCAAGAACGGGACCGAGATGCAGCATGCGATCGTCGATCAGGCAGTCAGCGATTGGGAGAGCATTCTTGACCAGGCGATTCTCACGCAACAACCGTTCTTGCTCGGCGTCGAATTCTTAGACTTGGGCCCAGCAGTCGACGGCCTGACGCTCTCGGTAGAGGAGGATCCTAGAGGGTTGCCAGTCACAGCCAGCATCGCCCTTAACAACAACGAGCGAGCGTACTTTGACCCTGATCCGCTGACTTCAGACGACATACCCCTGGATGCAACAGATATGTTGACCGCGGCCCGACACGAAATTGGTCATGCGCTGGGGTTCGATCGACGCTATTCGCGCTTTGCCAACTGCGAGCAGACCTCGCAGGTCTTCAGCTGTCGAAACGTCGCTGCTTCATTGACCGGCGATGACCAGCCACACCTGGCAACTAGCGCTCATCCCTCGGATCTGATGAACCCTACAGTTCAGACCGGCCCACCAGGCCGGCTGCCAATCTCGGAGCTGGATCGACAGATCCTTAGCGTTGCGATCGGCTATAACCCGGGAGCCCATTTCGTCTATGCCCTCGATCTGGGTAATGATATGTCCGATAGGAGGGACACCGGCAGATCGCGCTGCGAGGATGCGCTTGTGATGGCCAGGAGAGACCTGCGGCAGCTGTTCGATGTTTTTCCTGAAGAGACCAACTCGGCAGTCTCGCTGCTGACTTTTGGTGGCGAAAGTTCCGCCGCGCTCAACACCGATTTTGGGAGCCTGGCGTCAGCACTGGAAGCTTTGGAAAACATCGATCCGTTTCGCTGCCAGGGGTCCTCGCCCGTGGCCAACAGTCTTTGTTCCGGGTTCCAGCGGCTGGCGCTGGAAGCAGGCCCGTATGTTGCCACCGGAGATCTGTTTGCATTATTGAGTAGCCATGGCCAGCAGCAAGGCGGCGGCTTGTGCTCCGGCTCCAGCTCGACGGACGCCGAACCTCCCTATACGCCCGAGTCCTGGCAGTTCAATGTACGAGAAGCACTCCTGTCGCAGCAAATTACTCTCTCAACCCGTCTCTGGCTCGATTCGGGGGTCGAGCAAAAGAGAAACGAAAACTTCTCCAAAGCCAGCCCTTCCAGCAGCGCTTTCTTTGACGAACTAGCTCGATCCTCAGGCGGAACCTTCACCGTTGCGGCAGACGATAACGCAACGCTGCCCTCACCGATCCTGACGTTGTTTGCCGACGGTTTAGAATCCGAACGGACAGACATGGTGCAGCTTGTCGTCAACCTCAGCGGCAATGGAGGTGGCAGAGTCATCGGCAGGCCCACCGGGATCGATTGCCCGGACGCGTGCACACAAAGCGTGCCCGCAAACTCTTTCGTCAGGCTGGATGTGTTTCCCAACGCCGAATCAGCCTTAAGTCGCTGGAGCGGCGCCTGTGACGGCACTTCTCTGTGCTCTGTCCTGATGGATCGCGATCGTTTCGTCACCGCCAACTTTAGGCCGCGCGCTGAAGTGTCTCTGGAAGTAACCCCAACTTTTCTGGACGCCGGCCAGCCAGTTACGGTCTCCTGGAACGTTGCAGATTTTGTGGAAGGCGAGGTTGTATGCATACCGTCAGGCGGCACGGCCCAGTGGCGAGCAGACGTGACCGATACGCCCTCAGGAGGTACCGGCTCATATGTGCCCGAGGCGAGTGGGAGCTTCGTCCTGGACTGCGGCGAGGACAGCGCGGAAGTTGAGTACACGGTGTTTCCCGGAACGACCGACGACGGCTTCCCGCCACCGCCCGGGTTCTGTGACGGTCAGCCTGCAGGACGAGCCCTACCGTTCGACATTTTCAGAGACTTTGAGCTCAATCCGCCGGACGGGCAGCCGAAGTTCAGCTTTCAAGAGGTCTGGGACTCCTGGCCAGGGTCTGGCGATGCGACCGTATTGATACCCCAGAATCAATACGTGGCTTTACCGTTTCCAGTCACTGCCCCAGCCGGAAACGTCTGGTTGATGACTTGGCTTGGTGGACCCAGCAACGGAGACGCTACGCAAGTCAGCATCAGCCGCTGCCCCGGAGATTTCAGCGGAGTTGGCTATTCGGACGAACGCTGTCTGGTGAGTGCTGGTGCGGAAGGCGCGACGATCACCGTGGTTGTGGGTCCCGGCAATGCCTGCAGCGTCAACACCGGGGAGATCTACTATTTCAACGTCAGGCATGCCCGCCCGGATGGGTTGAACGGATGCAACGACGGGTCGAGATGCGGATTTCTGGGCATACCGCGGATCATTAACTAGTGTCCGGTTTGAAATGTTCGCCGGCGACGCCTTCAAGCGAAGCAATAGGAGTTGGCAACGATTCAAAGGCCGTTGATAGGCAATTTCAGCATTAGGTTCCCATCGACATCAGTTGGGATTTCGCCGGCTCGCATGTTCACCTGCAGCGAGGGAAGGATCAGACGAGGCACGCTGAGCGTTGCGTCGCGCTCTGTCCTCATACGAATGAACGCCTCGCGAGTCTTACCGCCACCCACGTGAATGTTGTTGGCCTTCTGCTCAGTTACTGTCGTTTCCCAGCGGATCTCCCGGCCGTTTGGCCCGTAGTCATGGCACATAAAGAGACGCATCTCGTCGGGAAGGGCCAGCACCTTCTGGATGCTGTCGTAGAGCTCGCCGGCGTCGCCGCCCGGGAAGTCCGCCCGGGCTGACCCGCCGTCGGGCATGAAAAGCGTGTCGCCGACAAAAGCGGCGTTGCCGATGACGTGCACCATGCAGGCCGGCGTATGGCCCGGAGTTGCCATCGCAAAGCCCTGCAGGCTGCCGATCTGATAGGTATCGCCATCGCTGAACAACACGTCGAACTGCGAGCCGTCGCGGCTGAAATCGCTCCCTTCATGGAAGACTTCGCCAAAGGTGCTCTGGACCTCGGTGATCTTCCGGCTGATCCCGATTTGGCCGCCCAGCCTCGCCTTCAGATAGGGAGCCGCGCTGAGATGGTCGGCGTGGACATGGGTCTCAATCAGCCAGTCCAGTTTCATCTCCCGGCGCTCAATCTCTTCAATCAGTCCGTCAGCCTGCTCAAAGCTGAGCCGCCCTGATTCGTAGTCGAAGTCGGCGACGCTGTCGATAATCGCGCAGCGCTTCGTGACAGGGTCCGCAACCAGATAAGTGATGGTATTGGTGGCCTCGTCAAAAAAACCCGTAACCTGCGGGCTCGTTTCAATGCTGACTGGGTAATTCATCACTCGGACCCTTTAGCTCGCGGCGGGAATGCTCACGTCCGTTGCTCCTCAGATTTAGGCGGTCTCTTTGACCGCTTCCCGCGGCTGCCGGCGAACGGCAGCTCGAACCGCCTTAACGGCTGCGATTCCCGCGATCATTGAAGCAACAAAAAGGATCACCTCACTCTTGCCGGTTCCCAGGGCTGGGAGCGCTCCGCCTGGACAGAAGCCCGCGATGCCCCAGCCGACCCCAAAGATGGCCGCTCCGCCAAGGAGCGACAGGTCGATATCCCGGCGGGCTGGGATGCGAAAGCTTTCGGCAAGGAAGGGCGCCGGCCGACGCAGCACCACCGCGTAGCCGGTCGCGGCCACCGTCAACGCACCTCCCATCACCAGCGCCAGGCTTGGATCCCAGGAACCGAGGAAGTCAAAAAAGTTGATGACTTTCGCGGGATTGATCATGCCCGACAAGGCAATTCCAAGCCCGAACAGCAGCCCAATCAAATAACTTGCCGCCAGACGCATGGCTCAGCCTCCCAGCAGATGTCGCAGCACGAACACCGTCACGGCGGTGCTGGCCATGAACGTCAGCGTCGCCAGTATCGACCGCGGCGATAGCCTGGCAATGCCGCAGACGCCGTGCCCCGAGGTGCAGCCCGAGCCCAACGTCACGCCAACCCCCACCATAAGGCCGCCGACGATCAGCATCGTCGGTCCAACCGTCACCTGTACAGCTGGCATTTGGCCAGTCAGCGCCGTCAGCACCAGCGGACCACTGACCGCACCGGCAACAAAAGCGCCCCGCCAGAGCCAGTCGAGCCGGTCAGCCGGGCTCAGCAAGCCAGCTACGATGCCGGTTGCTCCCATAATGCGACCAAGAAATGCCATGAGCAGCACCGCCGCAAGGCCGATCAGCGCACCGCCGGCCAACGACTGCCAGGGTGTGAAGGTTGTTTCGATCATGGCTGGGGCTACCGTCCCTAGTTTTCGCTATCTCAAGCTTAACAAGGCCGATGCAGCGGCTGTATGCGGAAGGTTACTACGTGGTCGGCACTCGGCGGCAAGCCGACACGCTGGCATAGGGCTGATTGCCCGAGCTTGGATGATTGATAAGGTTTGAAGTTGGAAGTCGACGGGGCTGGCGCCCCGCCGACTCAGGCAGATCAGGCTGGCTAGCCTTCCAGTCTGGCTGCGATGGTCTGTCGAGACTTGCCGAGCGACGCGGCGAGTTCCTCGGTCAGGAGGTCGAAAGCCGTACGCTGGGCGTTGCGGTCTGCCGCGCGAAGCTTCTCGCCTTTGGCGTCCAGCAGAGAAAGGCTTTTGTACACGTCGGCGAGCTTGAAAGGGTCGCAGCTTTCGAGCGCCTTTTCATTTTTGCGCGCTCGCGACTTCCATTGCTTGTCGACGCGCGGCTTGCCGTTCGATATGTGTGTCAGCACCTTGCGGGCTTCGGATTCGGTAATCATGGGTCTGGAGTGCTGCTCAAGCTCGTCGCGGCGGACGATCATGGTGAGCTGATCGCGCTTGAAAAAGACCCGAACAAAGTTTTTGGCGGTTTGACCCCAGATTTTTGCTCGTTTTAGCGACTGCAGCCGGCCGACGCCGTGCTGCTTGTGGATGATGATCTCGTTTTGTTCAGAAATAGCTGCGCTCCCGGTCGGATTTATTAGGGAACTCAACAGCTTACACGATTTCGACACAATTGTAAAAAGTCTGTGAACCGCCGAGGAAAAACGGCCGGTAAAACCGGCGCTTATCGGCTACAGCTAGTCCTGATTCCAACAAAGCGTTCCATGACGTCCACTCAATGGAGCGCCGAGGCAGCACACGGTCGGAATCGGCGCGGCGACAGCCAATAACGCTGTGTTATCGTCCGGCCAATCGTGTCGTGCGCAGCGCCAAAAGCTCACCTTTCCCGCCTGACCAGGCTGGCAATCGTCGGGCTCGTCGTGGCGTCCTGCGCGGCTCAAAATCCCGCCGATCTGGCGTCCGATCGGACCGTAGCTGCCGCAGCGAGCGACTGGCGCATCACGTACAGCGAGCCTCGAGCCCCCTGCACTGACCGCAATCGGACCCGCAACGCCTACTTCGGCGACCTGCATATTCATACGGCGTTCTCCTACGACGCCCGGCCGATCGGCACCGAAACCACGCCTGAGGACGCCTATCGTTTTGCCAGGGGAGGGCCGATCCCGATTCCGCCTTACGACGATCAGGGCAACCCGGCAGGATTCCAGCGGCTGAGCGTGCCGTTGGACTTTGCGGCAGTGACCGACCATTCGGAATTTTTTGGCGACATGAAGCTGTGTTTTGATCCGGTTAGTCCCGTCTACGACGAGCCGGTCTGCCACCTGTTTCGCGTGGGAGAAGCTACGGGAATGCGCCCGTTCGCCCGCATCGTCAACATGCCCGAACCGAGTCGCATGGTTGAGATCTGCGGGAAGGAGGGCAAAGGCTGCAACGCCGCCGGCAGGGAGCTCTGGCGCCAAACCGTGGAGATGGCTGACGCGGCCTACGACCGTACGTCGGCCTGCACCTTCACCAGCTTTGTTGCCTATGAATACACGGGCACACCCAACGCAAACAATCTTCATCGCAACGTGATTTTCCGCAACAGCCAGGTCCCGGTGCAGCCGATCTCCTATATCGAAACGCCTTCGGATCAAGGGCTTTGGCAGCAGCTTAGCGAACGATGCCTCAAGGAAACCGACGGCTGTGACGTCCTTGCGATCCCGCACAACTCGAACCTCAGCGCCGGCGCCATGTTTCCGTCGTATGTCGGCAACTTTGAATCGGTGGAGACCGCGCGGGACAAAGCCCGCCTGCGCAACGCCATGGAGCCGGTGATGGAGGTGTTCCAGCACAAAGGCAACTCTGAATGCTTCAATGGGTTTCCCGACATTCTCGGCGCGCCGGACGAGCTTTGCGAGACGGAGCAGGTGCTGAAGCTCGGGCGGGAAAATCCAACGGGCCGCGGTGCGCCGGTTGTCGACTTCTGTGAGGATCAGGAAATCGGTCAGCGCGGCTTCATGCGAGTCGGCTGCATCTCGAAAAACGACTTCTACCGCAGCGTTCTGCTGACCGGCATGCAGGACGAGGCGGTCATCGGCATCAACTCCTACAAGCTCGGCGTGATCGCGTCGACCGACACTCATATGTCGCTGTCCGGCGATACCGCTGAAGCCAGCTGGTCTGGGCACCTGGCTCCGGAGGTGGCGTTGACCGACCGGCTGACCCAGGTCGATTTTTTTGTGCGCAGCCTAGACGCCAATCCCGGTGGGCTGGCGGGGGTCTGGGCGGTCGAAAATTCTCGAGACGCCATCTTCGACGCCCTGCGCCGGCGTGAGGTGTTCGGCACCACCGGCAGCCGTATCCGACCCAGACTGTTTGGCGGCTGGGATTTCGACGAAGGCAGCTGTGAGCGTGCCGACCGGTCGGCGCTTGGGTATGAGTCCGGCGTGCCGATGGGCACCGACCTGCCGCCGGGACCCAAAGGGGCAGCACCGAGGCTGCTTGTCTACGGCTTTCGTGACCCGAATAGCGCACCTCTCCAGAAACTGCAGGTGATCAAAGGCTGGGTAGACCGGGAGCAGCGGTCTCGCTACGCGGTCATCGACGTTGCTGGAGTGTTCGCCGGCGAAGGGCAAAGCGGCGAGATCGACCTTGAAACCGGCGAGTGGCGCGGCCCGGGATCAGAGAGCCTGTGTACGGTTTTTGTTGACCCCGATTTTGATCCGGCACTCCCGGCCTACTATTACCTGCGGGCGGTTGAGGTGCCTACGCTGCGCTGGAGCTGGCGGGCCTGTGTCGCGCTTCCCGAGAGCGAGCGCCCGGATGAATGCCGCAATTCCGCGCCGAAGACGCTTCAGGAAATGGCCTGGACTTCACCGATCTGGTATCTGCCCCCGACCGGCGACTGAATACGACGAGGCCGGCGCGAGGCCGGCCTCACCGATCGTTTAGAAGCTGTACTTGGTGGAGAACTGGAGCCGGTCGAGATTGCCGTCGGCGCCGCTGACCAGCTCGCGTTCCGCGTGCAGCAGCTCCACACCAATCTCCAGCTTCGGCCGCGGCTGGTAAATCAGGTTCAGGTGCACACTCATGGACTCATCGGTCACCGATGGTCCGGTCAGCGACGGGTCGTTGTCGATATCCAGGAACGACAGGGTGAAGCTTGACCGCCAGCGGCTGTTCCAGAAGTGCCGATAGGACGCGAATGCGCCGGACGAGTCGATGGCCTCGAGCTCTCCGTTGGCGTCAATCACCGCACCGTTGGCGGTGTTCAGGCCCATGTAGCGACCCATGCCGCTGCCGGTGCTGACCATCCAGCGAAAGTCGTCCCGGTCGCCGACCCGCAGCGTGCCCGATGCGCTGATCCCGAACGCGGATTCGGAGTCGTCGATCCCGAGACCGGGGTCCTCAAAGTTTAGTTCACGGTAAATGCCTGCGACCACCAGATTGCCCCAGTCGCCAGCGCGGGTGTAGCGCGCTATGATGTCCGGCAGGCCGCCGTCATCGGTCGTGATGCGCGCGCCACCGCCGAAGGGCGTCAGGGTGGTTTCCCGGTTTTCCAAGGCAAACTGCCAGGGACCGGTGCTGTAGCGAAGCATGGGCTGGCGCTCGAATACCGTGCCTTCGGCCGGGCCAACAAAATCCAGGTTGTCGGGCAGCGCGCCAACATTTTGAAAGGTCGACCAGGTCTGGCCGATCAGCCATTTGCTGGTGGACAGGTAAGCGTGACGCATACGAGGCACGTACGAGTTGCTGACGCGCTCATTGCCTTCGGTGGTGACCAGGAAGTCCAGCTCCACATAACCTTTCAGCGTGTCGCCGTTGGCGAGCTTGCGCTCGTTGCGGAAGAACAGCCGCGTTTCCCGAGCGTGCGAATCGAAGTCCGTGCTCTCGCCCTCGCCGCCGACGGGGATCAGACCGGGGACATAGAAATCTCGACCGAGCGACGTGGAGGGTAAGTCACCGTCGCTGTAGTTGCTGTAGATGGCGTCGGTTTTTATGTAGCCGCCAAATACGTAGCTGTTAGTCGGCGCGTCGTCTTTGGGAGCGCTGGCGACCTTGCTGATCGCTTCTTTGGCCGATTCGCTGGCGGTTTGAAGGCGAGCATCCATCTCGCCAACCGTGGCTGCCTGCCGGCGGTTTTCTTCTTTGAGCGTGTAAAGCTCTCGCTGGGTCTGGTCTCGCTCTTTCAGGAGCTGCTCGACCAACATTTCCAGCTGACCCACCCGAGCGCTGAGCGCGTCAACGTCTGTGCCGTCAGCCAGGGCCGGATTGGCGGCTGCCAGCATGACCGCTGCGGCGATCAGCAGTGTGCTCAATAGCTTCTTAGTTTTTGGCATGAATCGTCCCTCCGCTTTGCTGAGGGCGATATTGCGCCTGTCTTGAGCGCCGGGATATTAGCCAAAGGTCTAACGGTGCGGGTTTTTGCTGATCGACCAAGGTCTAATGGAGCCGCACTTCTCGCGGCAGTATTTTGCATCTCATTGACTCGACTTATGAGGGGAACGTCATGAATGCACCTGCCAGCTACCCGCCATCCGAGGAATACCGAGCGCGCTCACTCGTCAGCAACAGCGACTACGAGGCGATGTACGCCCGGTCCATTGATGATCCGGAGGGTTTCTGGCGGGACCAGGCGCGACGCCTGTCCTGGATCAAGCCCTTCAGCAAAGTGTCGGACGTTTCGTTTGACGCCAGCGATCTGCACATCCGCTGGTTCGAAGACGGCACGCTGAACGCCTGCTACAACTGCGTCGATCGACATCTGGATCAGCACGGCGACGACGTCGCGATTATCTGGGAAGGAGACGAGCCCGACCGCGATGAAAAGATCACCTATGGCCAGCTCCACGAGCGAGTCTGCCGCTTTGCCAACGTACTCAAAGGGATGGGCGTCGAAAAAGGCGATCGGGTCACGCTGTATCTGCCTATGATTCCCGAGGCGGCGGTTGCGATGCTCGCCTGCGCCCGCATCGGCGCGGTACATTCGGTGGTATTCGGCGGTTTTTCACCCGACGCCCTGGCTGACCGCATCGTTGACTGTCGCTCAAAGGTTGTGGTGACCGCGGATCTCGGGCGGCGGGGCGGCAAGACCGTTCCGCTGAAGGCTAACGTTGACGAAGCGTGCACCCGTGCCGGCGTGATGGACACGCTCGAAGGTGTGCTGGTGGTTCGCAACGTCGGTGACGAAGTCGGCGCTATGGACCACGACGTCTGGCTGCACGAGGCGGCCGCCGACGTCAGCGCCGAGTGTGAGGTCGAAGAAATGAACGCGGAGGATCCGCTGTTCATCCTGTACACCTCGGGCAGCACGGGCAAACCCAAAGGGGTCCTGCACACCACAGGCGGCTATCTGCTCTACGCATCGCTGACCCACGAACTGGTGTTCGACTATCGCCCCGGCGACATCTATTGGTGTACGGCCGACGTGGGCTGGGTCACCGGCCACAGCTACATCGTTTACGGCCCGCTGGCCAACCGGGCCACCACCCTGATGTTCGAAGGGGTACCCAACTATCCAGACCCAGGCAGATTCTGGCAGGTGTGCGACAAGCACCAGGTCAACATCTGCTATACGGCCCCAACCGCCATTCGAGCGCTCATGGCGCACGGCGAGGAGCCGGTGAAAAAGGCCTCCCGCAGCAGCCTTCGTGTGCTGGGCTCGGTCGGTGAGCCCATCAACCCGGAAGCCTGGGAGTGGTACTACCACGTGGTGGGCGACGCTCGCTGTCCGATTGTCGACACCTGGTGGCAAACCGAAACGGGCGGCATTTTGATCACGCCGCTGCCCGGCGCCACCGACCTGAAGCCGGGGTCAGCGACGCGGCCGTTTTTTGGCGTACGCCCGGCTCTGGTCGACGGTGAGGGCAACACGCTGGAGGGCGCCACCGAGGGCAACCTGGTGCTGCTGGGCTCGTGGCCCGGACAGATGCGCACGGTGTATGGAGACCATCAGCGCTTCATCGAAACGTACTTCTCCACCTTCCCCGGCACCTACTTTACGGGTGACGGCGCCCGTCGCGACGAAGACGGCTATTTCTGGATTACCGGCCGGGTGGACGACGTGCTCAATATCTCCGGTCACCGGATGGGCACCGCCGAAATCGAAAGCTCACTGGTCGCGCATTCAGCGGTGGCTGAAGCCGCGGTGGTTGGCTATCCGCACGACGTAAAGGGTCAGGGCATCTATGTCTACGTGACGCTGAACGCTGACCAGAGCCCCAGCGACGAACTCAGACTCGAGTTGCGCAACTGGGTTCGCAAGGATATCGGGCCGATTGCATCGCCGGACCTGATCCAGTGGGCACCCGGGCTGCCGAAAACCCGCTCTGGTAAAATCATGCGACGAATCCTGCGCAAGGTGGCCGCCAACGAGCATGAGAACCTCGGAGACGTATCCACTCTGGCAGACCCAGGCGTTGTAGACGACCTGATCGACAACCGCATGAATCGCGCCTGAAACGGACCTGAAACGGACGAGATTCGGCGGTGCCGCAAGCACAAGCCTTTGGAGAGCAACGCGTTATCGAAATGGAACTGGACCGGGTACTGATCGCTGACGACCATCCGCTGTTTCGCGGCGCCATGAGCCAGGCGCTCAAGGCCTGGGCGCCGACAGCGCAGGTGATGGAGGCTGGCTCCATGGACAGCCTGCAGGACATGATGGCGGACGCTGAAGAGCTGGATTTGCTGATGCTGGATCTGCACATTCCGGGCGCAGACGGATTTTCCGCCCTGGTCTACGTGCGTGCCCAGCACCCGGATGTGCCGGTCATTATGGTGTCGGCCAACGAAGACGCGACGGTGATCTCCCAGGCCAAGAGCCACGGTGCGGCGGGTTTTGTACCTAAATCGGCCAGCATGGACGAGATCGGCAAGGCGGTTGACCGCGTGCTCGCCGGCGAAACGAGCTTTCCCGACTGGGCCGACAGCTCCGACGCCGGCGACCCATCCGAGGTGCTGGCAAAAATGGCGACGCTGACACCGCAGCAGCAGCGCGTGCTTCGAATGGTCGGCAAGGGACTATTGAACAAGCAGATCGCTTATGACCTGCACGTGAGCGAGGCGACCATCAAGGCTCACCTGACGGCGATCATGCGCAAGCTGGGCGTCCGCAACCGCACCCAGGCGGTGGCGTTGGTCAATCAGCTGACGATCGCGCCGGGTTTTGGCGGTGAAAGCGGCATGAACGAAGGGGGAACCCCCTAGGCTCTTGTCTACTGCCTGGACGCCGCATCGAGCAAAACGTTATCGCTACATTGCACCGGGATGTTGCGTGTTCGGTCCCTGCTCTTTTAGGACATCCTTGGGGTCTTTCGGAACGACAATAAACTCAACGACGCGAACAATCGATTACCATTCCTGGCCCTCCTGCTTGAAATTGAGTTTCAAGACGGTGTTTGAGCCAGCCGCGTAAGCGATTGCCCCCATCCACCTTCGGCGAGCAGCTGATAATCTGCATTAAGGCCGGCCTGAGTGATGATAATCTCTGTTTTGTCGCCGTGCGGTTCGAATGCGACGACAACGTGGGAAGGGTGTGCCGGCGGACGGACGGTATCCGGCATGTCTGCGACGCAATGATCGCGGACCTCGAATGACAGAGAGGTCGGCCGTTCGATCGCCGTATAGGTTCCGGTCATGGGACACGAGGCGCCGGAAGGCGCTGTCATCTGAAAAATGAAATCGCCCCCTGGTCGGGCGTCGAGCTTCTCAACAACGGTTCTGTAGCCCTCCGGACCCCACCATTTCTCGACAAGTTTGGGGTTAATCCAAGCGTCAAAAGCCTCATCAGGCGACAGATCAACGATGTGCCGGATCACAACTTTTTCTTTGGTGACGCCAGCCATCATTGATTCCTCCGCGATAGGTTCTTGTCGAGTCGTTTCAGCGACCCCTTCCAGAACCGCTTATAGCCCTGAAGCCAATCACTTAGTTCCTCCAAAGGCTCCGCGCTCAAACTGCAAATCCGTCGCTGGCCTTCTCGGCGGCGCTCGATGAGGCGTGCATGCTCCAACACGTCGAGATGGCGCGAAATAGCCGATTGCGTCAGTTCAAAATTATCGACGACTTCGCCCACGGAAAGTTCGGACTCGGAGAGAAGCCCGACGATCGCCCTTCGCGTCGGGTCCGCGAGTGCTGATAAGGTAGCGTCCAGCATATTTCACCTATTGCTCATATGTCGATAATTCTATATTGTGCTGAGGAATGTGCAAAGCCTGATTGGGTTGTTGTCTTCAACGGAAAGAGAACGAGCTAAATCGGATTTGAAACGATCCTTCGCCACGGCAACTGACCGAACCATACAAAGGAACGCAGGATGATCAACATACATGGCGATTTCATTTGGTATGAATTGATGACCACTGACGCCGATGCGGCGCAGGGATTTTATGGCGGCCTCTTGGGCTGGACGTTCAAGGACTCAGGTCAGGAGGGTGTCGACTACCGACAGTTCGCAGCTGATGGACCTGATGTTGGCGGCCTGATGCCGCTCACGCAGGAAATGCAGGACGGCGGCGCGCGCCCGTTGTGGGCGGGCTATGTTGGCGTCGAGGATGTCGACGTCGGCGCAGACGCGATTAAAAAAGCAGGCGGCGAAGTCTTGATGGGGCCGCAGGATATTCCAGGCATCGGCCGGTTTGCTTTCGTCAAGGACCCTCAAGGCGCGTCCTTGTACATCATGCGCCCTTTCTCGTCCGATCATGTCAGCGAGAGCTTTGCACACAAAACGCCGCGGGATGGCCATTGTGCCTGGAACGAATTGGCGACCAGCGACCCGGCGGGCGCCAAAGCCTTTTACGGCGACTTATTTGGCTGGGTGAAAGCCGACACCATGGATATGGGCCCCATGGGTGAATATGAAATGCTCAAAAACGGCGAGGCGCGGGATTTTATGTTCGGCGCCATGATGAAGAAGCCTGACGAAATGCCGGTCTCGCTCTGGAACTATTTTTTCCGTGTGCCGAACATCGATATTGCGGTGGCGTATATCAACGACAATAGCGGCCAAATCGTCGATGGCCCCATAGAAATTCCAGGCGGCGAATTCTCCCTCAACGGCGTCGACCCGCAGGGCGCGTTTTTTGCGCTGGTGGGCAAGAATTAGAAAAGGGAAATGGTGAACGGCAGCGGCAAAAGGTCGCGAGCCATCAGCGTGCCAGATCTGAATGCACACCCAGACAAAAGCTATGGCGCGTTACATTCATCAGGCGATAGGCCTCGATCAAGACCAAAAGTAAGCTGGAGTTAAGCCCATGGAAATTGCTGTCGAGGCACATATCAATGCGCCAATGGCGCAGGTATGGATGGCATGGAACACGCCAGAAGACATCGTGAAATGGAACTATGCGATTCCTGAATGGTGTTGTCCGCGAGCGGATCTCGACCTCAAGCCGGGCGGGGCGTTTAACTACCGTATGGAAGCAAAAGACGGATCGGCAGGATTCGATTACCGTGGCGAGTTTACGAAAGTGACTCAGCACAAAGAAATTCAATTCAATTTGGACGACGGCCGCGCAGTGACCGTCCAGTTTTTTGACACTGATAAGGGCGTTCGAATCGTCGAGACTTTCGAGATCGAAGATGAGAATACCGCAGAGCAGCAGCGGCAGGGCTGGCAGGCCATCCTCAACAATTTCAAATCGCATGTTGAGGATCGACCGTGAGAAAACTTGTCGCCTGGAACGTCATGACCCTCGATGGCTATTGACCTGAATGAGAGCGAGGCGACCATCAAGGCTCACCTGACGGCCATCATGCGCAAGCTGGGCGTCCGCAACCGCACCCAGGCGGTGGCGCTGGTCAATCAGCTGACGATCGCGCCGGGTTTTGGGGGCGATGGTGAGCATGCTGAAGCGAACGGCTCCTGAAGACAGGCTTTCTTCGCTGACCTGACGTCAGGCGGGCTGCGCGGCAAGGAACCGCTGCAGCAATGCCCGCAGCTTGGCTGGTTTCAGCGGTTTGCGCATGAGGGGAAGATCGAGATCGTCAACGGTCGCTTTTAGCTCGACCCCGTGGTCCGCTGAGATCACCACAAACCCCGTGTCTTCCGGCAGGACTTTGCGCAGTTCGGCGATCACGTCGAGGCCGTTGCTTCCCTCGTTCAGGTGATAGTCCGCCAGCACAACCTGCGGCGTATGGCGGGCGGCGAGCATCAGCGCTGACGATCTGCCACCGGCCAGCAAGGCGTTGCAGCCCCACCCTGACAGCAACGCCTGCATGCCTTCCAGTATGCTGGACTCGTTGTCGATGCAAAGCACGGTCAGCCCGCTGAGGCTGCCACCCGGCTGCTGCTTGCTCTGCTCCAGCATCGCGAGTTTCTGCTCTGGCGCCGGCGCCACCGCCAGCGAGAAAACGCTGCCCCGGCCTGCCTCCGACTGCAGCGTGATCTCGTGGCCCAGCATGCCGGCCATACGCTGACTGATCGACAGCCCGAGCCCCAGCCCCTGATCGCCGCTGGCCGGCTGATCGCCGCGCCTGAACTCCTCGAACACCAGCTTCTGATCTTCCTCCTTGATCCCCCGACCGGTATCCCAGACGCTGATGACCACCTGGTCTTGTCGTCTGCGCGCAGCGAGCAAAACGCCCCCCTCGCTGGTATAGCGCAGCGCGTTGCCAACAAAATTCTGCAGGATCCGCAGCAGCATCTGAGGATCGCTTTGCACCCACAGCTGCGTTGGCCGAATGCGCAGCTCCAGCCCCTGCTGCGCTGCCAGCGCGGAGAACTGCTGCTCGAGCGTCTTAAACAGATCGCCCAGCGACAGCGGCTGCGGGTTCGCGACCAGCGCACCTCGCTCCAGGCGCGCGACGTCCAGCAGACTGCTGAGGAGTCCTTCGGCGGCGCTCAGGCTGACGTCGATCCGCCGGGTGAGCGCGGCATGCTCGGACTCCATCGAGTCTCCGCGTTCAACCAGCACCGAAGTAAAAAGGCGAGCGGCGTTCAGCGGCTGCAGCAGGTCATGACTGGCAGCGGCAAAGAACCGGGTTTTTGTGAGGTTCGCCTGCTCCGCCTCAGCCTTGGCCTGCTCCATGGCCTTGACCGCCTGGCTCAGCTGCTCGGTCCGCTGCGCAACACGCTGCTCCAGCTCTTCTTTCGATTCGGCCAGGGCCAGCTCGGTTTGCTTGCGGCGGGTAACGTCCGTGAAGGTTGTGATGTAGCCACCGCCGGGCATCGGGTTGCCCTGGGTCTCGATCACCCGGCCATCGGGCCAGTGGCGTTCTGAGCTGTAGCTGCTGCCTCGTCGTAGGTGTTCCAGCCGCTTCTGAATCTCTTCCTCGACGTCACCGCCGAAGTAGCCTCGCTCGGCGTTGAAGCGCAGCAGATCGGCCGCGGGACAGCCGACATAGACGAGCCCCTCGGGATAGTCGAACAGCTTGACGTAGGCCTGGTTCCAGCCGCTCAGGCGCAGCTCGTTGTCCACCACGCTGACGCCTTGAGGCAGGTGATCGAGGGTAGAACGCAGGAGCTTGCGGCCGAAGCGAATCGCCAGCGACGCGTCGGACAGCGCGGTTGCCGCGTCGCCCCCACCCCCGCCTTCATCCAGCGCGCGCTGCAGGACCCGACGCGCCGAGGCGGTCCCGATGGCGCCGGCCAGCAGGTTTTCGGTGAACTGGACCAGGTCTTGACCGCGCCGGGTGCCTATCTTGTCACCTTCCTGCTCCAGCAGGCGCCCGAAGGCAAGATCCGCGTTGCGCTCGCCGACAAAGCGCGCCGCGAGCGCCTTCAGCTCATCAGCCGCGATGCCGCCGCCCTGCCGACGACGCCCCTGGCTTCGGGTCACAGCCAGGTCGAAGGATCGGTTTTCGATCAGCTCAGCCAGCGGCTGGCGCCGCAGCGCGGAGATCGCCACCAGCAGGCCAAAGTTCACTGTCAGCGACCAGAAGGTGGCGTGCTGCAGCGGATCACCGATGCTGAAATTAAACAAGGCGTACGGGTCGAGCCACGTGCCCTCACCCCAGCGCCCGCCGCTGATGGTCGGGATCACCAGGCAGTAGGCCCACAGGTAAAAGCCCGCGGCCAGGCCGGCCGTCGCGCCCGTGGTCGAAGCGCGGGGCCAATACAGGCCGAGCAGCAGAGCCGGGGCAAATTGAGCGGCCGCACAGAATGACAGCAGGCCGATGGACGCCAGCCCCTGCCCGGTATCGCTGGCCTCAACAAACAGCCACGCAACGAGGAGGATCAGCGCGATCACCACCCGGCGGCTGTTGATGATGAACGTCGACCAGTCGCGCCCGCGGTCGGCGGAGCGCCAGCGCATCAGCAGCGGGAGCAGCAGGTCGTTGCTCACCATGGTGGCCAGCGCCACGCTCGCCACAATCACCATCCCGGTCGCGGCCGAGAAGCCGCCCAGAACCGCGAGCGTCAGCAGCGTGGACTGGTCATAAAGGGCTGGCAGCATCAGCACAAACGTATCGCCCGAGGTGCCCGCAGGCAGCAGGTCCATACCCGCAACAGCAATCGGCAGCACCATCACGGAGAAGACGATTAAGTATAGAGGGAAGGCCCAGCGGGCCAGCTTCAGATCGGCCGGCGAACGAAATTCCACGGCGGTTACGTAGAACTGCCGGGGCAGACAGAAAATCGCCAGCGCGGCGAGCGCGGTGGTGGTGAGGAAACCGCCCGGCAGCGCCCCGGGGGAAAAGAGTTCGCCGTAACGTCCGTCAACGGCCATCGCGCTGACCACCTCACCCGGTCCCCCGGCCAGCTTCAGAGCAAACAGGCCGACCGCGATGAAGGCGCCCAGCTTGACCACCGACTCGAGCGCCAGCGCCCACAGCATCCCCCGATGATGCTCACCCGGGTCGAGCCGACGCGTACCGAACGCGATAGCAAAAGCGGCCATAGCCAACGCCACCGACAGCCCGAGCCCAGACGCCCCAAGCTGACTGCCGCTGGCGATCTCAACGGCGCTGGTCACCGCCTTGAGCTGCAGCGCGATGTACGGCACCGCGCCACACACCGCGATCACCGTAACCAGTGCCGCGACCCGTTCGGAGCGGCCGAAGCGAGACGCGATGAAGTCCGCGATTGAGGTGACGTTTCGCTGCTGACTGATCTGCGCCAGCTTCATCAGCATGGGCCAGCCCAGCACCATCACCAGGATCGGACCGAGATAGATCGGCAAAAACCCCCAACCGGTCGCCACCGCGGAGCCCACGGCGCCGTAGAAGGTCCAGGACGTGCAGTAGACCGCGAGACAGAGCGTATAGATGAGCGGCTGAAAGCGGGTTGTGCCCTGCTGCCGGACAGGTCGGTCACCGAGATAGGCGAGGGCAAACAGGCCGACGACATAAAGCAGCGCAACGGTGATCAGAAGCTCAGCAGCTAGCAACGGGATAGAAAGCTCGATTCAGAGACGCCCGGTGATAGCACGAAGCCAACGCCGCGGCAAACTGGCGCGTACCGCACGGTCTACGACCAAAGTCGAGCATTCAGCGGGGGGTGCTTTTGTTAGATTGCGGGCCTGGGGTTCTAAATCACTTATACGGAGGGGACCTGATGGAGGAGTCGCAAAGAAAAGCCTACTGGCAGGCCAATATCAAGCTGGTGCTCATGCTGCTGGCGGTGTGGTTTGTCGTTTCCTACGGGTTCGGGATCCTGTTTAAGGAAGCCCTGGACGCTATCGATCTATTTGGTTTCAAGCTCGGATTCTGGTGGGCCCAGCAGGGCTCCATCTACGTGTTTCTGCTGCTCATCGCCGTGTATGCCTGGCAGATGAACCGGCTGGATCGCCAGTTCGACGTACACGAGGACTAAGCCCATGACTCTGCAAACCATGACCTACCTGGCCGTTGGCTTAAGCTTCGCGCTGTACATCGGTATTGCCATCTGGTCCCGCGCCGGCTCGACGCGTGACTTCTACGTCGCCGGCAAAGGCGTCCACCCGGTCGCCAACGGCATGGCTACCGCCGCCGACTGGATGTCCGCTGCATCATTTATTTCGATGGCAGGCCTGATCGCGTTTCTCGGCTACGGCGGCTCGGTGTACCTGATGGGCTGGACCGGTGGTTATGTGCTGCTCGCACTGCTTCTTGCGCCCTACCTGCGAAAGTTCGGCAAGTTCACGGTGCCGGAGTTCATCGGGGAGCGTTACTACTCCAAGGCCGCGACTATTGTCGCCGTGATCTGCCTGATCTTCATCTCCTTTACCTATGTCGCCGGCCAGATGCGCGGCGTTGGCATCGTGTTCTCGCGGTTCCTGGAGGTGGACATCCTGACAGGACTGCTGATCGGTATGGGCATCGTGTTTTTCTACGCCGTGCTGGGCGGCATGAAGGGCATCACCTACACCCAGGTGGCTCAGTACTGCGTGCTGATTTTTGCCTACACCGTACCAGCGGTTTTCATCTCGCTACAGATGACCGGCAACCCGATTCCCCAGCTGGCCTTTGGCAGCGAGCTGACCGGTGAAGGTGTGGCCCTGCTGGTGAAGCTCGACCAGGTCGTGCAGGAGCTGGGCTTCAATGCCTACACGCTGGGAAACAAATCGACCATCGATATCTTTGCCATCACGCTAGCGCTGATGGTCGGCACCGCCGGCCTGCCCCACGTGATCGTGCGCTTCTTCACCGTACCCAAGGTGCGGGACGCGCGCCGCTCGGCCTTCTGGGCCCTGGGCTTCATCGCGCTGCTGTATACGGTAGCCCCGGCCGTGGGTTCCATGGCCCGCCTGAATCTGATCGATACGGTGCAGCCCGGTGAGATCGGCGCTCCGGAAGCCAACCTGGTTTACGAGGAGCGGCCGCAGTGGTTCAAGACCTGGGAAAAGACCGGGCTGCTGTCTTTCGAGGACAAAAACGGCGACGGCCGGATCCAGTACTACAACGACGCCAACCCGGATTTCACCGCCACTGCTGAAAGCTACGGCTGGCAAGGCAACGAGCTGAGCGTGGACCGGGACATTATGGTGTTGGCCAATCCGGAGATTGCCAATCTGCCTAACTGGGTGATCGCGCTGGTGGCCGCCGGAGGCATTGCTGCAGCGCTGTCCACGGCAGCAGGTCTGCTGCTGGTCATCTCCGCCAGCGTCTCTCACGACCTGTGTAAAGGAATGATCGCACCGAACCTGACCGACAAGTCCGAGCTGATGATCGGCCGAATTGCGGCGGGCGTTGCAGTCTGCATCGCCGGTTATCTGGGCTACAACCCACCAGGTTTTGTAAGTCAGGTGGTCGCGTTTGCCTTCGGGCTTGCAGCGGCCTCCCTGTTCCCGGTGATTCTTATGGGCATCTTCAGCAAGCGGATCAACCGCGAGGGAGCCATCTCCGGCATGATCACGGGCCTCGTGTTCACCGCGGGCTACATCATCTACTTCAAGGGTGTGTTCATCGATCCGATCGGCATCAACACCGCGGAGCACTGGCTGTTCGGCATCTCCCCCGAAGGCATCGGTGCGGTCGGCATGGCGCTGAACTTCACCGCCGCTACGGTGGTCAGCCGCGTGACCTCGGCGCCGCCGGAAGCTGTGCAAGCCTTGGTGGAAGACATCCGCGTTCCGCGTGGAGCTGCCGCCGCTACCGCCCACTGAGGCCAAGTGCTGCTGGTCTGATTGAGACCATGAAGCAATACAACGCGCCCGTCTGCAGGTTGAACCCGCAGGCGGGCGCTGACTTTAGGAACGGCTATCGCTCAGCGCTATTCCCTGTGGCACAGTCTTTCTAATCGCGAACGACAGGATCATCCGGTGAACGAACTTCAGGATATTCAGGACTTCCTCGCTTCCTGCGCGCCGTTCGACGTCCTGCCCGACAGCGAACTGGAAAGCCTCTGTCGAACGATCGAGATCAGCTACGAACCCGGCAACACGGTGGTCATGCCGATCAGTGCCGAGAACACGGAGCTGCACCTGATACGCCGGGGAGCCGTGGCGCTGCTGGATTCTGACAGCCAGCTCATCAGCAAACGCGGCGAGCGAGAGGTTTACGGCTACCCATCGATGCTGACCGGCAAGCCCACCCGGCTGCTCGGAAGAACCGTTGAAGATTCGCTGATCTATCACATTCCCGAGGAGAACTTTCACCAGCTGCGCCGGAACTTCCCCGCCTTCGACCGCTACTTTTCCTCCGCGCTGAGCCAGCGGGTCAGCGACGCGAGCCAGCCCGAGGGCGCCGGCCAGGGCCTGATGGCCAGCCGCGTGGACCGGCTGATGAACAGCCCGGCCGTCACCGTCCACTGCGATCTGAGCGTGCAGGACACCGCCGTGGTGATGGCGGAAAAAGGTGTGTCCAGCGTGATGGTGATCGGCGCCAGCCTGGCGGAACTCAAAGGGATATTCACCGACCGGGATATGCGTCGACGCGTGGTTGCCGCCAGGCAGGAGCTGTCGCAGCCGGTATCACAATTCATGACGCCCGAACCGGTCACGGTCGACGCGGACGACCCGGCGCTCGAAGCCCTGCTGACCATGAACGATTCGGGCATTCACCACCTGCCGGTTCTGCGCGACGGCGAGCTGGCCGGCGTCATCACGCTGACCGACCTGTACTGCGCCCTCAACAATCATCCGATTTATCTCAGCGCCAGCATCCGCCGCCAGCCTGACGCGGCGTCGGTTGCCGAAGTCAGCCAGCGACGCTTCGACCTGCTGGGCCAGCTGATTTCGATGGGCATGAGCGCGAGAGCCATCGGCAACATGATGACCTCGGTGACCGACGCAGCCACCCAGCGCCTGGTGACGCTGGCTGAAGCGGAGCTCGGCCCGTCACCCATGCCGTACGCCTGGGTCTGTTTTGGTTCGCAGGCCCGGCGCGAGCAGACCGGGCGGACCGACCAGGACAACGGCATCATTATGGAGCGCGAGCCGAACGAGGAAGAGTCCGCCTATTTTCGTGAGCTGAGCGAACGGGTGTGCAATCACCTCAATGACTGCGGCTTCGTCTACTGCCCTGGCGAGATCATGGCGAGCAACCCGAAGTGGCGCATGTCGCTCAAGGGCTGGCAGCAGCAGTTTGCTCAATGGATCGACGCGCCCGAGCCCAAACCTCTAATGTACGCCTCCATCTTTTTTGACCAGCGCGCCGTATGTGGTGAGACCGCTCTGGTTGACCGGCTTTCGGAATTCACGTTTCAGCGTACCGGCGGCAACAGTATCTTCCTGCGGTTTATGGCCGAGAACGCCCTGGCGCAGCGCCCGCCGCTGGGCTTCTTTCGACGCTTCGTGCTGGAGCAGGACGGCGAGCACGGCGAGACGGGCCTCAACCTCAAGCAGCGGGGCGTAGTCCCCATCATCAGCCTGGCCAGAATGCGGGCCCTTGAGCTGGGCATTGCCGCACCGGAAACCTGGGAGCGGCTGCGGGAAATCGATCAGCAGCCGAGCCAGTCGGCGGCCAGCCTGCGGGACGCAATGGACGTCATCGGTCAGGCCCGGCTGCGCCACCAGCTTTCGCAGTGGGAAACGGGCGAGGCCGTCAGCAACTGGGTTAATCCGGACGAGCTTTCGCCGCTGGCCAGACGGAACCTCAAAGCGGCCTTTACGATCGTCGCGGACGCCCAGGGCGCCATGGCCCGGCGCTACCGGCTCGAGTAGCGGATGTTCTCGGCGCTGTCTCTCCGCCTTCGTCGCCGCAGCTGCCGGCGCAAGGTTGCTGATTCACCGCTGACCGAGCTGTGGAACGCAACGAGCAGCGACGTTGGCTACGAGAACGTGCTGAGCCTCGATCTGGAAACCACGGGGCTCGACCCGAAAAAGGACGACATCGTCAGCATGGGTTGGGTGGTTGTGGAACTGGGAAGGATTCGGCTCAGCACCGCCCGCCATCTGCTGATCCGCTCGAGCGCTCCCATTGCGCCCAGCGCAACCATCCACGGCATCCGTGAAATGGATCGTCAGCAGGGCATCGAAGCGACGGATGGCCTGACGCAGCTGCTCGAGGCCATGCGCGGCACGACGCTGCTGGTGCACGGGGCGCGACTCGATATCGGGGTGCTCGACAGATACTGCCAGGATGCCTTTGGGGCGCCGCTGCTGATGCCAGTGATCGACACGCTGGCCCTCGCCCAGCAGCGCGCCGCCCGCGCCAGCCAGCCGCCCGCGCAGGGGGCCTTGCGACTGATGGCCCTGCGAAAGCAGCACGGCCTGCCCGACGCGTCCAGCCACAATGCGCTTGGCGACGCGCTGGCCACCGCGGAACTTGCGCTGGCAATGATGCCGGAGCTGAGACAGTCAGGTTGAGCGTTTCACTCTCCAGGCACCGTACTTCGCGACCTATCTCAGAATGACCCGATCGCGCTCCTTTTCGCGAATTTCCTTCGCTGCGTCGACCATCTCGGTCAGGACTCTTTCCCAGTTGATCCACCGCATCGCTTTGCTTCTTTCGTTGAGCCTAAAGACGATGCCTCGTTTGATGCGGGCGTACCGTTTGCCGACTCGATTCGATCCAAGTGACTCCAGGAGGGGACGATCGGGCATAGCCGGGTCGAGTAGCGTCAGCTGAAACCTGCGAGGATACCCGTTCGAATCTTGGACCCAGGATTTTGCTTCGATCTGGTACCCCTGATAACGCCCATCGATCTTTAGATCAGGATCAGAGGTATTGAGCGTGTCGATGACTTCGACAGGCTCATTGAGCGTGGCAGCCAGCGGCTCCATGATCTTGAGCCACTTGTTGCGCGTTTTTTTCTCTCTGCGGGTTTGCCCCCACCAGTAAAACAGCCCTAAGCCGCCGCCCACGACCAGAAGCTCTACGAAGCTCATTTCTTCCATTCAATAAACATAGCAGAGCACCTTCTCTTTCATCGGAAAAATCGAAGATAGAAAATCGATAAACTCGAATTGCAGGCCGACGACATATCGGAAAAACTGTACGAAAAAGACGGTAACGAAAGCCGCAACGCGAGGGGTGAGAATCGCGCCCCGGAGGTGGGTAACCACTACTTCCGGGGCAGGATGGATCAATCACCAGAGGAAATTGGATGTTCACGAACACCATCAAGCGAGCAGCGGCAGGGCTGCTGCTCTCCAGCATAGCCTGCTCAGCGTTCGCCACGAGCGAGCTTCCGGGATTCCAAACGCCGGACCTGAAGAACTTTGCCGAAGCGGCCTTCGCGATGAAGAACGGCCACTACGCTTCGGCGTTAACCAACCTTCGTGACTCAGCGCGCCTCGGCAACAAGACGGCTCAGTACTCGCTCGGCATGATGCATATCTATGGCACCGGCGTGGAGCGGAACTGGGCGCGAGGTCATGCCTGGCTGAAGCTTGCGGCGAGCCACGCGGAGCCCGACTACGTGTCGGCACGAGATCAGGTTTTTGAGCAGCTCAGCGATGAAGAGAAAACCGTCACGAAAGATATCTACACCGAGCTGAGCGGTCAATATGGTGATGCAGCCGCCATCGAGCGTCGGGAGAAATGGGTTCGCATGCAGCGGCGCTCCTTCACCGGCTCTCGCATCGGCAGCACGGCGGCCATCCAGGTTGAGGTGACCGATCATCGCGGCTTTACCTGGCCGGTTCCGGGCCCTGTCTACTTCGATATGCTCGAAGGTTATGTCGCCGACTTCCGCAACCGCATGGGTGAGGTGACCTACGGCGAGCTGAACATTATCGAAGCCAGCAACGCGAGCGATCAGTCGCAGCTACCCTGACGATCCTTCGGGATCTGTATCGATCAGTACCCGCATAACGGCCGGCCCCTGGCCGGCCGTTTATCCCTGGAATTCGGCCGCCCGGCTGTTCGTCAGCCCGCAACGGAAATTCGCCACAACGCCCCGTCAGTCGCATAAGGCGCTAAGAACGCATGGCGCCTGCGGCGTTGTGAAGACAGGCCACACGACCATTTAACAATTCTGTAATTTCGCCTTCATCTATGCGCAAGAGCTGCATACGCTTTGTCCACAAAAGGATCACTTTTTTAAACCTAGCGTAGCGCCTCCACTCAACATGGAGACAGCTCCCATGAAACCCCGTTTTCTTCTCGCCGGCCTGGCCCTGTGCCTGGGCGGTTTTGCCCACGCTCAGCAGGCTCGCGTCAACGTTGGCCACCTCGCGCCATTTGATGCCGACATCGCCGGTACCGCTGTTTCGGTCAACGTCAACGGCGGTGAAGTCGCCAGCGGCGTCACCTTTAACCAATTCTCTGGCTACCTCGACGTCGCCCCAGGCAACACCACAGTCGACGTATTTGCACCGCCCGGCGGCATGATGGCGGCCATCACCGACAGCTTCGACCTTGTCGCTGACACCGACTACACGGTGCTGGCCCTCGGCGACGGCACCAACCAGGGACTGTCACTGCTGGCTTTGGAAGACGACAACTCAGCGCCGGCAGCGGGCTTCGCGCGTCTGCGTATCGTCCACGCAGCACCATTTGCCGACACGCTCCCGGGCACGGCGGTGTCGATTCGCTTCGACGACGGATCGCTAGTCGGAACGCTGTCCAACGTAGAGTTTGGCGGCGACTCGGGATACCTGGATCTGGCTGCTGGCGAGTACGACCTGCAGGTGGCATCTCCTGACGGCACCCAGACGTTCATCAACATCGCGCCCGTCACGCTGAACGACGGCGACGTGGTCACCGTCTTCGCCGTGGGCGACATCACCAACCAACCCCTTGGCGCTACCGCAGCCTTCGGGGACGGTTCGTTCGTGCCGCTGCCGCTGGAGTCGCGGGTGAACGTTGGGCACCTGGCACCTTTTGACGCCATGATCTCGGGCACCGAGGTGTCGGTCAGTGTCAACGGTACCGAGGTGGCGCCGAGCGTGACGTTCAATCAGTTTTCTGACTACCTGCCAGTCGCTGAAGGCAGCAACCAGGTCGACGTCTTTGCACCGCCGGGCGCCATGATGGCCGCTATCTCCGAAACGTTTGATCTCGCCGCGGCAACCGACTTTACGGTGCTTGCCATCGGTGACGGCACCAATCAGCCGCTCGAGCTGCTGCCGCTGGAAGACGACAATTCGGCACCGTCAGCCGGAAACGCCAAAATCCGCGTGGTGCACGCTGCGCCCTTCGCGGCGGACATCGCGGCTACCGCCGTGTCCATTCGCCTGGACAGCGGCGCGATCGTCAACAACCTGGCCAGCGTTCTGTACAGCGAGGACTCAGGGTTCTTTGAGCTGGCGGCCGGCGACTACGATCTTCAGGTTGCTTCACCCGATGGCACGCAGGCGTTCATCAACCTGGCGCCAATCACGCTGGCTGACGGCGACATCGTGACGGTCTTCGCCGTCGGCGACGGTGCCAACCAGGCCCTCGGCGCTACGGCATTTTTTGCTAACGGCACGATCGCCAGCCTGGCGCTGGAGCCCACCGCTCGCGTCAACGTCGGCCACCTGGCGCCTTTCACCCAGGACATTGCCGGCACCGCCGTGTCTGTGAACCTGAACGACGCGGAGGTTGCAACCGGCGTCGTGTTTCAGCAGTTCTCAGGGTACCTTCCGGTAGACGCCGTGAGCACGGACGTCGACATTTTTGCCCCGCCGGGCTCTGGCGGAACGCCTGCTATCAGCGGGACCGCAAACCTGCTTGAAGACATCGACTACACCGTGCTGGCCATCGGCGACGGTACAAACCAGTCGCTCGACCTGCTGGTGCTGACCGACGAAAATACGCCGCCGAGCGCCGGCAACGCCAAGGTCCGGGTTGTCCATGCTGCCCCGTTTGCCAACACCGGCCCGGCCACCGCGGTGTCGATCCGACTGGATGACGGTACCGTTGTTGAGAACCTGAACAGCGTTGAATACGGCGCCGACTCGGGCTTCTTCGAGCTGGCAGCCGGTGAGTACGACCTTCAGGTTGCCTCCCCGGATGGTTCGCAAACCTTTATCGACCTGCAGCCGGTGACGCTCGCGGATGGTGACATCATCACAATCTTTGCTGTCGGCGACGGCGCCAACCGGCCGCTCGGCGCAGCCGGCTTCTTCGCTGACGGTCAGTTCGCGACGCTGCCGCTGGAGCCGGTGTTCGCGAACGGCTTCGAAACCGCGCGGGTGAACGTCGGCCACCTGGCGCCGTTTGCCAATACCCTGCCCGGCACCGCCGTTTCCGTGAACGTCAACGGCACCGAGGTTGCGCCAAACGTCGAGTTCAACGTGTTCTCGGGATACCTCGAAGTGGTCCCGGGCGAAACCACTGTCGACGTGCTGGCCCCGCCGGCGACACCGCCGGCCGCCATCACCGCCACGACCACGCTCGATCCGGCGACCGACTATACGGTGCTGGCTCTTGGCGACGGCCTCAACCAAACGCTGACGCTTCTGCCGCTGGTTGACGACAATGCGCCGCCGGCAGCAGGTAACGTGAAAATCCGGGTGGTACATGCCGCGCCCTTCAGCGACATGCTGGCGAGCACGGCCGTTTCGATCCGCCTGGACGACGGGACGGTAGTCAACGAACTGGAAAGTGTTGAGTACCTTCAGGACTCTGGCTTCTTCCAGCTCCCGGCGGCCGAGTACGACCTGCAGGTGGCCTCGCCCGACGGCACTCAGACGTTTATTGATCTGGCTCCGGTTGATCTCCCGGCCGGCACGATCGTAACGATCTTTGCGGTCGGAGACGGCAACAACCAGGATCTGGGCGCCACGGCTTTCTTCCCGGACGGCTCCTTCTCCGCACTGCCGCTCGAGTAAGCGCGCAGCACAAAACCGAGTCAGCCGGGAATGCTCCCGGCTGACTTTCTTGCTTACGGTGATCTAGCCGTTTGGATCACCTGGCGTCTTCCGGTAACGGGTCGGTGTCGTTCCCACCACTTTCTTGAATGTCCGAGCAAAAGCGAGATCCGACTCGTAGCCGACGCGGCTGGCGATCTCGTAGAGCGGCAGCTGCGACTCGCGCAGCAGCTCCTTCGCCCTGTCGATTCGCAATCGCGTCAGATAGTCGAACATCGGGCGGCCAACCAACGCCTTAAAGCGCCGCGCAAAAGCCGTCCGCGATAACCCGATCTCATCTGCCAGGCCATCCAATGTCCACGACCTGGCCGGGCTTTCATGGAGCATCCGAAGCGCCGGCCCGATCTGTCGATCTGCCAGGGCCTCCAGCAGCGGGCGCTGCTGCTTTCGCCCAAAGTCGATCCGGATCATTTCGATGAGCAGAATTTCCGTGAGCTTGTCGACGATCAGCTCGGAGCCCGGGTCCTGCGACAGGTACTCGGCAGCAAGCTGATCCAGGGTCGTGCGAAGCCACGGATGCCGGAGCACCTCTTCGTCCCGCACGATGGTCAGAGACGGAAACACATCACCCAGCAGCCCGCCGCGATCGCGCAGGAACTCGCAGTAGCCACAGAGCAGCAGCGTGCCTGCATTGGCCACCGGCGGCGCGTCCGCTGGCTGGCTGAGCAGCTCATGGGGCAGACCCGGTTCGACAAACACCAGATCCCCCGGGCCGAGCTGCTGAAGCGATTCACCGGCCTTGACCCAGCACTCGCCGCGACGCACCGCGTGGAACGAGGCGGCTGACGGCTCGTCAAACTCCAGGGTCCAGGGCGCGTCCAGCCGGTCGCAGAAATAGACGCTGCCGCGCACCCTCATCGACCGCAGAATGTCGCTCAGAACTTCCATTTGCAGCTGAATCCAAAGTTCAGGTGGTGTGTACGATTAGTACCAAAAACAGACATTAATAGTCATAGATAGTGCTTTTTTCGATCGGTATCGTAGCACTCATTGATCAACAACCAGGAGCTGGACCATGAACCGAGTGGAAATCTATACCAAGAGCTGGTGCCCATACTGCGCACGGGCGAAAGCCGACCTTCAGCGCAGAGGCGTAGCCTACGAGGAAATTGACGTGACCGACGATGACGTACGTGAAGCCGAAATGGTGAAACGGGCGGGCCGGACGTCGGTACCGCAGATTTTTATTGACGGCGGGCATCTCGGCGGCAGCGACGACCTGCGGGCTGCTGACCGATCGGGCGAGCTTGATCATCTGCTGTCACAGAAAGGAGCAACGGCATGATTACTAGACACGTCGACGTGGCGGTCATCGGCGCTGGGTCAGCAGGCCTGCGCGCCTACCGGGCCGCGAAAAAGGAGACCGCGAACGTGGTACTCATCGAGGGTGGTCCTTACGGCACCACCTGTGCCCGCGTGGGATGTATGCCGAGCAAGCTGCTGATCGCCGCGGCGGAGGCCGCGCACGGTGCAGCCGACGCTCACCGATTCGGGATCGACGTTGAAGGGATTACGGTGAACGGCCGCGCGGTCATGGATCGCGTCCGCCGGGAGCGCGATCGCTTTGTCGGCTTTGTTGTGGAGGGCACTGAGAGGATCCCTCGCGAGGACCGGCTTCGCGGCTACGCGCGGTTTGTCGATGACCATGAGCTCATCGTGGATGACCACACGTCCATCATCGCCGATCGAGTGGTAATCGCCACCGGCTCCCGGGCAACGTATCCGAACAGCTGGGAAAACCTGGGCGATCGTTTGATCGTCAACGACGACATCTTCGACTGGGAGAATCTGCCCGGCTCCGTGGCCGTCTTCGGACCCGGCGTTATCGGGCTGGAGCTCGGTCAGGCGCTGGCGAGACTGGGTGTTGAGGTCCGACTATTCGGACTCAGCGGGCGGGTTGGTCCGCTGTCGGACCCACAGGTCATGGCGGCGGCGCGCGACGCTTATCAAGCGGAGTTCCACCTCGACCCCGAGGTCACCGTGACTGGTTTGGAGCGGACAGACGCCGGGGTGGCGATCGACTATGTCGGCAGAGACGGGACACCTGAGTCCGCGGTCGTGGATTTTGTCGTCGCGGCAACGGGGCGCACGCCCAACGTCGATAAGCTTGGGCTGGAAAACACCAGCCTGCCCCTGGATGAGCGCGGCGTACCGGTGTTCGATCCGGCGACGATGCAGGTTGGGCAGTCGCATGTTTTTATCGCCGGTGACGTGGACAACGACCGTCCGCTGCTGCACGAGGCGGCTGACGAGGGCGACATCGCCGGACGCAACGCGGGACGCTTCCCGGCGGTTGAACCGGGTGCACGCCGCTCACCGCTGGCGGTGGTCTTTTCAGACCCGCAGATCGCGATGGTCGGCGCCCGTTTTGCGGACCTTGACGAGCGAGACTTGGCGATCGGCGAAGTGTCTTTCGAGGACCAGGGCCGCGCCCGCGTCATGCTCAAGAACCAGGGTCTTCTGCGTGTGTATGCCGACAGCAGCACGGGTCGTTTTCTCGGCGCGGAAATGGTGGGCCCGCGTGCTGAACACATCGGGCATCTGCTGGCCTGGGCTCACCAGGCAGGCCTGACGATTGCGGAGATGCTGGAGATGCCGTTCTATCATCCGGTGATCGAGGAAGGTCTGAGAACCGCTCTTCGCGAAGCGCAAAAAGGCGTCGGACGCTGCCTGCAGCTAACAGCCTAGGAGTGAAAACGGGGCGCCGGCGTGATTCCGGCGCCTCGCTTTGTCCTCAGCCTGGCCGCCGCATTTCTGCCTGCGGCTATACTGGCGGCGCCATGATCGAACGCCGCCATGACGCCTGACAGCATTTCTGCACGCATCAAACACGCGCGAGTTGTTGCGGGTCTGTCGCCTCAGGAAATGCGGGAGAAGCTCCGCAGTCTCGGGCTCAAATACAGCCAGGGCGGCTGGCATCGCGTCGAAAATACCGAGCCCACCAACCCCAACCTCGAGCTCATCAAGGCCATCAGCCGCGTCACCGGCGTATCCCCTGGGTGGCTGCTGTTCGGCGAGGGTGAGGCCATGATGGCTGACGCCGGGGTGGCGATCCGCCGCCAGGTGATCGATGCCATCGAGGTGATGGGGTCGACGCTTCGGATGACCAGGCGCCAGGCCGACAGTTTCAGCCGGCTGATTCAGTCACTGCGCAACAGCAGCTGAATCTTTTTTCACTTCATCTGAACTTTTTTTCATTCCAGCTGTTGACACGGCAAATAGCCGGCGTAGAATCCGCCGCCATGAATTCCATATTTACCCAAAAACGCGCCGAAAGCGCGGCCAGCAATCGCGTACTTCGCGATGCGGCCGGCGCTGCCTGCATGTCCCTACGGGACAAGCAGATTTCGCTGCGTTTTGACCAGCCCGTGAGGCTGGAAACGATGCGGTAGCCTTCCGAACAACGGGTTGGAAGGCTGCGCAAGCAGAACCTTCCGACCAGTGAGCGAAAGGCCCTGGTTGGTTCTGCCCTCCAGGGTTTTTTTGTGCCCGGAGTAAGGCTCTTTGACAATTAGACGAACACCATCAGCGGCTTAGTTCGCTGATAAATAACGCTTTTTGTGGCGCAAGCCACGAAAGGTGATGGCGCGTAGTTCAGCTAGAGACGACGCCCGGATCTGACCCGGGAGACGCAGGTGCAAATCCTGCCGCGCCCTCCATTTTTGTCGTGTCGCGCCCCGCGACACGCGGACGGCCTGGCGTCGACAGCCGCTCAACCGCGGTCAAAGGCGGGCTCCTGCAGCCCGCCGCCCGAAACTTCGGGTCATTCCAGGCAGGCTCGGTCTCCCAAGTTGTCGGCGCGAACGGCAATAGCGGTCAAGCAGAGCGCGGAAGTAGTTTGGCTCACGCACCGGGATGCCGGGAATGCGGGTCAACGAAAGATCAGGTGGTGCTGGAACCCGCGCATACCGCCCTGCGTCCCGCGAGAGAAAACGAGTAGTGCGCGCGTGCGAGCCGTTGCGGGCGAGTGCGTGGGTGCAGGATCCGGAAAGGATGCGGTCTGGCGCCGCGGTCTCCGGATTCAGGTCGTCATTCCGGCAGGAGAGCGACCAACCATGCCGTGTTGTATTTCTTGAGAAGCAACGCGATTGCCCCCGGCGCAGGTCAGCGGGCGAACCGCTTTACACCGACAGTGGCTTAACTCTGGCCCCCAAGAGGGGAAGCCGGAGATCCGTCATGCCGACGGATTTGGTGATCCTGGATTGCCGAGTAGGTGTAGGGGACGAGTGACTCGCCGCACTCCAAAAAGGCAGCCACCACCATCGACGCAGGCGCGTGGACAAGAGCGGTAACCGATTCATCGGGTACGCCGCTCGAACGGATGGTGAACCCGCGGATCAACAAGGCCTAGTCTCAGCCGGTGATGCGCATAGCGAATGGCTTCGCTGTTTTTCTGCGGTACTGGCCTAACGGACAAGGCACCCGGCTGTCGACCGGGCGATTGCCGGTTCAAATCCGGCGTACCGCGCCAAGGGTCTTTGGCAGAGTGGTCATGCAGCGGACTCTTAATCCGCACCACGAAGGTTCGAGTCCTTCAGGACCCACCAAATTCACGGCCAGCGCGTGCGGGCCCAGTTCGCCGCGCTGGCATCTCTTTTAACTAAACGTATGGAGGCTCCCATGGGCATTCAAATGACCATCAACAAAGGTCGTGTCCCAGTCCACGTCTGGACCCGGGATATCGACTCCAAGGCGATCGATCAGCTGACCAATATCGCGCAGCTGCCGTTCGTCAAAGGCCACGTGGCGGCCATGCCGGATGTTCACGTCGGTCTGGGGGCCACCGTTGGTTCGGTGATCCCCACCGTCAAGGCGATCATTCCCGCCAGCGTGGGCGTGGACATCGGCTGCGGCATGATGGCCGCGCGGCTGACGCTGCCGGCCCATCAGCTGCCGGACAGCCTCGGTGCGGTTCGAAGCGCCATCGAGGCAAAGGTGCCGGTGGGCTTCAACCTGCACAGCCTGGAAAACGCCTGCAGCGACGGGGTGAAGAAGGTGAAAGACGGTCACGACCGGATCACCGAAAAGCACCCCAAGCTGGCTGAACGGGCCCGGCGCGGCAAGCCGTGGAAGTGGGCCCGGCAGATCGGCACGCTGGGCGGCGGCAACCACTTCATCGAGCTGTGCCTGGATCAGGATCAGCGGGTGTGGGTGATGCTGCACTCAGGGTCCCGGGGCGTGGGCAACGAAATCGGCCGGTACTTCATTTCCATGGCCAAGGAAGAAATGCTGCGCAAGGATGTGCGGCTGCCGGACAAAGACCTGGCGTACCTCGAAGAAGGTTCACAGAGCTTCAGCGACTACGTTGAGGCGGTGGACTGGGCCCAGGACTACGCGATGGAGAACCGGCGTCAGATGATGCGTCTGGTGCTGGAAGCGCTCGCGGAACAGCTGCCGGAGTTTTCGGTCACCGACCAGGCCATCAACTGTCACCACAACTACATCGCACGGGAAGTGCACTTTGGTGAGCACGTTTACGTGACGCGGAAGGGCGCGATCCGGGCCGGGAAGGACGAACTGGGCATTATCCCCGGCTCTATGGGGGCCCGGTCGTACATTGTCCGCGGCAAAGGCAACGGCGAGTCATTGCACTCCTGCGCCCACGGTGCGGGACGAAAGATGTCTCGTACGGAAGCCAAGCGGCGGTTCACCCGGGCCGACCTGATCGATCAGACGAAGGGCGTTGAATGCCGGAAGGACAAGGGCGTGATTGACGAAGCGCCCGGCGCCTACAAGGACATCGACGCCGTGATGAGCAATCAGGAAGACCTGGTGGAAGTGGTCCACACCCTGAAACAGGTGGTCTGCGTCAAAGGCTGACCCGCAGCCATAACCCAGGGGCGGGTTATCCCGCCCCCATTTTTTTCTCGCCGTAATTTTTTGACTAGGAGAGGCCTATGAATAGCCCGACAAGCAAGGCGCCCGCCGGCCGCGCCCCCCAAGGCCTGCGATCTCTACAACCGTTGAAATCAAACTCTCGATGGAGAACATCATGGACAAAAGACTCGTCCAGGAGTTTGTGCAATGTGAGGCCGGACGCCGCCGCTGTTTCCGCTACTTCAAGGGCCGCTATGCGCTCCTGCTGCTGAAACACGTGCTCGGCCGCGGCCGCAGCATCGCTGAACTCCGTTTATCCCCGTTTCATCAGCTTCTGCAGAAGCCTGCCGTGAAGACGGTTCTCAAGTGGGCCGGCAGCGGCCTGCTCACGCCGGAGCTGCTCGATTTTGCCTGGCACGACCCGGTCCTGGACTTCGTGATCTCGTTCAGCCACTTCAGCGGCTGGTGCCAAACCAGTCGACGCGGCGCCAACCTGGTGATTCAGCTGAACTTCAGCCGCAGCCAGCAGCGCCGCTATGAACGGCTTATGCGCCCGCAGGAACATGGTGCGCTGCAGCTATGGGGCCACCCTGTTGATCGGGTGTCGCGGGAGACGCTGGCGTGGGTCAGAGTCGACCTGGACCTGGACGATGAGGAAGCCCTTATCGAAGAGGTGCAGGGGGACTGGCTGCGCGAGGTAGATTCGCTGGTGCGGGCCTACCGCAACGCCGCTGAAGACGACCCGGTGTACCTGGGATTCCACACGACGGTGGGCGCACTGCGTCGCTATCACGCGGCCCTGGAGCCCTATCGTCAGCTGTGGGCCGAGGCCGCGCTGGCCGCAGCGCTGGAGTATCTGCTCGGCGACCTCGGCATTCGCCGGGTGTTCTACCACCAGTTCAAAACCGGCTGTGAGCTGAAACGGATCGATCGACACCACGCGCCGCCCATGTCGCTCTACACCGACCTGCCGCGTCGATTCTGCATGCAGGCCACCGATGAGGGGCCGCAGTTTCTGATGCGTCAGCGCAAGCTGAGGCGGCGACTCGCGGGTGCTTCTGCACCCATCTTTTTTCAATTGAGCCCCTAGGGCCAAGGAGGAAACATGCCTGGTAATCCGATCGCCAGAAATCCTCTCCTGCGTAAAGGTGGTGTCCATCAGCGGGCTCGCTCCGGCGAGCGCCAGATCTATGGCTCCATCCTTCGCAGCGCGGTGGATGAATGGTTAAAAGATTATGCCGAGCGGTCTCGCGGCCGCTCGAAACGATAACGGAAGGGTGGTGCGCCACCCTTCCCTCTGAACATTTGCTCACCCAACTCAATCAGCGGACTGGGTTCCAAGCGCCCAGCCGGTGCCCAAGGCATTGCCTCACGGGTATGTCGAGCGACGCGGGTAGCGGATGCTGGTTCCTGTAGCTCAGTGGTAGAGCACCTCCGGACGTACGGGGGAGCGCGCAGGTTCGATTCCTGTCAGGGACGCCATGGATAGCTCAGTTGGTAGAGCAGTCGACTCATAATCGATGGGCCGCGGGTTCGATTCCCGCTCCACTGCCTCCTGAACGAGGCCATTAACGCAAGAAACGGGCTTTTGCCCAGGGACCCCTTCCCCGCCTGATCCGGTTTCCGCAGCTTCGGCCGCGGCCGCCGGTGAGGGCAGCAGCACAGACGTTCTGTCGACTGCCGCTGAACTCGTTGCTCAAAAAACGTAAGGCTTTGGTCTTCCGGCTCGCCCCGCGAAACCGAGGACCGGCGCCGCGCGTCGACGACGGCGGGTACAAGCAGTTCGCCACGGCTGGGCTGCGGGAAGGGGACTTTTTGTGTCCCGCAAGGGACGCTCCACCCCAATCCCAAAGGAGGAACCCATTATGATGGGATTGAACAAGGTTGTGATCGCGGACTACGAACGCGGTCTGAAGTACACGAACCGCCGGCTGACCGCCGTGCTTGCTCCGGGCGTTTACCGCTGGCTGAATCGGCCGAACCGGAAGGTTGAGGTCCAGGTGGTTGACGTCACCACGGGCCGCCTGCAGCTGCCCCGGATCGAATACCTGGTACGCAATGCGCCGGAGGCCGTGGCGGCGCAATTTGAGGTGATTGCCATCGGGCCGCAGGAGCTGGGCCTGGTCTACCTGAATGGCCGCCTGAACGGTCTGCTGCAGCCTGGCGCGGTCCAGGTTTTCTGGAAGGACGCGGCTGATCTGCGGGTCGAGCGGGTGGACCTGTCTGGTTCAATCGAGGTAGATCCGAAGCGAGTCCAGGAAGTGCTGCGAAGCGGCATGCCCGCGGACGAGAAGCGGGCACTCTACCTTCGGCAGGTCGCTGACCATGAGGCAGGCCTGCTGCTGATCGACGGCCGGTTCGAGCGGCTGCTGGAGCCCGGCCTGCATGGCTTCTGGGCTGCCACCAGGCCTGTCACCGTAGAGGTGGTGGACCTGCGGCTGCAGGCGCTGGAGGTCAGCGGACAGGAGATGCTGACCAAGGACAAGGTCTCATTGCGGATTAACCTCGCGGCCAGCTATCGGGTGACCGATCCGGTGAAGGCCCGGGCAGGTTCTGCCGACGTGGTTGATCAGCTTTACCGGACCCTGCAGTTTGGCCTGCGCCAGGCGGTGGGTGGCCGGGACCTGGAACGCCTGCTGGGCCAGAAGGGTGAGCTGGATGATGAGGTGTTCGCCTACGCGGCCGCTCAGGTGGAAGGCCTCGGTCTGAGCCTGGAGGCGGTGGGCGTCAAGGACATCATCCTGCCCGGTGACATGAAGGCCATCCTCAATCAGGTGGTGGAGGCACAGAAGGTTTCTGAAGCCAACGTGATTCGTCGGCGGGAAGAAACCGCGGCTACCCGTAGCCTGCTCAACACCGCCAAGCTGATGGACGACAACCCCACGCTCCTGCGCCTGAAGGAACTGGAGATGCTGGAGAAGGTCACCGAAAAGATCGACCAGATCACCGTTTACGGTGGCCTGGACGGCGTCCTCAACGAGCTGGTCAAAATTGGAGGCCAGCGATGACCGGGGGCAATCCGACCCGGTTGGGGTTCAACCCCGCTTAGCCGGCTGCGGTTTTCCGCAGCCGGTTTTTTTTAGGCTGATTGCGTGCCGACGCGCTGACACAAGACGACGACCTTCTTAACCACTCTTGAGACAAAGCTCGATCTGAATTCGTCATAATATCAACGCGACTTTGGGGTTTTTGGATGTCAAAACAGACGCTTTTGTGGTCGACTGGTGTGCTCTGCGCTCTAGCAACATGGGTTGCACCAGCCCCCGCTCTAGATTTGGGCCTGACGTTCACGAGGGTTTACCCAGAGGCTGGCCTTCCAGAGGCTGACAGTCCGTTTTTTGTCGGTATCGAAACCTCCGGTTTTGACGCGTGCAGCTTGTTTGGTGGAACCAACGTCCATGAGTTCCTTGACGACGACTTTCCGCTACTGAGAATTACGCTGACGCCGGGCCCCGTTGACCCTTGCCCCGCCCCGTTTTCGGTGGGTCCGGTCAGGCTTTACTTTGGTCCCTATCGAATACCCACCGAGATATTCAACCAGCTTAATGAACGCAGGGATCTCTCAATCGCCGTGGTGCTTTCCGACGGGCAAGAAGTCGGCTTTGCGGGGACCAGACTCGCTGACCGCGACGAGCCGGCCGAATATGCCGCACAGCAGCTCCAGCCGGGCACCTA
The DNA here is from genome assembly GCA_028285525.1 of Lysobacterales bacterium. Lineage (GTDB taxonomy): Bacteria > Pseudomonadota > Gammaproteobacteria > Xanthomonadales > SZUA-38 > JANQOZ01. The sequence continues at coordinate 103,760 of JANQOZ010000007.1, forward strand.
CTTCAGCTCCCTACGACCTGGCGCTGCCCTGACCATCGATCGGACAGGAGATCAGATTTTTGTCATTGAAATCGACTATGACCCGGAAACCGGCGCACCGCGCTGGCGTACTGCCAGCGGCACGTTCTTTCTGGGGGCCGCAGAACTTCAGCTCTTTGACGCCAGCGGCGGTGCCTGCCTCGCGTGTGAATCCACCCGAGGGCCTTCCGTACGGGAAAGCACCGATTCGATGCATATTGCCGCCGTCGGCAGCGCGCGTCTGATTGTTCACTACGGCGATGAACCCGGGAGAGCAACCGAACTGAACCGATTCCCTCTGGCGTCGCGAAGAACCTATGAACCATTGATCAGAGGCACCTTTTCTATACCTGATCTAAGCGGGGAATGGGTGTTTCTCATTGAGCAGCGACCCGATTCCGAGGCTGAATTTTTTCAGGCAGAACGCGTCACCCTTATGGCGCTCGACCCCGAGCCCGCCGGAATTCAGTCCCTTCCTTTCGTGAGCTTCGAGGACAAAGAACGAGGCGTCACGCTGACCTGCAGTCGCCGGGGCCGAGACCGGCCGGTCCTCTGCAACTTAACCGGGCCGGACTACAGCCTGATATTTGAGAGAGAAAATACATCACCGGATCGCCTGGTGGGTCGCACGGGGCGCCGTGTCGGTATCCGGCTTCGGCGCTAGCCGCTCGCCAATCGCTCCGCCCGGCGGGCCAGCTTCTCCACCAGGTTGAAGCCGACGTCGGGCCGAGACCACGGGCAGACCGCTATGCAGATGGCGCAGCCCGAGGTTTCCGCAAAGAAAGGTATGCACTCGTCGAAGTCGACGTACCACTTCTCGGTGCCCCGCACGGTTTGTTTTTCCGGCTTGATCGCGATCGGCGGGCAGGCGTTCTCGCAGACTTTGCAGCGGGTGCAGAAATCGTCGATCCCGAATTCACGCTGGGGCGTCGGCGCAAACGGCGCATCGGTCAGCACCGCGCCCAGCCGAAACGCTGAGCCGAATTCCGGGTTGATGATGGAGCCGTGTTTGCCCAATTCACCAAAGCCGCACTCGATCGCCGGCGGAATCATCAGGATCTTTCCGACCATCGGCCCGGTCACCGCCTCAGCCTGCCATCCCTGACTACGTACCCAGGCAGCCACTTTTTTGGCTACCTTCGCGGCCCGCAGATACTGGCGCGTCACGTCTTTCCCGCCCCGCAGCTCAGGCACGTGGCGCAGTTCCTCGAAGTCATGCTGCACCCCCAGCATCACCACGTTGGGCAGATCGTTCTGCTCGTGTTCGTACACCCACTCCGGGCGCATCCGCGCCACGCCGGTCATCTCGCAGTCGCCGGCGTCGACAAACTGCTTGAGCTCAGCCGTCCAGTCATCGGGAGAGCGGGAGGTCTTTTCTGGCGCCACCGGCGGCAGCGGAGATTCCACGGCCTCCTTACGGCGGGTGCGCAGGTCGACCATTTCCTCATCCGGTTTCTCGTGTTGGTAAAACCAGAGCTGTGCCTGACCGAAGCTTACGGCATCCATATCCGGTGCCCACCAAACCATGGCCGGCGGACGGTGATGGGTCTCCCCTAAGCCGTTGACCGGATTCCCGCGATAGTCACCCAGCAGCGCCAGAAATTCCGGATTGGGACTGTAGGGTCGATAGGGATTTTTTGGCATATGACTCTCTCCCGCGAGCATGTGTTGCCGCGCGAATCCCCTCGTTGAGCGGTATTCGCCGGCACACCGCGGGCCCACGATGAACTGATCAGCACCTTCGTTCAAGTCGTTCCGAAGAGACAAGGTCGCCCAAAACACGATTCTCTGCCGTCGATCGATCGCTCGGAGCGCCTGAGTGTGTCGACAGAAACAGGAAAAATCCGGCAAGGTGTTTTAGGCTTTTGGTATTCGATTCAAACCCGGACCTGCTTGTGGCCGATCTGCAAAGCACAACACGCCTGCTTGAACGCTATCGCGACGGCGAACAGGCGGCCCGTGATGCGCTGGTTGCGCGGTATCTGCCGATCCTGCGGCGCTGGGCTCACGGTCGGTTACCCGAACGCACGCGGGACACGACAGATACGGACGACCTGGTGCAGGTCACCTTCATGCGGGCAATCAAGAGCCTCGACCGCTTCGAGTCCGAGCGCCCGGGCGCCTTTCTCGCCTACCTGCGCACCATCTTTATGAACCTGGTCCGCGACGAAGTGCGACGCCGCGCCGCACGACCGAACACCGAACCCATGACGCGATCCATGCCGGCTCAGCAAAGCTCGCAGGTGGAGAAGGCCGTGGGTCACGAGGTGATGGAAGCTTACGAGCGCGGGCTAGGCAAGCTGCCGGAAAACAAGCGCATCGCCGTGATCATGCGCGTGGAGTTCGGCATGAGCTTCGACCAGGTGGCCGAGGAGCTCGAAATGGCGAGCGCCAACGCGGCGCGAATGATGGTCACCCGCGCACTGGAAAAGCTGGCAACCTATCTGCCGGAAGACACCGGCGCTAACCCGTGACCAAAGAGACCGAGGCAGGACCCAGCGAACAACAGCAGCAGCTGATGACGCTGATCACCGAAGCGTTTCGCGGTGTCTCGACGCAGCCGGAGCGCGAGCCCGGGCTGTTCCTATGGCGTCATCTCGAGGTCATGGAAAAAATCGGCGAGGGAGGCTTTGGCGAGGTATACCGAGCCTATGACTCGCAGCTCCGTCGCGACGTCGCCCTGAAGCTGAACCGCGGCAGCGATGCTGACCGGCTTGCCAGAGAAGGGGTGATGGCTGAGGCGAGGCGTATGGCGCGGCTGCGTCATCCGAACATCCTCGCCGTTCATGGCGCTGACGAGGCTGACGGCCGGATGGGCATCTGGTTTGATCTGCTCCATGGCGAAACGCTCGAAGAGCGATGCAGATCCCAGACCAGGCTCGAACCCAACGAAGTGCTCGAGCTCGCCCGCCCAATAGCCTCCGCTCTGAGTCTGATTCATACGCGGGGGCTGGTGCATGGCGACGTCAAGCCGGCCAACATCATGGTGCTCGATGACGGCTCCCCGATGCTGATGGATTTTGGCGCGGCGACCGAGCCCCTCCGGCCCCAGCTCCAGACGGCGGGCTCGCCGCTCCTGATGGCGCCGGAGCAGTTCACCGGATCCTCCGCATCCCCGGCGTCTGACGTTTATGCGCTGGGCGCAACGCTCTTCCGCCTGCTTACGGGCCGCTACCCGCTAGCGGCGGATTCCTTCGACGAGCTTGCGGACCTGCACGAGACGGCAACACGGCCCGAGCTCTCAGGTCTGCCCCGGGCCTGGCGTCCGCTGCTGGCGCAGCTGCTCGATCGTAACCCCGCCAACCGTCCCAGCGCGGAGCAGGTCGAAAACCGCCTTCGGTTTATCGCTGAGGCGCCGCAGCGGCGCCGGCGAAGAGCCGCTCTGACCACGGTCATTGGATCGCTGGTGATCGCCACCACCGTCGCGGTCATCGCCGCGCGCGTTCAGTCGCAAAGTCAGCAGCGCACTGAAGCGGTTAAAAACACGCTCGTGGAGGCGATTCAAACGGTCTCGCCCATGCGCAGCAGCAGCCCCGCCACCATCCAGAATTTGTACCAGAACCTGCTGAGCCTGGCCGAAACGCGTCTGGAACAGTTTCCCCAGGGGCAGGCGGACATGATGCTTTCGGCCTCGGAAGCCCTGGCGGGCTTTGGCGATACGGAAAAGGCGATCGCCGGCGCCGAGCGTGCTGTAGAGCTCCTCGAAGCAGACTCTGCTACCAGCAGGCACTCGCTCGCAACCGCCTACGGCATGTTGGCGACAGCCTACAACCAGGCCGAAGACTTCAACGCGTCGCTCGCTACCGCAAGAAAGTTGCTGGCGATTATCGAAGGCCAGGATTTCAAATCGGTCCCGGAACTGCGGCTGGCCGCGAGGAACAAAGTCTTTTTTGCACTCGACGGCTTGGGTCGATGGCAGGAAGCGATTGCGGCACAGATCGATCTACTGGCCGCTCGGGCTGAGCATTACGGCAGCGACAGCATGCGGGTCGCCGTTGACCACCACAACCTCGCGACAATCCTGATCAACGTTGGAGACTATGACCAGGCAGTAGGCCACTCGCAGCGTGCCGTTGAGATCCTCGCAGCGAACGGTCACGCTGAATCGGCGCGCATGGGAATTGCGCTTGGCGCCTTGGGTCGAGGCCAGCTGAGCCAGGGCGATCTTGCCGCGGCCACAGAAACACAGGCGCTTGCTCAGGGACTTCTGGAAAGCTTCTTTGGGCCCGATCATCGGCGGGTGCTGGGACTCGAAATTCTCAAAGCCCGAATCAATCTCGCTCGGGGAAACACAGATCCGAGCATCAAAAGGCTCAAAGAACTCGAGAACGCCGAAGCCTTGACCGAGCTCGATCGCTTTCAGCTCTTGCGAGTGCTGGCCTACGCCGCCACGGATGCCCGGCAGTGGGTCGAGGCCACTTCCTACTGGGACAAAGCACTGGAACAGATGCCCGACGGAGAACGTCCAATCCGCCCGGTGCTGGAAGCGACCCGGTCCTACAGCGCCTATCAGGCGGGAATCAGCGAGTTGTCACCGTTACCATCCCTGAATGACACGCTCGCGGCGCTTGCCGAGCGGGGGCTTGAAAACGTGTGGGGGACGGAACGCCTGAAACGCTGGGCCGAAGAGTTTAGGGAGCCTCCAGCAGCTGCTGGTCCATAGTATCGAGCTGATCGAACCACGAATCCGGCGTGTCCTCGTTGGCCTGGTAGGCCTGTCTGGCGAGCAAGGCATGCTCCCGCGCTTGGCTGAGCTGGCCGAGCTGCTGGCGCGCAAGCGCCACCTTGTAGTGAAAGCGACCCGTGTAAAGGTGATCAGCGCCGTAAGCCTCCGGCGCTCTGTCCGCCACCGCCTGAAGCTCGACTGCCGCCTCCGCATAGCGCTTCGCGTTCAGCATCAAGCTGCCGAAGTTGTGGCGAAGCAGCAGCGTTTCCGGATGCTCAGCGCCCAGGTTTCCTGCGATCATCCGGTAAGCCTCCCCGGACGCGTCAACCGCCTTGCCCAGATCCCCCAGCAGCTCGTAGGTCTGCGCCAGGTTTCCCAGCGCGATTGCCAGATCGGGATGCGCGTCACTGATTTCCCGGTGTAGCTCGATGCTTTTCTCGTAAGCCTCAACCGACTTTGGATAGTTCTCCTGGTAGTCGTACACCACCGCCAAGTTGTTATAGAGCACGGCATGATTCAGCGGATCGATCGTGACACCCTGCGCGATCAGCGTCTGTGCCTCAAACCCTAGATCAACCGCCTCGTCATAGCGCTCGAGATTGGGCAGCAGCCCAGTCAGTCCGATCAGCGTGTCCAGATAAACGGTCCGACCGAGCGTCGATGAATCTTTCGCAGCGAGGGCTTTGGCCGTCTCAAAGGCTGTTAGAGCGTTCTCATAATCACCCTCATTCCAAAGGAGGGTCCCGAGCTGCGCGTGCGCTTTGGCCTCGTTACGTGTTGGGCCATGCAGTTGAAAGTGAGCGAGCGCTAGCTCCAGCTGCTTCCGAGCCGCCTCCACCTTAGCCTGGCCTGAAAGCGCGATCCCGATCGTGTAGCGCAAATCCGCCTGGAGCGCCGGCTGTCCGGCAAAATCCGAGTCGATGCTTGGAATTGACCCCAGCACCGCGTCAGCAATGGTCGTTTCACCGCCGCTTTGGAACGGGTCGGACGTTGAAATCATCTCGAGCAGAAACGACTTTGCCGCCTCGGCCCGATCGGCCTCCTGCCGGGCCAGGCGCGCGCTTTGCGTCACGCTGATCAGCGCACCCGACAGCGCGATGATCACCACCGCAACCGCAATCGACACCGTCCGATGGCGCTGGAGGAACTTGCCGGTTCGATACAGGCGAGACGCGCCGCGCGCGTTGACCGGGTGCCCTGACAGGTAGCGCTCAATATCCCGCGACAAGGAACCGGCGGAGCCGTAGCGCCGGTCAGGCTCCTTGCTCAGAGCCGTCATCACAATCCGATCGATGTCTCCTCGAAGCTGACGCTTGAGCTCACCGGCGGTGGTCAGCCCGAGTGGCGGAGCTGATCGGCGTTTCGAGACCCGTTCGCTGGGATCGTCCGGAATGGTGTGGCAGACGGTGCGCTCCACTTCGGCCGGCGTCAGCGTCGAGATCTGATAAGGCCGTACGCCGGTCAGCATCTCGTAAAGCATGACGCCGAGCGAGTAGACGTCCGTCGCCTGGTTGACCTTTTCACCCAGCACCTGCTCCGGGCTCGCGTACTCGGGCGTCAGGGCCTGAAACCGGGTCAGGGTTTTGCCGTCGGGAAGACCGAACGACTCCGGGTCCATGACCTTGGCGATGCCAAAATCAATAACGCGAGGCTCACCGTCTTCATCCACCAGCACGTTGCCCGGCTTGATATCCCGATGAACAATGCCCCGACTGTGCGCTACGTCCAGCGCGTCGCAGACCTTCTGCAGCAGCGCCAGCCGGCTTGGGACGTCGAGCTTCTCCTGGGCGCAATAGGCGGTGATGGACTGACCCCGGATCAGCTCCATTGCCACATAGGGAAGCCCGCCATCGGTTGTCCCGCCGTCGATCAGCCGAGCGATGCCGGGGTGCTCCAACGTCGCCAGGATCTGCCGCTCTGCATGAAACCGCGCGAGCATGGGCCCCGACATGCGCTGAGTCTCGAAGACCTTGACCGCTACCTCTTGCTCAAACTCACCGTCAGCCCGCCTTGCCCGGAACACCCGGCCGGCACCACCGGCGCCGATCTCTTCCAGCAGTTCGAACCGCCCGGCCCGGTCGCCAGGACCGGCCAGCACGTTGGGCATCACCGGTTGATCGAGCATGCTGTCCTCAACCTGGTCAGCGGCCAGCAGTTTGAGCACCATCGTCAGCAGCTCCGGATGCTCCTGACACTCTGCGGCGAGCCAGCGATAGCGGCCCTCCTCAGGCTGCTCGAGGCTCTGATTAAACAGGGCCAGCGCCTGGCGCTGGATCGCTTGTGAGGTGGTTGGTTCCAACGGTCTGACTCACGTCGGCAAGCCCTCAGTTTAAGACAACCGGCACGTCTTAACAGCCGGCGTAACAACTGTCCGGCGGCGGCAGAATCGGCTCGATAACGGGACCTGCAGATCGACGATAGGCTGTGGGTCGCCACTTCGAGGCAGCCCGCTGCCGTTTCATCGCTCCTGCTGCCGATTCGTCGCGCGGGCCTGCCGCCGGCATACGAAACGTGCACACTGAGCTTCCCGATTCAGCAACTGGTAAGGATCAAGCACATGGCTATTCGAATTTCCGCTCGCTTCACCGCACAGGCTTTTCGCGTCACCGTGGCTCTCGGGCTCAGCTTTGGCCTGGGTTCCATGCCGACCGCTGCGGTCGCCGAATCATCGGGCAGCAACGCGCTGAGCATCGAGATCGTCAACATCGAAAAGACCTCCGGGCCGCTTCGTTTGCAGATCCTCGACAGCGAGGCCGCGTTTGGCGGGTCCGGTGGGTCCGTTGCGGCATTCATCGTGCCGGCCGCGGAAGGGTCCGTTGAGATAAGCCTCAATTCTCTGCCTGCGGGCGAATACGCAATCCGCGTGATGCAGGATCTTAACGGTGACGGCGAGCTCGGAACCAACGCGATCGGCATGCCCAACGAACCTTGGGGCATCTCAAACGACGCGGTCGGCCAGTTTGGCCCGCCCAGCTGGGCGGACGCAAGGTTCTCGCTGCCGGAAACGACCAGGCAGACGATCACCCTGCGATGATCAGTCGTCGCGACTTTCTGAGCCGCATCGCCAGCGCGTCGGCGGCGACAACCTTCGGGCTTGCCGGGTCTGAAGCCTTCGCCGCCGACGCCTGGCACGCCGGCTATCACAGCGCCGCCAAGCAGAATCCCTGGCTGCTGGCGTATCGGAGCCCGGAACGGGAGCACTTCCAGGCCGAAGTGCCTGTCGAGGGACAGTGGCCGAAGTCGCTAAATGGCGTGCTGTATCGCAACGGCCCAGCGCAGCACGATGTCGGCGACTTCCGCTATCGCCACTGGTTCGACGGCGACGGGCTCGTCCAACGCTTCGAGGTGAAAGACGGAAGGCTGTTCCACGTCGGACGCATGGTGCAGACGGCCAAGCGGACCCGGGAGCAGAATCTGGGTCGCGCGGCGCTCCCAGCCTTCGGCTCAACGCCGCCGGACGGGGTGGGCGTGACCAAAGCCGACGACCTCAACCCGGCCAACATCAGCATGCTGTGGCATCACCAGCGCTTGCTGGCGCTATGGGAGGCCGGCTCGCCGCATGAAATCTCGGCGGAAGACCTGACGACGGTTGGCGTTCATTCCTTTTCCAGCGAAACCGCTGGTCTGCCGTTCTCCGCTCATCCCCGAGTTGAGCCCGACGGCACCCTGTGGAATTTTGGTTATGCCAGCGGCAGCGGCCGGATTGTGCTGTGGCATCTGGACCCTGACGGTCGGGTCGAAAAACTCAAGGCCCTGCCGGTTGGACCGACCAGCATGCCGCACGACTTTATTGTGACCGGTCGATATGTCGTGCTGCTCCTCGCCCCGCTCCATCGGGAGAGTGACCGTTCGACTGACCGGGGTTTCCTGGGGCTTCACCAGTGGCATCCGGACCTGCCAACGCGGGTGCTCGTGATCGACAAAAACCGGTTCGAGGTCGTCCGCGAGCTCGAGCTGCCGGCCCAGTGGATTTTCCATTTCGGCAACGGGTTTGATGACGGTAACGGAGTGATCCGGTTCGACGCCGCCCGCCATGCCAATCCGGACGTCATGTTCAACACTCTCAGCGACGTCATGCGCGGCCGTTGGACCCCCAGCGAACACGCGCGGTGGTATGAGTACACGCTGGATCTGAACAAGGGTCGAGCCACCGAGACGCTGGCGCTGGATTCGTCGCTGGGCGTTGAGTTCCCGACGGTAAACGGCAGCGAAATCGGTATCCCTCATCAACGTGTCGTAATGCTGAGTGGCGATGCAAGCCGGGAAAGCCGACCCGGCGACCTGAGCCAGGTCAGCTGCTGGAACCGAGCCACCGGCAAGCTCGGTATCTACCGCTACCCGGACGATCATATGGCTGAGGAGCACCTCCTGGTCAGCGATCCGTCTGCAGAAGTTGGCCAGGGAGGCTGGATTGTGGGCACCGCGCTCGACTGTGCCCGGCAGGCAACCTGTCTGAGCGTTTTTGCCGCGGACCGGCTGGCCGACGGGCCGCTCGCCCAGGCAACCCTGCCATACGCGCTCCCGCTCGGGCTGCACGGCACCTTTGTTCCGAAGACAACCAACGGGTAACGTTGGGTTCAAGCGCGATCAACAGACCGTAGCCGCAAGATGCGACAACTGACCAGCAATCAGCCGTTAACCCAGCCCGACGGTGGGGGCCAGCGCGCGGCCCGCTTTCTGCGGACCGGCGTCTTCTGCACGGCGGTTGCCGCGCTGCTGTGGTACCTGAATCTCAGCGACTTTCCGTCCGCGCTCCTGGTATCGCTTTGCGTGGGCTTTTCGATCACCGCAACGTTTACGCTGCTGCAAAGCGTGCTGGAGCGGTGGCTGGGACCCTGGCTGAGCCCCGCGGTGATCATTGTGGTCGGCGTCGTCTGCGGACTGCTCATTTCCGGCGTATTGCGACACGGTGACCCGCTGTTTCTCATCGTGGCCAACCCCGGCACGCTGGTGCTCTGTCTCGTGCTGGGGATCGGCGGCTACCTGGTGGTCGGCACCCGAGGGCGGCTGCTGCAAAGCCGGGTCCGAATTGCGGAGCTCGAACGCCAGCAAGCGCAGCAGGCGCAACAGCTGGCCGAAAACCAGCTGAAGCTGCTCCAGGCTCAGATCGAACCACACTTTCTGTTCAACACGCTCGGCAATATTCAGGGGCTGATCGACACCGATCCGGCGACGGCCCAGCACCTGGTAGAAAAGCTTACCGCGCTGCTGCGTCGCAGCCTGACCCGGACGCGCACCCGGCTGATCAGCCTGCGGGAGGAGATGGAGCTGGTTCGTGACTACCTCGATATTCAGGAGGTCCGCATGGGCGGGCGTCTCAGCTACGCCATCGATCTGGCCTCGGAAGTGGAGAATCTCACGGTTCCGCCGCTGCTGCTCCAGCCTCTGGTCGAAAACGCGATCACCCACGGCATTGAAGCCCGCAAGGGGCCGGGGCACGTGGCGGTCAGCGCGAGCCGGAACGGGGAATTGCTGGCGCTGAAGGTCACTGACGACGGTGCCGGTTTGGCGGCCGCCGGCACGACCTCAAAGGGTACGGGAACCGCGTTGACCAATATTCGAAGCCGTCTGCAGGCACTGTTCGGCGACAATGCCACCCTTCGCCTGCTTGAAAACCCGTCGGGCGGGGTCTGTGCGGAGCTGACTCTGCCGTTCGAGCCACCGGAGTCACCCCGGGCATGACGCGCATCGTTGTTGCCGACGACGAGCCGCATATCCGACGGCGACTCGTCAGCCTGCTGTCCTCGGTTTGGCGGGACCATGGACATGATGAGTTCGAGCTCGTCGGCGAAGCGGAGGACGGCGACCAGGCGCTGGACATGATCAACGGGCTAAGGCCGGACATCGCTTTTCTCGATATCCGGATGCCCGGGATGTCCGGACTCGACGCGGCTCGACGTATTTCAGAGCAATCCGAACCCTGCTCAACGCTGCTCGTTTTTGTCACGGCGTACGATGATCACGCGGTCGAAGCGTTTGAAGCGAGTGCCGTCGACTACCTGCTTAAGCCCGTCGAGCGCGAACGCCTGACCCAAACCGTACGCCGGCTCTCAGAGCGGCTGACAGAGGCAGGTGCCCGCAACACCCAGGGATCTGACGTGACGTCCGCCAACCAGCTCGGCGACCTCCTTAAACACATCGAGAGACTGCAAACGCTTCAGCCAGAAACGCAAACGCTGCAGTGGCTGCGAGCATCGCGAGGCGACGAGGTGGAACTCGTCCCGGTGGACGATGTGATCTACTTCCAGGCGGGCCAGAAATATGTGTCGGCGGTTACGGCGGGTCGGGAGCATTTGCTCCGCATGAGCCTTAAGGAACTTGTCAGCAGGCTCGACGGCGAGAAGTTCTGGCAGATTCACCGAGCGATCGTCGTAAACGTCAGCCGGATCAAGAGCGCGCGACGAGACCTGCGAGGGCGCTACGTCCTCCAGCTTCACGACCGCAAAGAAACGCTGCGCTGCAGCCTCGCCTACGCCGACCTCTTCCGCTCCATGTAGTCCAAATTATGAAATGGTGCAGCAGGCAGCTTGCTGCGCCGCCGCCTCGCTCCCTATAGTCGAGCGCGTTCGCCGGCGGAACTCCGCCTGCGAGATACTGAAATCCTAAAACTACAACAACACTGACGCTGCAACCCGAGGCCGCCATGAAAATTGCCATTCCCGACCTGATTTCAAACTCCTATTTTCCGGCGGCGGCCGCCGTGGAGCTCGGCTTTTTCCGGGACGAAGGTCTCGACATGGAGCTGGAGCTGATTTTTCCATTCGATCGCACGCTCGAGGTGATGCGGGACGGCGGCGTCGATTTTGTCGGCGGCTCAGCTCACAGCGTGCCGCACGCATTCCCCTGCTGGCAGGGCGCCAAGGTGCTGGCGTCGCTGGCACAGGGCATGTATTGGTTTCTGATCATGCGTTCGGATCTCAACGCGACGCATGGCGACGTCTCCTGCGTCAAAGGGCGCACGATCGGCGCCGCGCCGCTGGTGGACCTCGGCCTCAAGCAGCTGCTGGTCGAATCGGGCATCAACCTCGAGGCCGACGAGGTGAACATCGCGCCGGTGCCCGGCGCTTTTCTCGGCGACAGCAAGAACTTCGGCGTGGCCGCTGCCAAAGCGCTGGAGGCGAGTCTGATCGACGGCTTCTGGGCCAACGGCATGGGGGCGGAAGTCGCCATCCGGCACGGCGCGGGCACGATGGTGATCGACGCCCGACGCGGAGACGGCCCTCCGAACGCGTTCAACTACACGATGCCTGCTCTGATCACGACCGATAAGCTGATCGAAGAGCAGCCCGATGCAGCCCGAGCCGCAATCCGCGCGATCAAGAAAACGCATGCGGCGCTCAAGGAAGACGTCAGCCTGGCAACCGAAGTTGGGCGCAAGCTCTTTCCCGAGGAAGAAGCCGCGCTGATCGCCGACGTGGTCACCCGCGACCTCCCGTACTACGACGTCGCGATATCAGAAGAATTTGTTTCCGGGATGAGCGCTTTCTCAAAGGCCCAGGGGCTGATCACTGACGACGTTACCTACGACCAGGTGAGCAACGCTGACCTGCGGTCCGAGTGGGCCTGACTGGCGCTTACTGAATCGACAGGGAGTAGCGGTAGCCCTCGATCATGGCGGCGCGCATCAGGTAGGCCTTGCGCTTGACTGGATCGCTGGCCGTTGAGCGCAGCTCCTCGTAGAACTGCTGGCGTACCTGCGGATCCTTCTGCTCGATGTTCTTTTTGTTTTCGATGGTCTGTCGCTGCAGATATTCACTGGCCACCGTTCGACGCTGACGGTCATACAAATCCAGCAGCGAGTCGTCGCCGCCGTTGTGATAAATCTGCCGGAGCTTGTCGGCCAGGTTGAACACGTCATGGAACCCGAAGTTCATGCCCATACCGCCCAGCGGGTTATTGATGTGGGCAGCGTCACCGGCAACCAGCAGGCGGCCGTCCCGATAGCAGCTGGCTACCCGCTGGTGGACCGCATACAGGTTGCGGTGAAAAATCTCGTAAGGACCTTCTTTCGGGTGAAACCCCTGAATGCGCTGCTGCACCGCAGCCTCGTCGAACAGCGCTTCTTCGCTGGCGTCCGGCCCAGCGGGAAACAGGATGCGCCACATGCCCGCTTGCTCAACGCCCGGAACGCGAAACAGGGCGCACCACTCGTCGGGATCTGAAATGTAGTTGGTCCGCGCATAGCCGAAGGCGCCAAAATCGAACGGGGTGCTCAGGACGAGGAAACGCTCGCCGTACTGGAAGCCGGTGAAATCCACGTTCATCGACTTGCGTACCTGGCTGCGGCCACCATCGCAGCCCACCACGTAACGGCCGCGCAGCTCAATCTCGCCGTCCGGCGTCTGGGCGCGTGCCGTCACGCCCTGGCCGTCCTGCGACACGCCGACGACCCGGTGCTGCCGCCGGAGCGTATGGCCTTCTGTAAGGCCGAGATGTTCATGAACCAGCCGACAGACCTTGTGCTGTTCCAGCATCAGGCGGTAAGGGAAATCCGTTTCGTCAGCGAGCGTGCTGAGATCAAACTCCGCCACGACGCCCTGCCGCCGATCGCGATACTGGAACGAGCTCACCACGCTCCCTTCGCTCTGCAGGCGCTCGATCAGCCCGATGTCGCGAAACAGCTCCAGGCTCGGTGGGTGGATCGTGCCGGCGCGAGGGTCCTCAAAAATGTGGTCACCCGCCTCCAGGAGCACGTAAGGGATCGACAGGTAATCGAGGTTCGCCGCGAGGGTGTAACCCACGGGCCCTCCCCCCACAATAATGACGCGATTTTCCAAGTTGCTCGGCCCGTTAAAGCGCTGGGGAGATCGTTGGTGTTTCTTAGTCGATGGCCGCGGTCGCTTCGATCAGGTAAGCGATGAGGTCGGCACGATCCTCCGGCGCCGCCACGCCGGCGAAGATCATCCGGTTCCCCGGTAGGAACTCACTCGGGGATGCCAGCCATTCGTCGACCTTCCTGGCGTTCCAGACGATGCCAGACTGAGCCAGCTGCTCTGAATACTCAAACCCCTCAGCGGAACCTGCCGGTTTTCCGAACAGGCCATAGAGGTTTGGCCCCACTTTGTTCGGGCCACCCTTCTCCAGACTGTGACAGGCACGGCACTGCAGGAACTGCAGGCGCCCGCGCTTGGCGCTGGCTTCCGCCAGCCGGCCGTCCAGCGCCATGTTGTCCGCAGCGCTGGAAGACGCGGCGCCGTCGTCTGCGGCCGGCTGCGCGGCACAGCCGAAAAACGCAACGGCGCAAAAGCAAAGGGCAATCCGGGTCAGGCCCAGCAGGCCGCCGCGGCTAAGGATTGAGGAATTGCGTGTCATCAATCGGTTTCTCCTGCGGCGCTGCAGTCAGGCGGAGCGGCGTTTAAGCTCGGCGGCACGGGTGATCGCCTTGCGAATACGCGTATACGTTCCGCAGCGGCAGATATTGGTCATCGCCTCGGCAATGTCGGCGTCGTCAGGATCCGGGTTCCGCTCCAGCAGCTCAGCCGCTGCCATAATCATGCCTGACTGGCAGTAGCCGCACTGCGGCACCTGGACCTCGAGCCAGGCTGCCTGCACCGGGTGCAGCGAGTTGTCCTCACCGGCCAGCCCCTCGATGGTGGTCACATTTTTGCCGGCGACTGCGGACAAGGGCAGGACACAGGAGCGGATGGCCTTTCCGTCGACGTGCACCGTACAGGCACCGCACTGCGAAACCCCGCAGCCAAACTTGGTACCGGTGAGGTTCAGCCGATCGCGCAGCGCCCACAGCAGGGGCATATCTTCCGGCGCGTCGACGCTTACCTCAGACCGATTCAGGGTAAAACGGATCATGTGATCAGGCCCCCAGAGTTTTCTCTTCGTGGTTCCGTGTTCATGCCGCCACCGTCAGGCCAGAATCGACGATCGGCAGCTGCCGGATTCGCCTGCCGGTCGCCGCATAGATCGCGTTAGCCAGCGCCGGGGCGACCGCGGGCACCCCGGCCTCGCCGACACCACCCACGGGCTCACCGCTCGAAATCAAGTGGACGTCGATGTCGGGCGCCTCGCTCAGGCGAATGAAGCGGTAGTCGTGGAAGTTGCTTTGCTCAACCCGACCGTCCGCGATGGTGATCTTGCCGAAGAGCGCCGCCGACAGTCCGTCGGTAACGCCGCCTTCCATCTGGGCCCTAACCGTATCGGGGTCCAGCGCAAAGCCGCAGTCGTGCACGCACGTGACGCGATCAACGTTCAGCCGATCACCCTCGACGCTCACCTTGATCACCTGCGCGTTGAATGATCCGAAGCCCGAAGAAAACGCAATCCCCATGCCCTCGGTCGGCTTGAGCTGCCCGCCCCAGCCGGCCTCAGCCGCGGCCTTTTCCAGCACCGCGCGGGCGCGGGCGTTGTCAGCCAGTAGGTCCAGGCGGTAACGCAGCGGGTCCTGTCCGACGCGATGGGCCAGCTCGTCGATAAGGCTCTCGCCGATAAACCCGTTATGTGAAAGCGACACCGAGCGCCAGAAACCGACCGGTACATGGGTCTGGATTTCGGCCAGCTCGATCAGGGTGTTGGGTATCCCGTAGAGCGAGTTGATTGCGCCACTCACCAGGATCGGGTCCGGGATGCGCAGCGGCCTGCGCTGAAAGGTCATGACCGAAGGGCCGGCGATGCGAGTGCGGATCGCCGCGGGCTTGCCGGATGGATCGAGCGTCGCCCGTGACCGGGCCGCCACCACGGGGCGATAAAAATCGTGCTGGACGTCTTCTTCCCGCGACCAGACCAGGGTCACCGGGCGACCTTCGGTTTGCTGCGCGATCTGAACCGCCTGACGCACAAAGTCGAGCTCCCACTTGCGCCCAAAGCCGCCGCCGCAGAAGGTCCCCTGTAGCGACACCTGCTCGAGCGGCAGTCCGGTGAGCTCAGCCGCCAGGGCCCGAGCGGCACCCTGCTGTTGATGCGGCGCCCAGATCCGGCACTGCTTGTCGGTCACCTGCACCGTCGCGGCCATCGGCTCCATACACACGTGGGCGAGGAACGGCAGCGCGTAGTCCATCGTCATGACGTCCGTGCTCTGGTCGATGGCCGAGGCGGCGTCACCCTTGGCGCCGGGGAACGGCCGCGCGGTCTCGCCGTCCAGCGCACTCTTGAGCGTTGCCGAAATGTTTGCTGAGCTCCAGCTCTCGTTGGGCTCCGACTCAAACTCGAGCTCAAGCGCTTTGAGCGCCCGATCGGCTTCCCAGACCGAAGCGGCGGCCACCGCAACGCCATTTTCGAGCTCGATCACCTTGAACACGCCGGAAGGCAGGCCGGCGGCGGGTTGTTTAACCGCCTTGAGGCGGCCGCCGAACACCGGCGAAGTTCGAATGCTGGCGTAAAGCTGATCCGGCAAACGTATGTCTGCCCCAAACTCAGCCTGGCCGGTAACCTTTGCCAGAAGGTCCTTTCGCGGCACCGATTTGCCGAGGAGCTTGAAGTCCTCTGTCGACTTGAGCGTCGGGTTTTCGGGAACCGGCATCGCCGCCGCGGCCGCCGCGAGCTCACCGTAGCTCAGCGCTCGGCCAGTGGGGCCGTGCTGAACCTGGCTGTTGCTGGCGGTGAGCGAGTCGGCCGGCACCTGCCAGCGGTCCGCCGCGGCGCTGACCAACATTTCCCGGGCCGCCGCGCCCGTTTTTCTGAGCGCGTCGAAGTACCCCATGATCGCGTCGGAGCCGCCGGTAGACTGACGCATCTTTTTGCGCGGATTGCCAAATCGCTTGTCGGCGGTGGCGAGTCTGACGACAACCCGATCCCAGTCCGCCTCCAGCTCCTCAGCAACGATCTTCGGGAGCGTCGTGTAAACGCCCTGGCCGAGCTCTGCCCCGGGAACCACGATCGAAATCTCGCCGTCGGTGGCAATCTGAATATAGGCATTCAGCTCGGCGTTTTCGCCGTCCGACGCGGCTGCGCGCCCGGTCGGCACCAAAACGCCCAGCAGCAGCCCGCCCGTGGCTACCCCCGCTGAGCGCAGAAACCCCCGGCGACTGAGCTCGACGCCGGTCAGCAGCGTGTAGCCGTCGGTGTGCTTTTTGTCTGCAGACATGTGCTGTTTACTCCGGTTAAGGATGCAGGTCACAGTTTCAGCAGCGTCGCTACCGCCGCCCGTTCTGCCGCTTCCATGGCGGCCTCCATGCCGCGGTTGGAAACCGCCGTGTGTTCGCCGCAGAAGCGCAGGCGACCATAGTCTTCGGAAAACGCCGGGAGAAAACTATGCAGCTGGCCCGGCCGCCACTCGGTCCAGCTCCCTCCGGCATACGGATCCATGTTCCAGCTTTTGAAGGCTGCGGCCTTGAGCTTGCCAGCCGCGGCCGGTCTCAGCTTCTCATATTCTTTGACCACCAGCTCGCGCGCTGCGGTCTCGCCCAGCCGATCCAGCCGCTGCGCAACAAAACCTCTGGCCCGCGCCACGAGGCCGGTGATCTCCGTACTGTCGCCGAACTGGCGCAGTGCGCGTACGTCCCCCAGCGCGGTATCGGTCCACATCGCCGGGTCCAGACCGTCGTCTTCCCAGAAGTTTTTTTCGGGCTGAAGAATGATCTTGGTGATCATCATGGACGGAAGCACCTTGATGGCCTGAGACAGCACCGGCGGCAGCACCGGATCGAAGGCGACCCAGCGCAGCGGGGCTACGGGCAGCGCGCTGACCACCTCTTTGGCCAGGTGTCGCTCGCCGTTGTCTGTGATCACCTCAACTCCGGTCGACGACTGGGTGATGCGCATCACCCGTCGGCCGGTTAGGACGTCTCCCGGCAGCCTGGCTGCCATCGCTTCGGGCAATCGCTGATTGCCGCCTTTGACCTTGGCGGCAAGCGTTCCGAGCTGTCGCTGCCGACGATCCCAGGCAACCCGGAAGAACCAGGTCAGAATGGAACAGTCGTGCGCCGACGTGCCGCGGCCGATGTTGGTTTCGTAGTTCTGGGCGATGGTGGCCGCGCTCCAGCCGAGTCCCTCGAGGAACTCATAAACCGACCGATCGAGCTCGCGGCTTTCAGGCCGCAGCCAGTCCTCAAGCTTTGCCAGCGGGCTGTTGGCTCGGACCGTCTTTTCGAAAAACTTGCGGCCTGGAAATTCCCCCTTCGATCCTTCGGGCAAGAGGTTCTGGGGATCTTCCGGCCAGCGATCCCGCGGGATCACCTTGCCGCCCAGCGCAATCTCGGGCTTCGACAGGCCCCGTCGCGGTGCATGATCAATGAGTTCGAGACCGAGCTCACGGGCGGCCGACAGAACCCGGCCATAGCCGCCAAGAATGCTGTCACCGCCGGCTTCGGGCGCCCCGGGAAGGTCGGAAAAGCTCTCGAGACGGCCGCCGAGACGGCGCTGAGCCTCCAGGACGGTCACGCGAGCACCTTCGCTTGCCAGTAGAGATGCGGCATGCAGACCAGAGAGCCCTGCCCCGATGACAATCACGTCGGCCGTGGTCGAGGCCCGAACCGCGTTTGACCAGCCGGCCGCAGGCAGCACGCTGCCGGCCAGGGCGGCCTGCAGCACTCGTCGGCGGCTGATGGGTCTCGGCATGTTTGTTGTCCCCGAGGGTAAGCTGAAGCGGGAGTCTAAGGGGCTGCCGCCACGGCTACCGACGTCGTCGGCTGGCCTGTCCACAATGTGAAACATACCCAGGATTTTCAGGCGGGTCCTGGCGGTCTGCGTCCACACTCTCGGCGGTGTAGCTGCAGCCTGCCTGGCACAACGCCCTGTGCCAGCTAGACAATCCGTTCACGGTCGATGGTACTACGGTGCATGAAAACTGTGCGAGATACCTTCGAGGCGTTACCTGAATCGGTAGCGGCGACCGGGGCCTCGCCCGAATGGTCGGCCGCTCAAGCGAGGAAACCGCGAGGATGACTATGAACCAATCCGATCTCGTTTCACCCGATCGTCGCAACCTGCTTGGCGCTGCGGGCTTGGGTCTGGCAGCGGGAATCGGGGGAGCCTGGACCGAGCCTGTGGCCGCCGCCGATTTTGCAGACTCTCCAGACCTGCAGGATCCCTGGATGCGGGAGCCGGAGCAGGCGTTCAGAAATTTTCTGCGGGTCCAGGGTGACCTGTCCGGATTGATTGCGCCCCAGTGGTGGCGCGGCGCCTACCTGGCGATCTACCCCGACCGAAACCCCGAACTGCTGTTTCGCATGGAAGGGTGCGAGATGAAGCGGATCGTCGATCTGGGCGGCGGCCGCTATGAGTTTCAGTACCAGATTTTCACTTCCATGAAAGACCCGGTGACCAACGAAACGCTGAACGGCAAGCGCTGGCGAAATCCGATCACGGGCAAAGAATTGACCGTTGAGCCCAATACCTCTGCCGCCAACCGGATTGTCTCCCTGTCGGACCGCGGCATCGTCGAGACCCGCGAGGGCAGAGACTTCGAGGCGGTGATCCACTCGTTCTGGACGGCCCAGGGGCCTTTCGCCATGCACGCCGGCTTCAAAGACAGACCCAGCAAGCGCCCGCTGCCGCTCAAAGCTTACGCGACCAGCTTCTTCGACCGAGCGGCGGCGGCGGACTTCGACGCACCGCGGCTGGACGTCCGTTTCAGCACCAACTTTATTGCGCCTTTCCAGCGCTGGATGGAAATGCCCGAGGATGCGGGCCACGCCGTCTGGCATGCGTCAGGCCACAAGGCGCGGGACGTGGCGAGTCTGCCGGAGGGTTACATGAAAGAACTGATGGCCTACAAACCGGAAATGCCCGACTGGATCGGCAAGGATGGCAAGGCATGACCGCCGTCACCACCGCACAACAGGGACCCGACGCCACGGCCGCCGAGGCGCAGCCGGCGTCGGACGTCAGGCTCGAGCGCCCGGCCCCCTGGTACTCGATGGTCGGCTTCGCCTTCGGCACGTTCCCCGACAGCATCAAGAACTTTGCCTGGGATCTGTTCGTCCTTTTCCTCTATACCCAGGTGCTCGGTCTTTCCGGCACGCTGACGGGCCTGGCGCTGCTGATTGCGCTGTGCTTCGACGCGGTTTCCGACCCCTACGTCGGGTTTCTCTCCGACCGCGCCCGCAACCTTCGGTTTGGACGCCGCCACACGTTCATGCTCCTCGCCACCGTACCTTTTGGGCTGTGCTTTTACGCCCTGTTTGTGCCGCCCGCCGGCCTCGGACAGTGGGGCCTGTTTGCGTGGCTGGTGGTTTTCGCGATCCTGAGCCGCCTCACCATCACGCTGTTTGCGGTGCCGGTCAAAGCGGTCGGTGCGGAGCTCAGTCGAGACGTCTCGGTGCGACCGAAGATTATCGGTATCGGCACCATCGGCCTGACGGTGGCTCGCATCAGCCTGCCGCTGCTGGCTTTCGGCTTTTTCTTTCTCGAAAGCGAGGAGTACTCGCGCGGGCAGCTTAACCCCGCCAACTATCCGCCGTTTGCCGTGACCTTCGCGATTGCTGCGGCGGTCTGCATGCTGATCAGCGTGGCCACGACCATCAAGCCGGTGCTGGAGATCGAGCGGCTCGAGCCGCCGACACCCAAACCTCGAGTCGGGCCGCTCGAGGGCGTGAAGGCGGTGATCTCCGCGATGACGGTGACACCTAACGTTCGCTGGTCGCTGGTGCTGGCCATCGTAGTGTTCTTTTCGATCGTCTCTATTGCGATCCTCAAGATCCATCTGGTGACCTACCTGTGGCAGACGCCACCCGACCTCACGAAGTGGATCATCTCGGCTCAGTACATCGGTACCGGCATCGGCGCGGTGATCCTGCCTTTTGTGGTCAAGACCGTGAACCGCAAGCTGTGTATCGGCGCCGGCATGGTCGGCTTCACGACGCTGTCGGCCGTCGCGGTGCTGCTGCCGGTCTGGGGTTTTCTGCCGCCGCCGGGCACCCGCGAGCTGGGGCAGGTGCTGATCGGCATCTTCACGGTGGCCGGTCTGCTTCTCGGCGTTTACTTCGTGGCGATCGGTTCGCTGTCGGCTGACGTTGCTGATGAGCACGAGGCCAACACCGGCAAGCGCCAGCAGGCGCTGATCAGCGGCTTTGGCATGTTTGCCATCAAAGCCGCCGGCGCTTTGATGACGCTGGTCACCGGAATCTATCTCGATCTCATTGCGTTTCCCAAAGGCGCGCCGGTTGGCGAAGTCCCGCTGGAGAAGGTCCACGCCCTGGGCTACTTCTCCGCCGGCTTTTGCCTGCTGGGCGCCGTTCTTGTCATGCTGGTCGTTTCCAGATTTGACGTATCCATCACCAAACAACGAGAAATCAATCAGCGGCTGCAGCGCATGATGAAGGCAGACAGCAATGAGTCAGCGCCCGCAACCGCGAGCCAGTAGGCAGGAGCCGATATGTTAGTCATCTCACAACAAGCCTGGGTCACGTCCGACACCGAAGCCCTCGCGGGTCACGTCGAACGTCTGGTGGCGCTGGTCCGCCGGCGCCAGCTGGAGCCCGTCGAAGAACTGCTCGTCCTTCTGCCCCATGGAACCTCAGGCGCTGAACCCGTGACGGCCGACCCGCTGTGGGCCGCACTGGGATCGATCGCCTCGGTGCAGGGAATCATGCTCGCAGGTTCAGCGGTGGTCGGCAGCAGCGATCAGACGTCGACCGTCGGATTCCTGCTCTCTGCGGACGGCGAGACGCTCCTGACCGTCGACAAGGTCACGCCCGATCTGGTGGCCGGCATCAGCGACAACAGCACCTCAGCGCTGGGCCAGCCGGCGGAATTCAAGACGGTCGTCACGGGCATTGGCCAGGTAGGCATCCTGCCCGGCGAGGACATCCTTTCGCCGCACCTGACGCGCGCGCTGACCTGGGCCGGCGCCGAGATCATTCTCAATCCGGTCGCTGAGGTGAGCGACCACCTGTTCCCGGGACGGGAAAACGCGCGGGTCGCCCGAGCCTGGGAAAACACGGCGTTTGTCGCCGTGGCCGGGGCCGTCGACGGCACCCTCGGGTCACCGGCCTGCAGCCGCCTGGTCGACTTCAACGGCTACAGCACGCTG
>JANQOZ010000058.1 GCA_028285525.1 Lysobacterales bacterium
CACTTCGAGCTGGCGCGGGAGTACGTGAAGTCGCAGCCGCTGCCCGACGGCCCGTTCCGGGGCGTGCCGTTCCTGCTGAAAGACCTCGGCGCTCGGCTGGCGGGGACGGTCACCACCGGCGGCTCGCGCCTGCTCAAGGGAATCGAGGCGCCCCAGGACGATGTGCTGACGCAGCGCTACCGGCATGCCGGGCTGGTGATCTTCGGTAAAACGAACACGCCGGAGTTCGGCATGGCGCTGACCACGGAGCCCTACCTGTTCGGCCCCTGCCGCAACCCCTGGAACCTCGAGCACAGCACCGCCGGTTCCAGCGGCGGCTCCGCCGCGGCGGTGGCCGCGGGCATCGTACCGATGGCCAACGCGACCGACGGCGGCGGATCGATCCGGGTCCCCGCGTCCGCCTGCGGGCTTTACGGACTCAAGCCCACCCGCGCGCTGACGCCGCGCGCCGTTGGACCGAGCATGATGTCCGTCTCGCACGTGGTATCGCGGTCGGTGCGCGACAGCGCCGCGGCGCTCGACGTTACCGCCGGCTATGCGCCAGGCCTGCCGTTCGTGTCGCCCGAACCGGTCGGCGGCTATCTGGCCGCTACGCAAAAGCCCCCGGCCGCTTTGCGGGTCGCGCTGGTCACCGACGAGCCGGATCTAAAGCTCGATCCCGACGTGGCGGCGGCCATCGACAAGGTGGCCAAACAGCTCGAAGACCTCGGGCACTCCGTCGAGGAGGCCGGACCGGGCGTCGACTTTGACCGTCTGAACGAGGCGCAAAACGCGATGATCCTGGCCGAGTTCTCCCAGGGCATGCAGAGCCTTTCCAGCGCGATCGGCAGGCCGCTGGACGCCAGCACCCTGGAGCGGCTGTCGCTCGAGTTTGTCGAGGTGGGCGCGGCAACCAGCGCCACCGACTACGTTGCTGCCTGGGAGCACGTGCAGTCGGTGACCCGGCGGCTCGCCGGCTTTTTTGAGCGCTACGACCTGATGCTGAGCCCGGTCACGGTGACGCCGCCGCCAAAGCTCGGCGTGATCAACGAACAGCCGGGGGACAACTATCAGCAGTTCGTGAACCGCTTTCGCACCTACTCCGCGTACACCCCGCTGCAGAACCTCACCGGCGTGCCGGCGGCATCCCTGCCGGTAGGCCTGTCTCGAGACGGCCTGCCCGTCGGTGCAATGATCAGCGCGGGCCTCGGCCATGACGCGCGGATCCTCGCCGTCAGCGCCCAGCTCGAGCAGGCGCTGCCTTTTGAGCGGCGCCGGCCGCCCGTCCACGCCGGCTGATCGGATGCCGGAGAATATGTTTGCGGCGTTTGCCGAGAGCTTCGCCCGCTGGGGTGAAAAAGACGCGGTCGTTGCCGAAGGCGGCAGCCGGCTGACCTACGGTGACCTCGACCGCCGATCCGCGTGCCTGGCCGGCGCGCTGCTGGACCTGGGCGTCACCCCTGGCGACCGCGTCACCGTTCAGGTGCACAAGTCGGTCGAAGCGCTCTGTCTGTATCTGGCGTGTCTGAGGGCGGGCGCCGTGTTCCACCCGCTCAACACCGGCTACCAGCCGGCGGAGCTCGCCTACTTCGTGGGCGACGCCGAGCCGAGAGTCATCGTGACCGACCCCGACAGCCTGGATCTGTTTCGCCAGCTCTCCGGCTGTCCGGAGAGTGTGCTGACTATGGACCGTCACGGCCAGGGCACGCTGGCGGACGCGGCGGCCGGCCGGCCTGAAACCTTCAACAACGTGTCCGCCGCTGCCGCCGACAGTGCGGCGCTGCTGTACTCGTCCGGCACCACAGGGCAGCCCAAAGGCATCGACCTCAGCCACGGCAACCTGCTGAGCAATGCGCGAGTGCTGACCGAGTGGTGGCAGTTCAGCGAGCGCGACGTCTTGCTCCACGCGCTGCCGATATTTCATGTGCACGGCCTGTTCGTCGCCGTCGGCTGCGCGCTGCTCAGCGGCGCCAGCATGCGTTGGCTGCCCGGCTTTTCGGTCGACCCGGTGATCGACGCCCTGCCCGACTGCAGCGTGATGATGGGTGTACCGACCTACTACACCCGGCTCCTGGCGAGCCCCTGGTTTACCCGAGAGATCGCCGCCGATCGCCGGCTCTACGTCTCCGGCTCAGCGCCGCTGTTGGCCGAGACGTTCGAGGCGTTCGAGGCGCGGACCGGGCACCGGATCGTCGAACGCTACGGCCTGACGGAAACGGTCATCAACACGTCCAGTCCGCTGGACGGCGAGCGCAAGGCGGGCACCGTAGGCCTGCCGCTGCCCGGCGTGGCGCTGCGCGTGGTTAACGATGCCGGCAAGCCGCTGGGGCCGGGCGAAACCGGACAGATCGAAGTTCGGGGCCCTAACGTCTTTAAGGGCTACTGGCGGATGCCCGAGAAAACCCGCGAGGACTTCACCGAAGACGGTTTTTTCCGTACCGGCGACAACGGTCAGTGGGACGATGACGGCTACCTGGCCATCGTCGGCCGCGCCAAAGACATGGTGATCAGCGGCGGCCTGAACGTCTATCCGCGAGAGGTAGAGCTGCTGCTGGACAGTCTTGATGGTGTCGCCGAATCAGCGGTGATCGGCGTCCCTCATCCGGACTTTGGCGAGGCGGTGGTGGCGGTTGTGGTGCCGATCGCTGGCGAGTCGATCGATGAGGCCGCGGTTCGCGAATCGCTCAAGCCCCAAATCGCCGCGTTCAAAGTGCCAAAGCGCGTTCTTAGCGTCGACGAATTGCCCCGCAACACGATGGGCAAGGTGCAGAAAAACCAGCTCCGCGATCGGTATCACCGACTCTTCGACGCAACCGCCTGAGCGCCTAAGGCTCGCGCGGAAACACCCGCCGTCCCGCAAACCAGGTTTCTCGTGGTCGCACCTCGCTGATCTCCCGAGGCGAAACTTCCAGCAGGTTGTCATCCAGGATCAGAAAGTCCGCCGACTTACCGAGCGTCAGAGACCCGGTCTCGTCCTCCAGGCGTAGCGCCCGCGCGCCCTCGATCGTGTAGATTCGAACCGCCTCAGCCACCGTGATGGCCTGCTCAGGCCAGAGCTGCGCCGGCGAGTCGGCCAGCGGGTCGCTGCGCGTTACCAGCGACTCGATGCCGATCCAGGGATCCGCGCTCTTCGCCACCGCGGGCCAGTCGGAGCCGGCCAGCAGCCCGGCGCCGCTGTCGATCAGATCGCGCACCGGAAAATAGTACTGGCCGCGCTCCTCGCCCACCGCCTGATAGATGGCGTCGATAATCGGCGATGGGTACCACAGGATCGGCGACAGGTCGGCCACCGCGTTCAGCGTCTGGAATCGCGGTATATCCTCGGGGCTGATATAACCGGCGTGAGCCAGCTCGTGCCGCAGTCCGCTGGCGCCGTTGGCCTTGCGGGCTGCCTCGATGGCGTCGAGCGCAGCCCTCACGGAACGATCGCCCGCGGCGTGCATCTTAACCGTAAAGCCGCGCCGGTCGAGCTCGATGACGTCCCTCGCCAGTGCTTGCGGCGCAATCAGCAGCGGCCCGCCGCTGAAGTTTGACCCGTGTTTGTGATCTGCCAGGTAAGGCGCAAGCATCGCCGCGGTTCGCGCCGGCGTCGGCACCCCGTCGAGAAAGAGCTTCACAAAATTGGTGTGAACGCGCCGGCCGGCGTAGCGCTCCCGCGCGGCCTCGTAGAACCGATAATTCATCCCCGTGATGCGCCGGCCATCCGGGCCGCGCAGGCTGACCGCAACGTTGAGATCCAGGCCGCCGCGGTCAGCCAGGGCGGTGTCCATCGCCTTCCAGGCTTCCGATTCCCAGGGATGGGTAGAGGCGTCCTTGATGCCCGTGATGCCGAACGCGGAGGCGGTCTGCATAAAATGCTCGACGGCTTTGGCCGTTTGCTCGGGGCTGTATTCCGGCATGACGTCCTGCATCATCTTGGCGGCGGTTTCCAGCAGCACGCCGTTCGGCGTTCCGTCCGCCTCCCGCAGGAAGCTGCCGCCTGCCGGGTCGGGCGTGTTCTTGTCGATACCGGCCAGCGCCAGTGCCCGGCTGTTGACCCAGCCGTTATGGAGGCTGTCGTCCCGAAGATAGACCGCCTTGTCACTCGACACCTCATCGAGCAGTTGGCGCGGCGAGGTGAGCTCATGCGTTTCGAAAAACGCGCTGTCCCACTGCCCGCCGATAATCCAATCGGCTTCCGGCTGCTCGGAAACGCAGCGGGCGATCGCCTGCTGAACCTGCGCGGGTGTAGCGCTAAAGGGAAAGCTGCAGGCGTAGAGAACCTGCAGGCTGCCGCGGATCGGGTGCAGGTGCGCGTCGATCAAACCCGGCATGATCATGCGGCCGGCGAGATCAACGCGCTCCGCGCCCGCCTCCGCCCGCGCCAGCGCAACCTCGCTGTCACCGACAAAAACGATCTGTTCGCCGTCGATGATCATCGCCTCTGCCAGCGGCCGCGACGGATCAACGGTGTAAACCACTCCGCCGTGAAACACGCGCTGGCTGCTGGCGAGCGTTTGATCAGGCGCTGCGGTGCGGCAGGCGCCGAGCACCACTATCAGTGCGGCCAGCGCTGCGCCGGTCCGAGTCAGGCTCTGCATCACATTCGCTCCTCGATCATTGAACACATCCCGGCGGCCGCTGGCTGCCGTGGTCGGTGGCCTGCTGCACGGCCCAGGCTGCCTGGAGCACGCCAAAGTCATCACCGTACCGGCCGACAATCTGCAGCCCGACCGGCAGCCCGTCATCGGTAAAGCCCGCCGGTACGGAAATCGCCGGATGGCCGGGGACGGTGATGAAGTAGCAGGACCGCATCCAGTCGAGGTAGGTGTGCATCGGCTCGCCGTTGATGGACTCGGGATAAATCATGTCGACCGGAAACGGATGCAGCTGGGTCACGGGAAGGATCAGAAATTCATAGCGCTCAAAAAAGTGATCAAAGCGCTGACGAATCCGCTCGAGCTCAAGCTGCGCTTCCTCAACTCGACGCGGGCTGAGCTTCAGGCCCTGCTCGATATTCCAAACCAGGGTCTGCTTGTAATCCGCGCGGTGGCGCTCGAGTCCGGGCCCCAGCATCCCCGCATACAGGCTCGCGCGCAGCGTTTTGAAAACGTCGTCGATGCCCGAGAGGTCCGGCAGATCTGCGGTCAGCGTTGCGCCCGCGTCGCTGAGTGCCTGGGCACCGCGTTCGATGAAGCCCGCCATGTCCTCGACGAGCGGCAGCCGACCGGCATAGTCCGCGGCCAGCGCCACCGAACAGCCGCTGAAGCTGCGGGCCAGCGGCCTGGTGAAGTCTTCATCGTTCAGCCGCCGGGACAGCGGGCAGCGTGGATCGGCACCGGCGATGGCCGCCATAAACAACGCGACATCCTCAACGGTCCGCGCCATCGGACCGTCAACCGGCAGGGTGGCAAGGGGATACTGCGAGGGCCAGCTCGGCACCCGCCCCGGCGTGGGTCGCAGGCCAACAACGTTGTTCCACGCCGCGGGATTGCGGAGCGACCCGCCCATATCGCTGCCGTCTGCCAGGCTGACCATCCCCGCCGCAAGCGCCACCGCCGCGCCGCCGCTGCTGCCGCCGCACGTCAGCTCGGGCTCGTAGGGGTTGCGGGTGGCGCCAAACACCTCGTTATAGGTGTGGGACCCGGCGCCGAACTCAGGTGTGTTGGTCTTGCCGAGCATGATGGCGCCGGCGTCGTGCATACGCTGTACGAGCAGCGAATTTTCCTCCGGCACAAAGTCGGCCTGGGTCTTCGAGCCGAAGGTGGTGCGAACGCCTCGGGTCAGCGCCAGGTCCTTGTGGGCCACCGGCAGACCGCCGAGCGGACCCAGGTCCTCGCCGCGGGCCAGGCGATCGTCGAATCGTTTGGCCGTCTCCAGCGCCTGATCATCGGTCCGGGTCACCACCGCGTTGAGCCGCTCGTTGCAGAAATCCAGCTGGGCGAGGTGGGCCGACACCACCTCGGTGCACGAAACCTCGCGCCGGCGGATCAGATCAGCCAGCTCAACCGCCGATTTCCAGACTAGCTCTTGCTGCGGCATGTCCATATCCAAAGCGGCCAAAAAAAGGGCCGCCCCAGGGTTTCCCGGGACGGCCCCAGCTCCAAGCCGGACCTTATCAGTTAAAAACGGTAGTTGAGCGACACGCCGTAGGTGCGCGGCATGCCGTTGGCCCGGACCAGTGGTCCGTTGCCGCCCTGATAGGCGGCCGGGAAATAGTATTCATCCGTGATGTTGCGACCCCACACCGTGGCGCGCCAGGTGCCGTCCGCGTTGCCGACGCCAACGCGCAGGTTGGCGATGGTGAACTCGTCGGTGGCGTCGGTGAGCTGCGCGCCGCCGGTGGTTTCGCCGGTGTGGTTCACGTCACCGCCGAGAAAGACCTCCATCCCGTTGGCCATCGGCCACACGTACTCGGCGCGCAGGCTGTAGGAGAGATCGGGCGCCATGGCCAGCTCGATACCGGAGGCATCGCGGAAGACCGTGTTTGGCCAGACGCTCAGCTCCTGATCCACGGCCAGCCACTCATCCACGTTGGTATCCAGCAGGGCTACCGTCGCCTGCAGCATCAGCTGCTCGGTTGCCGCCCACTGAAGGTCCACCTCGGCACCTTTGATGGTCGACTCCGGCACGTTGGTCAGGCCGGAGATGTTGCCGACAAAGGTCACCGCCCGGTCCTGCTCCTGCTTGTCTTTGTAGTCGTAGTAGAACGCCGACGCGTTGAGCTGCATCGCGCCGTCCAGCAGCGTCGACTTGAGGCCCACTTCAAAGGAGTTCAGCTTCTCCGGGCGATAGGAGCGAAGCTGCTGGGTCGTGTTGGAGTTGGCGCCGTTGAAGCCGCCCGACTTAAACCCGTTGGCCAGCGTGGCGTAAAGCAGGACGTCTTCGTTGACCGCATAGTCCAGGCCGATCTTGCCCATCCAGCGACCGACGCTGATGGCCTCTTCGTAAACCCGGAACGCGTCGTTGACGTTGGGGCCGCCGATCAACGCGAAGATAAACGTCGGCGAAGTGGGGTCATCATCGATCGTCCCGCAGTCGCCGGGCCCGAGGGTTGCGCCGAACTGGGCGTTCAGAAAACCCGCCAGGCTGCCGTCGTCAGCAACAAACGTGCAGCCCCGCCAGTCGCGGTCTTCTTCCGTATAGCGAGCGCCAACCGTCAGGCGCATCTTCTCCGAAAACTGCCACTCCACGTGCCCGAAGACCGCCTGGGAGTCGGTGTTCTGAACGTAGATGGTGTCGAGCTCGCGAATCGGCGTCGGCGCAAACAGTCCAACCCCAAAGGGAATGGAGCCCAGACCGAACACCGAATCGGACATGAAGTAGTGGTAGTACTCGTCCACCTCGTCGTCGGAGTAGTAAAGCCCGGCGATCCAGTTCAGGTTTTCCGTGGCCCCGCTCAAGCGCAGCTCCTGAGAGAAGACCTGCAGGTCCGTGGTGTTGATGTTGCTGGAGTCGTTAAAAAATCCGCCGTCCCAGTCGTTGGACTCCACCCGGTCAAAATCATCGTAGGCGGTGATCGAGGTCAGCGTCATACCCCCGATGTCCCACTCGAGCTTGGCGGAGATACCGGTGAGCTGATTGTCGCGCTGTGGCCGCAGATCGAACGTCCGCCCGGTGATCGGGCTGGTGTAGCTGTTGGTCCAGTCGGCGATTTCGTTGTCGCCGGTGCGGTACCACGGCGGCGTTTGGCCAAAAAACTGGCCCGTCGGCAGGATGTATTGATCGAGCGGCGTGTAAGGGTTCACAAACTCGCCCTGCCCGATGAGCCGGCCGTCGTAAGCGGTATTGGCGCGGTTGTCGGACTGATCGTCGACGTGATGCACGTTCACGAGCAGCGTGGCCGAGTCGGAAAGGTCGAAGTTCAGCATGCCGCGGACGGCGGTCACGTCCTTTTCGCCCAGCTCGTCATCACGCGTGGCGCTCCGCTGCCAGCCTTCGTTCGACTGGGTGGTTTTCATGGCAAACCGACCCTGCACGCGGTCGGACAGCGGCCCGCTCACGTAGCCCTCAACGTCCACGGTGTTAAACCGGCCGTAGTTGATCACCACGCTCGCGTCGAACTCTTCGGTGGGCTTGCGGCTCACAAAATTGATCTGACCCGCCGTGGTGTTGCGGCCGTACAGATCGCCCTGCGGGCCTTTCAGCACCTCAACGCGCTCGACGTCGAACAGCAGGCCCCGGCTCATCACCGTGTAGGGAATGGCCACCTCGTCAAAGTAAAGGCCGACCGTCGAGGAGGCGCCGGTCGAGTAGTCCTGGAAGCCGACACCCCGAATGCTGTAGAGCGGCACCCCGGTGGCGGCGGTTTCGTTGACGGTCAGACCCGGCGTAAATACCGCCAGATCCTCGGAGCTGAAGACGCCCAGCTCCTGGAGCTGCTGGCCTGTAAAAGCGTTGACGGTGATGCCGATGTCGTTGACGCCCTGCTCCCGCTTCTGCGCGGTCACGGTGATTTCTTCAATCACCTGGGCCTGGGCAAGGCCGGCTACGCCAGCGGAAACGCCCGCCAGGGCGCACCATACTGCTGCTCGGGTCTTGGATTGCATGTTTGGTCAGTCTCCCTCGTTTTAGCCGGCATCAGGGCCGGCAAACGCTGAGTATAGGGTGGTGGATCAGGCCGGCGCATGGCGATATGCGCATAGTGCTTGTATGAGAGTGCACTACCCGCTTGGCGTTAGATCACCACAAAATTCTTGGCGTTGATGGACCAGTCCTCGCCGTCTTTGATCAGCAGGAAATGGTTCACAAAGTTCATTCCCAGCACGCCCTTTTCCTCGAGCGTGGCCGTGGCGATGGTCCCGTCCACCCGCAGGTGGGTGATGTCCGCCTCGTATTGCGCCTGCGCTTCCACCGAGGGCGGGTTGGCCTGCATCGCCTCATAAAACGGCCCAGGGCCGCCCGTCAGCAGATCGGGCCCCAGGTACCCCACCATGATGGCCGCCGGGTGGAAGACCGATTTCAGCACCGCAACGTCCCCGCTGCGGGTACCTTCGATATAGCGTTCAACCACGGCGCGAGCGGCCGCTGTGTCATCACTCATAGTTAATTCCCCTCAAAGATTGTTTCCCCGCCGATCACCGACAGCACCACCTCGGTGTCGCTGACGTCCCGAATCGGCACCTCAAAAATGTTCTGACTCAACACAATAAAGTCAGCATCCTTCCCAACCTCCAGCGAACCCGACCGATCACCCACCCGGTTCGCGATGGCGCTGTTGTGGGTGAACACGCGCACCGCGGCCTTGAGGTCGACGGCCTCTTCGGCAAACTCGGGCTCAAGCATCGGTTTACCCGGATCGCTGCGGGTCACCATGGCCTCGATGCCGGGCCAGGGGTTGGCGGTTGGGACCACCGGCCAGTCCGAGCCGTAGGTCACCAGCGCGCCGGCCGCCAGCAGCGTTTTGACCTGCCAGGCCGGCACCCGGTCCTTGCCGAACCAGGTTTCCCAGGTCAGACCCGGAATCGGGTACCAGAGTATCGGGCACATCTCCGCGGCCACGTTGAGTTCCTTGAATCTCGGCACGTCATCCGGATGGATCATTTCGGCGTGGGATACCTCGTGGATGATGTCCTGATTACCGCTGGCTTCCCTGGCGGCCTCAAAGGCGTCAAGCGCGGCCCGCGCCGCAGCGTCGCCGGTGGCGTGAATTTTCACGCTCATGCCTTGGCGGTCCAGCTCAACCACGTCTCGGGTCAGCTCGTCAGCCGGAATCATCAGCTTGCCCGTATGATCGGGACCGACCACGTCGTTGGGTTCGTAGGGCGCCAGCAGCGCCGAGGTATAGGTCATCGGAACCCCGTCCAGCATGATCTTGGCAAAGTTGGGATCGATCATCGACGTGTTGTTGGCCTCCCGGTCATCCATCAACGCCAGCTCATTGTCATGCGACAAGGCCCAGGCGCTCTTCCAGGTCAGGCTGGTCTTGATTCGTGGGATCAGCTCACCGGCTGCGTCGAGGGCCTGATAGGCCGCCATCAGGTCGGTGGTGACAATCGCGTCTTTGATGGTGGTGATGCCGTAGGGCACCACCTGATCCAGCGCCCACTTAAGCGCGGTGGCGGTCTGCGCCTCGGTATAGCGCGGGAGCAGCTTCCTTTTGTTGTAGGCAGCGTTGTCAAACAGCAGGCCGGTGGCCTCGCCGCTGGCGGCATCACGCTGAATGACGCCCCCGGACGGGTCCGGTGTGTTGGCGTCGATCGCCAGAGCTTCCAGCGCCAGCGTGTTGACCCAGGCATGGTGTACCGACCAGTCCATCAGAAACACCGGGTTCTCGGGCGCGATTTCGTCGAGGATAGTTTTGGGCAGCTTGGGGTTGTCGACGAAATACACTTCGTTCCACTGCCCGCCGCGAATCCATTCACCCGGCTCAGCCTCCGCAATACAGCCGCGCAGCGTGTCCAGTACCTTCGCCAGATCGGTCGTTAGAAAACTGCATTCCAGCGTGCGCGAGATGCCGGCGTCAGCCGGGTGCATGTGGGTATCGTGGATACCCGGCATCATCATCCGCCCCTCGAGATCCACCAGCCTCGTTTCCGCTGAAGCAAGCTTGAGCACCTCCTCGCTGGAGCCCAGCGCCACAATCTTTCCGTCGGCGAGCGCCAGCGCCTCCTGCCAGCTGTCGTCAGCGTCAACCGTGTAAACCCGAGCGTTGTGGTAAATCGCGTCCGGGCCAGCCTCGGTGTCAGCGGTCTCTCGAATCGCCGCCGTTTCTTGCGGAGTCTCCCCGCAGCCGCTCGCCAGCGCTAGCGCCAGCAGCAACCCAATCGATCTGCTCATCATTTCCTCCCTCAGCACCCCTGCTGTCTGTCGGTACGAATTAGCCCATAGAAATGTGGCACACGCACAGCTTGTTTCCGTCGAGGTCGCGGAAATAGGCCCCGTAGAAGCCGTCGCCACGCGCCCCCGGAGCGCCCTCGTCTTTTGCGCCCAGCTCAACAGCCTTGGCATAGACCGCGTCCACAACCTCACTGCTGCCGGCAGAGAGCGCCACCATGACCCCGTTGCCGACGCTCGCCGGCTGTTCATCAAACGGCTTCATCACGCAGAACATCGGCTGATCGGGCGCGGTGCCCCAGGCGTACCCACGGCCAAAATCCATCGCGCGCTTCCCGCCGAGCATGCCGAGCAGCTCGTCATAAAACGCCGTTGCCGCCGGCAAGTCGTTGGTTCCAATGGTGGTGTAGGGAATCATGGGCTCGCCCTCCTCAAGGCTTAAGCAGGTTGCTCGGCCGGGCAAATGTCGGAGCAGCGCAAATCTGTCACGCGCCACGCCGGCCGGCCGCTGGCGCTGACAGATTTGCCAGCTTAAGCAAAGCGCGGTAGTTTGTGAACACGTTAACTTTTCGCGGCGGGGCCCTGAAAAGTGCTATATCAGAGTTTTCCACTGTCGAAGGTCGCTCCCGGGCAACGCTTCGAACACTTCTCCGGCCTGGTCAATCGGCTTTTCAGCCCCACCCGGTGCCAGCTGCCCAAAAAACAGCCCGAAGCTTTTAACGGTGCCGTCGACACCGCCCGGCTCGATCACCTGGCGATCGCCAACGTGGCGACGTCAGCGGTCAGGGTGGATCGGCTTCCGAGCCACATCGCGCAGATCAACGAGGGCAGTTGCCTGGTCAAGTTCCAGCTGGCGGGTCAGTCGCGCTTTGAGCAGTGCGGACACGTGGCGCACCTGCTGCCGGGCGACTTCGTGATCTGTTCGAACACCGAACCCTATCGGCTCAGGTTTGACGGCGCCTACCGGATGTCGGTGCTGGCCATCGACGAAACCACCGCCAACCGGATGCTCCGCAATCGCGAACAGCTGCTCGGCCAGCGGATGCCGGCGGAAGACCCAAGCTGCGCGCTGCTGAGCAGTTTTGTCGCCAACGTTGCGGGCAAACTCTCATCCCTGCCCGAGGCGATGGCCGAACGCGTGGAACACACCATCATCGACCTGCTGGGTGGCGTGGTAACGGCGCGTACCCAGAGCGGTACACCGGTTCGCCAGCCCGCGGTGCAAACGCTGCTGGCGGTGAAGCAGTTCATCGACAGCCAGCTGTGCAACCGCCGGCTTGGGCCCGCGATGATCGCCACCAACTTCGGTATCAGCACGCGCTATCTGCACAAGCTGTTTTCAGCAGAGCCGGAAACGGTGACTCGCTATATCCGATCGCAAAGGCTTGCCGCGTGTCACGCGATGCTCCAGGACCCGGCCGCCGGGCACATGACCATCACCGAAATCGCTATGCATTGGGGCTTTTACGATCTGTCTCACCTGACCCATGCGTTCAGCGAACGTTATGGTCGATGCCCCAGCGCGGTGCGCGCCGGAGGGAATCTACCGATCACCTGACGACGATCGGTTTGGGCTCAGGCGGCGAGCACGAAGCGATTGCGCCCCTGATTTTTGGCGCTATAGAGCGCCTGATCAGCACGGCTGATGAGATCATCGGGGCTCTCATCACGTTCGGCAGCATAGCCCGCCACGCCAATACTGACCGTCACGTCACCGAGTTCCTCCGAAACCTGCCGCACAAGGCGCCGCGCCAGGCGGGCCGCGGACAGGTTGTCGCAGCGAGGAACCACCACCGCGAACTCTTCGCCGCCGTAGCGAGCGACCAGCGTGTCGTCGCGCACGTTGTTGGCGAGCACCCGAGCGAGCTTGGAAAGCACCCAGTCGCCGGCCTGATGGCCGTGGTTATCGTTGTAGCGCTTGAAGTGATCGACGTCCACGAGCAGCAGCGCCATGGACGTGCCGTACTCCATCACCTCGTCAAAGGTTTCGCACATCTTCTGATCGAACAGGCGGCGATTGCCCACACCGGTCAACGCATCCCGCTCCGCCTGTTCGCGAAGCTGGCGGTTAGCGACCTCCAGCTCCCGCGTTCGCACCCTCACGGTTTCGTCGAGCGCCTGGTTCTGTGCCGCCAGCTTCGCCACCTGGCGCCGCTGCAGCCCGGTGACGGCCCGAAGCAGCAGCACCACACTGGCCAGCAAAGCCAGCGACCTGGCCCAGGCCGCCTCAAACCAGCGCGGCACCACCGTAAAGACGCGAGGTTCCAGCGTGTAGCTGCGGCCGGTGCCGCTGCGCGCCTCGGCCTCCAGCGTGTAGGTTCCCGGCTTGAGGCCTGCGTAGCTGGCCTCGCCTCGCCCGCTCCAGTTCGACCAGCGTTCGCTGTGCCCAAGTAGTCGACTGCGATACATGGTTGAGGCAGCCTGCTCCAGGTCACTCAGCCGGAATTTTGCTTCGATGCTGGCGCGGGTTCCGGTCAGACTGAGCTCGCCCGCCACGGGCAGCGCCTCATTCTCACCAGCCGGTCCGTCGACGCGGACCAGTGCCGCCAGGCTGAGCGATGCGCGGCCTGACGCCGCTGAAACTTCGGGCTTGTAGTGAAAAATCTCGCTGGTGCCGCCGATCCAGAGCGAGTCATCCACCGCCAGCGTCACCGCGTCAATCGCGCCGGAATCGAGGGCGCTCAGGTCCGTGACACTCCAAAAGCCGGCTCTCCGGCTGTAGAGCGCTCGATAGTTGTGGCCCCAAATCGAACCGTTGGGCCCGTCGAAAAAGGACACGATCTCCTGCGCCGGTTTCAGATCGCCGAGACCGCCGAGGTCGTCAGCCAGAAAGCGCACGCCGTCAAAGCGAAAGGTGCCCCGGGTCGTGCTCACCAGTGCGCCGACCGAGCTGTCGCTTACGACAGCCGCTCCGTCTTCCCCGACCAGCAGCCCGCTCTCGGTTCCCACCGACGAGAGCTGAATCTTCAGGCCGTCGGCGCGGCTTAGCGTTGCCTTCTTGAGACCGTGCGCTTCGGTCCCGGCCCAGATCATGTCGCGACCGGACCGCACGAGGCTTGTAATCCGCATGCCGAGGGTTTCTGCCCGATCGGCCAACACCCAGCGCCCGTCCTGCAGCTCAAATACGCTCAAACCGTGCTCGTTGCCCGTCCAGAGCTCTCCAGGCGAGTGATCGTTGATCAACAGATGTCGGGGATACAGGTTGTCCGGACCCAGCCGTTCAGCGCTGCCGTCCCGGATCAGCTTAAGATCGTGGGAGGTCGCCAGCAGCAGGCCCTGGGCGGTCGGCAGCAGGCTCCAGGCTTCGCCGGTGGTCCAGTTCTGACGTTCGAACGCACCGCTGATCTTTGAGCCATTGAGGCTCGCCCTGAAGACACCGGCGCCGGTCAGCGCATAAAGCGCCTGTTCGGTCATCACCAGCTCGTGCATGGTCCCTCGCAGTCCCGCGGTCTGACCGTACTTGACCCACGACGCCGGCCACGGCAGTCGGAGCACACCTTCGTTGCTGGCGACGAGCACCGCGCCATCCCTGGAAAACGCAACGTCTGACAGAAAGCTCCCGGCGATGGGGGCCTGTTCGAAAGTGCCGCCTTTTACGTCCAGCACCCGCACCGTGCCGTCCGAACCGCCGAAGACGACGGTGTTGGCGTCAACCGCACGCCCGCCGGTGAGCAGCGCCAGCGGGGCGTCACTCTCGAGCTCCAGCGCCTGGATTCCGCGCTCGGACCACAGCATCAGCTCCGGCGCACGTGTGTGCAGCAGGGCCTGGTCGCCCGACAGCGGAATCAAATTGCGAATCAACGGAGCAGCGAACCGCTCGCCGCCGCGCACCATGTGAAAAGTCCCGTCGGTGCCTAGCCGCTTGAGCCCTTCACCGCGCCACTGAACGTAAACGCTGCCCGCAACCTCAGAAACGGCACCAAACCGGCCCGGATGGCGCCATAGGCCGATCGGACTGCCGTCGGCACTGACGGCAAAAAGGTGGTTCAACGCGGCAAAGTAGACCGCATCCCCGGTGACGAGCAGCCGCCAGATATCAGAGAACGTTTCCTGGCCGAGCGCCTTCTCAAAAGCGGGGGTCAAATCGACGAAGTGATCCGCGCCGGTCTCGTCCCGGCTCAGGTAGCCAAAGCTGTTGCTGCCGCCAACCCAGACTCGACCATCGCGGCCCAGCGAAAGCTCACGGACCGGTCCCGAGGTTGGGAGCGGAATCGCCGACCAACGGTTGCCGTCAAAGCGAAGCACCTGCTGGTCGTGGCCCAGGTAGACCGTGCCGTCCACTCCCTGCACCACCGAAAAAAACTGCGGATAGATCGGCAGGTCAGGTTTGAAGCGGGAGACGAGCACTTCCTGCGCGAACGAGGACTGCATGGCCAGCAGAGTGACCGACGCCAAAGCGATTCCCGTCAGGAGCCGCCGCCATCCCGGGCGGCGTTTTAGTGTATCCATACTCACGCACCCCCATGCCGTGGACCTCAGTATGCCGGGGCGCGGCGGGGATGGAAGTTACACAATGTCAACTCGCCATGATCTGTGATCGAGATCACACGGCGGACTCAAAACGGGCTTCGAGCGCCGGCGTTTAGTAGGTGAAGTTGCTCGCTTTTCGGAACGGTGCGGCAAGCAGCGACGGAAAATCGGTTGGGTGCAGCGTCACGGCCAGCCGTTCGAGCGCGTCGACCACCGATGGGCTGGGTCGCGCAAAGTAGTCCTGACCGTCAGCGACAAACACGCGCCCGTCGCGCACCGCGCGCAGCTCTCGCCACCCGGGGACGTTGTCCATCGCCTTGAGGTCGGCCAGCGTTTCGGGCACGCGGTACCCGCAGCACGCGATCATCAGGATGTCGGGATCGGCCTCGATCAGCTGCTCGATATCGGTAGTAGTACTCGGCAGGCCAGGGCGACCGAGCACCTCGGTTGCGCCCGCCAGCTCAACCAGCTCCGGGTTCCAGTGACCGGCGTTAAAGAGCGGCTTCAGCCATTCGAGGAACGCGACGCGCGGACGGCTCGAGCCGGTGAATCGCTTGCTTTGTTCGGCGACCTGGGAAACGCGGTCGCGCAGTGACGCTTCAAGCTCCGTGGCTCGGGCAGTGCTGCCCAGGGCGTCACCGAGCCGAAGAATGTCGGTAAAAATGTCGTCGAGATTGTTCGGGTTGAGATCGACAAGCGTCGGCTTGCCGGGCAGCGATGCAATCGCCTCTTCAACGTCTCCCGTGGCGACCGCGCAAACGTCGCATAGACCCTGCGAGACGATAACGTCCGGCGCGGCCTTTTCCAGGGCAGCGATATCCAGCTCGTACAGCGCGGTGCTGGTGTTCAGATGATCTCGAACAAAAGTGTCGATGGTTTCGCTGGAGCGCTGACTGGGTACGACGGTCGCAGTCAGGCGCCGCAGCGGCTTGACGTTCGCCGGCAGGTCGCAGCTGTGGGAGACGCCAACCAGATCCTCTTCGTGGCCCAGCGCAAGTACCATGTCGGTGGCGCTTGGGAGCAGTGTGGCGACCCGCAAGTCTAC
The DNA here is from genome assembly GCA_028285525.1 of Lysobacterales bacterium. GTDB lineage: Bacteria > Pseudomonadota > Gammaproteobacteria > Xanthomonadales > SZUA-38 > JANQOZ01. Next base: position 16,250 of record JANQOZ010000058.1, read on the forward strand.
AGGTCCGTCAGGCTGCCGCTGCGGGCGCTTTGGTAGACCGCTGAAGCCAGACAAAAAGGCCGAAGATGACCGACGCATAGAAGGCGTCGCCGGCAATTGTGTTGACAATAAAGGGCAGCCCCATCACGTAACACTCGATCAGACCGGCCCAGGTTTGAGGATAGTAGCCTGCTGCCCAGACCCCGAAGTTTGAGGCAAGGAAGAACCACACCGAGCCACTCAGGACGCCGCCGGCGCCCCGGGCCATTGTCAGCTTCCGCCCGAGCCAAAAGCGGCCGGCCAGCGCCGTCCCGGCAATGCCCAGGTAGACAAACAGCATCGTTACCGGGTTATAGCCGCCGATCAGCAGATCGCCGATCGCCAGCGGCACCAGGGCAACGACCCAGGACCAGCGGGGGTCGAGCCGCGCGCCGGCAAACAGCGCGATGGCACCGATGGGCGTCACGTTCCAGGGATGCGGAATGATGCGGGCGAGGACCACCAAGGCCAGCAGCAGAAGGATATCCGGACGGGCGACAAGTTTTCGCCACATTTGAGCGATTGCGGTGTGTTTCATTTGCGTCTCCTGCGGCTCCACCCGAGCCGACGATCCCAAGGCCGCGAGCGGTTTGCTGCGGCGTTAACGTTGATGGGTTTGCCGGTCGGTCTCCGGGCTCACACGGACGTCTGGGCGTCCCGGCCGCCTTCCCACACGCCATTCACGTGCAGTGGCTGATGGGCCGTTTCGTGTTTACCGTTGCGGGGGCAGCAGCGGATTTTCACCGCTTTCCCGTTTAACCCGGCCAGCCACGTAGGGCGCGCCGGGGCCACAAACCACGGGACACTGTAACGTAAGGTGCATAAAGGTCAAATCTCCCAAAGAAAATCGGAGAGGACGGCACAGATGTTCACCCGTTGCGTCCCTAGGGCGCGTTCAGGACCGGGTCGTCAGCGCGAGCTTCTGACGTCTGCTGAGTTTTTTGATCGCCGCTTCCCGCTTTAGGGCACTGGAACGGGTATGCCCTGCTTCGACGTACGCGATGCGCCTTGGGGTACAACCGCGAAAGAAGCGAGCGGCCCGGCACCCGCCCGACAGGTGCTCAGAAAATCGCCGTTCGGGGTCGGTGCTGATGCCGGTATAGAGTCGACCGTCGCTGGCTTCAATCATGTAGACCGACCAGCGCTCATCCACGCCGCTCAGTCCATCGCCAGCCGGGTGGTGCCGCCGGTGAACAGCAGCGACCGCACCTCATCAGCCAGCTTTACGTTGACCATGTGATGCTGCTCTGGCCAGATCGCACTCAGCACTGTGTTATTGACCACCAGCGAGCTCAGGTCCAGCTCCCCGTCGTGCTCCTGGTAGACCCACAGGTAGCGTCCATCTGCTTCCTGACCGACCAGTTCGAGCGCGAGTGGACCGCCGCCGCGCAGGGTAAGCGCGAAGCGGCTCGCGACGTAGGCAGCAAACCTCGCCTGGTCCTCCGGGTTGCTCAGGAGATCGCTGGACGACCAGCCGAGGTCGCGCGCCGCGTGCTCAACGTCGTGCAGCAAAAAGCGGTGGATCACCTCCACGTTCCCGGTACGCGGGTTGTTTTCGACGGTGGTGACCGCCGCCTTTTGTTCGTGCGACCAGGCCAAGCCCGCGCAAAGCAGCAGCGCAAGCCCGGCCAGCTGACGCGGCAGGCGGTTCATCCGTCGGAACCTTCTTCCGCAGTTTCAGCCTCGGCGTCCGCCTCGTCAGACTCGGGCGGCGTGATCTCAGCGTCGATGTCCCGCATGATCTCGCGCTGAGCCCAGCCCTCGCGCGGTTCCTTTTTGTAGGCTTCGATGCGTGAGGGAATGATGCGGCGTGGGTAGTAGTTGTTTTCCACGTCCGCGTCGGCCGTTTCCCAGAGCGGATCAACGACAACCTGAGTCAGCTCACGGTCTGAGACCAGGAGCTTTTTCACCGCCTTCGGAGACCGGCGCCAAATCTCGGCCGGGATATCCAGCCGCTCCGTCTCGCCGTCGGCGTAGGTCAGCTGCAGGATGATGGGCATGGGCAGGCCGCCGATGTTGCTGAACTCCAGCAGGTAGTACTTCTTGTCTTCCTTCACCGCTCGCGCCAGCGCCTCACGCTCCCAGGGCTCCATCTCGTCCAGCAGCTTGAGATACTCATTGCGGTCCTCGTTGGTGACGGTGAACTGGTCGTTCTCGTCGTAGAAGTCGCGAACGTCCGGATTCTCGTCGATCCACAGCGGGATTCCCTCCTCCTTGTTACGCTGGACAAAGATCGACGGGGGCTTGTCGGCTTCCTCCTGCCGGCGACGCGGAAAGTCGATGTCGGGGTTGAGCGTGTCGAGGCGAAGCTGATGAACCCGATCCAGCGAGATATCGACGTGGTCGGTGGTGTAGAACCAGCCGCGCCAGAACCAGTCGAGATCGACTCCGGAGGCTTCCTCAATGGTACGGAAGAAATCCGCCGGCGTCGGACGCTTGAAGCGCCAGCGTCGCGCGTACTCTTTAAAAGCGAAGTCGAACAGCTCTCGACCGAGGATCGTCTCGCGCAGGATATTCAGCGCAACGTTGGGCTTCGAGTAGGCGTTGGGTCCGAGGTTCAGCACGCTGTCGGACTGGGTCATGATCGGGACCTGCTGGTCGGACACCATGTAGTCCACGATGTCGCGCGGCTCAACGCCCCACGGAATGTCCGGATCCCATTCGCGGCCGGCGATGCCGTCCAGGAAGCTGTTCAGACCTTCGTCCATCCAGGTCCACTGACGCTCATCGGAGTTGACGGTCATGGGAAAATAGATGTGTCCGATCTCGTGGATCACGACGCCGAGCAGGAACCGCTTCTCTGCCAGGGGATAGGTGCGCCGACCGTCATCCTGCAGGTCCGTCCGCGGGCCGTTGAAGGTGATCATCGGATATTCCATGCCGCCGACCGGGCCGTTCACCGACTGCGCCGTCGGATAGGGGTAGTCGAAGGAAAAGCGCGAGTAGACCTTCATCGTGTGCACGACGGCCGCGGTCGAGTACTTGGACCACAGCGGCTCTCCCTCCTTTGGGTAAAACGACATCGCCATGACCTCGGGCTGCACGTCGCCGCCCTGCTGATAGCCCTGCGCATCCCAGATGAACTTCCGCGAGGAAGCCCAGGCAAAGTCGCGGACATTGTCGGCCCGGAATCGCCAGGTGCGCGTTGAGTCCGTTCCCTGGCGCTCGTTTTCCAGAGCCTCGTCGGGGGTCACGATGAACATCGGACTTTCCGCCGTCCGTGCCTGGCGCAGGCGGTCACGCTGCAGCGGCGTCAGCACCTCGGCCGGGTTTTGCAGCACGCCGGTCGACGACACGATGTGGTCCGCCGGTACGGTCATCGCCACCTCGTAGTTGCCAAACTCGAGCGTAAATTCGCCGCGGCTAAGAAATTCTTTGTTGGTCCAGCCTTCGTAGTCGGTGTAGGCCACCAGACGGGGGAACCACTGGGCGAGCAGAAAGATGTCGTTGCCGCCCTCGCGCTCGTCGTCGGGAAAGTGCTCGTAGCCGGCACGGGCCGCCACCGCGTCTTCCTCCATGATGTTGTAGGCGTAGGCGATGGTCATCGCGGTGCTGACGCCGGGCGCCAGCGGCTCAGCCAGATCGACCCGCATCAGCGTTCCGACAACGGTATGCGGCAAGTCCGCGTCGCCGGCGCGCACGCTCAGGATGTCGTACCCCGGCGGCGTGTCGGCAAGGAACTGCTGGCGGCGGAGCTCGTCGAGGCTGAGGCCCGGCGGCTCCTTGTCTTTAGCGTCGCGAACCGGCGGGCCCCGGCGGCCGGCGGTGGCAAAGCCGTTGCTCAGCTCGGCGATCGAGTCCGGACGAAAGACGTTTTGATCAAGCTGCAGCCAGAGGTAGCGCAGCGTGTCCGGCGACCGGTTGTGATACGTGATCGTCAGCTCGCCGCTGAGGCGCCGGGCCGCTTCGTCGAGCGTCACGTCGATGCGGTAGTCGACCTGCTGCTGCCAGTACTGGGGTCCCGGCTCGCCGGCGGCGTTGCGGTAGACGTTGGGGGTCGGCAGCGCTTCGTCGAGCTGCCGGAACAGATCCTCGAAGTCTCCCTTCGTCTGCTTGACCACGGCAAAGGCGCTGGGGCTCAGCAGCAGGGTGACTACCCAGCCTGCCAGTGCATACCAGCGGAGCGGTTTTTTGATCGCTTTTCTCACGCGGCTACCTCCTGAATGAGGGGCGCAAGTCTACAGATGTTTTGTCAAATTTGGGCCAACAGCACGGAAAGCGCTACACTGGCCCTCATGCGAAATCTTGAAAGGTTAGCCAACACACTGTTAGTGCTGTTGTTTTTCGGCTGCACTCACGCTGTTGCGCAGCCGCCCAGCCGGCTCCTCGGCACCGGCGGGGCCACTCAGCTCGAGGGCCAGGCCGGTGGCGGCATCGTGCCGTGGGCGGTGCTGGCGGGCTATGGATCGAGCAACGAGCTGAGCGCCACCGCCTTTTACACCCGCGCCACCCTGGACGACTTTGATCTCGACGCCTTTGGTGTCGCCGCCAGCTACAACAACCGCTTTGAGGTTTCGCTGGCGCGCCACCGGTTCGACCTGGACGGCCTGGCGACGCCGCAGCGCACCCTGCAGCAGGACGTGGTCGGCCTGAAATACCGGGTCTCCGGCGACCTGATCTACCATTCAGCACCGCAGGTGGCGGTGGGGCTTCAATACAAAAACCACCGAAACTTCGAGCTGCCCAGCGCGGTCGGCGCCGGCCGGGACAGCGACGTTGAGGTTTACCTTAGCGCGTCCAAACTCTGGCTGGCCGGGATTGGCGGCAGGAACGTATTTGCGAACGGCACCATTCGCTACGGCCGCTCTAACCAGCTCGGACTGCTCGGGTTCGGCGGCGACCTTCGCGACAGCCGCGAGCTGCTGTTCGAAGGATCGGCAGGACTGTTTGTCAATCGTTATCTGGCGCTCGGACTCGAGTACCGGCAGCAGCCTGACAACCTGTCGTTTTCCCGGCAGGACGACTGGTATACCGCCTTTCTCGGCTACTTCCCCAGCAAGCGTCTATCCATCGTTGCCGCCTACGCGGACCTCGGCACCATCGCCACGCTGGACAACCAGGCCGGCGCGTACCTATCGATCGAGTACAGCCACTGATGAATCGCCGGACCGGGCCGCCGGCTGGCGTCAGCGACGGTTCTGGATGGCGTTTTCTGCCGAGTTTCCTGATCAGCGCCGCGCTGCTTGCGGCCTGCGCCTCGGGGCCTTCGACAACGCTTTATGAGCAGCTCGGCGGAGAGGCCAACATCAACGCGTTTGTCGACGATTTTGCGGACCGCGTCCAGAGCAACCCACGCATTGCCCGATTCTTTGTTGAGAGCGACATGGAGCGCTTTCGAACCATGCTGGCGGACTTCATCTGCGAGATCAGCGCCGGACCTTGTCAGTACCAGGGTGACGCGATGCCGTCGGTGCACCTGGGGCTTGGCATCAACGACGCCCACTTCAATGCGCTGGTCGAAGACATGATCATAGCGATGGAAGCCCACGACGTCCCAACCGGTGCCCAGAACCGCCTCCTGGCCATCCTGGCGCCCATGCATCCGGACATCGTTGACACGCCGCCCTAGCCGCCGGCGGGAAAGGCTTTCTCAGGCCTCGGCCAGATCGTCCAGGTATTTTTCCGCGTCGAGCGCAGCCATGCAGCCGAAGCCCGCTGACGTGACCGCCTGGCGATAAACCTGGTCGGCCACGTCGCCGGCTGCAAAGACGCCGTGAACGCTGGTTTCCGTGGCCATACCCTCAAGTCCCGAACGGATGGTCAGATAATCATTTTTCATCTCCAGCTGACCCTTGAAGATGCCGGTGTTCGGCGAGTGCCCGATGGCCACAAAAAACCCCTTAGCCTCAACCTCGCTGGTCTCGCCGGTTTTGACGTGACTGACGCTCACGCCGGTGACGCCACTGTCGTCCCCGAGCACCTCAGCCACGGTGCTGTCCCAGAGGATCTTCAGCTTGCCCTCGCGCTCGCGGTCGAACAGCTTGTCCTGCAGAATTTTTTCCGAACGCAGCTTGTTGCGTCGGTGAATCAGCGTGACCTGTGAAGCGATGTTGGACAGGTACAGCGCTTCTTCGGCGGCGGTGTTTCCCCCGCCGACAACAACCACGGGCTGATCCTTATAGAAGAAGCCGTCACAGGTTGCGCAGGCGGATACGCCTTTGCCGAGATACGCCTCCTCCGAGGGTATCCCCAGGTATTTTGCGGTTGCGCCGGTCGCGATGATCAGGGCGTCACAGGTATAGACGCCGCTGTCTCCCTCCAGCCGGAACGGTCGTTGGTCGACCACGGCCGTGTGGATATGGTCAAAAATGACCTCGGTGTCGAAGCGCTCGGCGTGGCGCAGCATCCGCTGCATCAGCTCGGGGCCCTGCACACCGGCGTCGTCTCCCGGCCAGTTGTCGACGTCGGTGGTTGTCGTGAGCTGGCCGCCCTGCTCCAGCCCGGTGATCAGGACCGGGTCCAGGTTGGCCCGGGCCGCATAGACCGCTGCGGAGTAGCCGGCAGGTCCAGACCCCAGGATCAACAGTTTGCAGTGGCGCGGCTCGGTCATGACGAAGTCCTTGTAGTTGGTTATGGAAAAGCAGATGGCGTTGGCCGAGGCCGTTTCCAAGCCGACGGCAGTGATGCCCCCTCAACCTGCTTGAAAAATCAGCCCCTTCGGTCGCCCTCGCGCGACCCGGACTGTTAGGATACCTGACTTGTTTTTCCTGGAGCTTCCCTTGAGCAAGTTGACCGTAGACGTACGCCCGCATTCGAAGACGATCGTGGACGGCATCGAGCAGGCCCCGAGCCGCGCGATGCTGCGGGCCGTGGGTTTCACCGACGAAGATTTCAGTCGAAGTCAGATCGGCATCGCCTCGACCTGGTCGATGGTGACACCCTGCAACATGCACATCGACGAGCTGGCGCGGGCCGCGGCCAGCGGTGCGGACGAGGCCGGCGGCAAGGCGGTGATCTTCAACACCATCACCGTGTCCGACGGAATATCCATGGGCACCCCCGGCATGCGCTACTCGCTGATCTCACGCGAAGTGATCGCCGACTCGATCGAAACGGTGGTCGGCGGTGAGGGCCTCGACGGGTTTGTCGCCATCGGCGGCTGCGACAAGAACATGCCCGGCTGCGTGATGGCGATGGTTCGCCTGAACCGACCCTCCGTTTTTGTCTACGGCGGGACCATTCAAACCGGGCCCGGCCGGACCGACATTATTTCCGTGTTTGAAGCGGTTGGCGCGCGGTCGGCCAACAAGATTACCGACGAAGAGCTGAAGCAGATTGAGGAGACCGCGATTCCGGGCGCCGGCTCCTGCGGGGGTATGTACACGGCCAACACGATGGCCTCAGCCATCGAAGCGATGGGGCTGAGCCTACCGAACAGCTCGGCCCAGGAAGCCGTCGGGCCGCAGAAGCGGGTCGACAGCGAGCGGGCCGGCGCCGCGGTGGTCAACCTGCTGAAACAGGGAATCCGTCCGCTCGACATCGTGACGCCCGAGGCGTTCGAAAACGGTATCACCGTGGCCATCGCGCTGGGCGGCTCCACCAATCTCGTGCTGCACCTGCTGGCCATCGCGCGGGAGGCCGGCGTGCCGCTGAGCCTGGAAGATTTCAACCGCATTGGCGACAAGGTGCCGCTGCTGGCGGATCTGCGGCCCAGCGGCCATTACTCGATGTCCGAACTGGTGGCGATCGGCGGGATCCAGCCGCTGATGAAGCGGCTGCTCGACGCGGGCATGCTGCACGGGGACTGCCTGACGGTCACCGGCAAAACGCTGGCGGAAAACCTCGCCTCGGTCGAAGACTACCCCGAAGATCAGCAGATCATCCGGCCGCTCAGTGATCCGATCAAAACGACCAGCCATCTGGTTGTGCTCAAAGGAAACCTGTGCCCCGACGGTGCGGTGGCCAAAATCACCGGCAAAGAGGGAACTCGCTTTGCGGGAACCGCTCGCGTCTATGACGGCGAGGAGGCCGCGCTGAAGGCGATCCTCGACGGCCAGGTCAACGCTGGCGATGTGGTGGCGATACGCTACGAGGGGCCCCGCGGTGCGCCGGGCATGCGTGAAATGCTGAGCCCGACAAGCGCGATCATGGGCGCGGGCCTTGGCAAAGACGTGGCGCTGATCACCGACGGCCGCTTCTCCGGCGGCAGCCACGGGTTTGTCGTCGGGCATATCGCGCCAGAGGCCGCTGTCGGCGGACCGCTGGCGCTGCTGCGCAATGGTGATGAGCTTGTGATCGACGCCGACCGGCGCACGATCGACCTCAAAGTCGACGACCAGGAGCTCGAGCGCCGTCGCCAGGCGCTGTCGCATCCGGAGCGAAAGCTCACGGGCCTGCTGGCCAAATATGCGGCCGGCGTTGCGTCTGCGGCGCAGGGTGCGGTCACCATTCCGCTGATCGAAGAGTAAGGGCGCCGTCCCGAACCATGGCCGAAGAGAAAGACAGCGTGCCGGCCCGAACGGGCGAGTTTGCCGTCAGCCAGCGTGACATGAAGCTCGACGCTGGAACGGCAACGGCTGGCCGTGAGGGTGTGCCGAGCACGCGTATCCCGGTCACGCCCGACTATTACCCCGACCCCGGCAGCTTTCGGGCAGAGCTGAAGAAGGCCCGCCAGATTTTTGCGACCTTCCGCGCCGAGACCCGGCAGATGATCAACGACGTTCGCGTCGGGAAGCCTCTGGTGATCGGATCGCTGGCCCAGCCGCTGGGTGCGATGGTCGAGAGCGTGATCAGACACCCCGACCCGATGGTCTGGATGACCCAGCTGGTACAGCCCCAATCTTTCATGGGGGGGCATATGCTGCGCACTTCCATTCTGTCTGTGGTGCTCGGCCGCGGCATGGGCCTGATGGAGCGCCAGCTCGAGCGACTCGCCTGGGGCGGCCTGCTTTCCCAGATCGGCAAAGCCCGCCTGCCCCGGCAGCTCCTGGAAAAACCCGGCCCGCTGTCGGAAGCGGAGCTCACCCGCATCCGCAGCTTCGTGGAAACCGGTGTGGAGCTGGCCAGCGCCGTCCAGGGCATCGACCCGGACGTGATCGAGATCATTCGAACCCACCACGAGCGCTACAACGGCAGCGGTTATCCCAACGGCCTGGTGGGCGACCAGATACCGGTGCTCGCACGGCTGGTCGGCGTTGTCGACTGGTATGACACGGTGACCAGCCAGAAGCCCTACAGCGACGTGGTCATCAGCTCGACGCAGGCGATGGACGCCCTCAACAGCAAGCGCGACGTCCAGTTCCAGGACCAGGTGGTCGAGGAGTTTGTGCGCGCCGTGGGTCTTTACCCGAACGGTTCGCTCGTCGAGCTCGACTCCGGCGAAGTGGCGGTCGTGCAGGCCCAGAACGTCAAAAACCGCACGCAGCCCCGGCTGATTTTAGTGCTGGACGAAAACCGCAATCCGCTCTCACCCCAGCTCAAGCTCGATCTGTTGACCTATAACCAGGGCTCCCGGGGTCACCCCAAAACCATCCGCCGGGCGCTGCCTGACGGTGAGTACGGCCTGGATCCGGCGCAGGTGATCGAACGCAGCAGCGAAGATGACGGCTGGCTGTCGCGCATCAAAAACCTCGGCCGAAAATAGTGTTCACCTATCTGGACCCTAAAATCCGTCGACAGCTGATCGACGAAGGCAAGCTGTTCCGCATCGACCCGAACGGACAGCTGCTTCCCGAGGGCCAGGAAGCCGATCCGCAGGAGGGCCACACGCTCAATCTGCTGGGCCCGATTCCGCTCCCAATCACCCGAGGCTTGGCAGAACCCTTTGAGGCGCAGTGGTACGTCACGGTTCGCAGCACCGAACTGGGACAGGTCGAGGCACTGGCCCGGCAGCTCCGGGAAACCGGCAGCGGCGAGCTGTTTGCGGTGCTCGCTTCGAGCATGGCGGTCAATAGCGTTGTGATTGCGGGCGATCCCGACAGCTGGCAGAACCCGCTGGTGCGGGTGCACTCCAGCTGCCTGACCGGCGACGTGTTTGGCTCGCAGCGCTGCGAGTGCGGTCCGCAGCTGGAAAGCGCGCTCGATCAGATTACGGATGATCCAGCCGGCGGTATGCTGGTGTACATGGCAGGACACGAGGGCCGCGGCATCGGCCTCTGGGCCAAGGCGGCCACCTACCTGCTGCAGGATCAGGGACAGGACACCTACCAGGCCAACCGCATGCTCGGCCTGCCCGTCGACAGCCGCGACTTCAGCGATTCAGCCGCGCTGTTGAAATTCTTTATCGGGGACCAGCCGTTTCGCCTGCTGACGAACAATCCGAAAAAAATCGACGACCTGGCCGCGGGCGGCTTAACTCAGATCACGCCGGTCAAACACCTCATCGGCGTCAATCCCAATAACCAGCGTTACCTCAAGGCCAAGCGCGACTGGGGGCATCGCCTCAGCGAGGATGATCTGGATTAGCCTTAACCGGCGCCGGGTCCTCACCGCCGGCGCTGAGCGCCTGGAAGCTGATCGCGGCAAGGATGATCGAACCGCCGATCAGCGTCGCCGTGGCGGGCTGTTCGTTGACCACCAGCCAAACCCATAAGGGGCTCAGCACTACCTCCAGCATTGCCAGGAAGTTCACCTGCACCGCAGGCAGGCCGCGGGCGCCGAAGACCAGCAGCAGACCACCGAGGCCAGCCTGAAAGACTCCCAGCCCAAGACAGATCAGCAGATCCCGCGGCGGGAGCTGGAACGGGTCCACCCACAGCGCGCTGACCGCCGCCAGGCCGAGGCCGGAAAAACAGATGGCCGGCGTCATGTCGCCCAGCCGGCCGGCCCGGATCGAGACGCTGAAACCGGCGTAACAAAGCGCCATGGCCAGCGCGTAAACCATTCCCAGGAGCCCGTCCCCGCTCAGCGCACCTTCCACCATGATCAGCACGCCGGCGGCGGCCACCGCCATCGCCAGCCACGTTCGGAGCCGAACCCGCTCACCCAGCAGCAGCCAGCCGAAGATGGCGGTAAAAAAAGGCGCGAGCGAAATGATGAACATAGCGTTGGCGACGGTGGTGTTCAGGAGCGCAAAAATCACCGCCACGGAAGCTCCGGCAAAAAACAGCGCGGCCAGGTAGCTCGCCCGCCGCATGGCGAGAAAAGCCTCGACGGACGCGACCCGATAGCGCGCCAGCACCACCAGCAGCAGAAAAACGCCCATGCCGAGGGACCGATAAAAGACTATCTGCATGCCGCTGGCCACCTCCAGCAGCCGCACGCCGATGCCGGCCGTGCTGAGAAACAGTCCCGCGGCCAGCACGAGCCCGATCGATGTCAGGCGGGTACTCAAACGATGTGACCCTGACGGCTCTGAAGCAGCCCCTGATTTGTCGCTAAAATATGCGCTGCCATTCCCTTTTCCTGGAACCTGATCTCATGCACGAATATCTAAACTTTTACATCGACGGCGCCTGGGTTGAGGCAACCGATCCGACGACCATCGACGTGATCAATCCCACCACCGAAACCCCCTGCGGTCGTGTCTCGGCTGGAACCGTGGCCGACGTTGATCGGGCGGTAACCGCCGCCCGGAAAGCGTTCCCGGCCTTTGCTGACACCACGCCCGCCGAGCGTCTGGAGCTGCTGGAATCGATCACCGAAGAATTCAAGCGCCGGCAGGACGAGCTGGCGCACGTGCTCAGCCTGGAAATGGGTGCCCCGACGCGCCTGGCGCAAAAGGCGCAGGCCGCAACCGGCCT
>JANQOZ010000076.1 GCA_028285525.1 Lysobacterales bacterium
GCTTTCGGCTCGAGGACCTGACGGCCGCCAACCAGATCGAGCACAGCGCGGCGCACGATGCGCTCGCTGACGTGGACGCCACGATCGCGCTGGCGCGGCTGCTTCGTTCACATCAGCCAAAACTCTTCGACTATGCCTTTCAGAAGCGCAGAAAACGAGATGCCCTGGCCCGCCTCGCCAAACCGCAGCCTATCCTGCACGTATCCGCACGCTACCCTGCCCGGCGCGGGTGTTTGGCGGTCGTCCTGCCGATCTGTCCGCACCCGGGCAATCCGAACTCGGTGTTGGCCGTCGATTTGGCGCAGCCGCCCGACGAGCTGCTGGCGCTGGCACCGGACGCCATCGCCGATCGCGTGTTTACCCCCACCCGGGACTTGCCGGAGGGCGTCCGGCGAATCGGCGTCAAGGCCATCGCGGTGAACCGGGCGCCGGTGCTGGCGCCGCTCGGGGTACTCAAAGGCGTCGATCAGACGCGCATTGAGCTAGACCTGGAACGCTGTCTGGACCACGGCGAGCGCCTGCTGCCGGCGCTGCCCGAAGTAGCCCGCAAGCTACAGCAGGTTTACGCCGCGGGAACAGACTTTGCGCCCATCGACGAGGCCGACTGGTCGCTCTACAGCGGCGGCTTTGCTTCCGGGCATGACCGGCAGCTCGCTCAGGCCGTTCGGGACGCCAGGCCCGAAGACCTGGCCGAGATGGGGGCTGCGTTCGATGATCCGAGATACGCGGACCTGCTGTTTTTCTATCGGGCCCGCAACTGGCCGCAGACGCTGTCGTCACCGGAGCTCGACCGCTGGCGCGCCCACTGTCGCGATCGTCTGCTGGCTGGACAACCCAACGCCGTCGAGCAGTTCACCGCCGCGCTCAAGGAGGCGCGGCAGTCGTCAAAGGCTCAGGATAAGCAGCCCGTGCTGGACGCGCTCGAGCAGTATGTGGGGGAGTTGACCAGGACGCTCGGGACGGACATGAGCCCGTCGCTCGAGGAGACGATGGACTAAGCCGTTATTGGCGATCGTGAAGCCGGATGTCGGTGAGCACGCCGCCGGTTACCGTCAACACGCGGGTCAGCCGACCGCGGCCCAGCTTGTAGACCCACTGCTCCGTCACCAGGTCGCTGCTGTCGCGAGCCGCCAGCAGACGATCACCGCGCCTGATGGCGGCCACGTCCGTGAGCCGGCTCAGCGCCACCACCTCGCGGTAGGCAGGCTGGCCGCACTTTTCGATCAGGCGGAAGGCCTGCTGGCCAACCCTCACAATATCGCGACCACACCGCATGCTGTCTTGCTGCACTCCGAGAAAATTGGTGGCGGCAACCGGCAGGGCCGGTACGAGCGCCGCGGCGGCGCATAAGATGAGAAAACGCATTCGAGTCATCACCCTATTATGCCCTGCGTTTGTCTAGACAAGCTGAACGGACGCACGGCCCAGGGTCGACCGGTTGTTCAGCCGGCCGCCCTGGGAGCCGTGGCGCCCGCCTCCTAAAGAACTCCAAGTAATCGCGCTAACAACATGTTTCTAAGACGAAACTATGGGATAATCGGCGACTGACCGGGGGATTTTTTGTAAAGAAATGGAAACTTTCCCGTAACCGGCACTACCAGCAGGACAACTGTCGATAGAATCGGGCGACCTCAAAACAGCCCCTGAGCCCTAAGAAGCGCTGAATGCAGAAAGACGCGACACCCCAGGCTGACGAACGCCGGCGCCATCCGCGCCTGCCCGTCAGGCATGCTGCCTCGCTGGACGTGCCCGACCATGGGCCGGTCCACATCGTGATCGAGGACTACTGCCCCGGGGGGTTGTTTGCATCGCTGATGGATCAGGGCGCTGTCGCTGATCACCCTGACGCTCGCAACATTCATCAGGGCGACACGCTCGGCTTCAGTATCGTGGTCGACGATACCTCGGTGAGCGTCCAGACCGAGGTGACGGTGGCCCGCGTTGGCGCGCTGGGCTTCGGTCTCGCATTTGGCAAAGACGAAACCGAGCTGGCCCGAGCCCTCGGCGTGGTCGCCCAGAAACAGGGCTTCGACGTGCCAGAAGATCGCGGCTCAAAACCTCAGGCGGCGTCCGGACCGGCGGCGGATGTGCTGGAGCAGGCTGCGCTGAAGTTTGCCGACGAAGCGATGCCGGCGCTTCTGGAAGCCGCCAAGGACGAGCTGCTCGGGGCCGCTGGCAGCGCCGCCAGCGACGTCAGCCAGGCACCCTACTTCGAGGCCATGAGCCTCCTGCGTCGGCAGGGACACGAGATCACGGCCGAGTTCCGGCGCCTGCTCAAAGAGCACCTGCACAGCTATGACGAGCTTTCCAAACCCGGCACCGGCATGGGTCAGCGTCCCGAGTCCGGTGAACTGTCGCTCGTCGATGAAGAAGAGTTTGAGGCCTGGCTGTCCATCTCCGAGGTGGTTGCCAGCGTCGAGAATCGAAACCACGAGGCGCTGCACAGCCTGGAGGCCCGCCTGACGGAACTCGTCGGACGCCGCGTGGATTCCCGCAACAACCCGCTGGCGCCCGCGGCTTTCTGTCACCACTTTGCCGCCGCCATCGACCGTCTGGACATCGGCCACACCCCCTCGCAGGTGCTGTGGCGGAGCTTTGGCAAGAAGCTCAACGAAACCATTGGCGCGTTTTACGACGAGGCCAACCAGCTCCTGATCGACGCCGGTATCCTCCCACGGCTGGTCTTCACGCCGGTTCGGCCGCGCCGGGTAGCGCAACCGGCCGGTGGGGGTGGTGGCGCACCGGCGGGCGACGTAGCCCCCCAGGTTGCGGAAGCGCTGACAGAGGCGTTCGCCGAACCTGCACCGACGCCGGGCGGTTATGCCCAGGCGCGGCCGTTTGGCGACGAATACCTTGGAACGCCTCCGGGAACTCCTACCAACAGCGCCAAGATCATTGATCTGCAGAGACTGCTGCGGGACCGCGCCAGCGCCGAGCAGGCGCCGGCCGCAGTCGACAAGCCGCAGCTCAACCTGGCCGAGCTGCAGCAGGCGCTGATGCGCCTACAGCAGAACCGCGATACTCAGACCAACCTCTCGCTGGAACAGCGTCTGGCCAAGGCGCTGCACAGTGAGTATGGCGAGGACGCCCCCCAGGTGGCGCCTCAGCACAACAGCGCCGTCGAGCTGGCGCAGCAGCTTCTGTCATCGATCTCCAATGATTCGGTCGTCGATCCGAGGGCTAAAGAGTGGATCTCCCGGCTGGAGGTTCAGCTGCTGAAAATGCTGCTGCAGCAGCAGGACCTGGTCAGTGACCAGAGTCACCCGGCGAGAAAGGTCCTCGATCATCTCGGCCAGACCATCGTCGGCAGCACGCGCGAAATCAGCGGGCGAGAACAGCAGCTGATCGGCAAGATCGACGAGATCGTCAACCGCCTCAGCGGACTGGAAGATCCCAATCGGGAAGCGTTTGCGGCGGCCGCCAAAGAGCTGGAGCAGCTCTTGAAGCGGCAACACCGGCTTCGCTCGGCCCAGCTCAAGCGGGTGCTGGAAGCAGCCGACGGTCAGCAGAAGCTGGCCAAAGCCCGGGCGGCGGTCACGGACGCGCTGCGCCAGGAGTTCGGCAACCGCGAGGTGCCGACCCAGGTCAACGACCTGCTGGGCATGGGCTGGCGCAACCTGCTCGACGTGGCGGCGGTGCGCTCAGGAACGCGAGGCCAGGAGTGGGATCGCCTGTACCAGGTCGTCAAGGATCTCGACTCACGCCTGTCGCCCGACCACGACGACTCAGACGAAGACCTGCAGCGCAGTCAGGCGCTGCTGGAGAAAATCCGCAATCGGCTCGATCACGTCAGCGCGGACGCGGGTGATCGAGACAAGCTGCTCGACGCGCTGGGAACGATGCTGCCGGGCCTGGGTGAGACGCCCCGTCCCGAACCGGACACGGCCCCGATTGAAACCGCCCAGACGGGCGACGCGACAGAGCAGGCTGCGGCGGATGCCGACGCGGCGCCGGCCGATGAGAAACAGCCGGCAGAGGGTGCCGATAGCGCAGCGCCAGCTGAAGGGGAGGAAACGCCGTCAGACCCTGATCAGGAGCACTGGCTCGGCCTGGCCAAGCTGCTGGATAAGGGCAGCTGGGTGCTTTATCCCGGACCGGACGGCGAAACCCAGCCGATCAAGCTAGCCTGGATCAGCGATGACCGGCAGCGCTACGTCTTCGTGAATCGCAACGGTCAGAAAGCGCTGGAAATCGGTCCGACGGAACTGGCCGAGAAATTCCGCGAAAAGCAGGCCGACCTGATCGATCAGCCCGACCAGCCGCTCATGGACCGGTCGTGGCACGGCATGGTTCAGAACATGCACGACCAGATCGCCCATCAGGCGACGCATGATCAGCTGACCGAGTGCCTCAACCGCCGGGAGTTTGAGCGCCGAATTCGCCTCAAGCTGGGCGAGAGCAAACTGATGCACACCCAGCACATCGTGCTGCAGATCGAAGTGGACCAGTTCAAGGTCGTCAACAGCACGGCCGGCCATGAGGCGGGAGACCAACTGCTCCAGGATCTCGCCCGCGTCATGCGCAAACAGATTCCTGAGGAAGCAGAAATCGCACGGCTCGGCGGCGACACCTTTGCCGTGATGCTGCCGCGCTTCGAGCTGGCGCCCGGCCATGAGGCGGCGGAAAAGCTGCGTCGCGCCATCAACGAACATCGAACCCGCTGGAAGCGGCGCAAGCTGAAGGCAACCGCGAGCATCGGCCTGGTGACCATCGGGCGCAACACCGAGTCGGTGTCGCAGGTGCTCAACCAGATGGAGATCGCCGCCGGCGCGGCCAAGGAAGCGGGTCGCGACCGGATCAAGAGCTACCAGATCGACGACCAGGAGCTGAGCCAGCGCGACCAGGCGATGCAGTGGGTCACCGAGCTGGAAAACGCCCTGGACCAGGATCGCATGGAGCTCTACGGTCAGCGGATTGTGCCGCTGGAGAACCCCGACAGCGACAAAGACCACTTTGAGGTGCTCTGCCGCATGCGAGCTGAAGACGGCTCCCTGATCGGCCCGGAAAAGTTTATCCCGCCGGCGGAGGCCTACGGCCGGATCCACTACCTGGACGAGTGGGTCTTTCGGGCGGCCTTCAACGCGCTGAACGCCAGCCCGGTGAAAGACCGGATCGCGCGCCTGTCGATCAATCTTTCAGGCAAGACCTTTGGTCGGCCACGATTCCTCACGTTTATCCAGAATCTTTTCGAAGAGACGGGCATAGAGCCGTCCAAGATCTGCTTCGAAATCACGGAAACCGCGGCGATCAGCAACCTGGCTCGCTGTACCGACTTTCTGCGAGAACTGCGCTACCTTGGCTGCCGCTTCTCGCTGGACGACTTCGGCACGGGGCTGTCGTCATTCAGCTATCTCAAACACCTGCCGGTGGACTACCTCAAGATCGACGGATCGTTCATCCGGGACATCTCCAGCAGCGCAGCCGATTACGGCCTGGTTAAGACGATCAACGAAATCGGGCACTTCCTGGGCAAGGAAACGGTCGCCGAATTCGTCGAAAACGAAGAAGTGCTCAACCATCTGCGGGAAATTGGTCTCGACTTCGCGCAGGGCTTTGGCATCGAGCGCCCGCGTCCGCTGAACGAAATCCTGAGCCTTTAGCGGCGTATCCAGGCCGTATCGCGGCGGCTACCCGCTGCGAGTCAAAACTCCAGATCCAGCGAGGCACACAGGTAGTCCATCAGGCCCGCCGACTGCTCACAGCGACGCTGGAGCACGGTCAGAAATGACGTATTGATCGCCTGAGCCTCGGACAACGCCGCAGTCACCACAAAATCCTTCCGCTTGAGGTCATCGGCCAGCGGGTGATCGGCATCGTAGCCGCGAGGCGTGCGCTTGAGCTTTTCGCCGCCCCAGGTGAAGGTTTTTTTGAACGTCTTGTTGTCTTTTAACTTCTTCCAGGCGCCGGGATTGTTGTGAAGAAAGGTCCGGATCTGATTGATCATCGGGCCGGGCGGCCGCCAGAGCCCGGCCGCAAAAAACACGTTGCCCGGCTGTACATGCAGATAGTAAATCGGCGCGCCGTTCCGGCCCGCCTCTCGGTGGGTGAAGCGCGCCCCGGCCCACGACTTGTAGGGCGTCTTGTCCTTGGAAAAGCGGGTATCTCGATAGATACGGAACAGCGCGCCGCCGTTGGCCTTCTCGACCCCGTGATAGTGCTCGCTGACCGTCGCCAGGCGCGGATTGAAGTCCTCGATGAGCTTGAGGAAGGGGTCACGCACCTGCTCGTGATACCGCTCGCGATGGGAATCAAACCACGCCTTGTTGTTGTTTCTTCGGAGCTCATTCAGAAACTGAAAAGTGTCCTTGGTAAAGTAGGCCGGCATCGCGGACTCCTCGCTCGTTCGATGCGGGATCATTGCCCCGCTGCCCCCAAAAGGTCAACCAGAGGTCAACCAATTGCCCTGGCGATGGTCTATGTTTGTGGTAGTTTCTTACGGAACAAAAAAACAGCCGGTCAACGGCCAACGAAAGTCGGGGTCTACTCTTGAGATCAGCAATGGTGTTTTCGGCCTGCGTGCTGCTGACCGCCTGCAGCGCGCTCGATTCGCTGCGTGGCGGTGAGACAGCCGCGGAGCCAGACAATACGACCTCTGCGGAGGAGGTCGAAGCCAACAGCCTCCCGCCCAGCGTCGTGGAGGAGCTCTACAACGAAATCGACGGCGCCGTGGTGGCGTTTGGCGAGGCGCTGCAGCTGCTGGAATCGGGCAGCAGCGAGGCGGCAGAGCGCCTGCTGGACGACTCGCTGGCAGCGTTGGACGACCTGTCGGCACGGTGCCGCGCGATTGCGGGCTGTGACCTGAACGTCGCGCTGACCGCCTACCAGGAAGTCGCTGCGCTGCAGACCCAGGTTTTTCACACCAGCGCCGAGGTGTCGGGCGAAGGCGGCCCGGTAGACGCGGAACCGGCTCCGGCGGCGGCATCTCGCGGCACCGTCCAGCTCAACGGCACGGATCTCACCGAACTGATCGCCATGAACCACTACGTGCGAAACGCGCTGAACGGCTGGCTGACCTGGAACAGGCCGCTGCTGATGAGCAGCTACGAGAACTATCAGTACCTGCGCAGCGAGATGGCTCCCGCCTTCGACGCGGCCGGGGTGCCGGAAGCACTCCTGTTTGGGATTCTGGCGGTCGAATCGGGCGGGCGCGTTCATTCGTTCTCCCGCGTCGGCGCTGCCGGACCACTGCAGTTTATGCGCGCCACTGGCAGTCGGTACGGATTGAAGACCCGCGGTGAGTTCGACGAACGCCTCGACCCGGCGCGCGCCGCCA
Source organism: Lysobacterales bacterium (assembly GCA_028285525.1). GTDB lineage: Bacteria > Pseudomonadota > Gammaproteobacteria > Xanthomonadales > SZUA-38 > JANQOZ01. The sequence continues at coordinate 7,274 of JANQOZ010000076.1, forward strand.
AGGCCAGCGTGGACTACCTGAACGATCAGCTGCGCCAGCTCGACAACAGTCTCGAAAAGGTCCTGGCGGCCTACAACTCGGGGGAAAACCGCCTGAAGCGGCTGAACCGCAAGCTGCGCGGCGCCGACTTCTGGTCGTCCGAGTTCTACTACGCGCTGCCGCGCGACACGCGCGACTACGTGCCCAAGGTCCTCGCGGCGGCCTGGCTGTACCTGCATCCGGAACGCTTCAACCTGGTGTTTCCGGAGATCGACACGGAGCTCGTGGAACTCACCGTCACAAGGGAGATGTCGCTCGGCGAAATCGCCGTCTGTCTCGGCAACGACGAAGCCTCAAACGGCTGGTTCCGGACGCTGCGAAACCTCAACCCGCGGATCAAGCCGGAGACTCGGGTGGCGGTCAATGAAACGCTGCAGGTTCCGGCCAGCGTCGCCGAGCGTTATCAGCAGTGGTGTGAGAGCGACGAAGAGCAGCTGCTGACCCGAGCCCAGGAGCTGTATGACGCCACCTACGGTCGCGGCGAAGATATCCTGCCTTACGTGGTGCAGCGGGGCGACACCATGGGGGCCATTGCCCGGCGCCATCGGTGTATGTCCATGCCGGAAATTGCCGCCATGAACAATATTCCGCCGCCGCGGTACCCGCTGCGGGCCGGCAAGACCATCAAGGTGCCGAACTGCTGACCCGCGCTCAGGCGCAGCGGATGGTCACTGAATTGGCTGCGCGCTGACCACCTTCAGCTGCAGGGTATTGAGCGCGCTCGCATAGGGCTGTGACCCGATCGCCACCATGGCGGTCCTGGCGCTGTCGAGCCGACCTCGAAACACGCGCTGCTCCTGCCGAACCCGCCCCGCACTGTCGCGATAGGCAAGCGCGACGGTCACGTTGGTGACCGGTACCTGCGTTCGGTTGCCGATTTCTGCGAACACCCGGCCGTTGGTGTCGACCCGGGTCTGAACCGCAATGTAGCGCTCCGGCCGGCGCGGCAGATCGAGCGTGACCAGGCGTCCGTTTGACTGGCGGCCGGCGGGCGTCTGCGAAGACGCCGCCATTTCGTAGTAGCCGATCGCCGTATCAACCTGCCCGCGACGCTCCGCGATCAGGCCCAGCGCGTTGGCAGCATCTGCGGTCGGCAAAAGATTCGCGCTCGCCTTGAGGTCGCGCTCGGCGGCATCCAGCCGGTTGAGCTGCCGGTAAGACTCACCCCGGCCCAGATAGAACTTGAAGTATTCAGGATTGCGCTCCAGGGCCGCCGAATAGTGATTCACCGCGTCCCGATAGCTCTTGGCGGCAAAAGCGACGTCCCCCTTCAGCCCGTAAAAATGGGCTTCGCGGGGCTCCAGCCTGATCGCTTTGTCCGCCAGCGCGGTAGCCTGCCGGGGGTTGCCCTCCGCCAGCGCCTTGCGACCTTCGTCAAACGCATCGTAGGCCGGCTTGCGCTGCTTCAGCCCGGCCACGGCGCGCTGATATTCCTCCCGCCCGACCTTACCGCCACGACCGATGGCGTTGGCGGTGACGATGTTCTTCTCGACTCTTTCCTGCGACGGCGGATGGCTCGCGAAGAGGCCGCTCAGAAAGTCGGTGCGGCGACCCTCGGACAGCCGCACGAACGTCTTCTGTAGTTCGACCGCTCCCTGCGGATCGTAGCCGGCCGCCGCCATGTATTTGATCCCATACTCGTCGGATTCGAGCTCAGCCCCGCGTCCGTATTTCTGGTTCACGAGCTGCGCGGCAATCGAAGCGCCGCCGACCGCATACCGGCTGTAGTCGCTGTCGCGCGACGCGACCGCGGTCGCCAGGACCGCCCCCTGCAGCAGCATCCCTCGGGACATGGCCAGCGCGCCGTGGCTGGCGGCCGAGTGCACCACCTCATGACCCAGCACCGCCGCCAGCTCCGCTTCGGTCTGCATTTCCAGCAGCAGCCCGCGGTTGATGGCGATCTTTCCGCCGGGCAGCGCCCAGGCGTTCGGGACGCCGTTATTGAGCACCTCAAACTGGTACGGCAGCTCCCGATCGCTGTGGGCGGCAACCTTCTGCCCCACCGATTTCACGTAGTCCACGAGAGCCGGATCGGTCACGTAGTCGCCGCCCTGCATCTGGCGGCTGGGTCCGTACTGCTGCGAGCCGATCTGCAGCTCCTGGGCCTCACTGACAATATTGAAATTGCGCTCGCCCGTGACGGGGTTGGTCGAACATCCTCCCAGGAGCCCGCCCAGCAACAGCAGGCCGGCCAGCAGGATGGAAGGCGAACCGAAGCTGCGCAGCTCTCGGCGTGGGTTTGGGCGCATTTTGTCTTCTCCCGTCGATTGGTCGTGCCGGCCAATTCCATTACCATGAAGGTCCGGAGCCGCACGCGCCAGTCACATCTGATGTGGACAGGCCTATCATAGCAACTGCGCAGCACAGGGCCGACCGTGAATCGGCCGCTCGGCTTGCGCCTATTCATCCTGAAGGGTAAACAAATGAGTGGAATTTTAGATCTGATCACTAACGCCATCGGCGACGATGCGGTGCAGAGCTTAGGAAAACAGCTGGGTGCCAACAAAGACCTGACCGAGAAGGCTATGCAGATGGCGCTCCCGGTCATTCTGGGCCAGCTCAACCGCAACGCGCAGTCACCGGACCAGGTGGGCGGACTTGCGGCAGCCCTGGACAAGGACCACGACGGTTCCGTCCTCGACGACCTGGGCGGTTTTCTGTCCCAAAGCCCCAGCGACCGTGACAACCGCATGGTGGATCACATCTTCGGCGGCCGTCGCCAGGCGGTTGAGAAGCAGCTCAGCAAAACGTCCGGCATGGACTCAGGCGCCATGGGTAAGCTGCTGGCGAACCTTGGCCCGCTGGTGATGGGGGCCCTGAGCAAGAAGCGCCAGCAGGCGCCGAGCAACGATGGACTAGGCGGCCTCGGCGGTCTGACCGATCTGCTGAAACAGGACCGGGTCGAGGCCGACAGCCGCAGCAAGGGCTTCAGCATCGTGGATCAGCTGCTTGACGCTGACGGCGACGGTGACGTCGACGCGTCCGATCTGCTTAAGCGCGGCGGCGGCCTGCTCGGCGGACTGTTCGGCCGCTAAAGCTGCAGCATCACTCTGACCGCCGGCCAAGCGAACAGCTGGCCGGCGCTCACACCCGTCCTTCCCATAACACGATCCAAAAGGACGTCTTTTCATGACAGCAAGCGACAGCACGCCTCAGGTGCACTTCGGCGGCGGCGAATTCGCCGCGATCATCGAGGGCCGCTACGCCAACCGCCACGGGCTGATTGCCGGCGCCACCGGCACCGGCAAAACCGTCACCCTGCAGGTTCTGGCCGAAGGCTTTTCCCGGCTTGGCGTACCGGTCTTCCTGGCCGACGTCAAAGGCGACCTGAGCGGTCTCGGTGCCGCCGGGAAGGCCAGCTCCGGCGTCACCAAACGCGTCGACAAGATCGGGCTGCCCAACCACACGCTCGAACCGTCGCCGGTGGTGTTCTGGGATCTGTTTCAGAAGGACGGCCATCCGCTGCGCACCACGGTCAGCGAAATCGGACCGGTGCTGCTCGCGCGGCTGCTCGAGCTCAACGATACCCAGGAAGGCGTGCTGAACGTCGCCTTTTCGGTTGCTGATGACGAAGGTCTCGCCCTGCTGGACCTCAAAGACCTTCGGTCGCTGCTGAACTTTGTCGGCGACAACCGAAAGGAAATCTCCACCCGCTATGGCCACGTCACCACCGCCTCGCTGGGCGCGATCGCGCGCCGGCTGCTGACGCTTGAGCGGGCCGGCGGCGAAAACTTCTTCGCTGAACCGGCGCTGGAGCTGAAGGACGTGATGACCCGCGACGAGAATGGTCGGGGCATCATCAACGTGCTGGACGCCCGTCAGCTCATCATGAACCCGCGGCTCTACAGCACCTTCCTGCTGTGGCTGCTGGCCGAGCTGTTCGAGGAACTGCCGGAAAAAGGTGATCTGGACAAGCCGGAGCTGGTGTTCTTCTTCGACGAGGCCCACCTGTTATTCGACGATCCGCCGAAGGCCCTGCTGGATCAGGTTGAACAGGTGGTGCGGCTGATTCGCTCCAAAGGGGTGGGCGTTTATTTTGTCACCCAAAACCCTCAGGACGTCCCCGATGACGTGCTCGGTCAGCTCGGCAACCGGGTTCAGCACGCGCTGCGGGCTTTTACGCCGCGAGATCAGAAGGTGGTGCGTGCCGCCGCCCAGACGTTTGTTCCCAATCCGAAGCTGGATACGGAGGCCGTGCTGACTCAGCTGGGCGTGGGCGAAGCGCTGGTGTCGACGCTGCGCGATGGCGGCGTGCCGAGCATGGTAGACCGCTGCCTGATCGCCCCGCCGCACTCCCGCATGGGGCCGCTGACCAAAAAAGAGCGCAAGGTGGTTTTTGAAGCCAGCGCCGTCGGCGAAAAATACAACACGACCATCGACCGGGAATCGGCGTTTGAGCGGTTGGCCGAGCGGGCGGAAAAGCGAGCTCGGGAGGCGGAGAAAGCGGAAGCCGCCGCGGAGGCGGCTCGGAACGCCAAGAAAAAGACCAAAAAGCCCAGCAAACGGCGGAGCACGCGCCAGTCCCCGCTGGAGGCCGCGGTCAAGTCAGCCGCGCGCTCCATGGGCACACAGCTCGGGCGAACGCTTCTGCGGGGGATTTTAGGGGCGTTTAAGCGGGGTCGCTGAGCGGGCGGCTCAGTGGTTGTGGCACTCGAAGCGCACGAGCTGCTCTTCGCTGCGGTTTTCTGACAGCTGGCCCAGGCTCACGATACCAAACCGGCGGAGGTGCACTTCGTCGCGGTGGACGCGAAGCTCCTCTTCGCCGTCGATCTTCAGGTAAGTGCCGTTGGTGCTGCGATCCACGAGCACAAAATACCCTTTCCGATACTCGATGCTGGCGTGATTGCGGGAGATCCACTCGTCGTCGATGATCAGGTCGTTGGACCGATCGCGGCCCATCGTAAACGGCGGCGAGACGTCCTTGACCTCGATGGTTTTGTCGCCGAAGCGCACGGTGACCGACGCCCGTTCCTCGATATCGTCGAGCTTGAGCGCCTGCGAGACGGTGGTGACGTTGGAGGTGTCTTCCTGCCACAGGACATCGACAATCTCGATGGGCATGAGCTTGCCCTTGACGCGGGTCTTGCCGAGGCTGCGAATCTCCAGACCGTGATCCGGTGACACGTCCTCCGCCGTGCTGGCGGTCGTCACAATCTGCTGGGATTTGGCCAGCCCGGCCATACGGGCAGACACGTTCACCGCGTCACCGAAGACGTCGTCATTTTCGACCAGCACGTCGCCAAAGTGCAGCCCGATTCGCACCGACACGTTGTGGCGGACGATGTTGAGATCGTTGGAAACCCGGCGCTGCATGTCGCAGGCGGCCAAAACGCCGGCTTCTCCGCTAGGGAGCGTGGACATGATCTCGTCGCCGATGGTTTTGATCACCCGACCACCGTGCTTGTGGGTAACCTGGGTCAGCGCTGACAGGGTGGTGGCGATGATCTCGCGGGCCTTGACGTCTCCATGCTGCTCGAACAGCTGCGTGCTGCGACAGACGTCCGCAAAAAGGATCGTCATCGATTCCTGCTGACTCATACCCTGGTTTCCCTGCCTGTCCAATGGCGCCTTAGCCCCCTATTATCACGTTCAGCAGGCGCTGTGGCAATTGCGTCCCCTGGACCAAGCTCGCCGCGGTCCAGGCGCGCTGCACCGGCCGAAAGTCGCCAATCGCTCACGCCCCAACCCCCAGCAGCCGCCTGGCGGCCGCCCCGATTTGCGCCTCGTCGGGCAGCACGAGAGCTGCCGCCGGCCCCAGCGGGGTGAAGGTGTCGGCACCGCAGACGCGGGCCATCGGCGGCGTCCCACTATCGCCTGCCTCAACAATCGCCGCCAGCACGCCTTCGGCCAGGGCGCCGCTGTGGCGGCCCTCGTCGACGACGAGAACCCGCTCGCAGGCCTGCGCCTGCTCGACGATCGCCGATTCGTTGAGCGGCACCAGCCAGCGCAGGTCCATCACCCGCACCGCGATGTCGTGATGCTGCTTGAGTTCCTGGGCGACCCGGAGGCTCATCGGCACGCCGTTGCCGTAGGTGACGATGAGCAGATCCGTGGCAAACGGAAAGTAGATGCGCGGCTGGCCGAGGCCAAAGTACGTATCCGGCGACGGATAGTCGAAGAGCCAGCCCCCGTCGCCGTCTTCGAGAAGGTCCCGTGTCATGTACAGGGCGATGGGCTCGATCATCATGCTGACCCGCCCGCTGGTCACGCCGGCGGCGGCCAGGGTTCGAAGCATCCCGGCCGCATCATCCCCACGCGACGGGCAGGCCACGATCAGGCCAGGAATGTCGCGCAGCGCCGTGACGCTGGTGTCGTTGTGAAAATGCCCCCCAAACCCCTTTTGATAACCGAGGCCGGCAACGCGGACCACCATCGGGTTGGCAAAGCGACCGTCAGAGAAAAACTGCAGCGAGCTGGCCTCGCCACGGATCTGGTCGCAGGCGTTGTGGAAATACGCCAGGTACTGGATTTCGGGTATGGGCAGCAGCCCCATGTTGCTGTAGCCCTGCGCCAGACCAAGGATCGTCTGTTCGTCGAGCAGCGTATTGAACACCCGGGCGGCGCCGAATCGCTGATGCAGCCCGCGGGTGACGGTATAGACGCCGCCCTTCTGCGCCACGTCCTCGCCAAACACGAGGGCCTGGGGATACTTGGCCAGCAGCTCGGCCAGGCCGCGATTGATGTTCCCCGCGAGATTGGCGGGCTTTTCGCTTTCCGGCGTCAGATCACCGAACGCCCGCTGACGCGCTTCAGCGCCGGCAACGCGGATCGCCTCAGCGCGCAGGGCGCTCAGGTGAGTCGGCGCCAGCGGCGCCATCACTTCGGCAACGGAGTTCAGCCGGGGCCGGTGGTGAGCCCTTTCCGCAGCCTCCCCGCACCGCTCCCGCGCTGCCTCGTAGCGCGCGAGCAGCGCGTCAGGCTCGAGCAGACCCTCGTCCAGGATTCGTCTTGCGCCCGTCAGCAGCGGATCGCTGGCCTCGGCGGCAGCCAGCTCCGCCTCGCTCCGATAGTCCACCTCAAAGTCGGTTCCAGCATGCCCCAGCAGCCGAACGGTTCGCAGGTGCAGAAACACCGGGCGACGGCGCTCGCGGCAGGCGGAGACCGCGTCCTGCACCTGGGTCCAGGCCTGCGCCAGGTCGAGACCATCGACGTAGCGATATTCCAGACCATAGCGTTCCGCCATGCTGCGCTGAACCCAGTCTTTGGGTGTACGCACCGAGATCCCCAGCCCATTGTCCTCACAGACCAGCAGCAGCGGTACGGGAATGCCCTGATGGGCCGCCCAGGCCGCGGCATTCAGCGCGCCCTGGGCCGTGCTGTGGTTGAGACTCGCGTCGCCGAAGGAGCACAGGGCGATGGCGTCGGCAGGAATCGGCAGCTCAGCGTCGATCCGCCGGCCGTGATCGATCGCCAGGGCGGTACCAAACGCTTTGGGGAGATGGCTGGCGATGGTGCTGGTTTGCGGCAGCACCCAGAGCGGCCGGCTGCCCCACACCTTGTGACGGCCGCCAGACGCGGGGTCCTCAGCGCTGGCGGCAAACGACAGCGCGGTGTCGTAGACCGGATCAATACCGCCCACGTGGCGGCTGCGCTCGATCATCAGGGCCCCGCTGCGATAGTGCAGAAACGCCGGATCGGTATGCCGGGTCAGGCGTCCTAGCAGCGCGTTGCCCTCATGGCCCGCGCTGCCGATCGTGTAGAACACCCGGTTTTGCACCCGCAGTCGGCGGGCGAGCAGATCCAGATGCCGGCTGAGCAGCTGCGACTCATAAACCTCGAGAAAGTCATCAGGCGCAATACCGGCGTCGGCCAGGGTCACCTCCGGCGCCGCGGGCTGATGCTCGGACACGACGCTGACGAAGCGCTCGTCGATCAGCGCCGCCCGGTCAATCTTTTTTGCGCTACCCGCCATCAGCCGCGGTTGGCAACGCCGTGGGGCACGTGCCCGGTCGCCACGTGGTTGCTCGCCGAGTCGCAGTGCTCGGTCTGGTCGTCGAAGAAGATGTCGGCCCCGAACGCCTTCAGGAACGGCCCCTTCGGCTTCCCGCCTAGGAACAGCGCCTCGTCTAGCCGGATCCCCCAGTCACGCAGCGTCAGAATCACCCGTTTGTGGGCCGGCGCCGACCGCGCGGTGACCAGCGCGGTGCGAATCGGATTGTGCTCCGCGGGAAACGCCGCCTGAATCCGGTGGATGGCGGACAGCACCGGCTTGAAGGGCCCACCTGACAGCGGCCGGTCAGCGGCGGCCTTCTCGCTGGCCGCAAAAGCCTCGAGGCCCTGCTCCTGATAAATGCGTTCAGCGGCGTCGTGAAACAGCACCGCGTCTCCGTCGAACGCGATGCGAAGCTCCGAATCGCTGCTCACGGCAACCGTGGACGGCAGAATTGTGGCGGCCGCAAAGCCGGCGCCCAGTGCTTCGCGCACGTCGTCCGGGTTGGTCGAGAGGAACAGATCCGCGCCGAACGACTCGACGTAGGCAAACGGGCTCGCGCCGTTGGTAAACGCGGCCCGCACGATATCCAGACCGTGGTTCTCGATCGAGTTGAAGATTCGCAGCCCCGTGTCGCCACTGTTGCGCGACAGCAAAATGACCTCGACCAGCGGCGTTGTCTGCGGATCGTCGGGGTGCGCTTGGTTCAGCTCCCGGGACAGCTGATTCAGATGCAGCAGCTTTTTGACCAGGGGAAAGGCAATCCCGGGGCGCAGCGAGTCGTTTTCGTGCGCAATCTGGAACTGGGAGTAGGCCTCAACCCCCTCGCGCTCGAATAGCCGGTGGCTTTCGTCGAGATCAAACAGCGCCCGGCTGGAGATCGCCACCACAAACGAGGGGCTCAGCGAGTCGGTAGACGAGGTCTGCGTGGTCAACGCCGGGCGGCCCCGCTGCGTCCGTCGCTTTGGCCCACTCGGTTCACTCGCCGCGGTCCGGTCATATGGTGAACTGCTCGTTCAGAATTCGATCTTCCAGGTTGTGTTCGGGGTCGAACATCATCCGCAGCGTGACGTCTTTGGCTTCGGTGATCGAGACCTCCACCACGTCACGCACCTCAAAAGCATCAGCCACCGCGCTCACCGGCCGCTTGTAGTGATCCAGCACCTCAAAGCAGACCTTGGCGTCACACTGCAGCAGCGCGCCGCGCCAGCGGCGCGGACGAAACGGGCTGATCGGCGTCAGCGCCAGGATATTGGCGCCAAGCGGCACGATCGGCCCGTGGGCCGAAAGGTTATAGGCCGTGCTCCCGGCGGGCGTCGACAGCAGAATCCCGTCGCAGATCATCTCTTCGAGCTTCACCGTATCGTTGATCTTGACGCGGATTTTGGCCGCCTGCTTGGTCTGACGGAATACGGATACCTCGTTGATCGCCAGCGCGGTCAGCTCCGCCCCCGACTCGCCCTGCGCCACCATCCGAAGCGGATGGAGCTCGGCGGTTTCGGCGCGCGCCAGCCGCTCGGGCAGGTCGAGCTCGTCGTTTTCAAACTGATTCATCAGAAATCCGACCGAGCCCTGCATCAGCCCGTAAATCGGCTTTTGCAGGTTCATGCTGCGATGCATCGTCTGGAGCATGAAGCCGTCGCCGCCGATGGCGACGATGATGTCCGCCTCTTCGGGCGGGTGGTCGCCGTAGCGGTCAATCATCTGCTGGCGAGCCTGCTGGGCTCCCTCGGTACGGCTGGCGACAAACGCTATGGCGGTCAAAGTGGTTGCTCCCCTGGTGACTCCGCGGTGACGGCCAGCACCCGATCCAGGTTTCTGACGGCCACCGACGCCTTGGCGTAATCGGCGGTGCCGCTGGCCCGCATGTCCGACATCATATGCCCAAAGCCGCGCACTTCGCTATCAGCGGCAGACAGCCAGCTCCGGAACAATCCGTTCGCCTCAGCGCTGCTCTCGCCCGCCAGCCGGCCGACAACCTGAGCCGTCAGCTTTTGCTGCTTGCCGTAGAGTTCATCACGCAGGGCGCCCCGGGCTGCCGCGTGCCACTGACCGTCAACCGGAAGCTGCTCGATCTGCTGCATCAGCCAGCCCAGCCGCAGGTGCTGTCCGATCCGGAAGTAGCTTCGCGTGACCAGCTCCAGCTCCGCCTCGCTCCGGCGGGCAACGTCCAGGATATCCAGCGCCGGCCGTAGCTGAGAGCAGCTCACCAGGGTGTCGGTGAGCGCCTCCGAGAAGCCGCCGCCCTGCAGCCGCGCCCGGTAACCGCTGACCCGCTTCGCCTGGGCCGGAGTCATCCAGCTGACGATGCTTTTCATCAGCGTCTGTGCGGGACTGCCGTAGCGCTCGACCATCAGGGCAATATCCAGCTGCCCGCGATGATGGTTCAGCAGCCAGCGGGTTGCGTGGCGCAGCAGGTTCCAGACGGTCAGATGGGCTTCGATCTGGTGCGCGCTCGAAACCTGGTTGTCGGTCGCCTCGATCGCAGCCCAGATCCGGCGGGCCGCAAAGATCTCCCGCGCCGCCGTGTAGGCTTTGGCGATGTCAGCCGCGTCTGCGCCGGTTTCTTCGCCCATGCGCAGACAGAACGTGGCACCCATGCGATTGACCATCGAATTGGTCACCACGGTTGCGATGATTTCACGGCGCAGCCGATGCTCCGCCGCCAGCGCGGCAAAACGCTCGCGCAGCGGCACGGGAAAGTAGCCGAGCAGCTCGCGCGAGAGGTAGCTGTCCTCCGGAACGTCGCTGGCCAGCAGGTCCTGGTACAGCGTGATCTTGCTGTACGACAGCAGCACGGCGAGCTCCGGCCGCATCAGGCCTGTCCCCTGCCCTTTACGCTGATGAATTTCCTCGTCGGTCGGCAGCGCCTCCAGCTGTCGATCGAGCAGCCCTCGGGCTTCCAGCACGCTGATCATGTGAGCCTTCGAGCCGAGCCGGGGCACGGTGTGCGCCTCCATCAGGCTGAGCGCCTGACTCTGCAGATAGTTGTTGCGCAGCACCAGCGCCGCGACCTCATCGGTCATCGACGCCAGCAGCTCAACCCGCTCGGCCTCGTCGATCTGGCCGGCGGCCACCGCCTGGTTCAGCAGGATCTTGATGTTGACCTCGTGGTCCGAGCAGTCAACGCCGCCGGCGTTGTCCACAAAATCGGTGTTGATGCGTCCGCCGGCCACGGCGAACTCCACCCGGCCGTGCTGCGTCAAACCCAGGTTGCCCCCCTCGCCGACAACGCGACAGCGCAGGTCAGCGCCGTTGATCCGAAGTGCATCGTTATTGCGGTCACCGACCTCCAGATCGGTCTCGTCGGCGCTTTTGACGTAGGTGCCGATGCCTCCGTTCCAGAGCAGATCCACCGGCGCCCTTAGCAGCGCCCGGATCAGGTCGTTGGGGGCCATCGGGCCCGCTTTGAGCCCCAACCACTCGGCGACAGGCTCGCTGACCTCCACCGTTTTGTCGAAGCGCGAGAAGATGCCGCCACCGGTGCTGATCAGCTCCGCGTTGTAGTCGGTCCAGGAAGATCTCGGCAGCTCAAACAACCGCTGACGCTCGGCGAAGCTGCTCGCCGGGTCGGGGTCCGGGTCAAGAAAGATATGCTCGTGATTGAAGGCACCCTTGAGGCAGATGGCCGGCGACAACAGCATGCCGTTGCCGAACACGTCCCCGGCCATGTCCCCGATGCCGACCACGGTGAACCGCTCGGTCTGGCAGTCCACGCCAAGCTCGCGAAAATGGCGCTTGACCGACTCCCAGGCGCCCCGAGCGGTGATCCCCATCTTCTTGTGGTCATAGCCGACCGAGCCACCCGAGGCAAACGCATCACCGAGCCAGAAGCCGTGATCGGCAGCCACCGCGTTGGCGATGTCGGAAAACGTCGCCGTGCCCTTGTCCGCGGCGACCACCAGATAGGGGTCGTCCTGATCGTGGCGCACCACCTGCCCCGGGTGCCTGAGGCCCTGCTCCGTCAGGTTGTCGGTGATGTCGAGCAGGCCGTTGATAAAGCGCCGGTAGCTGGCCACGCCAGCGGCCATCCTCGCGTCCCGGCCGCTGCCTGGCTCGATGTTGCGGGCGACAAAGCCGCCCTTGGCGCCCACCGGCACAATCATCGTGTTCTTGACCTGCTGGGCTTTCATCAGTCCCAGCACCTCCGTGCGGAAGTCCTCGAACCGATCGGACCACCGCAGCCCGCCGCGGCTGACGGGGCCACCCCGGAGATGGACACCTTCCACCGTGGGTGAGTAGACGAAGATCTCGCGCCAGGGCGCGGGCTTGGGTAAATCGGGGACCTTGGATGAGTCGAACTTCAGGCTGATGTAGCCACGCTCGGGATCATCGAGACTGCCCTGAAACGCGTTGCTGCGGAGCGTGGCGTTGATGAGATCACCAAAGCTTCGCAGGATACGGTCGTGATCCGAGGAGCGGACTCGCGCCAGGCTGGCGGTCAGAAGCACCTGGCAGAGGCTGATCAGCTCCGACCGGTCTGCCGCCGTCAGGTCGGCGCCGTCGCCTGGCATCAGCTTCAGCGCGGTCGCCGTTCGCTGCAGCCGTTCCAGCATGCGCGCCCGCTGCTGGGTCACCCGCTGACGCTCAACGTCGTCCTCCGGCTCACCCGTGAGCGGCCCCAGCACCGGATCGAAGCGGGCCGCAAAAAGCGTCACCAGCAGCGCCGCCTGGCGCGGATGGCTCGCCAGCGTCTGCTCGATGTACTGCTGCGAATACGGGCAGCGGGTCTGGCGCCAGTAGCGGCAGTAGGCTCTCAGGATCACCACCTGGCGCCAGTTGAGGCCCGCCCCGAGAATCAGCCGGTTGAAGCCGTCGCTTTCCAGCCGGCCCCGGACGATCTGCTCAAAGCCCTCCTGAAACGGCTGGCCGACGGTGTCCAGGTCCAAATCCCCGCCGGCGGCGAGCACGATGTCGAAATCCTGTACCCAGCGCACGCTACCCGGAGCAACCTGTAGCCGGTAGGGTCGCTCCCTCACGACCCGGAGCCCCAGATTTTCCAGGATAGGCAGCACGTCGCTGAGGGCGATCGTATTGTTCCAGCGGAACACCTTGAAGCGGAACTTCCCGGTGGGCTGAACGCGCGGGCGGTACAGACTCAGCTCCAGCGAATCCTCCGAATCCAGACGAGCCAGCTTCTCCACGTCAAACGCCGCCACCCAGGGGGCAACGTCCTCCACGTAGGCTGCGGGAAACGCGTCGCCGAAGGTCCTGGCCCACGCTTCGCCGGTCTCCTCGCCGTGTTTGTCGACCAGGATTTCGCACAGGCGATCATTCCAGGAACGCACCGCGTCCGCGACGGCCTGCTGCAGGGCGTCACGGTCGATCTCGGTGTTGGGGCCTTGCCGGGTCGGGTCGACCCAGATCATCAAATGCAACCGCGCCAGCACCGACTCGTCGAGCTGCACCGTGTAGTCCATCCGCACGCCGTTGAGAGCGCGGGTCAGAATTTCCTGCAGCGTTTCGCGCGTTTCCGTGTTGAAGCGCTCACGCGGCAGGTAGACGAGGCAGGAAAAGAAGCGCCCGAAACGATCCTTACGAATCAGCAGCCGCGTCTGCCGCCGCTCCTGGAGATCGAACACGCTGGTGACCGTTTGAAACAGTTCGTCCGGGTCAGACTGAAACAGCTCGTCTCGCGGCAGCGTCTCCATGATGTGCAGCAGCGCCTTGCCGCCATGGCTGTCCGGCTTGTAGACGGAGCGATCCATCAACGCGGTCACGTTGCGGCGCACCAGCGGAATATTCCAGGGTCGGCGGTTGTAGGCCGCCGATGCGTAGAGACCCAGGAAGCGGTGCTCGCCCGTCAGCTTGCCGTCCTCATCAAAGATCATAACGCCGACGTAGTCGAGGTGGCCGCCGCGATGGACCGTTGAACGGACGCCGGCTTTGGTCAGCACGATGGGTGATGCATCGGACAGCTCGCTCGGGCTGGCGGTCTTCAGCCGAACCAGTCGCGGCGGCTTACGCAGCCGCCCTTCCGGTCTGAGGATACCCAGGCCCGTGCTCTCCTGCGGTTCGAGGTCGAACTCGTCGTCGACCGGCACGATGTCGTACCGGCGGTAGCCCAGAAACGTAAAGTGCTGGTTGACCATCCAGCGGAGAAACTCGGCGGTTTCCTCCTGGCGCTCGGCGCCGTACGGGGTTTTGGCAGCCGCGACCTCCTCAGCGACGCTGAGCGCCTGGGTGATCATCGCCTGCCAGTCGTCCACCGCCAGCCGAACGTCCGCGAGCTGATCGGCGATCCGCGTCTTGAGGTCAGCAAGCGCCTGACTGTCGCTGATCCGATCGAGGTGGAACTGCATGACCGATTCCGCAACGCCCTCTTCCCCGTCCTGGTTGCCGGGCTTCAGGTCCATCAAAAACCCCCCGGCGTCGCGGCTTACGCGATAAATCGGATGGATGACGCGGCGGATCGAGTGCCCGCTTTCGGCGATGGCCAGCGTGGCCGAGTCCACGAGGAACGGACGGTCGGTGCTGACGACGTCAACAATCGTCAGCCGGCGCTCGGAGCGCAATGCTTCATCCGGGTTGGAAATCTCGATGCTGAGGTTTCCGGACAGCCGCTGCTTCAGGAGCTGAAGCTGGGCGCTGATTGCGGTCGCCCAGAACATGGCCGCTTCGGCGACCAGCTCAGACTCGGGTACGTGGGCCAAAAAGTGTTCGGCAAAGGCCGCGGCCCAGCGGCTTTCGCCGCCCTTGACGGTCTGCGGCAGCAGCTCCAGGGTTTGCTTGCGCACGTCGGCAGCAATGATCTTCGTCATTTCGCTCTCATCCCTCCTGTCCGGTCGGCTGGCTTCTCCTGACCAGCCGCCACCCGGCTGCTGACTTCTGGCCAGCCAGCCGGCGTTCCTCCCAGTTCGGCCCTAGCGGGCTGTACGGTCCACTAGCGCAGGCCCGTTTCGGACCGGGCGATCACCATGCGCTGAATCTCGCTCGTGCCCTCGTAAATCTCGGTGATCTTGGCGTCGCGATAAAACCGCTCCAGCGGCATTTCCTTGCTGAAGCCCATGCCGCCATGAATCTGCACGGCCTGATGGGCTATAAAGTTGGCCGCCTCGGACGCATAGAGTTTGGCCATGCTCGACTCCAGCGTGTAGCGGGCCCCCGACTGCGCGCTGTCGCTCTTGGCCCAGGCGGCCCGGAGCGTCAGCAGTTCGGCGGCCTCCAGCCGCGTGCGCATGTCGGCGATCTTGGCCTGGATCATCTGAAAACCGCCGATCGGTCGACCAAAGGCCTGTCGATCCTGGACGTACTGGCGGCTGGCCTCGTAGGCCGCGGCGGCTATGCCCCACGCCTGCGCGGCAATGCCGATCCGGCCCGCGTCGAGAACACCCATCGCGATGGCAAATCCCTGGCCTTCCTGGCCAAGCATCTCTGAGGCCTCGCAGCGGTAGTCCGTTAGCTCAATCTCGCAGGTTGCCGACGCCCTGATGCCCATCTTGGGTTCCGTTTTGCCCCGGGCAAAACCCTCCCGCTCGGTGTCGATCAGGAAGGCCGTGATGCCTCGGGAGCCAGCCTCGGGATCAGTCTTGGCGAACAGCACGATGTACCGGGCAACCGGTCCGGAGGTGATCCAGGACTTCTTGCCGTTGATGACGTAGTAGCTGCCGTCAGCCGACTTTTCAGCGCGCACCCGCATGTTGCTGGCATCCGAGCCCGACTGCGGCTCAGACAAAGCATAGGCGCCGATCAGCTCCCCGCTGGCCACGGGCTGCAGGTACCGCAACTTCTGCGATTCGGTGCCGTAGGCCAGCAGGCCGTTCGCAAACAGGGAGTTGTTCACCGACATGATGGTGCCGTGGGCCGCGTCCGCGGCGCTGATTTCCCTCAGCGCCAGCACGTAGCAGACCGTGTCCATGCCGGACCCGCCGTAGGCTTCCGGCACCTCGATCCCCATCAGCCCCAGCTCTCCCATCTGCTTGATGGTCGGCGACGGGAATTCGCCGCTGCGATCATACTCGGCGGCCACCGGAACGATGCTGGACTGGGCGAAATCCCGGGCCGCATCCCGAATCATCTGTTGCTCTTCGTTCAGTCGAAAATCCATATCGCGCGCTGCTGCTGATCCGTGCTCAAAGACCCGCCTATTGTCGCACGGCCGACCGCCGCAACCCAGAGCCCGGCGTCGCTTTAGGAGGCCCTGGCGATGCGTTCTCCAACACCTGCACAGTGGCCTTTTCCCGATGGTCTTGCTACCCTTTCATCTTAATATCGCGATATAAGGATACGATCATCGATCTCGGCACAACTTCCGGCCTGCTCAAAGTGTTGGCGGACCCCAGCAGGGTGCGCCTCCTGCTGCTGCTGTCCGGCGAAGAGTTGACGGTCGCGGAGCTTGCCCAGATCACGATGCTGGCTCAGCCGCGAGTGTCAACGCATCTCGCCAAGCTGCGGGAAGCGGGCCTGGTGGTGGACCGCAAGTCGGGCGTGCAGAGCTACTACCGGCCGCACCAGCGCCTGCGCGAAGCGCCGCTGGAGCAGATCTGGACGACGCTGACGGCCGCCGTTGAGGATTCGCTGCTGAGCAATGACGAGGAGCGGCTGCCAGGAGTGCTCGCGGCGCGGGCCAGCAGCCGCAACTGGGCCGACTCCGTCGCCGGCGATATGGAGCGGCACTACTCACCCGGGCGGACCTGGGAGGCGACTGCCCGAGCGGCCCTGCAGCTGCTGCACCTGGGTCGGGTGCTTGACGTCGCCTCCGGTGACGGCGTTCTGGCCGAGATGCTCGCTCCCCGCGCAACGACGGTGACGTGCATCGACTCCAGCGAGCCCGTTGTCGCCGCTGGCGCGCGTCGCCTGGAGCGCTTTGACAATGTAACCTGCGTCAAAGGCGATATGCATCGGATGGACTTCGCCGACGCCAGCTTCGACGTGGTGCTACTGATGCACGCACTGACCTACACACACGAGCCGCAGGCGGCGGTCACAGAAGCCGCGAGAGTGCTGGCTCCGGGAGGCACGCTCGTGGGGTCTACGCTCAAGAAGCACCGGCACGAAGCGGCGGTGCAGCCTTTCAACCACGTGAACCTGGGGTTCAGCCGACGCCAGCTGGGGCAGTTTTTCCGCGCGGCGGGACTCAAGGTCGTGAGCTGCGAGGTCACCTCGCGGGAGTCCCGGGTTCCGCACTTTGAAATCATCACGTTTGAGGCCCTGAAGCCAGGCCAAAAGGAATTGCGCCAATGAACTACGATCGCGAGCGCGGAGAGCGGCTCAAAACGCTACTGACCGAACGAATTGCGGTGCTTGACGGCGCCATGGGAACACAGATCCAGGGCCACCGTTTGTCCGAGGCTGATTTCCGTGACGCGACGCTGGCCGATCACCCGCACGACCTCAAAGGCAACAACGACCTGCTGTCGGTGACCCAGCCCGACCTGATTCGTGAAATCCACGGCGAGTACCTGGCCGCCGGTGCTGACCTGATCGAAACCAACACGTTTAATGCCACCTCCATCTCCCAGGCGGACTACGGGTGTGAGGGGCTGGTCGGCGAGATCAACCGCCGGTCCGCCCAGCTCGCCAGAGAAGCCTGCGAGATCCACAGCACCCCGGAACGACCGCGGTTTGTGATCGGCGTGCTTGGCCCCACCAACCGCACCGCCTCGATCTCCCCCGACGTCAACAACCCGGCTTTGCGCAACGTCACCTTCGATGAGCTGGTCGAGGCCTATCAGGAGGCAACCCAGGCTTTGATCGAGGGCGGCGCTGATGCCCTG
Source organism: Lysobacterales bacterium (assembly GCA_028285525.1). Taxonomy (GTDB): domain Bacteria; phylum Pseudomonadota; class Gammaproteobacteria; order Xanthomonadales; family SZUA-38; genus JANQOZ01. The sequence continues at coordinate 24,959 of JANQOZ010000076.1, forward strand.
ATGGTCGAGACGATCTTCGATACGCTCAACGCCAAGGCTGCGCTGTTTGCCGTGTCCGAGCTTGATCCAGAGGGCCAGGTCCCGCTGATGATTTCCGGGACCATTACGGACGCCAGCGGCCGGACGCTTTCCGGTCAGACCACCGAAAGTTTCTGGAATTCGGTGCGCCACGCCGAGCCGCTGACGGTGGGCCTCAACTGCGCGCTGGGCGGAAAGGAGCTGCGGCCCTACGTGGCCGAGCTCAGCCGCGTGGCCGACACGTTTGTCAGCGCTCACCCCAACGCCGGGCTGCCCAACGAGCTGGGCGGCTATGACGAAACGCCGGCGCAGACGGCAGCGATCGTCGGCGAATTCGCCCGCGCCGGACTGGTCAACGTCGCGGGCGGCTGCTGCGGCACCACGCCCGAGCATATCGCCGCTATTGCGGCCGCCGTGGACGGCGTCGCGCCCCGCCAGGTGCCGACCGTTGAGGCCCGGCTTCGCCTGTCGGGCCTGGAGCCACTGACCGTCACGCCCGACACCAACTTCGTCAACGTCGGTGAGCGAACCAACGTCACCGGTTCAGCCAAGTTCAAAAAACTCATCATGGGCGGCGACTTCGAGACCGCCCTGGATGTCGCCCGCGAACAGGTCGAGAACGGCGCTCAGATCATCGACGTCAACATGGATGAGGGCCTGCTGGATTCGGAAGAGGCGATGGTGGAATTCCTGCACCGCATCGCCGGGGAGCCCGACATCGCCCGGGTGCCGGTGATGGTGGATTCCTCCAAATGGTCGGTCATCGAAGCGGGCCTGAAGTGTATCCAGGGCAAAGGCGTGGTGAACTCCATCTCGCTCAAGGAAGGCGAAGCGCCGTTCCTGGAACAGGCGCGACTGGTCAAACGCTACGGCGCGGCGGTTGTGGTCATGGCGTTCGATGAAGACGGCCAGGCCGACACTCTGGAGCGCAAGATGGAGATCTGCACGCGCAGCTATCGCCTCCTGACCGAGGTCGCCGGCTTGGCGCCGCAGGACATCATCTTCGACCCCAACATTTTTGCCATCGCCACCGGCATCGAGGAGCACAACAGCTACGCGGTGGACTTCATCGAGGCGGTGCGAGGGATCAAGGAGTCCCTGCCCCACGCGCTGGTCTCCGGCGGGGTATCCAACGTGTCGTTCTCGTTTCGCGGCAACAACACGGTTCGTGAGGCGATCCACTCCGTTTTTCTGTTCCACGCGGTCAAGGCCGGGATGGACATGGGGATCGTCAACGCCGGCCAGCTAGCGGTTTACGACAACCTGCCACCGCCGCTTCGGGAAGCGGTCGAAGACGTGGTGTTGAACCGGGACGATGGCGCCACCGAGCGGCTCCTGAGTATGGCCGCCGACTATTCGGGACGCAGCGAACGCAAGAGCAAGAACAACCTCGAATGGCGCGAGCAGCCGGTTCGCGAGCGGCTGATGCACGCGCTCATCCACGGCCTCACGGAGTTTATCGACGAGGACACCGAAGAGGCCCGTCTGGCCGCCGACCGGCCCCTTTCGGTGATCGAAGGGCCGCTGATGGACGGCATGAACGTCGTCGGCGACCTGTTCGGTGAGGGCAAGATGTTCCTGCCGCAGGTGGTCAAGAGCGCGCGGGTGATGAAAAAGGCGGTTGCCCACCTCATTCCCTACATTGAGCAGGAAAAGTCGGGGGGCGACAGCAGCAGCGCGGGCAAGATCCTGCTGGCGACGGTCAAAGGCGACGTCCACGACATCGGCAAAAACATCGTCGGCGTGGTGCTGAGCTGCAACAACTTCAGCGTGGTCGACCTGGGCGTCATGGTGCCGATGCAGCAGATCATCGAGACCGCTCAGCGCGAGAACGTCGACCTGATCGGCCTGTCGGGGCTGATCACGCCGTCGCTGGAGGAGATGAGCGACGTGGCCCGCGAGCTCCAGCGCTGTGGCCTGACGCAGCCGCTGCTGATCGGCGGCGCCACCACGTCTCGGACCCATACCGCTCTGAAGATCGAGCCGCACTACGAGTCGCCAACGGTCTGGGTGAAAGACGCCTCCCGGGCCGTGGGCGTGACACAGAAGCTCATCAATCCGGACAGCCGAGACGGTTACGTCCAGGAAATTCGCTCGGACTACGAGAAGGTCCGGGAGCGATACAAGGCGGGACCGAGCCGGCGGGCGCTGGTGCCGATCGACGTCGCCCGGGAGCGACACCTTCAGATCGACTGGCAGGCGGACGATATCGCCAAGCCTCTCGAGCCCGGCATCCATGAACTCAAAAACTTTCCGCTGGCTGAGCTGGTCGAGTTCATCGACTGGACGCCATTTTTCATGACCTGGGAATTGGCCGGCCGCTATCCGGGCATTCTCGACGACGCGATTGTCGGTCAGCAGGCGAGTGATCTGTATCAGGACGCCCGCGCGATGCTGGATCGGATCGTCAGCGAGAACTGGCTGACCGCACACGGCGTTGCCGGCATCTTTCCGGCCAACGCTGTCGGCGACGATATCCAGATCTACCGTGACGCTGACCGCGAACAGGTGGCGACCACCCTACACTGCCTGCGCCAGCAGATCGACAAGGACCCCGGGAAACCCAACTTCAGCCTGGCGGACTTTGTTGCGCCAAGAGCCACCGGCCTGGCGGACCACGTCGGCGCCTTTGCGGTCACCGCGGGCCTGGGCTGCGAGGAGCGGGCGCGGGCGTTTGAGGCCGACCACGACGACTACAACTCGATCCTTCTGAAAGCACTGGCAGACCGGCTGGCCGAGGCTTTTGCTGAGTGTCTGCACGCCAGGGTCCGTCGAACCCTCTGGGGCTATGCGCCGGATGAGTCAATCGATAACGACGGTCTGATCGATGAAAAGTATCGCGGCATCCGGCCTGCGCCGGGTTACCCCGCCTGTCCCGAGCATTCCGAGAAGCAGACGATCTTCGATCTGCTGGATGCTCCGAACGTGACCCACATGATGCTGACCGAGTCTTTCGCCATGACCCCGCCCGCGTCGGTCAGCGGCCTGTATTTTGCGCACCCGCAAAGCCAGTACTTTGTGCTCGGCAAAATCGATCGGGATCAGGTGGAAGACTACGCGGCCCGCAAGGGCATCAGCGTCGCGCAGGCGGAACGCTGGCTGGCGCCAAATCTCGGCTACGATCGCTGACGATGCCTTCGGCCGTAGCCCTCAGCGAGCGGGGCGACTCACTCGACCGTGGGGTTCAGGCTTCGTCGTACGCCTGCTTAAGCCAGTCCTTGAGCTCGGAGTCAATTTCGATGGCGTCCTCGACCCGCACCCGATGGCTGACCATGGCGCTGAAGCTCCCGGATGGCTCGAGCCGATCGTTAGCCTCCATGTCTTTGAGGTTGATCCCCACATCGAGGCGGGAAGCGGTCGAAGGCTGGATCAGGGCGAACTGTTTACTGCGGCGCAGGCTGACGTAGGCCTTCTTCGGCGAAACCTCGATGTCGTCCCCAAAGCGTTCGACGACGCCGATCAGCGTGTCGTAGATCGGTCGGAGAGCGGATTTGGGTCCAGCGTACTGAGTTTCGACGAGCTCTTCCGGGGATTTCATCGATTCGCCGGTTTTCAGGAACTCCGAGGCGATCAGGTTCGCAAAGCCGTGGCTGACGCCGTGCTCCGACTTGAGATGTTTGACGAGTTCCCCATGTTTGCCCAGCCCAGCGCCCCTCAGCAGCTTGAGCCAGGTGTGCAGATCATTGCCGGTCTTCTCCGACAGATTGTTGATCATGGTCTGCAGCTGTTCTTCCGGAGATGCCATGAATCCTCCGCGCTTATTCTGGTAACCCAAGCATAGGACGCCACGGACGACGAAACAAGCGGCCCCGCATAGCGGACGGACCAGGTCAGGTCAGTTCGTCGTCGTCAGCCACCTGCGGGTGGTGCGCAACCGCCTCGTCTTTCACCTTAACAACCTGCTCGACGACGTCGGGCGTCACCAGGTGGTAGCCGCCGCGAAAGGTCACGATGCCGAGCTCGCCGCGATTGAGCGCCTGCTGCTGTTCCGCGGTCACAAAAATCTTGCGGATCTTGCCGGCGTACTCAAAGAAGCGGTCGATGTCTGCATCTTTGCTGTTTTGCGAGGCGGGCTTGATCAGCTTCGCGAGCGCATCGTTGATCTCTTTGCGGCGCTGCTGCTCAAGGCGCTTTTCCCGGGCGGTCGCCTCGCGCTGACGCTGCTCGTCGCGAGCCCGCTCCGAGTAGGCGGCGGCAAGGCTGATCTCGCCGCCCGAGTCTTTCTGTTTGGCCTTGGCAGGGCCCTTCCGGCGACCTTTTCTCGCCGGCTTTTTGGCCGCCTTTTTCGCGAGCCCCAGCTGGCGCAGCTGGTCCGCCATCGACGATCCGCTCATCGCTCAGTCTCCCAGATCATCGCCATCCACCTGGCCGGTGATTCGACGTCTGACGTGCGACCAGGACATACCGACGGCCAGCACGGTCGCGGTCACCACAAGGCCGATCCAGGTCAGGACGTGCCCGGCGTCGATCGTCAACAGCTGGAGATCGACCAGCAGCCAAACGAGTGTAGCCATCAGCCCGACCACCAGCACAATGCCCAGCGCGCCGATGCTGCGCCAGGTCGCGCGAAAAAAGATGATCAAACCAATGAGAAGAACAAGCCCGGCAAGCACCTTGAGGGGCAGCTGCTCGGAGAGCGACTGCGACAGCCAGTGAACGTAGGAGTAACCCGTGGGGTTAAAGATCGACGCGGTCAGCGCCAGCGCTGCCACCCAGCGCAGGGCAAAGCCCCCAAAACCCAGTTGTTTCGACGCCATTGCGGTATCACGTTACTTTGCCAGCCCGGCATTTTAGTGCCGTGCGCCGAAAAAATCCCGGGTCATTTGCACTAAAACGAGCGCGCGAGCTGCCACGTTTGCGAGACCGTGTCAATTGGTCGGTGGCCGGACTTTCCGCTACATTCAGATGATGGCACAGCCATCCCACAGCCACGCCACCCCGCATTCCCTGCTCCTCGGCCATCAAACCCGCATCCAGTGGCTGTGGACGGGCGGCTTTGCGCTGCTGGGCCTGGGTCTGCTCGCCTTTGCACTCACGCGCCCGCCACCGCCGCCGCCGCTGCCGCAGCTTGTGGAGGTGAAGAACCGCGGCGAGCTCCGGGTTGCAACGGTCAACAGCCCGGTCACGTTCTACAACCTTCAGGAGCGCGATACCGGGCTGGAATACGACCTCGCCGGACGCCTGGCGCAGGACCTTGACGTCAGCCTCAAGATGATCACGGTCGACAGTTTTTCCCAGCTGCTCGAGGCGGTCGACAGCGGCCGCGCGGACCTGGCGGCGGCCAACATCACCGTCACGCCCGGGCGCCAGGCGCGGGCGCGTTTTTCGGAGCCGTACACCGAAACGGTCCAATACGTTGTGTACAAGGCCGGGAACCGTAAACCGAGATCGCTCGCCGATCTCGCGGGCCGCAGCATGGTCGTCGTCGCCGACTCGAGCTATGCCGAAACGCTGGCGGGCCTCGGCGACAGCCTGGCCGACCTGGACTGGCGGCAGTCTCCTGAGGACATCGAGTCGCTGTTTGATGCGGTCAGCGAGGGGGAGGAGGACCTGACGATCGCCGACTCGACGGTGCTGGAGATTCAGCAGCGTTTCTTTCCGACCCTGCGCAGAGGCTTCGCGCTGACCGAACCCCAGCCGATCGCCTGGGCGTTTCCCGTCGACCGCGACAGCTCGCTGCTGGACGCAGCGAACGCCACGCTCCGCGAACTCCGGGACAGCGGCGAGCTGGCCGACATCAAGGACCGCTACCATGCGCACATCGCCTATTACGACCGCAGCAACAGTCACTACTTTCTGCGCCATATTCGGAGTCGCCTGCCGGCACTAAGAGCCTACTTTGTTACCGCCGGCGAACAGAACGAACTCGACTGGCGGCTGCTGGCGGCGATTGGATACGCCGAGTCGTTGTGGGATCCCGAAGCCGTGTCGCCGACCGGAGTGCGCGGCGTGATGATGCTAACCAGCGCGACTGCCCGCATGGTGGGCGTGACGGAGCGCGAGGACCCCGCACAGAGCATCGGTGGCGGCGCGCGCTACCTCAAGCGCGTGCTGAAAAAGATTCCGCGGCGCATTCCTGAGCCCGACCGAATCTGGCTGGCGCTGGCCGCCTACAACATCGGTTTTTCTCACCTTGAGGATGCACGCATTCTGACCCAGCGAGCCGGCCAGGATCCCGACCGCTGGGACGATGTGGTGCAGCACCTGCCGAAGCTCAACCAGCCTCAGTGGTATCGCACGACACGCCACGGTTATTCCCGCGGCCGGGAGGCGGCGTCTTACGTCCGAAACATTCAAAGCTACTACGACATCCTGAACTGGGCCCTGGCCACCAGCAATGACCAACCCGCTCAGGAGATGGCGCCCTAGCGAACCGTGATGGGCGATTTTGCTTGAAGTAAGGTTTGTAAAAGCCTGATAATGTTGCGTCTTTTGCTCGAGCAATACGTGGGGTGCTATGATTCGAGCGGGGTTTGTTCACAACCGCGCGGCGCAGACTGCGGCGCGCGGGACAGCAACAGCAATTCCGGCAGGATGCTTGGATGGTGATGGGGAGTGCAAACACGAATGATTGAATTTGGGCATGGAACCCATGTCGGTCTCCGTCGCGAGCACAACGAAGACACCTACTGCGCCAAACCCGACCTCGGCCTGTGGCTGGTCGCGGACGGCATGGGCGGCCACGATCTCGGTGAGGTTGCGAGCGCCATTGCCCGCGACACGGTGGTTCAGGAATTCAGCGCCGGGCGGACTCTAAGCGAATCGGTGCAGGCCGCTGCCCAACACATCGTCGACCAGTCGAGAGCCAGGCAGAGCGCCATGCCGATGGGCACCACGCTGGTCGCTACCCGCATCCAGGATCATCAGTTTGAGGTGGCCTGGGTCGGGGACAGCCGGGTTTACCTGTGGAACGGCGAGCT
>JANQOZ010000079.1 GCA_028285525.1 Lysobacterales bacterium
CTGGAGCGGGAAACGAGACTCGAACTCGCGACCCCAACCTTGGCAAGGTTGTGCTCTACCAACTGAGCTATTCCCGCAGAAGGCGGCCTAGTCTACCGGCGCAGCGCCGTCTGTCAAGGACCCGCATTACCCGAGGTGGGCGTCTCACCCGGCGCGGCCGCAGGGGCTGCCGGTTCCCCGCTGTCGGACGCCTCAGCCTGCGAAGAATCACCGCGCATTGCCGGCCACGCGGCGCGCAGATATTGCACCATCGACCACATGGTCAGGCCCGCCGCAATAAACAGGCAGCCGTGCCCCAGGTCGAAGATTGGCAGGGTCCAGAGGTCTTCGCGAAACAGGAGGAGCGACAGCGCGATCATCTGAAAAGTCGTTTTCACCTTGCCGAGTCCCGCCACCTTGACGGTGGCCACCTCGCCAATCTGTGCCATCCATTCGCGTAGCGCAGAGATGGTGATCTCCCGTCCAATGATGATGGCAGCCGGGATCACCAGCCACGGGCTCGGTCGATACTGGATAACCAGCACCAGAGCCGTCGCCACCATCAGCTTGTCGGCCACGGGATCCAGAAAAGCGCCGAAGGGGGAGGACTGATTGAAGCGTCGTGCCACAAATCCGTCTGCCCAGTCGGTGAGCGCCGCGAGCACAAAAACGACCGTCGCGGCCCAGTTGGACCACCAGAAAGGCAGATAAAACGTCACCACAAGCACAGGGATCAGCGCGATCCTGAAAAGGGTGAGAACGGTGGCGGTGTTCAGGTGCATGGATTGCCGGCGGAAGGCTTAGGCGTGCATGATGGCGAGGCTTGGGGGAAAGTTCAATCGTGCAGAGCGTCGTAGATTCGCTGGGCCAGCTCAGCGCTGATTCCCTCAACCGCACAAAGCTCTTCAACGCCGGCCCGCCTCACCCCCTTCAGGCCGCCGAAGTGCTGCAGAATCTGCCGCCTGCGCGTCGCTCCGATGCCCGAAACCTCCTCCAGGACTGACGTCTGACGCTTTTTCGCGCGCCGCTGACGGTGCCCCGTGATCGCAAAGCGATGCGCCTCGTCGCGGATGTTCTGGATCAGGTGGCTGGCCGCGGAGTCACCGCCCGGCACCACCGGCCGCTGCTCCGGTCCAACAAACAGGGTCTCTTCACCCCCGCGGCGCTCCGGGCCTTTCGCGATGCCGACCAGCAGCACGTCGCTGATCTCCAGCTCGTCGAGCACCTCCAGCCCCTGCGTCAGCTGCCCTTTGCCGCCGTCGATGAGCAGCAGATCGGGCATGGTGCCCTCCCCGGCTTTAAGGCGCCGATAACGACGCATAAAAGCCTGTCTGAGCGCCGCGTAGTCGTCTCCGGGCGTGATATTGCTGATGTTGAAGCGACGGTAGTCTGATTTGCGCGGGCCGTCGGCATCAAAGACCACGCAGGAAGCAACCGTGGCTTCCCCCTGGGTATGGCTGATGTCAAAACACTCGATGCGGTCTGGCGGCGCCGGCAGATCCAAAAGCTTGGCGAGCGCCTCCATCCGTTCGCTCATGCCGCTGCGGCCGGCCAGGTGGCTGACGAGCGCGGATTGGGCATTGGTGCGAGCCATAGCAAGCCAGCGTGCCTTGTCGCCTCTCGGTCGATGCAGGATACGCACCGGCCGGCCCGCCCGCTCTCCCAGCACCCGGCTTAGCAGCTCCCGATCAGAAAAGTCCCGGTCGACCACCAGCTCGCTGGGCAGATCTCGCCCCGAGTAGTACTGAATGATAAAAGCGGAAAGGACCGCGTCGGGGCCCACTTCAGCCCGATTGCGCGGGAAAAACGACCGGCTGCCGACGTTGCGACCCTCGCGAAAGTAGATCGCCTGAACACACGCCGTCGGCCCGTCCGAGGCGACCGCCAGCAGGTCGATATTACCTTTGGCGCCCATGACGTGTTGTTCGGACTGGACCCGCTTGAGGTTCGCAATCTGGTCCCGAATCTGGGCCGCCTTCTCAAACTCAAGCTCGCTGCTGGCCTGAGCCATCTCGGCGCCGAGCTCGTCGATCACCTGATGATCCCGGCCCTCGAGAAACAGCTCTGCGTGGCGCACGTCCCGCGCGTAGTCCTGCTCGCTGATCGCCTCGACGCACGGCGCCGTACAGCGTTTGATCTGATACTGCAGGCAAGGTCTCGATCGATTCGCAAAAAAGCTGTCCTCACACTGGCGCACGCGAAACAGCTTCTGCATCTGGTTCAGGCTGTCCCGCACCGCGTAGGCGCTCGGGAACGGACCAAAATACCGGCCTGGCGCTCGCCTGGCGCCGCGGTGAAAGGCCAGCCGGGGGAACGTGTCTTTGCTCGACAGGTAGATGTAGGGATAGCTTTTGTCGTCGCGCAGCAGCACGTTGTAGCGGGGCTTGAGCTCCTTGATCAGCTGGTTTTCCAGCAGCAGCGCCTCGGCTTCGGTACGCGTCACCGTCACCTCGATGTGGCCCACCTGCGACAGCATGCTGGCAATTCGGTTGTTGGGTACCGTTCGCGTGAAATAGCTGGCGACCCGTTTACGCAGGTTGTGCGCTTTGCCTACATAGAGCACGGCGCCGGATTCCGACTGCATCCGATAAACGCCGGGTTTGGTAGACAGGCGCGCCGCAAACGCTTTGCCGTCAAAACTCACTTCAGACTCCGAATCAGCTGGTGAAACCCTTCCGCGGTCAGGCGGCGGGTGTTGATGTTCAGCCGGCTTGGATGATAGCTCGAAACCAGGAGTCTGCCGCAGTTGAGCGTATAGCGTTCGCCGTGTCCGAAAGGCATGGCTGCGAGCCTTTGCTCGAGTGCGCGGAGCACCGCGCGATGCGCCACCCCGCCAAGGCAGACGATGATGCCGTCCGGCGCCGGCAGCGACGACAGCTCAGCCTCGAGAAACGGCCGACATCGATCCACCTCCGCCGTCTCGGGCAGGTTCTGCGGGGGCAGGCATTTGACGACGTTGGTGATGCGAATGGGTTCCCCTTCGGCGTGTTCCGGGGTGGCATAACCCGCTTCTTTGAGCGCGGCCAACAGGAGCGTTCCCGATGCGTCGCCGAAAAACGGAATGCCCGTTCGGTGCGCGCCGTGCAGTCCGGGCGCCAGTCCCACGATGAGCACCTTCGCGCTGGCCGGACCCCAGGCGGGAACCGGTGCCCCGAAGTGATCGGGCCAGCGCTTCGCGAGCTCCCGCCGATGTCTGGCCAGCCGGGGGCAGCGGCGGCAGTTCGGGGCCGGGCTTGCTGGCCGCCTGGAGACTGTAGTCACTTCGGTGTTCGGGTCGCTTTCAGACTTTCTGAGCAGCCCACTAAATGCTGGTTTCCACGATGTTGAAGGGCTTCACAGACCGGTCCGCCATGTGAACCTGAACGATGCGGTGGGCGTTGGTATCAGCGACCCACAGCGCGTGATCGTGAATGGTGAGGTAGGACGGCTCGTTGAAGTCGTAGTCGATCGCCGGACTGCTGATTCGACCGGTGGCAACGTCCACCAGCCTGAGCTGCGAATTATAGGTATCGGCCACCCACAGCTGCTCGCGGTTCAGGCTGAGCGCCAGGTCGCAGGGATACTGCAGCAGCGCGTTGGATCGCCCCCCGTCCTCACAGCCGAAGGTGAAAGTGCCGCGTCCGCATTTGGTGCTGACCTCACCCGTTTTGGTGTGCACTTTGCGGATCGACGAGGAGTCTGCATCAACCAGATAAAGATTGTCGTCGTGAACGGTCAGGCCCATCGGCGCGGCAAAGGCCGCGGTGGCACGGTCGCCGTTGACCAACCCCAGCTGGCCGCTGCCGCTGTGCCAGCTGACCTGCATGTTTTTGAGGTCCAGGCGCCAGATCTGGTTGCTGCCCGCCATCGTGATAAACAGATCGGGGCCTTTAGAGGCCAGACCGATGGGCGAGTTGCAGCCGGTTTTTCGCAGTTCGGTGCCGGCCAGCACCATGGTTTTCTCGGGTTTGCCGGTGCCCATGACGGTCTCGACGTCGCCCGTGAAGAGATTGATCCGGCGAATGGCGTGGTTGCCCGTATCGGCCACGTAGAGGTAGTTGTCGTTGACCGACAGCCCCATCGGAAAATTGAAGCCGGAGTTTTGCAGTGCGCCGTCCCAGAAGCCCGGGTTCCCGGAGCCAAACACCCGGAGAATGCGCCCCGTATCGCCCACCTCCAGGACGCGGTTGTTGCCGCTGTCGCTGATGTAGATATGCCCACGGGCCGGCAGGATTGCCGTCGGAAACTGCAGGATGCCGCCGGGCTCCGCTTTGCGTGCATGAACCACCTGGCCGTAGTCGCGGATTTCCTGCGCTGCCGCTTCGTCCAGCAGCGCGCCGACCGCCTCGTCGATATCTTCGCCCGCGTCGTCACCCTGCGTCACGCGCCGCAGATGTCCTGCGGCGTCGATCACGGCCGCGGACGGCCAGGCCTGCACGCCGTACTGCTGCCACATGTAGTAGTCCGCATCGAGCGCAACCGGATGACGCAGGTGGTGCCGGTTAACGGCCTTGAGCACGGGACCCAGGGTCGTCTCCCGGGAGAACTTGGGGCAGACGATCCCCACGACCGCAACGCCGTTGTCGTACTTGTTTTCGAGCGCCTTGATGCCGGGCAGCAGCGCCTGGCTGTTGAGGTTGGAGGGGGTCCAGAAATAGACGACCACCACCTTGCCCCGATAGCCCTCCAGCGTGGGTGACATGTCCGAGTTTACCCACTGCAGCGATTCGGGGAATTCAGGAACTCGGGGGTGATCCGTCACTAGATGTTCCTCTTCGGGCCTCCATTTCCGGCGCCAGGGAGTCCAGCAAACCGTCGACGGCATTGTCCAGCAACTTCAAAACCTGTTCAAACCCGTGGCTGCCGCCGTAGTAAGGGTCCGGCACGTCGCTGGTGATGCCGAGGTTGGAGTAGTCCATGATTTTCTCGATGCGGGCCGACCCGTCGGCCGGCGCCATGGCCCGCAGGTCCTGCAGATTGGATTCGTCCATCGCCAATATGAGATCGAACGCCGTGAAGTCATCAGCGCTGACCTTTCTAGCCCGCTGGTCACCGATCGCGATTCCCTGCGCCAGCGCCGCCTCCTGCGAACGCGGATCCGGTGCGTGACCCACGTGGTAAGCGTGAGTACCGGCCGAATCCACCTCCACGCTCTGGTCCAGCCCTCGCTCGCCGAGACGCTTGCGGGCCATGCCCTCGGCCGTTGGAGAGCGACAGATATTGCCCATGCAAACCATCAAAATGCGGTACGGACCTGCAGCGCTGCTCATCAGGCGTTATTCCAAGGTGTAGTCATAGATCAATATTGTGTCACAACGATTTGATATAGCGACAAAATTTTTCCCAGTCCTCCGGCGTATCGATGCCGGGCGGCGTCGGCTGCGGGAGCTTGATCACCCTGATGGGAAAACCATGATGCAGGGCGCGAAGCTGTTCAAGCGATTCCGCGCGCTCCGCCTCCGACGGCTCGAGATCGGAGAAGCCCCGCAGGAATTCAACCCGGTAGGCGTACACGCCGAGGTGCCGAAAATGGGCGACGGCCGCCGGCTGCGGCGGATCCTGATCGAAGCGGTCACGCTCATAGGGCAGCGGCGCACGGGAAAAATACAGTGCCCGCTCTCGGGCATCGAGCACCACCTTGACCGCGTTGGAGTTGAACAGCTCCGCACTGTCCTGAATGGGACAGCAGGCGGTGGACAGCGCGGCCCCGGAGTCCGCGGCCAGCGCTGCGGCGAGCTGGTCGAGCACGGCAGCCGGCATCTGCGGCTCGTCAGCCTGCAGGTTGACCACGATGGTTTCGTCCGGCAGCTCAAGCTCTCTTACACACTGCGCGATTCGGTCGGTGCCGCTCACGGCCTCCCCGGTGAGTATGACTTCGGCGCCTCGTTCCCGCGCGGCGGCCACCGTTCTGGGGTCGTCAGCGGCAATGACGACCTGACCGGCACGGCTTTGCCCCGCGGTTCGCCAGGTGTGGATGACCAGCGGGTCTCCTCCCGCCTCCAGCAGGACCTTCTCAGCCAGCCGGGTTGAGCCCAGCCGGGCCGGGATCACGATGACGTAGTCGGGCACAACGTCGAGGTTCATGAACCGCTCACGAGGGTGTCGATGCGTTTGACGAGCTGGTCCTCCAGCGTCGGGTTGAGGGTCACCGTGACCGGCACCTCCCAGCAGTCGGCAATGCGTTCACTCGTCAGCTTTACCGCATCTTTGCTTGTCGTAAGGATGGTTTCGTTCGCAAACGCGGCAAGATCCGCTTCATCGTAACGATGATGGTCGGGAAACGGATGTCGCCGAGCCTCGATGCCCAGCTCGCGCAGCGCGTCAAAAAACCGGGTCGGATGACCGATTCCGGCAACGGCGTGCACCGCTTCACCCGCAAAAGATTCGAGCGGTCGGCGTTCGCCGGTGGCCAGATTCACCGCGATGGAAAGGGACAGCCTCATGCCCTCCGCACTGCCGTTGTGGACCACAAAGTCTACCGTTTCCAGTCGTGACAGCGGCTCGCGCAGCGGGCCGGCCGGAAGCTGGCGGCGATTGCCGAACCCCCGCGCCTGATCGACGACCACCACCTCGAGATCGCGAGCGAGCTGGCCATGCTGGAGACCGTCGTCGCTCAGCAGCAGCTCGACGCTGTGCTCGGTCACCAGCGTCCGAGCGGCGCCAAAGCGATGGCTCCCGACCATGACCGGAAGCGACGTTTCCCGCGCAATCAGGAGCGGCTCGTCGCCGACGTTTGCCGGGGTGTCGTCCGGCTTGACCAGTCGCGGTCCTGCCCCGGCGGTGGACCCGTAGCCGCGGCTCACCACGCCGACGCGATAGCGCTCCTGTAGACGCTGCGCCAGATGGATCAGCAGCGGGGTTTTGCCGCTGCCCCCGACGGTCAGATTGCCGATGATGACCACGGGCACACCCGGGTGCCGAGCCCTCGACCGGCGCCAGCGCTGATGCAGTGCCGCCGCTGGACGATACACCGCCTCGAGCACCTTCAGATGGAACGGCACCGGGTCATCCCCGTACCAGATCGACTCGGGCTCCCTCACCGCCGCTGGCCGTCAACAAACTGCAGCCGATGCAGCTCGGTGTACTGTCCCCCCTGAGCCAGGAGCGTGGCGTGACTGCCTCGCTCGATGATCTGGCCCTGGTCCAGCACGAGTACCTGATCTGCGTTTTCGACGGTGGAGAGCCGGTGTGCAATAACCAGCGTCGTGCGGCTGCGCATGATGTCCTCCAGCGCCGCCTGGATCAGACGTTCCGACTCCGTGTCGAGCGCAGAAGTGGCCTCATCCAGGATCAGTATCGGAGCGTCTTTGAGGATTGCGCGGGCAATGGCGAGCCGCTGGCGCTGACCGCCGGAAAGCTGGATACCACCCTCGCCCAGGCGCGTGTTGAGTCCGTCCGGAAGCTGCTCGATGAACTCCATCGCGTTCGCCTGCCTGGCCGCCGCTTCGATGGCGCGCTTCAGTCCCTCGTCAGTTTCTCCCTGCATGGCCGGGTTGGCGTAGGCGATATTGGCGGCGATGGTATCGTCGAACAGCACAATATCCTGGCTTACCAGCGCAATTTTCTGCCGCAGCGACTGCAGCTCAATCGCCCGAATATCGACGCCATCCAGCATAATGCTGCCGGCGCTGCGTTCGTAGAACCGCGGAATCAGGCTGACCAGGCTGGTCTTGCCGCTGCCCGAACGTCCGACCAGTGCCGTCACGGTCCCGGGCTCTGCTTCAAAGCTGATCCCCTTGAGCACCGACTCGCCGCCATTGTAGTTGAGCGAGACGTCGCTGAAGGCGATACGCCCGGTGACCTGATCCAGGGCCTGGCCCTCCCCTAGCGCTTCCTGCGGGCCGTCGAGCAGCTCGAACAACGTATCGGCGGCTGCTACGCCCCGCTGAATCAGGACGTGCACGTTGGTGAGCTTCTTGAGGCTGGGCAGGATCGCGAGCATCGCGGTCATAAAAGCTGTGAACGCGCCCGGCGTGATGTCGTCGAGCATGCTTTCCCGGGTCGCCAGATAGACGATCACCGCCAGCGTAAAACCCGCCAGCAGCTGAACGATGGAGGTGCTTCCCGACTTGGTGGCCACCAGCTTCAGATGCTGACGTCGATTGTTGGCGTTCACCCTGCTGAAGCGCTCCGCCTCCACCTGCTGTCCGGAGTACATCTTCACGACCTTGTGGCCGCTGACGACCTCGGAGGTGCGCTGGGTCACGTCGCCCATCGTGTCCTGAATGTTTTTGCTCAGGCGCCGAAAGCGGCGGCTGACGACGGCGATCACGCCGGCGATCAACGGCGCGATGACCAGCGTAAACAGCGTCAGCTTGACGCTTTGGCTGAGCATCACCAGAAGGAATGCGATGACGTAGAGCGTATCTCGGACGACGATCGTGATGGCGCTGGTGGTGGCTTCGGCCACCTGCTCCACGTTGAACGTGAGCCGCGAAATCATCTGGCCGTGCGACGTCTGGTCAAAATAGCTGGTCGGAAGCGTGAGATATTTCTCGAACACCTGCTGGCGCAGGTCCCGAATGACCGAGCGGCCGGTTGCGGCCATGCAGTAGTCGGCGACAAAGCTGCCCAGCCCGCGGCCCAGAAAAATGGCCACGATCCAGATGGGCATGCGCGCGATCATCTCGAAATCTCGCCCTAGCAGCGCCTCATCCAGGAGCGGTCGGGTGAGGGCCGCGAACCCGCCCGTACAGAGCGCGTCGAGCGCCATAGCCACCACCGCCACACCCAGCAGCGGCAGATAGCTCCGGGTATAGCCCAGCAGACGGCGGTAGATGGGCCAGGTGCCCCTGCTCGATTCCCCCATCAGCGCATCATAACCCCGCAGCGCCCGGAAGGCGCTGCTGAGACGGTCACCCGGCTTCGGGCGTGGTGGCGATGGACAGGTTGACGAACCCCAGCTGGTTGACGGCATCCATGGCGGTCACCACGGACTGATAAGGGGTGTTGGCATCAGCCCGGATGGTAACCGGCTGTTCGAGGTCTTCGCCCGCAATGCGTGCGATCGCCGCCTTGAGCGTATCGCTGCCCTGGTTGATCACCTCGTTATTGTTGATGAAGTAGCGCCCCTCGCGGGAGATCGCAATCTCGAGGCGATCCTGCTCGATGGTGACCGCTTCCTCGGACGCCTGCGGCAGTTCGATTCGCAGGCGCGCCTGCCGTTCGAACGTTGTGGTCACCATAAAAAAGATCAGCAGCAGAAACACCACGTCGATCAGCGGCGCGAGGTCGATGCCGGGCTCTTCCTTTTCCTTCTTTTGGATCTGCATCTACTCGGCCCGTGGGCGGGTGGCGGTGCGGCGCTGGTGGCCCAGGTCGATCGTATCGATCAGCGACAGCGCCTGTTCCTCCATGTCGACGACCAGGGCCTCAACGCGCCCTTTGAAGAAGCGATAGAACAGAAAGGCCGGGATGGCGACAAACAGGCCCGCGGCTGTGGTGACCAGAGCCTGGGAGATACCGCCGGCGAGCTGGTTGGCGTCGCCGACCCCGTGTACCAGAATGGAAGAGAACACCTTGATCATGCCGATAACGGTGCCCAGCAGGCCCATCAGCGGCGTGATGCCCGCGATGGTGCCCAGCGTATTCAGATACCGCTCCAGGTCGTGCACAACGTGCCGCCCGGTGTCCTCGACCGCTTCTTTGACGATATCGCGGGTCCGGCTTCGATTACGCAGGGCTGCCGCCAGGACGCGACCCAGGGCAGAGTTCTCCGCGAGCGCCTCAACGTGGCTGTTTTCCAGCTTCCGGCTCAGGGCCCAGCTTTGCACCTGCTGACCCAGCTCGGGCGGATTCACCACCTTGCGGCGCAGCGTCCAAAAACGCTCCAGCACGATACCCATGGCTATGGCTGAGCAGGCGAGGATCGGCAGCATCAGCCAGCCTCCCTGGCGAATAATTTCCAGCACGTGATTCGAACCTCAGTCAGCGCATTTTCGACGCTGGGCATGATACTCAAGTTTTGCCTGGACGTCTGCGCCGCAGTTGGCGGATTGCGAGGCACCTCAATGCCCCCGGCTGGGTGCGGTTCAGGGCGACCGGCGTGGTAGTGCTGGCTCCGGGCACAGCCCGTGCCAGTGCCATGCCCGAGAGGACTGGAGCCGGGCGCTCGACACCGCGTCAAGGCCGTCATCGCGCCAGCGAAATTGTAGATGCCCGCACTCCGAGCTCACCAGGAGGGGGATGCGATGGCGCTGAAGGCGTTGACGTACCGACGGATGGGGCATGTTGAAGCGGTTGTGGTGGCCGCTTGTGGCGACCGCGAGCCCGGGCCTGAGGGTTTCGAGCCAGTCATGAGCGCTGGAGGTCCGGCTGCCGTGGTGGCCGAGGATGAGCAGATCGGTCATCGGAAGATCATCCTCCCAGCGCCGCAAAAGGCGTCGCTCGATGAGCTTGCCGACGTCCCCTGGTAGAAGAATCTGTCGACCCATCCGACGGAGCGTCAAAACACACGAGCTGTCGTTGCCCAGGTAGGGCAGCCACGGTCCAGGATGCCAGGCGCGCAGCTCCAGTTCCGGCCAGCGCCACGCTCGACCGTCGAGACACGGGGGCCACCGCTGATCGCGGCTGACGCCAACCAGCTCTTCGATTCTTAGCGCGCTTGCCTCCAGTCCCGGAAGGCCGCCGGCATGGTCCGCGTCACCGTGGCTGATCACCACCTGGTCGAGTCGCGTGACACCCTGACGCTGCAGGCTGGGCACGATGACGGCGCTCCCCGCGTTCCACCCGTCGCCGGCTCCGGGCCCCGTATCCACCAGTACCGTTCCATGCCGATGCCCGAAGAACACGGCGGTGCCCTGCCCTGCGTCAAACACCTGAAGCTCTGGTTCGCGAAACGCTGGCTCGCCTCGGGAGACCCACACCACAAACAGCGCCAGCGGGAGCGTCCACCACCCTGGCAACGTTCTTGGCAGCAGCAGACCGATTGCCAGCGCGCCTATGACGAGCGGCGAGAGTTGACCAGCACTGAGCGGATTCGCCTGCACCCAGGGCTCCGCCCACCGCAACGCTTCCCAGAGCCAGTTGATCTGCCAGCCGGCAAATGCCAGCACCCAGGGCACACCCAGTTCGCTTAGCACGCAGCCCACGAGCGTCAGCGGCAAAATCACCAGCGAGACCCAGGGGACGGCCAGCAGATTCACCAGCAAAAAGCCCGCGGAAAACGGAAGACCCAGCGCCTGCTGAAGCGGCCATAGACCGATCAGCAGCAGCCCCTGTACCGACAGCAGCTGCCATTGCCCTAAGCCTTGGGGCGGACGACCGTAGAAACCGGCGAGGAGGACACCCGCGGCGGCAAAGGACATCCACAAGCCCCGGCTGGCTGCACTTTCCGGTTTGAGCATCAGGATGACCGTCAGAGCCCACAGCAGGCCAGCCAGCGGCAGCCAGGGCCGGCGCAGCAGGCAGGCCCCCAGCGGAGCGATCAGCATCAGACAGGCTCGCTGGGTCGAAACAGACCACCCCGCGAGCGTCGCGTAGCCAAGGGCGAGCAGCGCGCCGAGGCCAGCCCCCAGGATGGATCGCGGCAACCTCAGCCGACCGGTCACCATCAGCACCCGGGCGAGCAGTAGTCCCGAGCCCGCCACGAGCGCGACGTGTAATCCGGAAATGGCCATCAGGTGAGCGGTTCCGGTGCCCGAAAGTACCCGCCAATGGTCTGGCCGCAGGCCCCGGCGATCGCCGGTCACCAGCGCCGGCAGCAGGACAGAGGCTGGCCCATCGACCGCCCGTGACAAACGGTCTGACAACGAGCCACGATAACGCAGCAGCCAGGCCGCCGGTCCTCGACCTTCACGGCAACCCCCGGCCTCAACCCGACCGTCCGCCAGCAGCGACCCGCTGAACGCCCACGTTTCTCGATCAAAGCCGGCGGAATTCATCAGGCTCCAGTGGGGCCGGAGTCTGATCAGCAGGACGCAGCGTTGCCCGCCCAGCGGTCGTATGGCCGGATCTTGCCAGCTGACTGAGAGCCGCCCTTCGCGAGGGTTCTCAGCGCGAAGCAGGAAGCGGCAGCGCGACTCGTGACAGGCCGGCAGGCTGGCGATCGTGCCCAAGACCACGTGCGGTCCCTCGTCGGCCAGCCACGCAGCCTGGCCGAGGCGATGGCGATCGAGCGTCGCGTGCCAATGCAACACGCCCAGGAGCGCCGCGGCAGCAGCCAGCACGATCGATCTCGGCGCCCGCGCGGCCAGCGGAGGCAGCAGCAGCGCCACCAGAGCAACCGCCGGCCCCAGGCTCACAGGCAGCGCCATACCGGCCAGCAGCGCCGCACAAAACGCCAGCATCGCCCCAGTCATCGTCGCCCAGCAGCCGTTTAAGGCAAGAGGATAGGCGGCCCGGCCAGGAACTACAGCCGATCGCGTGCGCGGTGTGTTGTAGGTGAATCGACCGACTCAGGGTCGCCGGCGCGCCGCTGATCTGAGTCAGCGTATCCTGGGCCGGAGGCGGTCAGGAGGCCGGGGCGAGCTGCCCTCCAGACAGCACCAGCACGGTGTCCAGCCGGCCGGCCAGCTGCCGGTCGTGCGTGACGATAATGAGGCTGGTGCCGAGATCAGCGTTGAGCTCCAGCATCAGGGAGAAGATCTGCCCGGCGTTCTCCTCGTCGAGATTGCCGGTCGGTTCGTCCGCCAGCACGCAGGCCGGTCGGGTCACCAGCGCCCTGGCGACAGCCGCCCGCTGCCGTTCACCGCCCGAAAGCTGCCCCGGCTTATGGGTGAGGCGATGCCCGAGGCCGACCCGTTCAAGCAGCTCGCGCGACCGCGAAACCGCTTCGCCACGCGCAGCCCCACCGATCAGCAGCGGCATGGCAACGTTCTCCAGCGCGCTGAATTCCGGCAGCAGGTGATGAAACTGGTAGACGAAGCCAAGGTGTTTGTTGCGCAGCCGGCTCAAAGCCCGTTGGCTGAGTCCATTTAGGGGGTTGCCGGCGATCGACACCGTGCCGCTGGTGATACGGTCCAGGCCGCCCAGCACGTGCAGGAGCGTCGACTTGCCGGCGCCGGAGGCGCCGACGACGGCCACGCGCTCACCGGGCAGTACCGTGAGATCTACGCCGCTGAGCACCTTCACTTCCGCGCTAGCGTCGTGATACGACTTCACCACCCCATCGCACTGAACCACCGGACTACTCATAGCGCAGGGCCTCCGCCGGCTGGGTTCGGGACGCGCGCCAGGCCGGATAGATGGTCGACAGCACCGTCAGCAGCAAACTGAGTAGCCCGATCTTGACCACATCGCGCGTCTGCATGTCCGAAGGCAAATCGCTGATGTAGTAGATATCGGAGGACATAAACTGCACCCGAAAAAGCTCCTCCAGCGCCGGCACGATCGTCTCAACGTTGGTGGCAAGCGCGACGCCACCCACCAGGCCGAGCACCGTGCCGAACACGCCGATAAACGAGCCCAGCACAACAAACACGCCCATGATGGTTCCCGGCGTGGCGCCGAGCGTACGCAGAATGGCGATATCCGCCTGTTTGTCGGTCACGACCATGACCAGCGTCGAGATGATATTGAACGCGGCGACGGCAACGATGAGCGACAGAATCACAAACATCACCGTTTTCTCCATCTGCACCGCTCGAAACAGATTGGCGTGCTGCTGGGTCCAGTCGCGAACGTAGTAAATGCCGGAGAGCTCCGACTGCAGGTCTCGTGCAACTTCCCACGCACGAAACATGTTTTCGACCTTGAGCCTGATGCCCGATGCCCCGCTGCTCACGCGAAACAGCCGAGCCGCGTCGTCCAGGTGCACCAGCGCGGTGCCCCGGTCGAACTCGTGCATGCCGACCTCAAACAGCCCCACCACGGTAAACCGTTTCACCTGCGGTAGGACCCCAGCCGGCGTCGCCCGAAGCTGGGGCGCAAAAACGGTCAGCTGATCCCCGGGTTCAACGCCCAAAGCTGTGGCCAGGTGGACCCCGAGCATGATGCCGAAGTCGCCTGCCTTGAGATCCGACAGCTCACCGACAATGACGTTGGACGCCACCTCGGACACGTCGCTCTCCAGCGCCGGATCGATCCCGCGTACCAGCGCGCCGCTGATGCGATAGCCCTTGATCAGCGTCTCCCGCTCAATGAACGGTGCGGCTCCCACCACCGATGGGTGTTCGCCGGCGTCCGCCATCGCCTGCCGCCACTGGGTCATGTTGCCCTCGATGCTGGTGATCGTCGCGTGGGACAGCATGCCCAGGATTCGCTCGCGCAGCTCCTTCTCGAAGCCGTTCATGACCGAAATCACGGTGATCAGCACCGTGACGCCAAGCGCAATCCCCAGCATGGAAATCAGGCTGATAAAGGAGATGAAATGATTGCGTCGTTTGGCGCGCGTGTAGCGCAGGCCGATGTAAAACTGCAGCGGTCGATACATGAGCGTTTGTGTGCCCTAAGCGTCCCTGCCCTCGTCGATCCGCGCCAGCATGCGGCGGAATTCGTCGGGCTGATGATGTCGCCACAGTGCTTGCGGCTGCCGCCAGTAGCGGCGTCTGATAGTCACTAAGACCACGGCTGCGCACCGAAAGTTGCTTTTGACTGCGACCGAGTCCCAGCCGCCGTCAGCGCTGAGCGCCTGCCAACCCGGTTCATCCGCGAATCGCAGCGCCCGCCATCGAGGCTCGCAAAGCCGGGTCCAGCAGTAAGCCAGTACCGCGACCAGCGGGGGAAACGTCACCGTGGCGAGCTTTGGGTCTGCTCCGAAACAGGCCAGCAAAGACAGCCCCGAAAGACCGGCAAGAACCACGTAATCGGCGGCGTGCGCCGTCAGCTCAATCCGCAGCGGGCCGGCGAATCTGTTCAATCAACTGCTTCCGCTGTGGTTCATCAGGCAGCGAGCGACCGCTCAGCCAGTCCCACAGCTGATCGTCCTCGCAGTCGAGCAGCTCGACAAACGCCTGCTGCGTTGCCGGGGCGGCAGCCTGGTAATGGTGTTCGAGAAATCGGGTCATCATTACATCAAGCTCGAGCATGCCGCGGCGGCAGCGCCAGCGCAGCTGACTCATCGACGGAGCGGGTGTCGGATCGTCGGGCATCGATCAGAAATCTGTGCAGCGGCCGTTCTTTTCCCAATCGCCGTAGCGGGTGGGCTCGGGGCCCTTCGGTCCACCGATTTCGCGCGGCATCGGCGCTGTCGAGCCGCCGTTTTCCGTCTTCGCCGGGGCAACGTCGGTCGTGACGTCAGAGGTCACATTTTCCGGGTTTGGGTTAGGCGTTGAATTTTGCGTACTCATAGCCGTATTGTACGCGTTTCGTGTGTCCCGGGTGCGTGATGGAACTGGTCAGTCTTCTAAGCGAATACCGCGTCATCGCCGTCGCCGGTGCTGACGCAAAAGACTTTCTTCAGGCCCAGCTGACGTGCGACCTGAACAGCCTCGGCGCCGATGAGGGCTGTTTCGGCGCGCTGCTCAATCCGAAAGGAAAGGTGCAGTCGGCAGGCTATCTTCTGCCTCACCAGGGCAACTGGCTGATGCTGGTGCATCCAGAGGTGGCCGAGCAGACGGTGACACACCTCAGCCGCTACGTCCTTCGGGCAAAAGTTGAGCTGGGCGAAAGCGGCTTGTATGCCGTCGGCCTTGGCCTTGCCAACCCGCCATCCGAACAGACGGCTGACGACGGCACTCGCGGCTTCAACCGGCTGCCGGGCATCAGCGAGAACTTTTTTTGCCTGCCCGACGGTCGGCAGGTCGGCGTCAGCAGCGATCCGGCGGAGAACGCGGACGTCGCCGCCTGGCGGCACGCCGACTTTCAGTCAGGGGTGGTCAGTGTCAACCAGGCCAATCACGACCGCTTTATTCCAGCCATGCTGGGCCTGGATACGCTCGGCGCCGTCAGCTTCAGCAAAGGCTGTTACCCAGGACAGGAAATTGTGGCCCGGGCCCGCCATCTCGGGCGGGTGAAGCGCACCCTGGCGCTCGTCAAGAGCGGCGATGCGCTCACCGTGGGACAGGATTTAACGACACCTGACGGCGCTCGCGCTGGTGAGGTGATCGACGTCCTGGCGGTTGCGGACGGCTGGCAGGCGCAGGCGGTGGTCAACCGTGACCTGGAGGCGCTCAGCGGCGTCGACGAACTGCGCTACTACGCCTGACGGGCGAGGGCTTCAGACTTCGGCGGTGAGATAGCAGATCCAGCCCGGGTCGGCGTCGCCCTGCTCACTTTCCTCGAAAATGCCGTTCCCTTCGTTGGTCTTCGTGTCTGTGCCTTCCCAGAACACGCGGGTTCGACTGAATCCGGCTTCGCTCAAAAGTTCGCGAAGTTCCGGCAGCGTCCAGAGGCGCCAGTAGTAGGTGAACGCGCGATCCATGCGGGTCCCGTCCGGGAGCTCAAAATGAATGTAACACTGCATCTGTGAGTTGATCGGATTGAACGAAGCCTGTTCCCAGATGTAGGTGAAGTCGCCGCAATCCCGCGGCTCGACGATTTCGCGCGGTGCGTCATAACCGCCATAGGCGTCCAGAAAAAACACGCCGTCTTCGACCAGCGATGCACGGACGGTTTCAAAGTAGTGCCGCATCTCGTCGCGCTCGAGGAAGAGAAAATAGCTGAAGTTCATCGCGAGCACGGCGTCCACGGGTGCGCTGCCGTCGCGAACGTCCCCTTCCCGGAGCTTGAGACGCTGCTGCTGACTCGATTTCAGGGCACCCCGATTGTGTTTTCTGCCCCAGGCCAGCACCTCGGTGTCGAGGTCGACCGCCAGTGCGGTGTTCTTGTCGGATCGTTTGACCCACTCGGTGGCGGTGTTGGCCGTGCCACAAAAGTCTTCGCGCAGCGATCTGGCCGGCCGGCCCCGCAGCTCCCGGAAGGTGTCTTCGACAAAGTCGATTTCAGACTCAACGTCCTGGACGGCCTGCTGATAAAGAATGTGGCGGTCGGTGGTGACGACCTTCTTGGCTTTGCTGCTCATCGGTGGCGAAATGCTGCCCGCGGTTGCTTGCTGGATTGGCCGCGCAGTATGCAGCGCCTCACCCCATTTGGCCAGAGCGCACGCTGCCGGCTTCAGGCACAATGAGCGCATGTGCGGTCGCTACTTCATTAACACGCTGCCCGAGACGCTGGCCGAACAGTTCATCGTCAAGACGCCCATCGACCTCGCCAGCAGCTACAACGTCGCGCCGACCCATCTCTGTCCGGTCGTGGTCAACGACTCTGAGGGCCAGCGAAAGCTGATCGACGCCCATTGGGGGCTGGTGCCATTCTGGGCCAAAGACCGAAAGATCGGGAGCCGGATGATCAACGCTCGAATCGAAACCGCGGCGAGCAAGCCCGCCTTCCGAGCCGCGTACAAGCGGCGCCGGTGCGTGGTGCCGGCCACCGGTTTTTTTGAATGGGTCAGGACGAGCAGCCACAAGGTGCCGCACGCCATCGTGCCCGGCGATCAGCCGATGTTTGCCTTCGCCGGGCTCTGGGAGAGCTGGCAGGATCCGCAGGATGACACGCTGCTGTCATACACCATCATCACCACCGAGGCGCAGGGTCCGATCAGCGAACTGCACCATCGAATGCCCGTAATGCTCGACGCATCGCTCATGGATCCCTGGCTTGCCGGCGAACCGATCGATCTGGACGCTGTCACCGCAGCGGCGCCGACGCAGCAGGCCCGGTTTTTCCCCGTCAGCACGGCCGTCAACTCGGTGCGCAACAACTATCCGGAGCTGTTGGAACCCGCCCAGGCATGACGCGCAGAACACCGGGCGTGGCGGATGCCGATCCTTCGGCTGTGTCCGATCACACGCGTATGCCGATTCGTCGAACATGCTAGTTCGAGGCGTCATCCTCATGCTGCTGGCCAGCGGCTGCTTTGCGGTGATGAACACGCTGGTCGCCCTCGGCGGGCAGACGCTGCCCGCGATTGAGCTCGTGTTCTTACGCAACGTGTTTGGGCTGTTGGTGTGCCTGCCGCTGCTGCCGCGCGTGCTGCCGGCCATCTTCCGCTCCAGCAACCACGGCCTGTACCTGCTGCGCGCGCTGGTGAGTTTCTGCGCCATGCTGGTCTGGTTCTGGTCGCTCAATCAGCTGCCGCTGGCGGAGGCGGTCAGCCTCTCATTTACGCTGCCGCTGTTTGTGATCGCCGGCGCCGCACTGTTCCTGGGCGAAGCCGTCGGCCCCCGCCGATGGCTCGCAACGGCCGCCGGTTTTGTCGGCGTGCTGGTGATCCTGCGCCCCGGCTTTATCCCCGTCTCGCTGGCGTCGGTGGCGGTGGTGTTTTCAACGGCGCTGATGGCCGCAGCGGTTCTGATGGTGAAAAACCTTTCCAACACCGAGGATCCGCTGGTCATCGTGCTCTATCTGCTGCTGATCATGCTGCCGGTATCGGGCGTGGCGAGCATTCCGGTATGGGTCACGCCGTCGCCCAAGGTCTGGGTCCTGATGGCGGCACTGGGCTTTTTCGCTACCGTTGCTCAATGGCTGTTCACCACCGCCATGCGGGGACGGGACGTCTCCATCCTTGCGCCGCTGGATTTTTTCCGCCTGCCGTTCACGGCGCTGCTCGCTTACTGGCTCTTCGATCAGCTGCCGTCGTTTTGGACCTGGATGGGAGCCGGCATCATCTTTGCCGCGAATCTCTACATCGTGCGGCGTGAGGCGACGCTGGCCCGCGAGCGACAGAAAGCGCCAGCGCCGCCCGCCGGGGCTGAACCGGGTTCGTGTTGACCTAACGGTGAGCCGCGGCTTGCGGTCTTAGCCGATATCCAGTGGCGGAATGCCGGAGTTCTTCGCGGGGATGGGGCCCAGATCGGGTACGCCGTCGATGCTGACGGGCTTGGCTTCGTAGGTATAACGACAGAACTCGGTGGTGCGATCTGCCAGACCGTTGACCTGCAGCATCGAGTCGTGAATCTGCATGTCCTCACGCCAGCAGGTCAGCCACGGAACGCCGGTCTCGGTGTGAAACGGCGGCACCAGCAGGTACTGCTTGCTCGCATCTTTGGCGCTGAAGCCGCGAGCCAACAGCCCACGTGCCGGCGGCACCCTTCGTCCCGGCAGGTCGGCCAGCACTGCGGCCGGCTTGAAATCCTGGCCCATCACGGCGAGCCCTACCTCAACCTCATCGGGATCCGGTGCCTGCAGCCACTTGACGGCGGCGACCATCCAGATGGCATCACGCTCACTGATGGACGTGGTGCTGATGGCGACCAGCTCGCCTACGCGGATCTGCATGTTTTCCGGCTTCTCGAAACGCAGCCGATAGCCGCCCAGGCTCTGATTCAGGATCTCCGCCTCGTGGATCGGCGGGCGAAAACGCTGGTCGCTGCCGGCGACCCAGTTGTTGATGGAGCCAGCCTGCTGCGTCAGCCGTTCGTTGCCGGTCTCCTCGAGAAACTGGCCGAAGCTCTGCTCGCCCGCCGCCATAAAGTGAATGCCGTTGAGCCCGATGACAATTCGGGCCTTGTGGGTGGCCGGCAGGCGCTTGTGGCGCCGCTCGATCCGCTGGCCCCAGGTGGCGGTCAGCTGGCGCAGCAGCATGCCGTCGAGGATCAGCGTTTCGTGGCCGTTTGCCTTCAGCGGGATATCTCTCGAGCTGCCGTTTTCCGCGGTCAACAGCTTTTGCAGGCGCGTCTTCAGAGCGCTCAGGTCAAATACAAAATCGCCGTCCAGCGGATCGTCCTCCAGGACGAGGAGCGGTGCGCAGTCGCTGTCGACGGCGACGGCAAACTGGTCGGCTGAAGCGCGACCGCTGCGGACGGTGGTGTCGTCGCGCCAGATTTCGCACGCTTTGTGAACCTGGATGATGGCTCGCTGGCTCAGGCGCTGCGGGTCGCACAGGCCGAGCAGCGCCACACGTTTATAGATGTCGCAGATTCGATGGGATCGGTTGGCCCAGCCCAGCGTGTCGGTCAGGGCGCGGTTTTCCAGTCCGTTCTGTACCGCAAACGCGTAGAGCGTGTGGATCTCTGACCACGTTCCCGTGGGCGGCGCGCGATACAGCTGCCCGCAGCGAAAGATCAGCTGTTCACAGCAGGACAGCGCCCGGTGGATGGCGAGCGCCCCGGGCCGGCGGCCCACCACCGAGAAGCGAGACGACTCGTTGGCCAGCTGGTGGGCAACCAGCCGATAGCCGAGGGCCAGCTCGCGGAAAAAGTGAATGACGGTGCGTCCCGTCTTGTCGATCTTGTCGTTGAGCGGGAAGACCGCATCGTGGTACTGCTTGTCCAGCACGTTGACCACCGCGAGACACGGTTCGGTGACGTTCTCCAGCGCGTGCAGGCGAAAGCGTGCACTGACCCGGGTGTGGTTGAGCTCCTGGACGCCGGACAGCAGCTCGTTTCCCGCGGCCGTGACGTTGGCGAGCGGCAGCGACGCCAGCCATTCATCGAAGCTCTTGCGGCTGGCAAAACGGGAGCTCCGCGCAGGCTTTTCCTGCTGCGGGGTCGCTGTCGCCAGTGATACAACTCGAGGTTCCACTAAGTACCGCTCTCCGGATCAACGATTGGGCCAGGCTCTGCTGAGTATACTCGCTTGCCCAAGAATTTCCCTTCAGACAATGGCATAGAAGCTTTGGAGCCGGGATTTTTTAGTCTCAGCCGGACGCTTTCGGCGCGTTCTCGCGCTGCCTGATTCGGACGCTGCGGCGTTTCGTGCGTCGCAGGTTCGTCAGATTGTACTCGACCACCTTACGGACTATCTTTAATACTCACTGAAGTTTACGTTCACCAAGGGAAAGGGGAAAACCACCATGCCGTACGATACCGTTCATTCGCTAGAGGAGTTCATGAGCGGCCTGAAGCGCCGTAATCCGGGCGAGCACGAGTTTCACCAGGCCGTCTATGAGGTCGCTCAGTCGATTCTCCCGTTTATCAAGGACAAGCCGCAGTATCGCGACAATCAGATCCTTGAAAGATTGTCGGAGCCGGATCGGATCATTTCGTTCCGTGTCTGCTGGCAGGACGATGAGGGGCAGGTCCGGGTCAATCGGGGGTACCGGGTCCAGCACTGCAACGCGATCGGGCCCTATAAAGGTGGAATCCGTTTTCACCACAACGTGACCCAAAGCATCCTGAAGTTTCTGGCCTTCGAGCAGACCTTTAAGAACAGCCTGACCGGCCTGCCGATGGGCGGCGGCAAGGGCGGCTCAGACTTCAACCCGAAAGGTAAGTCTGACGCCGAGGTCATGCGGTTCTGTCAGTCGTTCATGACCGAGCTGCGGCGCCACATCGGCCCGTATACCGACGTACCGGCCGGCGACATCGGCGTGGGCGCGCGGGAGATCAGCTACATGTTTGGCCAGTATCTGCGTTTGCAGAACGAGTTTACCGGCGTGCTGACGGGTAAAGGACTGGCTTTCGGCGGCAGCCTGATCAGAACGGAGGCCACCGGCTACGGGGCGGTGTACTTTATGGAGGACATGCTGGCGCATCAAAACGACGGCTTTGAGGGCAAGACCTGCCTGGTGTCCGGCTCGGGCAACGTGGCTCAGTTTACGGTCGAGAAAATCAATCACCTCGGCGGCAAGGTTGTGACGCTGTCGGACTCCGGCGGCTTTATCCACGACCCCGAGGGCATCAACGAAGAGAAGCTGGAGTTCATCAAAGATCTCAAAAACAACCGACGCGGACGAATCTCCGAATACACGGAAAAGTACGGCGGTACCTACCACGAGGGCGAGCGGCCCTGGGCGGTGCCATGCGATCTCGCGTTCCCCTGTGCAACCCAAAACGAAATTGGCGCGGACGACGCCAAGGTGATGATCAGCAACGGCTGTAAGGGTGTTGCTGAAGGCGCCAACATGCCGTCCGATCAGGCGGCGATCGATCAGTATCTGGAAGCCCATTTAATGTACGGCCCCAGTAAAGCGGCCAACGCTGGCGGCGTGGCCGTCTCGGGTCTGGAGATGACCCAGAACAGCATGCGCCTGTCCTGGACCCGCGATGAGCTGGATACGCGGCTGCGGGAGATCATGCTAGGCATTCACGGCCAGTGCGTCGAGTACGGCCAGAAAGAAGGCTGGGTCAACTACCTCGAAGGCGCCAACATCGCCGGCTTCGTGAAGGTGGCTGACGCCATGCTCGCCTACGGAGTGGTCTAACGCTGTATTGGTCCTTCTTTGGCAATCGAACTCAATGACGAGCGGTCATTGAGAAAAAGCACCCGCCGAATGCGGTTGCCATCGGTTGAGAGTCAGCAGGCCTCAAGAAGGCGTCGGTCTACCCGTCGCCTTCTGCTGGCGCTGGCGGCAGCTCTGAATCTGGCGGTCTGTGTTGCACCCGCGGCGCAGACCGTTTTTTCAGGTCTGACGCCAGACCGTCTCTGGCAGCTGGTCCGCGCCGGCGCGCCGGCCGTATCGCCCGACGGCAAATGGGTGGCCTTTACGGTTACGGCGTTTGCCGAAAACGCCGATCTGCCAAGTGTCGATATCTGGCTGGTCGACAGCGCGGGCAAAGACGAACCTCGTCAGCTCACCCGCAACGCCGGAGTTGACTTTGATCCCGCCTGGGCGCCTGACAGCCGCAGCATCGTCTACGCAGCGGTTACCGATGACAGCCCCCACAGCCAGATTTTCTTGCTCAATCTTCGGGGCGGCGCGCCGCAGCCGCTGACCGATCTGCCCACCGCGGCGACCCGTCCCCGGTTTGCCGGCGCCAGCGACACCGTGTTTTTTCAGGCGGCCACCTTTCCGGGCATCGGCTCTGACTTCGAGACACTGCGGGAGCGTGTGGAAGACTCCGAACGGCGGCGACGCTTTGCGCGCGCTACCGACACCCGCGTTGTCGGTACGTATGAGCAGGATCCAGAGCTGATCCAACACGTATTCAGCCTCGGCCTGGATACCGGCGTGATTACAGACCTGATGCCATCGGTGGCCGCGACGGGCAGCGTCGTGCCTTTCGAATGGGACCTGGCCCCCAACGGACGCTATCTCGCCTACACGGCCAACAGCTCCCCGCCACCGTACGTTTCTCGTAACTCGGACGTGTTTCTACTCAATCTCGAGTCAGGCGAGGCGACCAACCTCACGTCCGCCAATCCGGGCAGCGACACGCGGCCGGTTTTCTCGCGGGCGGGTGACTCCCTCCTGTTCGGTCAGCGTCGTCGGCCCGACGCGCTGGATGAGTTTCGATCGCTGATTCGCCATGATCTTCGCAGCGGGAAAAACACCGCGGTGACCAATTCGGAGCAGCTCTCTCCTGAACGATGGGTGACCTCCAGCGATGGGCGTCAGATCTACTTTCTCGCTCAGGATCAGGGTCAGCGAAAGGTCTTTCGGGTTGGCGCGGCTGGCGGCAAAGCGCGCCCGCTGACCAACGATGGCAGCTACAGCGGTCTCAGGGCGGGCGCTGACGACGAGCTCTTTCTCCTGCATGAGTCCCTGCTCGAGCCGCCGGCCATTCACCGCCTGGACGAAAACGCGCGACACCCTCGCAAGCTGACGCGGTTTAACGAGGCATTCCTGCAGAACACCCGTCAGCCCCAGGTTGGCGAACGGCGATTTCCCGTCGCAGACGGGTCTCAGATCCATGCTTTCACGATTCGGCCACCAGGTTGGCGTGAATCGGTTCGCTGGCCCGTCATCATCGCGCTGCATGGCGGCCCGCATGGCGCGTGGCTCGATGAATTCAACTGGCGCTGGAATCTCGCGCTGATGGCAAGCCGAGGCTATCTGGTAGTCGCCCTGAACGTTCGAGGCTCAACCGGCTACGGCCAGGCGTTTGCCAGCGCGATTAACGGCAGCCCGCTCGAACTGCCGTCGGCCGACGTGCTGGCGGCGGCGAATGCGCTCGCGGAAGAACCTTTCGTAGACCCGCAGCAGATCATGGTTGTCGGTGGGTCCTACGGCGGTCTGCTCGCGCTGTGGGTGTTGTCGCAGAGCGACCAGTTTGCCCGCGGTGTCGTGCACGCGCCGGTCGTTGAGCAGCGAATCATTTACGGCAGCGACTATCCCTGGGGCCGGGAGCTCACCTGGGGGATGCCGCCATGGCGCGGCGGCGCCAGAGCTCCCGCATCGCCCAGCGAGCGGTTTCAGCAGATTCGCACGCCGGTGCTGGCGCTGCACGGGGAGGCTGACACGCGGGTTTCCGCAACGCACAGCAGGCTGCTGCATAACGTGTTGACCGACCTCGGGGTGCCCTCCCGGCTGGTGTTGTTCCCGGATGAGGGCCACAGCATCAGCCGTCCGAACGCCGCGAAGATCTGGTGGCAGGAGCTCTTTTCCTGGCTGGAAGCGGCGTCCGAGGGCGCCTGAATGGCGACCTTTTTTGAGTGTCACCTACACCAGACACAGGGCCGTGTCGAATTTGCTTTCGGCAGGGGATTGATCTATAAAACTTAAGGTCCTTTGAAACTGACTCAATACACCTGCATAGGGGCATGGTGCTGGGCTCAAAAAGGTTTCAAAGGTTACCGGCTTGTAGGGGAAGCACGCGCGTGAACAGGATGTCAGTTACAGGGGAGCGCCATGGCGGAAGTCTTTGAGATTGCCGTGGTCGGCTCGGGTCCGGCGGGCCTGAGCGCAGCAGCCAGAGCAGCGGAGGCCGGCGTCTCCCACGTCCTGCTCGAAACCGAGCTGCACCTATCCAATACCATCTACCGATACCAGAAGGGCAAACACGTCATGGCTGAGCCTGACATCCTGCCCCTTCGCAGCCCGCTCGATTTTGTGGCAGGCCCCAGGGAGGCCGTCTTAGGCGCCTGGGACAAGGGTATCGCCCACCACAAAACCAACGTGTACCACCAGAACGAAGTGATCGCGATTGAAAAGCAGTCCGATCAATTCAAGCTGACGGTCAAAGGCGGTGGTGAGATCCACGCCAAGAGCGTGGTCCTTTCCATTGGCCTTCAGGGAAATTTCCGTAAGCTCGGCACGCCGGGCGAGGACCTGCCCTTCGTCCAGTACACGCTCGACGACCCGGACGAGTACGCCGACGAAACCATCATGGTGATCGGTGCGGGCGATGCGGCCATCGAGAACGCTGTGTCCCTGGCCAAACAGAACCGCGTCATCATCGTGAACCGGCGCGACGAGTTTGCGCGGGCCAAGGACGCCAACGAAGCGGCGATTCTGAAGGCTATCGAAGACGGCAAGGTCGAAGTTTTCTACAACACCACCATCGAGCGCGTCGATGCTGTGGAAGGCGCGGAAAAGCCCGGCAAGATTGTTCTGAATACGCCCGACGGCCAGGCGGAAGTTGAGCTCGATCGAATTATCGCCCGTCTGGGCGCCATTCCGCCCCGTCGCTTTGTCGAGAGCTGCGGCATCGTGTTTCCGAACGACGACCCTGCTTCGGTGCCGGAGATCACGCCCAAGTACGAATCGAACGTCGAGGGGCTCTATATTATCGGCGCCCTCGCCGGCTACCCGCTGATCAAGCAGGCGATGAACCAGGGCTATGAGGTCGTTGAGTTCATCAAAGGCAACGACGTAGAGCCCGCGGACGAACCGCTCCTCCGAAGCAAGTTCCAGGAAATGCCCGGCTTCACCACGGTGCACGACGCGCTGGTCAAGGTGCAGAACAACGTGCGCCTGCTGGCGCCGATCACCGAGCTGCAGCTGCGGGAGTTCATGCTCGACAGCGACGTTCGCACGCCGGTGCCCGGTGAGAAGATCTTTTCGATCAACGACTACACGAACACGTTCTTCAGCATCGTCGAGGGCCAGGTCAATATCGTCGTCGACGAGGAGACCGGCCGCACCATCAGCCTTGGCGCGGGCGAGTTCTTTGGCGAGATGAGCCTCATCTCCGGTCGCCGCCGGTCGGCAACCGCCATCGCTGGCCAGGGCGCTGTGCTGATCGAGACGCCGCGACGCACGATGAACAAACTGATCAACTCGGTTGACGCGGTCAAGCGGGTGATCGACGAAGCGTTCATCATGCGGGTCATTCAGTCGCGCTTCGCGCCCGACACGCCGGCGAACAAGCTGCAGGACATTGTTGCGGCCGCCACCATCCAGAACTACCGGGCTGGTGACGTGTTGTTCGAGGAAGGCGAAAGCGGCGACTGCATTCACCTGGTGCGGGTCGGCTCGCTGACGATCTCTCGAACAATCGGCGGTCGCGAGGTGGTGCTTTCCTATGTACCCGCCGGCAACTATGTCGGCGAAATGGCGCTGCTCGGCGACAACACGCGTTCAGCCACGGCGAAAGCCGCGATTGCAACCGAGACGATCCAGCTCGACGGCGAAGCCTTCAAACAGCTGCTCCTGCGCGAGCCCGAGCTTCGGCTGCGGCTGCAGGCCGAATACCGGCAGCGCGCGGCGGCTAACCTCAGCATGGAGGCGCAGCCCGAAGGCGGCGACGTCATCTCCTTCCTGGTGGCGCAGGGTGTCGGCGAAGCCACCGATATTCTGCTGATCGACGAGGCGCTCTGCGTTCGCTGCGATAACTGCGAAAAAGCCTGCGCTGAAACCCACAACGGCACCTCGCGCCTGAACCGGGAAGCGGGACCAACCTACGCCACGGTGCACGTACCAACCTCATGTCGCCACTGCGAGCATCCGCACTGCATGAAGGACTGCCCGCCTGACGCGATTCACCGGGCGCCTAACGGCGAGGTGTTTATCGCCGATAACTGCATCGGCTGCGGCAACTGCCAGCGCAACTGCCCTTACGGCGTGATCCATATGTCCGCGCAGATGCCCAAAAAGCCCGGGATTCTTCAGTGGCTGATGTTCGGCCGCGGCCCTGGCCCTGGACAGGATCCGGCCGGCAAGAAGAAAGCCAAGGGCGAGAAGAAGGCCGTGAAGTGCGATATGTGCAAAGGCATCAAGGGTGGGCCGGCGTGCGTTCGATCCTGCCCGACCGGGGCAGCGATACGCATCAGTCCGGAAGAGCTGTCGTCTTACGCGCAGTCGCTGAGCTGACGGGGTCGAACCATGCATGATTCCTTTCTAACGTTCCGCGGCTTTCGCTACCTTTCCTTCGCCGGTCTATTAATGCTTGGGTCGGTGGTTGCCTACTTCTGGCACTCGCCGGTCACCGCACCCAACGGCGGCACCTGGCTCGGCTACACGCTCGGAACCATCGGCGCGGTGCTGATCATCTGGCTGACGCTGTTCGGTTATCGGAAGCGGACCTATAACAACCGCGTCGGCACGCTCCGAGGATGGTTGTCCGCCCACGTTTATCTGGGCGGCTCGCTGATCATCATCGCGACCCTGCATACCGGCTTTCAGTTTGGCATGAACATCCACACGGTGGCCTACGTGCTGATGATGATTGTCGTGCTCAGCGGATTTTTTGGCGTGTACGCCTATCTCCGCTACCCCACCCTGATGACGCGCAATCGCGCCAGCACCAGCCGCGAGTCGATGCTCGAGGAAATCGCGGAGCTGGACGAAGAATGCATCAAGGTGGCCGACCGGATCGATTCCAAGGTACACCAGATGGTGCTGCGATCCATCGAGCGCACCCGCCTGGGCGGGGGAGTTTTCTCGCAGCTGTTTGCGCACGACGGCGCCAAAGATGCGGTCGAGAAAACGAAAGAGATGCTCGACAAAGTGAAAGAAACCAACGAACGGCCGCAGACCGCGGAAATGCCCACCATGTTTGCGATGGTGGACTTTCTGTCGGGCGCCGGCGGGCAGGAGTCCGAGAAGCTGCGACAGCTGCTCGATCTGCTGAGCCGCAAAAAATCGCTGGCCT
Organism: Lysobacterales bacterium; assembly: GCA_028285525.1. Taxonomy (GTDB): domain Bacteria; phylum Pseudomonadota; class Gammaproteobacteria; order Xanthomonadales; family SZUA-38; genus JANQOZ01. The sequence goes on from JANQOZ010000079.1 coordinate 27,531, forward strand.
CCAAGGTGGCCAAAGACGTGCAGCAACAGGCGATGATGGATATCTGGCTCTACTTCCATGTGCCGATCACCTTTGCGCTGCTCGGTGCGCTCACCGCGCACATCGTTTCGGTGTTCTTTTATTGGTAAGTCGTTCGTTTCTATTGGAAAGACGGAATAATTTATGCGTTGGCTGATCCGAACCATCACCCGGAAGGGCAAGGGCACAATCGCTCACAGCGATGAATCGGTAACGGCTGATTCGCTCAACCTCGGTCGTTCACCTGGCCAGGATGTCTTTCTGTCTGACCTCCGGGTGGCTCTCGAGCATGCTCGGATCGAGTCACTGAAGGGCAACCGGTTCCGGATCGAGTCACTCATCTCGGCGGGCGTCCGGGTGGACGGCAAGCTTCAGCAGGCGGCCGGCGCCGGCGTGGGATCGCGCATCGAAATCGGTCATCACCTGATCCGCATCATCAAGCCGCCCGCCGGCTACGACGCCGCGATCGAAATCAGTGAGTCGGAAGCGGCCAGCGAACCCAACGTCTCCAAGTTCAGCGATCGGCCTTTCAGCCTCGGTAAAACCTGGCTCAGCAAGCGTGGCCCGGCCTGGGCATTCTTCCTGCTGTTCCTGGGTGTCGGGCTGGCGCTGCCGGTAGCCGGATATTTTGTGCCCGGACTGCAGGAGAAGCTTCGGGCAAGCCCCCTGCCCTCAGACAATCAGTGGGAGAGCGGCACCCTGCAGGCGGCGCATCACTTCTTTGGTGAAGACTGCTCAACCTGCCACACCGAAGCCTTCCGGATGGTCAAAGACGAGGCCTGCGTGGCCTGTCATGCGACCACCGCGGCCCACGCAGACCCCGAATACTTTGCGCTGCCCGAGCTGGCTGAAGAGCGCTGCGCAAGCTGCCACAAGGATCACAACGGGCTCGATGGCCTGGTGCGTCAGGACCAGCGCCTCTGCGCGGACTGTCATTCCGACCTGGATGCCACCAGCAACGGGCTTACTACGCTGGCTAACGCCGATGACTTCACCGCCAACCATCCTCAGTTCAAGGTGGAGCTGGCGGCATGGGGCGCCAACGACGAGTTTATGCCTCGCCGGGAGTCGCTCGACAGCGATCTGCTCAGCGAAGACTCCAATCTGAAATTCCCGCACGACGTTCACCTGGATGCTGAGGGCATCAACGATCCCAGCGGCAAACGCGTGCTGGACTGCGGCGATTGCCACGAGGCTGAGCCGGGCGGCGGGAAGATGCTGCCGGTGAAATACGAAACCATGTGTGCCGACTGCCACACGCTGGGCTTCGACGCACAGGCCCCGGATCGGCAGGTGCCCCACGGCAAGGTGGCCGAAGTGCTGTTTATGCTCGAAGAGTATTACGCCAATCGCGCGCTTGAGGGCGGCTACGAGGACGTGACCGCGCCCGCGGTGGTCCGGCAGCGCCGTCGGGTGGGCAGCATCCAGCGCCTGAGCCAAACCGAGCGCGCCGCCGCCTTGGCCTGGGCCCGCAGCAAGTCGCGTCGTGTGGGCGAGGATCTGTTCGAGGGTCAGGCCTGTTCGGTGTGCCACCGCGTGACGCGGAGCGGCGAAGGCGACACGCTGGCATGGAAGGTAAGCCCGGTGCGGGTTGCCGGCGTCTGGTTCCCGAAAGCTGAATTTACTCACGGCTCACACACCACCATGACCTGTGAGAGTTGCCACGATGCGAGGGAGTCAGCCTTCAGTGACGACGTGCTGATTCCGGGGATCGACAACTGTCGAGCCTGTCACGGGGGTGAGGACAACAGCCGCAAAGTCGCGTCTACCTGTGTAAGCTGTCATAACTATCACATCTACGATGAAGTGATCATGGCGTCGGGAAACGCCGAGTAAACAAGAGGGGAACAACATGTCGACCCATTGGACCAGCTGGACCAGATCGACAGGGATGGGGATCGCAGCCTTCTGTCTGACGCTGTTGGCAGGCTGTGGCGGTGGCAGTACCAGCACCGAGCCGGGTACCGCTGAACCGCCGCCAGACACCACGCAAAACCGTGGCTGTGACGGGTCGTGCGCGACCGCCAACTCATTTCTGTCGGAAGCGCAGGTTCAGCGGATTATCGCCCAGGCGGTTGCCGAAGCCAACGCGCTTGGCGCACCGGCAACCATCGCTGTGGTCGACCGGCCGGGCAACGTTCTCGCAGTTTTCCAGATGACCGGCGCGCCGGCAGCCACCCGGATCTTTTCAGGCAAGGGCGCCATCGGCGGACTGGAGGAAATCGCGATTATTCCGAGTACGCTGTCGGCGATCGCCAAAGCGGTCACCGGCGCCTACCTGTCCTCCGAGGGCAACGGCTTTACCACCCGCACCGCCAGCCAGATTGTCCAGGAACACTTTAATCCCGGCGAGCTGAACCAGCCTGGCGGGCCGCTGTTCGGCGTGCAGTTCAGCCAGCTTGCGTGCTCTGACTTTATGCAGCGCTTTGACCCGAACGGCGCGACGCCACCGGGACCCAAACGGTCACCGCTGGGCCTGTCCGCTGATCCCGGCGGCATGCCGCTTTACATCGACGGTGTGCCCGTCGGCGGCATCGGCATCGAAAGCGACGGCAACTACACGGCTGACCTCTCGATCGCCGATTTTGATCGCGACCCGGACGAGCTGATTGCCGTCGCGGGCAGCTTCGACTTTGCGCCGCCCGCCGATCGGCAGGCGGACCGGATTACCGTCGACGGCAAGACCTTCCGATTTGCTGACGTCGGTCCGGCCGACCTTTCAACCGATCCCGCGTCCGCAGCGGGCTTCGATTCTGTTAACGGCACGCTTGGCGGCCTGGTGGCCGTCACGGGTTACACCAACGGCGAGGTGGTCCGCGGTACCGCCTTCGGCCAGCCCGAATCTGGCATCCGCCCGGACACCGAAGACTACCCGGGGCTCGACGCGTTTGTGCTGGTTGATGAAAACAACCAGAACCGGTTTCCTCCGAGACCCGGCACCGACGGCGCCAATGCGATGACCGAAAATGAGGTTCGGACGCTGCTGCAGGAGGCGCTGAAAATTGCCAACAGCGCAAGGGCCCAGATCCGGCGCCCGGTCGGATCGCAGGCCCGGGTCAGCATCTCGATCGTGGACACCAACGGCGTGATTCTGGGGATCGCCCGAACGCGCGACGCGCCGATCTTCGGACTGGACGTATCGCTGCAGAAATCCCGCACCGCCAACTTCTTCTCTGGCGCATTTGCCGGCGACGATCTACGCGGCGCGCCGGACGCGAACTACATCAACTCGAACCTCGAGGTCACCCAATCGATCCCGATCGGCAGCTACGTCACCGCCGCCCAGGACTTCCTCGAGATGCCCACCGCGCTGGACGACGGCGCTTTTGCCTTTGCGGACCGTTCGGGCGGCAACCTGTCGCGCCCCTACTTTCCTGACGGGATTGTGGGAACGGAAAACGGCCCGTTCAGCAAGCCCTTTCCGCTGTGGAGCCCCTTCAGCGTTGGGCTGCAGCTGGACCTGGTCTACAACCAGGTCATCGGGCACGTGGCGTTTGTCGCGGGCGTGACCGGCACGGACGTCACCAACAACTGCACCACCATCGGCCGACTGCCCAACGGTATTCAGATCTTCCCGGGCAGCGTGCCGGTTTATCGCGGCAATACGCTGATCGGCGGCATCGGTGTGTCCGGCGACGGCATCGACCAGGACGACATGATCTCGTTTCTGGGGCTGCATAGCGCGGGCGAGATCCTCGGCACGATCAACAACGCGCCGCCGGAAATCCGGGCTGACAACCTGACGCCTCGAGGCGTCCGACTCCGCTACATCCAGTGCCCGCAGTCGCCGTTCCTGGATAGCTCCGAAATCAATCCGTGCGAGGGTAAGTAAATGAACCAGCGCATCACGGCAATCATATTTCTGCTGACCATCCTGGCCGGCGGATCCGCCCAGGCCCTGAGCCTGACCGACGCGGCCGCCCTGCTCTCTCAGTCGGTGAGCAGCGCTGATGAGGTTCTGCGCAAGCGAGCCGGGCGACGTCGCCCCGGTAAAGAGCCGCCGGCGCAGCAGGAAGAACCCGAGATTGATCCGGCCCGGGTCATGCCGGTGCCCGCCAAGACCACCGGTGAGTTCTATGCCCCAGTCCCCGACCGGTGGCGGATCATGGAGTCATTGGGTCAGCAGCAGAACTGGTGGGACCCCTACAACATCAACACCTACAAAGCGGATAAGCCGCTTTACGACGACTGGTTCCTCAACATCCTGGCGATCTCCGACACCGTGATCGAGCCTCGCAGTATTCCCACCCCGGTGGGCCTGCAGTCGACCACCGACGCGGGCGCGATCGACATCTTCGGCGAAAACGATCAGCTCATCTTCGCAGAGAACCTGATTGTCGGCGCCGTTTACTACAAAGGAAACACGGTGTTTCGGCCACCGGACTGGGAGTATCGTCTCACTCTCGCCTTCCAGTACAACCGCGTTGAGGTCGACGAGCGGCGCTTTCTGTTCGTCGATCCCCGCTTCCGTGAGGAGACGCGCGAAGACTTCCACGTTGGTGTTCAGGAACTGTTTGTCGACAAGCACCTGCGCAACGTCTCCACCCGCTACGACTTCGACAGCTTCCGCTTTGGCATTCAGCCGTTTTCCTCGGACTTTCGGGGTTTCCTGTTCCAGGACCTGCAGATGGGCGCACGCCTGTTCGGCAACCGGGACAACAACAAGTACCAGTACAACCTTGCCTGGTTCCGCCGGCTTGAGAAAGATCTGAACACGGGACTCAACGACATCGAAGAGGGCCTGCGCGATGACGACGTATTTATCGCTAACGTCTACGCCCAGGACTGGCCGGTGCTCGGCTTTTTCTCCCAGGCGACCGTGGTGCACAACCGCAACCGGGAAGATGAGTTTTTCTTCGACGAAAACGGCTTTATCGCGCGTCCCGCGTCCCTCGGCAACGAGCGGCCGCGTAACTATGACGTCACCTACCTGGGGTTCAACGGTGACGGTCACTTCGGCCGCTACAACCTGACCGCCTCAGCCTATCTGGCAGTCGGCGACGTTGAGCCTGCCGTCTTCTCTGATCAAAAGGTCGATATCGAAGCGGCGTTTGTGGCCGCTGAGGCCGGCGCTGACTTTGACTGGGTTCGCTTGCGGCTTTCCGCCCTGTATGCCTCGGGTGACAACGATCCGTTCGACGACGAGGCCAACGGCTTTGACGCGATCTTTGAAAACCCGATCTTTGCCGGAGCCGACACGTCGTACTGGATTCGTCAAACGGTCCCGCTGGTCGGCGGCGGCATCGTGACGCTGTCCGGCCGCAACTCGATCCTGCCCTCCATGCGTTCCTCCAAGGAACTTGGACAGTCGAACTTTGAGAACCCCGGGCTGAAGCTGATCGGAATCGGCGCAGACCTCGATCTGACGCCGCAGACCCGCCTGTCATTCAACGTCAATCAAATGTGGTTCGACGATACGTCGATTCTCGAGGTGGCGCGTAACCAGGGTCCGATCGACTCGGAGCTTGGACTCGACGTGTCCGCCGCCGTCATCTGGCGGCCGTTTATGTCCCAGAACGTCGTCGTGCGGCTGTCGGCTGCCGGCATGATTCCAGGAGAAGGTTTTGAGCAACTGTTTGGCGATGAAGATCACTACTCCGTACTTGCCAACATCATTTTGGCCTACTGAGCGAGGAACACTATGAAATTACGTTACCCCCTCGCCCTTGCCGCGCTGCTGCTGCTGAGCTCGAGCGCCTTTTCAGCCGAAGGTGAAAAACCCAAGGAGGTTCACAACGAACGGGCCCCGGCGGCCCCGGCGTTCCAGACCTGGGAGGAAGCTGACGCAAAAAGCGCCGGCTGCGTCAGCTGTCACCTGCAAACGGACCGCAAAACCATGCACGCCTCGGAGGCGGTGGTCTTGGGCTGTACCGACTGTCACGGGGGCGATGCCACGGTGATGTGGACGGGGCAGCCGGAGGAGCCGCTGTATTACGAGCCGGTGCACCGACACGAGACCGGCTATCCGGACGAGCATCATGGCGAAGATCATGGAGATGATCACGGCGGTGCCAAGGACAGCCACGAAGACCATAGCGCCCACGGTGGCAGCTGGAAGCTCGGCAAGATGGGTTACGCCCACGATCGGCCGGTCTACAGCGAGTCGTACCAATCGTATATCGACAAGTCCCACGTAAAGCCGAAGTACCCCGATACCTTCGCCTACCCGTCCAGCACCAATCCGCGATCCGCTTACGCGGTGTTCAACAAAGAGGACCCCGAATTTGTCCGCTTTGTGAACCCGGGTGATTTGCGGATTGCTCGCGACGCCTGCGGCGCGTGTCACCTGCCGATCATCCAGGCCTCGGAGCGCAGCATCATGGCGACCGGCGCCATGCTCTATGGCGGCGCTTCGTACAACAACGGCATCCTGCCCTTCAAGCGCTACATCCTGGGTGAGAGCTTCACCCGCGACGGCAAGCCGGCGCTGATCAAAAACCCGGTAGAGGTGGACGAAAAAATGATGGCTCGCGGCATCCTGCCCTCGCTGTCACCGCTGCCCACCTGGCAGACCACGCCGATGGCTGACGTGTTCCGTGTGTTTGAGCGCGGCGGGCGAAATATCGTCAACCTGTTCCCGGAGACGGGACTCCCCAACGCGCTGGGCCAGCTCCAGCGACTGGAAGAACCCGGCCGGCCCGACTTTCGTCAGTCAAACCGCGGTCCAGCAACCGGCAACCGCGTGGCTATTCCGGTACTGAACATTCACAAGACGCGACTCAATGATCCCAACCTCTGGTTCATGGGCACCAACGACAACCCCGGCGACTTCCGCCACTCCGGCTGCAGCGCGTGCCACGTTGTTTACGCCAACGACCGCGAGTGGAAAAGCTCCGGCATGTACGCTGAGTTTGGCCATCGGGGTCTGACGCAGACGGTGGATCCGACGATTCCGAAAGACATTCCGGGCCACCCGCTGAAGCACGAGTTCACCCGTGCCATTCCGACCAGCCAGTGCATGAACTGCCACATGCACCAGCCGAACATGTTCCTGAACACTTACCTCGGTAACACCATGTGGGACTACGAGTCCGATGCGCCCTTCATGTGGCCGGAGGAACAGCAGGATCATCCGCACCACATCAAGCGCACGCTCCTGGACCGCAACCCCGAAGAGGCCGTCATCCGAGGCAAGTGGGGTGACATCGAGTTCCTGGAGCAGGTGTCGGAGATGAACCCCGACCTCAACGACACCCAGTTCGCTGACTATCATGGCCACGGCTGGAACTTCCGGGGCATCTTCAAGCGCGACCGCGAGGGTAATCTGCTCGACGCAGACGGCGCCCAGGTGGCCAACGACGATCCGAAGAAGTGGGACAAGGCGGTACACATGTCGTCCATCCACGCGGACGTCGGCATGCACTGCGTGGACTGCCACTTCCATCAGGACGGCCACAGCAATGGCCACATCGTCGGTGAAGTGATGGCGGGCGTTGAGATCAAGTGTATCGACTGCCACGGCACGCCCGACGAGTACGCCACGCTGCTCACCAGTGGCGCCATGGCCCCGCCGGCCGGCAACAACCTGGCTCTCAAGCGCAACCCGGACGGCAAGCGCCGCTTTGAATGGCAGGGCGGCAAGCTGATTCAGCGCTCGCTGGTGAACCCTGGGCTCGAGTGGGAAGTCAGCCAGCTCAAGGACAGCTCTACCCCGGGTCATCCGGAGTACAACGTCAAGTCTGCCCGGGCCAAGCTGATGTCCAAAGACACCGCCAGCCTGGACTGGGGTCAGCACGTGGAGGAAGACGAGCGCGCCCACGGCTACGACAACATGTTGTGCTACACCTGCCATACCTCCTGGACCACCAGCTGCGGCGGCTGTCACCTGCCCATCCAGGCCAACTGGAAGGCCAAAGAGCACCATTTCGAAGGTGAGTTCAGCCGCAGCTACGCCACCTACAACCCGCAGGTGGCGCGCGATCAGATCTTCATGCTGGGCCGCCACGGCGAAATCAAGCACAACAAGATTGCGCCGGTACGCTCAACCTCAGCCCTGGTGTTGTCATCACGCAATGCCAACCGGGAGCTGATCTACATCCAGCAGCCTCCGATTGCCGCGTCGGGCTACAGCTCGCAGGCTATGGCGCCCCACTTCCCGCACACGACGCGGCTGACCGAAACCAAGACCTGCACCGATTGCCACCTGTCCAAAGAAAATGACAACAACGCGATCATGGCGCAGCTGCTGATGCACGGCACCAAGTTCATCGATTTGATGGGCTACAACGCCTGGCTCGGCACCGAAGGTCAGGTGGCTGCCGTACGCGTCACCGAATGGGACGAGCCTCAGGCGGTGATCGGCAGCTATCTGCATCAGTACGCCTATCCGAAGTGGTATGCCGAGCACGAAGACAACGGTCGGGAGCTGAAGGAGGCCTACAAGCACCGTTCGGGTCCGGTCGGCTGCATCCAGCTTCGCGGCGAGTACGTGTACGTCTCCGAAGGTTCCAAGGGAACGCGGGTCTACGACGCGGCGTCGATTGCCAACAAGGGTATTTCACAGCGGGTCATCACGGCGCCCTTCTCTCCCCTGGGTCACAACACCCGGATCAAGAGCGAAAACGCCACGTGCGTGAAGATGGCGACCACCCAGCCGGTGCATCCCGCGCGCAACAGCGGCGAGCTGATGCGCGAAATCAACAAGGAACAGCCCTTCCATCCGATCTACAACTACATGTTCATCACCGACTCGGTGGAGGGCTTGATCCTCAGCGATATCAACACGCTGCACGACCTGGAGCCGCGCAACAACTTCCTTGAGCGGGCGCTGACCTGGAATCCGGGCGGCCTGCTCAACGGTGCCAAGCACATCTACATGGCCGGCTATTGGGTCTACATCGCAGCGGATGCCGGGATTGTCGTGCTCAACCTCGATGACCCAATGAACCCACAGCACGTCACGACCATCGAGATCCCGGGCGTCCGGTCGACGCACCTGCAGTTCCGCTATCTCTACGCCACGGCGGATGACGGTCTGCATGTCATCGACGTAACCCAGCCGACCCAGCCCGTCTGGCTCAAGGAAGCCCGGATACCGCTGCGCGACGCGCATCACATGCACATCGCCCGGACGTATGCCTACGTGGCGGCCGGCAGTGAGGGACTGGCCATTGTGGACATCAAACAGGCGGACAAGCCCCGTCTGCATCAGATGTATACCGCCAACGGTCAGCTCAATGACGCCCGCGACGTTGTGGTGGCTACGACGAACGCGTCGCTCTACGCCTACGTGGCGGACGGACGCAACGGCCTCAAGGTGGTTCATCTGACGGCTCCGGATCGACAGCCCAATTTCTACGGCTTCAGCCCGGAACCGAAGCCGAACCTGATCGCCTGGCATCCGACCAAACACCCGGCTACGGCGCTGTCACGCGCGCTGGAACGCGATCGTGGTGTGGACGAGACCGGAGGACAGGTTGCGGTGTTTGGCCGACTGGGCTCCCGCCCCTTCAACATGGAGGAGCAACGCAAGCTCTACCTCGATCGCGACGGCAATCCGTGGTTTGTCACGGATGATGCTGACGAACCGCAGCGCATGAGCGTGGCGCCGGATGCTGATCGCGACGAGGAGCGTGCTCGGCCAACCACGGCCGCAACCAGCGGATCCGGCCAAAGGGTCGGACCGGTAGGCGCTGGCGCACCCAACCGTTAACGCCTGATCGTAAGCAGGCTCACAGGCCCCATTCTGACGGCCTGTGAGCCTGCCGCTTTCCCTTTCTCAGGCTGGCCTGCCCTAGGCAGCAACTCGTTAGCCTTTTGTGTCAGCTACCCAGGCGGCGAGAAACCCCGCGTAAACAGCACTATTCATCACATCCCGCCTGTCTATTCGGCGCCAGATTCGTAAAATGGCCCTTGATCCCATGCACCGGAGCGCCCGATGTTGCACAAACCTATGAAAAATGCCGCGAAACACGCCAATGGTGGCCTGCTGGCTACCCTGCTGGTCGCTGGCCTGACTGCCTGTCAGACCGTACCCGTTGATACCAATAAGGGCGAACTGGTCGCCTCGCCCGGCGTTCAGCGCTACTTCGCTCAAAACGAAAACATTGGCGAGATTGTGGTCAACAACGACAGCGATATTCGCTGCGAGCGCCATCGCAGAACCGGAACACACATGATCGTTCGCGTCTGTCGGACCAAACTTGAGTGGAAGCAGCTCGAAGAACAGACCCGCTACCAGCAGGAGCGGCGACTGATCGGCGGCGCCTGCGGAGATACCCGCGGAGCCGGGCAAAACCGCTGCAGCGAGGGTCGTCCGGGCGGCTAGCTCTAGGCGAGCCGGGGCGCCAGTCGAAGCGCTCAACAAATACTCAACAAGGCCGCCGCAGGGCGGCCTTTTTTATGCCCGAAAATCGAGAGCGAGACGTACCGCCTGCGTTATCGCTCCAGCAGCCAGAGCGACAGCGGGCTGTAAAGCCCGATCAGCAGCACGCAGCCCAGCAGCAGAAAGAAAAACGGCAGCGTGGCCCGGTAGAGGGTCATGACGGGCTTGTTGAACCGAAAGCTGGCGATGAACAGGTTCATGCCGACCGGCGGCGTGAAGTAGCCAATCTGCATTGCGGCCAGGAACAGGATGCCCAGGTGGACCGGATCAACCCCGTAGCCAACCCCGATCGGCAGAATGATCGGGATCATGATGACGATGGCGGAAAACACGTCCAGCAGCATACCCAGCAGCAGCAGGAAGCCGATGAGCAGCAGCAGGAAACTCGTCCGGCTGCTGATCCGCTCGTTGATCCACTCAAACAGCGCCGTGGGCAGCTCAGCATCGATGACGTAGTTGGTTGAGGCCAGCGAAACGCCGAGTATCACCAGGATAGCGCCAACCAGCACCATCGAGTCGCGTGCGATACCGATCATCTGCGCGACGCTGATCTCCCGTCGGATCAACACCTGCACAATCAGAACGTAGATAGCCGTCACTGCCGCCGCTTCGCTGACAACCAGCAGGCCCGAATAGATGCCGCCGAGCACGATCACTGGCAGCGGCAGCTCGAGCCATGATTCGCGCAGCGCAGCCAGCGCCGGCTTGAGCTCAAACGGCTGCCGCGTTTGGGCCCGCAGCGCTCCCTGCCGCGCGCTCCAGATCGACAGAACCAGGATCATCAGCAGGCCGGGCGTGATGCCGGCGATAAACAGGTCATCGATGCTGACCGGATCGCCGACACCGATCTGCTGCGCAACTACACCGTACAGAATCAGGGGCACCGAAGGAGCAAACAGCAGGCCGAGACTGCCGGAGCTGGTAATCAGCCCGAGATTGAACCGTTCCGGATAACCCGCCTGCATCAGGGCCGGCGCCAGGATCGCCCCAAGCGCGACAATGGTCACCCCTGAGGCGCCGGTGAAGGCCGTAAACAGGGCGCAGGTCACCAGTGCCACGATCGGCAGGCCGCCGGGCAGCCAGCCGATCCAGGTCTGGGTCAGCCGCACCAGACGCTGCGGCGCTTCACTTTCGCTGAGAAGATAGCCGGCAAAGGTAAACAGCGGAATGGCCACAAGAATCGGCATCTCGGCCATCCGAAAAATTTCGATGGTGACAATCTGCAGATCGATCTCCGCCTGCCAGAAGCCCAGCAGCGCGCCGCCCGCAATGATCACAAACAGCGGCGTGCCGAGCAGCGCCAGCAGCAGAAACAGGCCGGAAAGCCAGCTCACGAGGACGATTCCGGCGCGGTCGCGGGTGTGTTCCCAGTTTGGCCTGATCGACCCTTACCGGCGGCTTCGACAACGCTCGCCGCCAGGTAGATCAGGGCCATGAGCCCAAAGGCTGCGGGAATGATGCTCTGCTGCAGCCAGATCGGCAGGCCCAGCACGCCGGTATCGCCGAATTCCGCTTCCAGCAGCACCATCCGGGTGCCGTGCCAGCAGAGCAAACCGCAGACGACGGCGGCGGTCAGCTGAGTCACCGCACCGATCACACGCCGAAGCCCGGCCGGGATAGCCTGCCCCAGCAGATCGATCTGGATGTTCTTGCCGCGCCGTGCCGCCGCTACGGCCCCGAGCAGTCCCAGCCAGAGCACCGCGAGACGCAGGAGCGGATCGATCCACACCAGCCCCTCATCAAAGCCGTTGCGAAGAACAATCTGCAGCCCGGAAAGCGCCACGAGGCCGAGGAGCAGCAAGGCGAGCAGCGCCGCTTCGAGGTGATTGACGAGTCGGGAGATTTTCATCGGCGCAAGATACCGACCGGAGCGGTTGCGTTCAACGCCAGGCGATGTGGAAAGTCCGCACCGCCGAGGCCAGGCTCAAGAATGATCCAGGGCAGCCAAGTGGCCGGCGCTAGCGGGCCGCCGCCCTCACTTCCGCAAGGGTCTCCATCATGGCATCGAGGTGCTCAAGATCGAACTGCGCCTCATCTTTGAGTCGCTGGATCAGCCGCTCGCCCAGTCCCAGCCACTGCTCCCGCTGCGTGGCGTTGAGGCTGACCAGCTCGATCCCCTGATTGACCAGGGCATCGCGCGCATCCACCACGTCTTTAAGGTTGGTCGACTCGATCCGGCTGAATGCCAGGGCCATCTCTTCGCGAACCACCTGCTGGTCGGCTTCGGTCAGGCGCTGGAACCTGCGCTGGTCCAGGGCCATCAGGCCGAGGACGTAGGCAACCGGGAAGTCGGTCATGTACTTCATCTTGGTGTGCCACTGGAACGCAATCGCCCCTGCGGTGGTGTTCACCACGGTGTCGAGCGCCCCGGTCTGCAGCGCGGTATAAACGTCGGCCAGGCTCAAAGGTACGGGTGAGACGCCCGCCATGCGAAAGGCGAGGTCCGACACCACGTCACCCTCGGGTGTCCACACCTTGGCGCTGGCCAGATCGTCTGCCGCCCGGACCGGGCTGTTGCTAAATAGGTTGACGAAGCCGCCGCCCGAGATTCCGACGACCGTGAGACCGGCGTCCGCGAGTCCCGCGGTGACCAGCGGATCCAGCGTTTTGCGTACCGACACCGCCTCCTCGTCCGAGTCGAACAGGAACGGAATGCCGTACAGCAGCAGGTCCGGATCGCGTCCAGCCAGTTCACTCGCGGTGAACGCGCCGCCATGCAGCTGCCCTACCCGCATTTTTCGCAGGACGGTATCGCTGCTGCCCATCACGCCGCCGGGGTAATACTTGAATAGCACCCGGCCCTCGGTTTTCTCCTTGATGCGTGTCGCGGCGTCGCGGAGTTCCTGCATCCAGGCGGTGCCTTCTGGCGCCACGGTGGCAATTTTCAGCGTGACCGCTGACGCTCCGGCACATGTACAGAGAGCAATCAGAAGCAGGGTCAGGCGACTGACATGGCGCATCACCGAAGGGAATTGGCTAAGAGATTTCATCAAAAGTATTCCGCGCTTGTTTCCAGCAGCAGCTTGGCTCGTTGCTGTGCCAGAGTGTTTATGAGGGTCAGGCCGGGCTCGTCGACGTCCGCTTCGAGCACCTCGGCCAGCAGCTCGTCGTGCAGCGGCTGGTCAAACACCAGCCTGGCATACTCCGACGCAAACAGTACGTGCACCATCAGGTTACGACGGTCGGACAGCTCCAGCGCCTGCTGAAAGTTGGCGCGGGCGTTGTCGGGCTTTCCACCGTAGGCCGGCGGCAGCTGGCTCGTCACCACCCCGAGGTACAGGTACGGCCAGCCCTGCCGGAAATCCGGCGCGATCTCGGTAACGCGGCGCATCACCGCTTCCACCTTCGGGATTTCTGCAATGGCGTTCCAGTCTGCGCTGTTGATCTGGATCCAGGTCGCCCAGGCGGCGCCAAACCCGTAGAGCGCCTCCACGTCGTCTTCGTCCGATTCGGCCTCCAGCACCGACTCGAACGTCTCAAAAGGCTCGTCCATCGCGTCACAGAGGCTGTCGTTGCGAACACACAGAGCGCGGTGCGCATAGCGTCGCGCGCGATCGGAAAGCCGCTGGGCCCGCGCGGGTTCGTCGACAAAAGCCCCCGCGTATGAACCGTAGAGGTCCGCCCCGGCCAGCAGCAGCGCCTCATTTTCTGGGTTATCGGCGATGAAGCCATCCACGAGCAGCAGGTAGGCGGGCGCACCGTCCCGGACGGTCGCCAGATCGTTCTGGTTCAGAATGCCCGCCGACAGCGATCCGGCGAACGAATCCGTGGCCCGGCTGACAATCTGGGAGCAGCCGCTCAGGAACAGGGTTCCAGCAAGCAACGTGGCTAGCTGTCTATACGTCACGATAGGTGTCCAAAAAGCACTAATTTCAATGGGTTGAGATGAGATCTTAAAGTAAAATGGTCGTTTCGGGAACATTCGGTCATCGCCGAATTGACGCACTCCTTATATTGACCGCTTTTCGGTGAAAAAAATCACAAAAACCTGCTGAATGTGGGAAGTTTGGCGGGTTTGGCGAACTTAGGCCGCAGCTTTTATACTAGAGCGGTCTTCCCCGGCGGAAACTTGTGATGATGAAAAATCTGATGGCAATTCCTCTGCTGGCAGCGCCGCTGCTGGCCACCGCGCTGACCGCCAGCGCTGAAACCTGCGAAAAACCTTACAAAGTCGACATCCCTGACGGCGCCCAAGCCAGCAAGGACGTTTTGATCGAAACCCAGAAAAAGGTCAAGGCCTATATGGCCGAGGGAGACGCCTACCTGGCGTGCCTCGAGAACGAAGAGAAGAACATGGCCACGGCGGTCATGAGTGAGGAAGCGATCGCCGAAGAGCGCGCGCTCCGCACGCGTCGCCACAACGCCATGGTCGACGAAATGCACCTCGTTGGCGAAGCGTTCAACAACGAGGTCAGGGCCTACAAGGCGGCCAACGCCGACTCCTGACGGCCAGGCGGGCCGCGCCGAGAACACCCCGCCGTCGGCTCAGCGCCGCTTCTTTCGCGACGTAAACTTTTTGAGGCGCTTGCGCTTGGCGAGCTGCCTCGCGCTGAGCACGTTGCGCCGCCCCTCATAGGGGTTCTTCCCTTTCCGAAACTGCAGCCAGACGGGCACACCTGTCAGCTTCAGCGCCTTCCGGAAGCTGTTTGACAGGTAGCGCTGATAGGCATCCGGCAGATCTTCCAGGCGGCTGCCGTGAATCACGATGCGAAGCGGGTTGTGGCCGCCGAGATGCGCATACCGCAGTTTGGGGGTGTGGCCTCGCACCATCGGCGGGCTGTGCCCCGCAACGGCCCGCTCCAGAATGTCGCTTAGTTCACGCGTGCTCGGCCGGCGCTGGGTCGACTCATGGGTTTTTTGAATCGCCTGCTGAAGCTCACCGAGCCCGCTGCCGTGCAGCGCAGAGATGGTGACGCGAACCGCAAACGGCACAAAGGAAAGCTTGCGCTCGAGCTCCGACTTAACCGCCCGCCGTCGCTCGGTTTCCAGGCCATCCCACTTGTTGATGACCACCAGCAGCGCCTTACCCGCCGACAGCACCGCGCCAAGGATGGTGGTGTCCTGGTCGACCAGACCTTCGGACGCGTCGATCACAACCAGCGCCAGGTCGCACTGCTCGATCGCCTGCAGGGCTTTGATCACGCTGAACTTTTCAACCGCCTCGGAAACCTTGGAACGACGCCGCACGCCGGCGGTATCGATCAGGGCGTAAGGTTCGCCGTCGATCTCCCAGGGCACGGCAATCGAATCGCGGGTGGTGCCGGGCTGGTCGTAAGCCAGCAGCCTGTCTTCCCCGATGAGCCGATTGATCAGCGTCGACTTCCCGACGTTCGGCCGCCCCACAACCGCAATTTTTGGCCCCGGCGGAAACAGCTGATCGCGCTGTTCAACCTGATCGCCCTCCGCGAGGGCTACGTCATGGTGCGCCTCCAGCACCGCGGCCAGCCGCGCCAGCCCGCGTCGGTGGGCGGCCGAGATCACGCAGGTGTCGGCAAAGCCGAGCTCGGAAAACTCCGCGCTGATGGTGGCCTCATTCATGCCGTCAGACTTGTTGACCACGAGCACCACCGGTTTTCCGGTGGCGCGCAGCTGCTGGGCAAACAGCTGATCGTCGGGCGTCAGGCCATCTCGGGCGTCGACGAGAAACAGCAGCAGGTCCGATTCGGCGATGGCCGCCCTCGCCTGCTCAACCGTCAGCGCGTCGATCCCCGCGGCGTGATCGGTCAAGCCTCCGGTGTCGACCAGGATCAGTGAGTGATGCTCGAGCTGAGCCAGACCGTAACGTCGGTCCCGGGTCAGGCCGGCGTAGTCGGCCACCAGCGCCTCACGGCTCCGGGTCAGCGCGTTGAACAGCGTCGACTTGCCGACGTTGGGTCGACCGCAAAGGGCGATGACGGGCAGCATCAGCAGCCGCTTGTCAGGGGACCTGGTAGGCCGACAGGCGACCACCGCGCCCATAGACCAACAGGCGATTCGACGCGGAGATCATGTACCCGGCAACACCGTCAGAATCGTGCCGGATTCGCGCGACAAAACTGCCGTCCTCGGTGGAAAGAAAGTGCAGATAACCCTCAAAATCAGCGACCACCACCGAATTGGAAAACAGCGTCGGTGAGCCGATCAGGCGCCGAACCAGCGCGTCCTGTTTCCAGAGCGTGCCGCCGGACAGTCGCTCGAGCGCCCACAGGGCGTCGTCAGAGTCGCTGACCGCGATGAGGTTGCGATCCGCGGTCAGTCCTTCATAGGCGGAAAACTCTCGGGCCCACAGCAGCCGGCCAGAGTCCGCAGCAAAGGCCCGCAGCCGCCCCTGGAAGCCCACCGCGTACAGGTCGCCGGCAACCAGCGCCAGGTGTCCGTCCACGTCGGACAGGCGCTCGAGGACGTTGCGGCCGCTGGGTGGGGACACGGGTTCCTGCCAGACCAGTGAGCCGTCGCTGGCTCGCAGGGCGACCAGGTTGCCGTTGTCGAGGCCGATATAGACAAAACCCGCGCGGGCCAGCGGATCGCCGTTTCCGTGCAGCGTCAGCGTGGGGACCGCACTGTCGAAGACCCACTGGCGCCGCCCGTCGGCGGCATTGAGTCCGTAGACGCGGCTGTCTTCAGACCTCACGATGACCATGCCTCGATGCACCACCGGCGCCGCCAGGATGTCGGACGTGGCGTTGCTGCGCCACAGTTCGCTGCCGTCCTCAGCGGACAGGGCGACAATCTGGCCGTCAAGGCCGCCCACAGCCACGACGTCGTCCTCGACCCCCGGCCCGCCGGTGATCGTGAAATCCAGCCGGGTTTCCCAGAGCGTATTGCCCTCTTCCAGCCCGACACTTTTCACCACGCCGTTGCTGGACGCTGCGTAAACCTTAAAGTCTGCAACGACCGGAGACAGACGAAAGCCGCTTTCCGGCACACCTTTGCCTACCTGGGTCGACCAGGTGCGCTCGACCTGCATGGTGGCGTCGAAGTCCACCAGCGGCGCGGGGCCCAGCTCCTCGTCATCTCCAAACCAGGAGCACGCCTGAAGCAGCCCCAGGCAGCCGCTGAGCAGCAGGATGCGAAACACGCTGAGAGTCCCAGCGCGAGGGCTGGATATCATGTGGCGTCCTCGACCGCCTCAGCCGCGTCAGCCGACGCTTCCGGGGCAGCCAGATCATCCAGCTTCATTTGCAGCATTGACCGATCCCGCCCGGCAAGGTTATCCAGGGCGGTTTGATAGGCCTCGCGCGCTGCGCCCGGGTCACCCTGCGCCAGCAGAATGTCGCCACGGATCTCAGCCGCCAGCCCTCGATGTTCGTCGCTATCGTGTCGGTTAACCGCCGCCAAAGCTTCCGGCAGCTGACCGGTCTGCACAAGGACACGGGCCTTGCGCAGGCCAGCTATCGGCTTCAACGCCTCCGGCGCCCCGGACTGCTCGGCGAATTCAAGCAAAGCCACGGCCTCGGAAAAATTTCTTTCCTCAACGGCTTTCCCCGCTAGGGTGAAGGCCGCCAGGGTGGCATAGGCCGGGTTGTCGTTGGTGGAGGTGAACTGATCCAGCACCTCCCGGGTGGCCTCAACGTCACCTTCGAGATCGGTCAACAGCTGCTCATAGGCAGTTGCCGCCTGTTCACGGCCAGCCAGCTCGCTCGCCTGCCAGAATCGCCACCCATAGAGGCCGCCGATACCGAGCGCAATGCCAAAAAAGATGGACAGACCGTTGGTTTTCAGCCATTGCTTGACCGCTTCACCCTGCTCGTGGTCGTCGTAGTATTCGTTTCTCACCGCCTCTCAGGCTCCGTTCTTTTGCTTATGTGGTGCGCGTAACCCGCCATTTTTTCAACCCGCGAAGGATTTTTCAATGGCGGCGCAAGTTGGGCGTCCGAATCCGCGGTTCCGGCAGACCGCGTGCGTCCCGGCAACCCGGGTTTCAGGAAGATTCGCCGATCGTCGCCAGGTGATCTCTAAGCGTTTCTGGCAGGTCGGAAAAGCTCACAACCACAGCCTCGCCGCTCTGGCGCAGCGGCTTGATCTGCACCGTCTGGGCCTCCAGCTCGCTTTCCCCCAAAACGAGCGCAAGCGCAGCGCCGCTCTTGTCGGCTCGCTTGAACTGCGCCCGGAAGCTGCCGCCACCGAGGTTTTGCATCAACCGCAGTCCCGGAACTTCGTCCCGCAGTCGCTCGGCCAACGCCATCGCGACGGGCCAGGCCCGTTCACCAGCGGCGACAAAAAACACGTGCGGTGGCTCGGTAACGAGTTCCCTGCCCTGTTCCTGCAGCAGTGCGACGACTCGGTCGACCCCCAGCGAGAAGCCGATTCCGGGCGTCGCCGGTCCGCCGAGAGTCTCGACCAGCCCGTCGTAGCGCCCCCCGGCGCAAATGGTGCCCTGACTGCCGAGTTCTGTTGTCTTGAATTCAAATACGCTTCGACTGTAGTAATCGAGCCCGCGGACCAGCCGGGGATTGATCTGAAAGCTGACGTTGGCTCGCTCCAGCATGCCCCGCAAATCGTCAAAGTGTTCAGCGGACTCGCTGTCCAGGTGCTCCAGCAGGCTCGGGGCGCCGGCGATCAGCTCCGCCATGTCGGGATTCTTACTGTCCAGAATTCGCAGCGGGTTCGACTCCAGCCGGCGAACGCTGTCCTCATCGAGGTCTGCGCGCCTGGCCGTGAGGTACTCCAGCAGCACCTCGCGATAGCGCTGTCGTGAGTCGCGGGTGCCGAGGGAGTTGAGTTCGAGCGTAATTCCGGTGAGGCCCAGCTGACGCCAAAGTCGCGCCAGCATGATGATCATTTCCGCGTCGATGTCGGGCCCCGGCAGGCCGAAGACCTCTGCTCCGGTCTGATAGAACTGACGGTTTCGCCCGCGCTGTACGTTCTCGCGGCGAAACATGGGTCCGCTGTACCAGAGTTTGCTGCTGTGGCCCTTGAGCAGTCCGTTGCTGATCGCCGCTCGCACACAGCCGGCCGTACCTTCCGGCCGCAGACTGAGCGCATCGTCGTTGCGATCGACGAAGCTATACATCTCTTTGGACACCACGTCGGTCGCCAGTCCAATCGCCCGGCTGAACAGCTCGGTTCGTTCCACCAGGGGGAGCCTCAGTTCAAGGTAGCCGTAGCTTTCCAGGAGCCGGCTCGCGGTTGCCTCGACACGCTGCCAGGTGGCGGTCTGGCCGGGCACCAGGTCATACATTCCCTTAACGCGTTGTATCGACATCGGGCTCCGTCGTGCAGGGTCTAGCGGCGGCGCAAAGGGCCGCCTATTGAGCTTGGGGCGGTTTGCCGGTCAGTCCGCGGGCAGCGAAAATTCGGCGATTTCACCGGTGCGGTGGGGATCGAGGGCATAGATCGCGTCGTCTAGGTACGCCGTGACGGCGTCAGCGTTGCCCAGTCGTACCTCGAGGCCCGCATCGGTCTCAAAAGATCGGCTGGAACCCGCCGCCATCAGCCCGAAGGCGAGACGTTTGCCGTTGGCGTCGTTGACTTCGAGCCACGCCTCTTCGCTGAACTCCAGGTGCAGCACCGGAATCGGCTTCAACGGCGCCGGCGTCGCGATCGCGTTGTCGCGCAGGAGTTCGGGCAGCGGCGCAATCGACGCCAGCCGGGGTTCGACACGTCGCTCGACCGCTGCGGTTCCCGAGTCGCTCGTCGTGGCACCCGCGGAGGCCGAATTGTCGGTAGCGCCCCGAGAGGCCACAGCCGCCGGAGCCGGCGGACCGATCTCACCCTTGAAGGCGCCCATGACGAGCCAGGTTGCCGGTATCGCTAGCAGCGCGGTCGCCGCCACGTAGGCCAGCAACCGATGTGAGTGATGCAGCGCCGACGGCTTGGGCGAAACCAGAAACTCGGACTGCGCCGCGTCCTGCGCGGCCCGCTCGCGCGACGTAAAGAAGGCTTCAGCGGAAGAACAATCGACTTCCAGTAGCCGGGCCAGCGAATCGAGATAGCCACGCAGGTAGACCGGCGCGCCGAGCTGGTCCCACTGACCGGCCTCGATACGGGTGATCGTGGATGCCGTCAGGTTGATCTGCCGAGCGAGGTCGCGCTCGGTCAGCCCTCGCGCGTCGCGGGCATGCCTGAGGCGCTCGCCGAGCGCCTCCGCTGCCGCAAGGCCGTCGTCTGTGGTCGAGGATCGCTGGTCAGAACTATCCGCAGTACTCATCATTCTGGTTCCCCTGCCCCAGTCGCTGTGCCTGGCTCGACTCCGGATAATAGGATTTGAGCTGCCGGGCGCAGTCGCTGGCGGTCTTAGTATCACCCATACGGGTCTCGATAGCGTAACAAAGCCATAGGGATTCGGGGGAGTCGCCGCGCGCTGCCTGCAGCCGCTGCAAAAACGCCCGAGCTCTGAAATCGTCACCGCGCTTGCACAGCGCGCGACTCAGCATATACAGCGCGTCTGGATAACGTTCGTTCGCCTCCAGCGCCTGGCGGTAGCGGTCCTCGGCAGCACCCAGCTGACCCGACTGCTCGAGACAGGTGCCGGCGTTGGTGAGTGCAACCTCGGGGTTCTGATAAAAAGGCTGTTCGACCGCCCGCTCGAAGTACCGGATCGAATCCTGGTAGCGCTCGACCTTGCAGAGGAATTGCCCGTAGTTGTTCAGGACATCGCCGTTGTTCGGCGCCAGCTTGGTCGCCTGCCGATAGTGTTTTTCGGCGTCGTCGAACCGATTGATCCGTTCGTAGATGACGCCGGCCACGGTGTGGGCGCCGGCCGACTCTGGATCCTGTACCAGAGCGCGGGCGATTTTTTCCAGCGCGAGCTCCGTATCGCCCTTTTCCAGGTAGCCGACGGCAAGCTGCGTGTTGGTCTCCGCCGCCTTGGCGGCCGCGTCAGCCTGCTGCTGACGTGCGCTGGTCGTGCTGCCGCTGCTGGCACAGCCCGCGAGCACCAGGCACAGCAACAGCAGTGTTAGGAGAAACGCCCTGCTTCGGCTCATGTCGAGATCTCCAGCTCGCGGCGACCGCGCCCGCCGCCGGTTGCTTGTGCACTCTTGGCAAGCAGGCGCGTCTGGTGCCTCTCCTGTCGTCGGGTTCGGTCCTTGACCCGCCCGACGAGCTGGCCGCACGCGGCGTCGATGTCGTCGCCCCGGGTTTTGCGCAGGGTCGCAACAACGCCCGCGTCCTGAATGATCTTCTGAAAAGTCGCAATGCGCTGCGGCGACGAACGACGATAGTCCGTTCCGGGAAATGGATTGAACGGAATAAGGTTCAGCTTCGAGGGCACCTGTCGCAGAAGCCGGATCAGCGAGCGCGCGTGCTCCGGATGATCGTTGACGCCCTCGATCAGCGTGTACTCGAAGGTGATGCGCGCACGCG
>JANQOZ010000108.1 GCA_028285525.1 Lysobacterales bacterium
ACCGCGCGGACCTGGACTTTGTGCCCAGCACCGCGCACCCGGCCGGAGGCATGCCTTCGCTCACCCGTGACCAGCGCATGACGTTTGCGCGTTGGGTCGACCTGGGCGCACCGATCGACGTGGCCGCCACTCGCGGCAACCCAGGTATGGGCTGGTTCCTCGATGACCTGCGCCCGACCCTGACCATCAGCAGCCCGCGGCCCAACTACAACCCAACCCCGCCCACTGTCATCCGCTTCGGGATGGCCGACGCCTACACCGGCATCAACCCCGCCTCGCTGTCGGTCACCGCATCCTTTCTGGTGCAGGGCCGCGCGCCCCGATCCGAGCTGGCAGATCTTGCCGTTGAGGTGGCTCAGGACGTTTTTGAGATCGCAATCGGGGCCCCGCTGGGCAACTCGCTGTTCGGCGCACGCGTGCTGGCGGAAGTGGCCGACAACCAGGGCAACGTCAAGCGGGTCAACGTGAGGTTTTCCACCGTGGCCAGCGGGACCATTTTCTCCGACTCGTTCGAGTAGCGAACCAACGTGTAAAGCGGGTCCGATCTCACGGGCCGATCCAGGGGCGTACGGCCACTCATGACCTTCCGGAGTTGATTCAAGGCGCATGCGCGGGCCAAACTGGCGTCGGCAACAGGGGATTGATTCACGATGCGGGTAGACTTGGCCCGGCTGACGCTCTTTGAGCGTTTCCTGACCTTATTCACGTCTGTGCGCCCGGGAGAGGGGCGCAGCGTCAAGCACCTGTTCCTCACGGCCCTGGTGCTCATGGGCTCATACTACATCCTGAAGCCCGTGCGTGACGCCCTGATTCTTGCGGAAGGCAGCGCGGAGATCAAAGCCTACGCGCAGGGCATTGTGGCCGTCACGCTGGCTTTCCTGCTGCCACTGTACAAGCAGCTCTACTCCGGTCTTTCGAACAAGAAAAGTCGGTCCCTGGTGCTGCGCTGGGTAACCGCGTTTTTTATCTCCAACCTGCTGGTGTTTTGCCTGCTGGGCCGGGGCGGTATCGCCATCAGCGTGCCCTTTTACGTCTGGCTCAGCATCTTCAACGTAACGGTTGTCGCCCAGTTCTGGGCTTTTGCGGCAGACCTCTACAACACCCGCAGCGGCCAGCGGCTGTTCGTCGTGATTATGGTGGGCGCGTCCATCGGCAGCTGGCTGGGCAGCCAGACCTCCAAGTACCTGTTTGCCGTCGTCGGCGAGTACGGTCTGATGCTGCTGGCCGCAGGCGTGCTGGCGCTGCCCATGATCCTGTCGATCCTCGCGGAACGCTCGGTGCCGGAGGGCTCGGAGAACAACAGCCGCGAGCAGCCTGAATCCCAGCGCTTTGCCCTGGCGGATCTCGTCGGCGGCTTCGACGTGGTGTTCAAGAGCCGCTATCTGATCGCTTTGGCGATCCTCGTCATGACCCTGACGATGGTCAACACGGTCGGCGAATTCATCCTCTCGTACCTCGTTGACGCGCGCGCCGAAGCGATGGCCGCCGGCGCCGGGCTCACCGAAGTACAGTACCTGGGACGATTCTGGGGTGACTACTACGCCTGGGTCACGCTCAGCTCGATGGTGCTGCAGCTGTTTATCGTGTCGCGGCTGCTGCGGGCCCTGGGCATCCGCGCCGTGGTGCTGATCCTGCCGGCTTTTGTGATCCTGCACTGGGGCATTTTGCTGCTCGTGCCCAGCTTTTTCCTCGTCCGGGGACTGCAGATCGGCGAAAACGCCATCAGCTACTCCATCCAGAACACCGCCAACCAGGCGCTCTACCTGCCGCTAAACCGGGAACAGAAATACGTTGGCAAAACCACCATCGACACGTTCTTTTTCCGGGCCGGTGACGGCCTTGTCGCCCTGCTTGTGTTTCTTCTAATCGATCAGCTCAGTCTGTCGATCACCGCCTTTTTTGTGCTGGCGCTGGCGCTGGGTGGGGTGGCGCTATGGGCTGCGCTCAGCATCCGTCGGCAGCACCGCGAAGAGATCCGCCAGCGGATGAAAAATCTGCCGCCCAAAATTGTGGCGCCGCTGCCGAACGTCTACGTGCCGGCCGGACAGATGCTGATGTTCAGCATTTCCGACGGGTACTTTATGGATCCGGACCCCGGCGACACGCTCGACTATCAGGCCCGGCTGGCCGGGGGCGGCTCGCTGCCACGCTGGGTGCGTTTCGACCGGCATAACCAAACGTTTACGATGCGCCCCCCGGCGGCGACGAGCGGCACCGTGGAAATCGAACTGGTGGCCCGCGACTATGAAGGTCTGGAGGTGAACGCGAGCTTCACCATCGAGCACGGGCTGGAGGGGCACCCGCGCTTTGAGGTCAGCGCGCCAGCTTGATCAGACGGTCTCGGCGCGCCTTGAGCCCTTTTAGCTGCCGGCTGTGAAGGTATGGACTGAGGGCTTCATCCAGGGCTTTGTCGCTTAGGTTTGCCAGCGCTGTCGCCATCGCGTCGGTCACCGTGACCGAGTTCCGTCGGTCCATCTTCGGCAGCCTCGTGTCGGACCGGAATGCCCGGGTGTGATCGATCAGCCACACCTTCCAGCTCGGCTGGACGTACAGCACGTTACTCAAGTTCCGGTCTTCGTTCACGATCAGCGCATCAAACACGTTCATCAGGTTGTACTGATCGGAAAGATCACAAACCGGACTCAGCTGAAGCTGCCGCTCCTGCCGGGCCTTTTCGTTGACCGCGTTTTCCATCCAGAGCTGCACTGTCCCGGGGGTTCCGTCCACTTCCCGCAGCACCGCTGGTGGCACCATCTCCAGGCCCAGAAGCCGATCCAGATGGTAGGCGGCAACGTCAAAGTGATAGCGATCTGCCTTGTCCCCCAGACGTCCCCAGCGCCCTTGCTCAAGCCCAGGATCGGAGTCGAAGGTTTTGAACACCGCCCGCAGCGTCTGGTCTCCGGCGGTCAGCGTCAGGCGCTTGGGTTTAGTAACGCCTTCAGCCAGGTCTTCCGTCTTGACGATTTCTGCCGTGCGGAGAAACGCCTCGATTTCCTGGTCGCTCATACCGCCGGGACGCTTCCAGACCCTGGCCGTTTCGGTCACAAAACCGGCCCCGGACTCCACGTAAATCGCCTCGAGCACGCCATCGACAATCCGGACCGCGGTCGGCGCGCCACCGTAGTAGGCCGTGTTCATTCCCGTGTCCACTCGCACAACCTTTCTGTCGAGCCGCTGGTGGAGACGACCGTCGCGCGTCGGCGTGTGGCCGATCAGAATCCGATCCACGTCGAAGTGTGCCAGCGCGCGATCGACTGTGGACAGCTCGGTGAACGGGTGGCACATGGCGCTGCCCCGATACCACAGGGGCCCATCGGGGCTGAACGCCAGGCCACCATCCAAGTTGGTGACCAGCTCGGCAGCCATGGCCTGAAGCGGAGAATCCTCGGCGGCAACCTTTTTGCCGGCCTGACGCACCGCTCGGTACTCATCCTCTTGCCGGGCATGTCCTTCAGCAACCAGCGCCTCCATGGCCTGCACCACCTGCTTCAGTTGGGCCTGCCCCCTGGCGTTGATGTCCTCGAGGCTCAGACCCAGGAGATCTTCAGACACGCCGGCGTGAACGATGAGCGTTCGATTCACAATCAGCGCCAGCGGCAGGTCAAGAAGCCACTGACCGTAGCGGCCGTCCGAACCGAACGCAGCCCGATGGCCCAGCACCGCGTCGCCATTCCCCGACGGATCAAATTCGGCGAAGGCGGCCAGTTCGGTGGGCGTCAGATAACGAAGGTCGCGGGACAGATTCAGCGCCTCGTGGTTGCCAAGAATCACGTGAACCGCGCCCCCGGCGGCAGGCGCTTCCTCCTGGAGGCGCATGAGCAGATCCATTGCCTCACGCGATTTGTCCCCGCGGTCGATCACGTCGCCGACGCTGACCAGGTGGGTATCCGCGCCCGTCCAGCTCAGGCTCTCATCCACTAAGCCCGCTGTACGAAGCACGGAGACCATCGAATCAAACGCGCCGTGGACGTCGCCGATAATCACCACGGGCGATTGAGTTTGAACACGATACGGGCTGTCGGCCCAGGCATTCAGCGTCAGCGCCGAGAACAGCACGGCAGCCAGCCAGACGCGGTTCCAGACCAGCAGGCCTATGAGTCGTCGAGTTTGCATGGGGACAGGATACCCGCCCCGTTCAGCTGCCGACCAGTGTCTTTATGTCTGGGAACCGCGGTCAGACCTCACCATTCGACCCGGCGCCAAAGCTTGAGCAGCTTCTCGCCCCGGGCAGGATTTAGCCACCTGATGTAGCTTATCCGCCCAAGTAGATGCGCGCCGAAGTCCGCGTGGCCAGCGCGATTTTGACTCTCCGGTCCGAATTTTGCGCAGTTGTGCAGGATGGCCTTCAGCTGATCAAACTGCCGACGCGAGCAGTTCACTTTTGTATTCACCACGATGCCCGTCAGCCGCTGCCGCTGCGATGCGGTCCGGAGACGGGTTTTGCGATGATTCAGGCGAAACCCTTCTTCCAGCGCAATGGCGCCCACCAGCGACTCAAGTTTCGATCCCCGCCGGGCCAGCCCAGCCTCCCCCGAAAAGGCCAAATCGTCCGCGTACCGGGAGTAGCGAAGGCCAAACCGCCGGGCGAGGCCCGCCAGACGACAATCGAGCCGCCAGGCGCAGAGATTGGCCAGCATCGGAGAGGTCGGCGCACCCTGAGCAAGGTGTTTGGCCTTGAGTCTTTTTTGCGTGTGCCAGTCCAGTTTTTGAAACTCTGCGCCCGCCAGGGTTGGGGCAACGGCGTTGGAACATAAGCCTGTCAGCAGCCGCGCCACCGCCGGCGGATAGCCCAACGTGCGATACAGCGCGGCTACTCTCGCCATGGAAACCGACGTAAAAAAGTCTTTGAGATCGAAGCACTGCAGCACGGGCTGCCCGACATGCAGCGCGGCGTGGCTCCTGGTGGACCGCCCTTTCGTAAAACCGTGGGAGCTCTTGTGGGGTGGAATCCATCGCAGAATGTACGCGAGGATCTGACTTTGGATTTCCTTCAGCCGCGCCTTGGGTTTTTCGATGATCCGCAGGGAGCCGTCAGCCTTGCTCAGCCAGCTGTAGCGATAGTGATGAAGCTTGGCCACGGTCACCTTGTCCTGAGTCCCTCGGCAGTCAGCGAACCACTGAAGCTCCCGATCGGTGAGCCCAAGCCAAAGACACAGATCTCTGGGCGTTGTGATGACGGGCAAGGGTCGAGTCACAAGCTTGCCAGGGGGCGGCGACGTTGCCGGCGAGTCGGCAACAAAGCGGACCTGCCCTCCCCCCTCCGCAAGGAACTCTTGGAGGAGGTCCTCGTCGAGCAGATAGCGGGTGAGCGCCTTGGCGCTGGGCGCAGCCGACCCGCCGAAACAAAAGAGCAGCCTGGCGGACAACCATTCGGTGTCTGCGGCATCCGGCGGGAGGGTGCGGGCGAGACGATCCGCCACCGCTTCCCGGCGCCACTCGCCTGAACGAAGCGCCTGCGCGATAAGCCTTACCTTGTGGGTGCGATCTGCCAAGGAGCAACCGGTCTCCGACCCGTCTCGTAGCTCCGGTGCAGCGCTGCGCGGAGCGCAGTGACCGTACCGGCAATGAAATGTCGTGCTTTGATCTTATCCCCGGGGTAGCCCCGGAGAGTTCCTTGCTTGACCTAGGTCAGTTCAGGGAACAGCTCGGAGAGCCGGCTGCTGAAATGATTATGGTTCGACGGCACGAGGAATTCAAAAATATCCCCCAAGTTTTGGCTACAAGACGGGTTACCCGTCAGGGTCACTAAACGCTTCTAGAAACGCCGCAGATCATCCACCAGTTTGGCTGCATTCAAACAAACTGTTCATTTTTGCCGCTGTCACCGTTGTTAATTCTGAAGAACTGGAGTCCCGCCACATGCCGAGACAAGGGAGCGTTAAACCGTGCTAAGAAAAGGATTGACCAAGGCCATTGCGTTGGCGCTGATTGCGCCGGCAGCCGTCGCCCAGACCGTAGATTTGAGCGACCCGGGGTTTCCGGGGTTTCGTATTGATGGCGCCGGCGAATTCGACGGCGCGGGCACGAGCGTATCCGGTGCGGGAGACGTCAATGGCGACGGGCTGGCCGACGTGATCATCGGTGCGCCAGGGGCCGGCCTGACTCGGTCAACGGGTGTGGATGCAGGGATTGCTTACGTCCTTTTTGGCAAGAGCGGCAGTGGTCCGGTCGACTTGGCCAATCTGGCATCCAGCGGCTTTGAGATTCGAGGTGGATTGTCTCAGCAGTTCGCGGCTGAACGAGTTTCTGGCGCTGGCGACGTCAACGGTGACGGACTGGCTGACCTGTTGGTTGGCGCCAGGCGTCATGATCCTCTGGGAAGGGAAAATGCCGGATCTACCTACGTCGTATTTGGTAAAGCGGACACGGCTGCCGTCGACCTGCAGGCGCTGGGCAGCGGCGGTTTTCGCGTCAACGGCGCCGAGGAAGGCGATGACGCGGGCATTTCAGTTTCGTCCGCCGGCGATGTGAACGGCGACGGGCTGGATGACCTGCTGGTCGGCGCGACAGGATCTGACCCTGACGGTACCTCTCTTGCAGGCTCAAGTTACGTCGTCTTTGGCAAGCTAGACGGCGACACCGTCGACCTCGGCTCGTTAAACGCCGGCGGATTTCGGATCGATGGCGTCACTCAAAACGACCGAGTCGGCAGGAGCGGATCCGGGGCGGGAGACGTCAATGGTGACGGGCTCGCAGACATCATCCTCGGAAGCAATGGTGCAGACAACAACGCCGCCGGGACGGCGTACGTGATCTTTGGCAAGGCCGACAGCGGTAGCGTCAACGTAGGCTTTCTGGGCGGCAACGGTTTTCGCATTAACGGTGTTTCCGCTGACGATTTTGCCGGTCGAAGCGTCGCCGGCGCAGGCGACGTCAACGGCGACGGCCTGACCGACCTGATTATCGGCGCCAGCGGCGCAGACCCGGGCGGCAATGCGTCAGCGGGGTCCAGCTACGTGGTGTTTGGGCGGACAGGCACCGCGCCTGTATCGCTGGGGGCACTCGGCGGAGACGGATTTCGTATCGACGGGGAGTCAGCAAACGACTACTCGGGCTTCGCGGTCGCCGGCGCCGGCGACGTAAACGGCGACGGATTTGCCGACCTGCTTATCGGTGCCTCTGGCGCGGATCCGGCGAGCAAACCCGTGGCAGGATCCAGCTTCGTGGTTTTCGGAAAAACAGATTCTGACTCCGTGGCTCTGGCTTCGCTCGGCGGTGCAGGTTTCCGTATCGATGGGGCGAGCGCGTTTGACTATTCCGGCATCAGCGTGTCCGGCGTCGGCGACGTCAATGGAGACGGCATGGCAGACCTATTGGTTGGCGCGTCGGAGGCTGATCCCGGCGGCAAGGACGATGCGGGTTCAGCCTACGTTGTCTTCAGCCAGAGCGTTGGGACCGCCTCCGCAACCTATGAAACCCAAGTGAGAAACGGTGATGCGCCGCAGACTGCCGTTGGTGTCGTCGGCGACGGCAGCAACGTCAGCCACCCCGATGCCCGGGTCTGGATCGATTTCGCTGACGGGAACGATTTTTCTGGTGCTGCGTCGACGGTGCGCGCAACGCTCAACCGGAGTGCCGGGTTTTTCGGCAACGCCGCGGCAAATGTTTCCTGGGAGCTTTCGACCAACCGCCAGAACTGGTCGTCAGCAGAGGTCCAGTTTCGCTACGTGGACGACGAGCTGCAGCCGGGGACTAACGAAAGCGCGCTGCAGCTGGTTTTTTCCGCGGACGGCAGCCCGCCCTTCGTGCCGCTCACCGCGAGCGTGGTCAATCCGATTAACAACACGATCACCGCCGTAGTGGATGAGCTGGGGTTTTTCTACCTGCAGGAGACTGACCGACCGGAAAGTGTCTTTCTCGACGGATTCGAAGACCCATAGCGAGCTTTCTCATCTGCAATACAGCTACCCGAAACGCTCGGCCGTAGCGATCTGCGGTCTGCAACGCCGCGGGCGACCCACCAAGCGCCAGGGCAGCATTATTGCCTGAATTTGCTTACCGGTTGCGCGCAGGGCCGACTGTGATATTCTTTCATTCGTATTATCGTTAAACTGTTTAGTAAAAAATGAACGCCACATGCGCTCCCGAAGATCATCTTGAGCATGAGCATCCGCCGCTCAAGCCCGAGCAGCTGCAGCGTGCCGCCCGAATGGGTGCGGCCATGGGTGAACCTGGGCGCCTGACGTTACTTGCACTGCTGCTGCAGGGCAGGCACTGCGTTTCCGAGCTGACTCTGGAAACCGGCGAATCAACGTCCCTGGTTTCGCAGCGGCTGAAGGTGCTGACGGACGCTGAACTGCTCCACCGCGCGCGGGAGGGGAAGCACGTTTACTACAGCCTGGTCGACGATCACGTACGTATTCTGGTCCGCAACCTGCTTTCACATGCAGCGGACGATCACTAATCACAATCGAGGAAAACAACAAGATGGACACCTGTAAACCAATTGACGATCACCCGCACGTTCACGGTCCGGACTGTGGCCACACCGCCATCGTCCACGGCGACCACGTCGACTACCTGCACGATGGCGCGCTTCACCACCCGCATGAAGGGCACACCGACGCACACGTCATCGAAGTCAGCGAAACCAATCCGGCGAGCTGCACCCCAGAGCATCGTTGTTCAGGCCATGAGGAAGGACACGTCCACGGCCCCGGCTGTGGCCACGAGGCCGTACCCCATGGTGATCACATCGACTATCTCGTCGACGGCCACCTTCATCATCCGCACGGAGACCACTGCGATAATCACGGGCCGATCGAGCTGGCCTGATTGCCGATCGTATCTGGCAGAAGCCTACTGACTGCATGGCCTGCAAACTTCGGGCCATGCGCTATCGGCGGTACCCAGTGGGTCGTTACACCACATGCTCCGAATGCCCCTGGTATGCGGCCTGGTAGAGAGCGACCACCTCATCCTTGGTCGGTTGTTTTGGATTGGTGGCACCGCAAGCGTCCAGCATCGCATTGTCGCTGAGCGTAGCAAAATCGTCCGGTTTGACTGCCTCAAAAGCCGCGAGATTCGGCGGTATTCCGACCTCGGCTGACAGTTTGCGGATGCTGGCCAGAGCCGCCTCTGCGGCCTCGACTGATGACATGTCACGCGTATCGACGCCCATAGCCTGGGCGATAGCGACAAAGCGTTCCGGAACCGCTTTGGCGTTGTAGGCCTGAACATGCGGCAGCAGGATCGCGTTGCAAACGCCGTGGGGTAGATCGTAGTAGCCGCCAAGCTGGTGGGCCATAGCGTGAACATATCCCAGGCTTGCGCTGTTGAAAGCCATCCCGGCCAGAAACTCGGCATAAGTCATCATCTCCCGAGCTTCGTGATCGTGGCCATCCCTTACAGCGCGCGTGAGGAAAGCGCTGACCAGCTTGATCGCATGCAGCGCCGCGGCATCTGTCACCGGTGTCGCGGCTGTGGAAACGTACGCCTCGATCGCGTGAGTCAGGGCATCCATGCCGGTGGCGGCCGTCAGTGCCGGCGGCATGGCGACCATCAGGTCAGGATCATCAACAGACAGCGTCGGGGTAGTTCGCCAATCGACGATCGCCATTTTCACGTGGCGGGTTTCATCGGTGATGATGGCAAACCTCGTCATTTCGCTTGCCGTGCCCGACGTCGTGTTGATCGCAACCAGCGGCAACATGGGTTTGGTCATCTTGTTGACGCCCTCGAAGTCTCGGATGTCCCCGCCGTGGGTTGCAAGGATTCCCATGGCCTTGGCCGCATCGTGCGGCGAGCCACCGCCAAACGAGACAATAAAGTCGCACCCCTCGTCGCGGAGCAGGGCGGTTCCCGCATCAACCTGGGCCGTGGTGGGATTGGGTTCGACCTCATCGTAGACAGCGTATTCCACGCCGATTCCGTCCAGCAGATCAGTCAGCACCTGCGTTGCCTTGAGCTCACGATGCAGTGGCGCATCGGTCACAATCAGCGCCTTTTTGAAGCCGAGCGCCTGGATTTCGCGGCCAGCGTCAGCCAGACCACCGGTTCCCATAATGTTTACCGTCGGCATAAAGAAGTAGTACGCCATCGCTTTCTCCACAGTTGGTGTGAGGTGGACGAATTTCTGCTGCAAGAAAAGCTTAAGTTTGACGGTGAGCGACGGACAATTCGGAAGATTCTGCTACTGGCTCAGGGAATCTCTCGGAACCGAAGGTGGCAATCGAGTGGGCATCGCCTCCCTCGTTTTCACCAGCTTATTTGCCTCAACCGGTCATCCGGCCGACAGCAACTGCTGGAGCAAGGCAACCTCGCCGCCGATCAGCTGCGCGCAGCAGAGAGTCGTAAGTCTTTTGGGAGGCCAGACTTACACGTTGAGAAACTGCCGAAAAATGGTGCCCAGGAGAGGACTTGAACCTCCACGGGGTTGCCCCCACTGGCACCTGAAGCCAGCGCGTCTACCAATTCCGCCACCTGGGCAGGTTTCCGGCCCGGTCGGGCCAGCGGAGGCGGGACTTTATCGACCCCGGTGGTGATTGTCAATGCAGCGATGCCGCGGCTGCAGCTGGCTCTGAGACTGCGCAGTAGGCTTTCTATGTGATGCTGGTGCCGGCGAATTCGCGGGCTACGCCCGCCGGCTGATTCACGGCATGCTGAAGAAGGTGAGGCCAACGATCTGCCCGCTCAGATCCGGGGCCGTTTGGACAGACCGCGACCTCGGGGCGGAGTATAGGTTTCGTGAAGGTGTCCAGCCCGCAAAGACCACGGTTGTTTACACTCTCAAGACCGAGAGCTTCTTCGCTTTTTCGACCTAAAGAAACCGTCCGGGAAATCGCATGAGCTGCAGCACGCGGTGCATGCGGTGGCGAGTCTCCGCCGGCAGCCCCCGGGCGGGCCGCTGCTCGAGGAGCTGGTCCAGCTCGCTTTGGAGCACGTCAAATTCCTCGAACAGCTCCTTGAGTTCATACAGACCCGCGCTGCCCCGAAGTTGATGAACCTCGGTACGGAGCATTTTCATCGCCTCACGGTCCGGCGGATCGGCCAGGCAACGATCCTGCCATTCCTCCATTTGATCCGCCCGGCCGGCGAACGTGTCGACAAACTGGGCCTTGAGGCGCTGGATGTGCGCCTCGGTTGCAGGCTTCAGGTCCCTCCGGCTACTCACGCGACGTGCCGCTCAGCGCCTGCTGAATCGTGCTCGCGAGGGCCACCAGCTCAAAGGGCTTGGCCACGAACCCCTGACATCCAGCCTGTCGCGTGCGCCGAGCCACAGCCTCGCCGGTGGACGCCGACATCGCCAGCACCGGCAGCTCCGGCGCCCGGGTTTTCAGCGCAGTGACCACCTCCAGGCCGTCCTTGCCATAGAGGTCCAGATCCACCAGCGCGAGGTCAGGAAGCCCCT
>JANQOZ010000114.1 GCA_028285525.1 Lysobacterales bacterium
GCGGCCGGTGTCGACCTGAGCGCCACGGCCTATGTGGGCGACGACCTCATCGACGTCCCTGCGCTGGAGCGCGCTGGCCTCGCGATTTCGGTACCCAACGCCCACCCCAGCGCCCTGGCGGTTGCGCACTGGGTGACGCCCCGACCGGGCGGCAGCGGCGCGGTGCGGGACGTTTGTGACCTTCTCATGCCTGCGCAGCCCGCCGGCTGACGACGCCCCTTGCAGTCTCGAACCCGTTTTGTTGCCGCAGCCGTGGGCCTGGCGCTGAGCCTCTGGCTGGCGGCGAGTCTCCGCGAACCGGAGGAGGTGGAAACCCTTCCCGCGGCGAGGTCGGACTACCTGCTGGAGGAATTCGACCTGCTGGTCATGGATCCCAACGGCCGGCCGAGCTTTCGCGTGCAGTCTCCCTACCTGGAAAAGAACCAGGAAGATGAATCGGTCACGATCACCACGCCGCACCTGACGCTGTTTGAGGGTGGCGAGGTGACCTGGCGGATGCAGTCTGAGAGCGCCTGGATCAATCGGGAGGGCGATGAGATCTGGCTGCCGGGACCGGTCAAGCTGGCTTCGGAACAAGCGCCGCTGACCATTGTCAATACGTCTGACGTGACGGTGCTGCCACAGGAGAACCTCGCCAGCTCCGAGGCGGCCGTCGAAGTCATCCGGGCCGACATGCGTTCGCAGGGTGTGGGCTTCGAGGTCGACCTGTCGCGCCAGCAGTTCGATATACTCAGCCAGGTCAAAGGCTACTATGAACCACCGAGCTGATATGAAGATTGTCTACGCTTTTGTGCTTTGCGCCAGCGTCGTCAGCACTTCGGTTCTGGCGCGAACGGAAGATCGCAGCCAGCGGGCGGAGTTTCGAGCCGGCAGGTCGACGGAAAACGCCGGCGTGGTCGAGTTCAGCCGGGGCTTTGAGCTGACCCAGGGAAGCTTGACAATCACCAGCGACAGCGCGCGGGTCTTTCGCGATGCCAGTGGCGCACTGGTTCGGATCGAGATCATCGGCAAGGAAAACGAACCGGCGCGCTGGCGGGAAGAGCTGGACGACGGCACCCCGCTCGATGGCCGTGCCGAGCGGATCGACTATTTTCTGCAGGATGAAAAGGTCACGCTCATCGGTCAGGCCCTGGTCCGCAAAGCCGGCGACGAAATGAGCGCCGAAACCATCAACTACGATCTCAACACCCAGCAGCTCGATGCCGGCGGCGACAGCGATCAACCCGTGCTGTTCATCTACACACCGCCGCAAAAGCCCGCTGACGGCTGAAGCCAGCCAACCCTAAACCCCGCTGATGTCAACTCTCCGCGCGGACACTCTGTCCAAGTCTTACAAGTCACGCGCCGTGGTCGACGGCTGCTCGGTTACCGTGCGCCAAGGTGAGACGGTCGGCCTCCTGGGGCCGAACGGCGCCGGCAAGACCACCTGCTTCTATATGATGGTCGGCCTGATCCGGTGCGACTCGGGGGCCATCTGGCTCGACGAGCAGGACATCACCGGCATGCCGATGAATCGACGGGCGCAGCTCGGCATCGGCTACCTGCCGCAGGAGCCGTCGATCTTTCGTCAGCTCAGCGTCCGGGACAACATCATGGCGATCCTGCAGCTGCGAAAAGGACTCAGCCGCGGCGATCGTCGCGCCGAGCTCGAGCAGCTTCTCGACGAGCTTCAGGTTGGGCACCTGGCCGGTCAGAAAGGCATCACGCTGTCGGGCGGCGAGCGTCGGCGAGTCGAAATCGCGCGAGCGCTGGCGGCCGCGCCCAGGTACATCCTGCTGGACGAGCCGTTTGCCGGCGTTGACCCCATTTCCATCAACGAGATCCAGCGCATCGTCAATCACCTGAAGGCACGCGGAATCGGCGTACTCGTCACCGACCACAACGTGCAGGAAACGCTCAAAATCTGCGACAGCGCGTACATCCTCAGCGAAGGGAAAGTCCTGGCGGAAGGCTCGCCGGATGAGGTGCTTGCCAACAAGCAGGTTCGCGACGTTTATCTGGGCCAGGATTTCAATCTCTAGAATGCCGATTTCTGCAAAAATTCCGCCCGCTTTCCGACACGGTTCTTTACAAGCGGCCCACTAGGCAAGGACGGTAGCGAGGCATAAAATGGAGCGGCAAGCCCGTTTTGATACGTGGCAACGCCGATTCACAGGCTTCGACCTTTGAACGGCCTTCAGGCAAAAATACGTTGAAACCCGCCCTACAACTGCGTCTCGGGCAACAGCTCAACATGACGCCTCAGCTGCAGCAGGCCATCAAACTGCTGCAGCTCTCGTCTCAGGAACTTGAAACCCAGCTGCTGGAGGCGCTGGAAACGAACCCGCTGCTCGAACGCGAGGACCTGGAGCTGGCGCCGTCCGCGGCCGCCGAAGATACGGCGGCGGATAGCAGCGCCATCGACGAACGCCCGGCCGAGGCGTCCGCCCCCGATGACGTTGGCGGCGAGACGGAAAAGGATGCGTTCACCACCCCCGATACGCAGCCGGACGCCGGCCCGGACGTTGACGCTGACTCGGAAAACATTCTGTACGAGGAGCGCTACGCAGCCTCGACCGCCAGCACAACCCGCAACAGCGGGGACTTCAGCGACCGGCCGATGGATTTTGCCGACAGCGATCAGGACACCCTCGCTGAACACCTGCTGTGGCAGCTGAATCTGAGCCACGCCCTGCCCCGGGACGTCGCCATCGGCGTTGCGATCATCGACGCGATCGGTGACGACGGATACCTCACCGAAACGGTCGAGGCGATCCGCCTCAGCCTGCTGCCCGAATGGGAGGTCGAAACCGATGAGGTGGATGCCATGCGCCGTCGGATTCAGCATTTTGATCCGCTCGGCGCCGCCTCGAGCTCGCTCCAGGAATGCCTGACCATCCAGCTTGCGACGCTGGCCGAAGATACGGCGGGCCTGCGGGTCGCCAGCAAGATTGTGGAACAGGGGTTAGACCTGCTCGCCAGGCAGGACATCGTCGGGCTGCGGCGCAAGCTGTCGCTGACGGACGATCAGCTGCGCCAGGGTATCGAGCTGGTCCGATCACTGGAGCCGCGCCCGGGCGCCCACTTCTCGTCTTCCCCAACCGAATACGTGACGCCGGACGTGGTCGTCGAAAAGCGGGCCGGCGTGTGGATTGCACGGCTGCCCGAGGACACCATGCCGCAGCTGCGGGTCAACGACTTTTACGCCGGCATGATCGGCAAGGCCAGCAAAGAGGATTCCAACTATCTGCGCGGCCAGCTGCAGGAGGCGCGCTGGCTCATCAAGAGCCTCGAGGCGCGCAACGAGACTTTGCTCAAGGTGGCGAACGCAATCGTTCGCTATCAGTCGGACTTTTTCGAGCTCGGTCCGGAGGCGATGAAGCCTCTGGTTTTGCGAGAAGTGGCCGATACCATCGACATGCACGAGTCGACGGTGTCTCGAGTGACGACGCGCAAATACATGGTCACCCCGCGGGGGATCTTCGAGTTCAAGTATTTCTTTTCCAGCCACGTCGGCACCAGCGACGGCGGCGAGATGTCGGCAACAGCCATCCAGGCGATGATCAATCGGCTGGTCGAAAGCGAACCGCCGGCCAAGCCACTCAGCGACAGCAAGCTGGCTCAGCTGCTGAACGACCAGGGCATCGACGTTGCCCGTCGCACGGTCGCGAAATACCGTGAAGCACTGAACATTCCCTCATCATCCCGACGCAAGCGGTTGATGTAATTACCTAAGGAGGAGCGTGTCATGCAAATCAATCTGACCGGACGAAATATCGATATCACGCCGGCACTTCGCAAGAAGGTTGAGAGCCGATTCAAACGGGTGGTGAAACACTTCGACCATCTGCTTGATGTACATGTCATCCTCGGCGTTGATCGCCATCAGCAGCGCGCTGAGGCAACGCTGAACGGCAGCGGCAAAAAGTTCTTTGCGGATGCCCAGTCCGAAGATATGTACGCCTCCATCGACATGCTGGTCGATCGTCTCGATCGGCAGGTCATCAAGTACAAGGAAAAACTGCGGGACCACAGTGGCGACATGCCGCTCAAATCCCTCGGCACGAACTGACCGTTCGCTTCAGCGGCATATCCAAGAAGAAGGCAAAGAAAGGCAGCTGCCATGCTGATATCGGATCTCATCAACCCTGAGCGCATCGCCCTCGACGTGAAGGCCAGGAGCAAGAAGCGGGTGCTGGAGGTGGCCGCGGCGTCGCTCTACCCCGCCGCTGACGGAATCGAGGAGCGCATCGTCTACTCCGGGCTCTGCGCCCGCGAGCGGATCGGCACCACGGCGCTCGGCTCGGGTGTTGCGCTGCCCCACTGCCGGCTGGCCGATCTGCCGGCGGCAGCGGGCTGCCTGCTGAAGCTGCACGACCCGGTCGATTTCGACAGTAGCGATGGACAGCCCGTCGATCTGGTGTTCGCCCTGATGGTGCCGGAGTCGCACGAGGACCAGCATCTGAAGCTGCTAGCGCTGGTCGCGGAAACGTTTCATGACGGGGAGCGACGCAGCCAGCTCCGGGAGGCCACGAGTCCCGAACACGTCATGGAGCTGCTTGAATCCTGGGAAATGCAGCAGGTATAGCCGCTGCCTGATGAATGGGCGCATCACCTCAGGCGAGATCTTTGCCAAGCTGAAGGACCGCTTCAGCCTGACCTGGGCCGCGGGACGCGGCGGCGCGGAGCGCGCCGTGTCGAGCAAAGCGACCAAGGGGCTGCGGCCCTCCCTGGCCGGCTTTCTGAACGTCATCCACCCCAACAACATCCAGATCCTCGGCGCCGAGGAGATCGCCTATCTCGATACGCTCGAAGCGAGGCAGCGCTGGGAAACCATCGCCCGAATTGTCGCGAACGACCCCATCGCCGTGCTGGTCAGCGACGCGCTGCCGCTTCCGGACGATCTGCTTGAGGCAGCCGACGAATCCGGCACGCCCCTCTGGGGCTCACCGGCCGCCGGGGTGGAGCTGGTCAGCCATCTGCAGCACATGCTGTCGCAGCGGGTGGCTCGCAACACCTCTGTCCACGGCGTGTTTATGGAGGTCTTCAGCCTCGGCGTGCTCATCACCGGGGACAGCGGCTCCGGCAAAAGCGAACTCGCGCTGGAGCTCATCACGCGGGGCCATCGGCTCGTCGCTGACGACGCGCCGGACATGACGCTGGTCGGTCCTGACGTGATCGACGGCACCTGCCCGCCCCTGCTGCGTGACTGCCTCGAGGTCCGCGGGCTGGGTATCCTGAACGTTCGGGCCATGTTCGGCGACAGCGCCATCAAGGCAAACAAGTATCTGCGGCTGATCATCCACCTGCGCCTGATGGACGCCGAAGCCATCCGGCACGCCGAAATGGACCGCCTGCGGGGCGATCACAGTGAGCGGGAAATCCTGGGCATCAAAATTCCGAAAATCACCGTGCCGGTAGCGCCGGGCCGCAACCTGGCGGTGTTGGTGGAAGCAGCCGTCCGGAACCACGGTCTTAAGATGAGCGGCTATGATGCCGCCGGTGAGTTTCTCGAACGACATCAGCAGGCGCTAAAGGATCAATCATGAGCCCCAACCCGGACGACGAACCCACATCGGAGCTTGTGATCGTGACAGGGCTGTCCGGTTCCGGAAAGTCGGTGGCGATGACCACCCTCGAGGACCTGGGCTACTTCTGCATCGATAACCTGCCGCTCGGGCTCATCGATGCGCTGCTCGACCACAACTTCGGCCGGCCCGAACCGCTGCCAAAGATCGCGCTTGGGCTCGACGTCCGGGGGCAGCGGCAAAGCCTGCGCACGCTCGGTGAAACGCTTGCTGCGGCCCGCAAGGCCCATCCAAGAACCAGCATTTTCTTTTTCACGGCCGACGACGCGACGCTGCTGAAACGCTATTCGGAAACCCGTCGCCCGCACCCGCTGCATCACGCGGACCAGTCGCTGGCGGAAGATATCGCGCGGGAGCGCGAGCTGATGATGCCGGTCGCGGACCACGCCGACTTCACGCTGGACACCAGTCAGCTGAGCGTCCACCAGCTCCGTCGGGAAATCTGCAACGAGCTCGGGGCCGGCAGCCGACCGACCGTGCTGCTGATCGAGTCGTTCGCCTTTAAGCGCGGCGTACCGCCTGACGTCGATTTTGCTTTTGACGTGCGCTGCCTGCCCAACCCCCATTGGGAGCTGCACCTGAGGCCACTGACCGGCCGGCAGCAGGAGGTGAAAGACTTTCTGGCTGGCCATGCCCAGGTTGGGGACCTGGTGGCGGATTACTGCGCCTGTCTGGAACGCTGGCTGCCGCAGTTCGAGGCGGACAACCGCAGCTATCTTACGGTCGGCATCGGCTGTACCGGCGGCAAACACCGGTCCGTATACGTCGCCGACGCTATTGCCGATCACTTTGGCAAGCTCCGCGAGCACGTGCTGACGTATCACCGGGAGCTGCTGTGACCGGTCTCCTGCTGATCACCCACGGCGAGCTGGGCGCCTGCCTGATGACGCAGGCGCGTCACGTGATTGGCACGCTCGGGCTCAAGATTCGCGTGCTGGGGGTGGAACCGGACGCTGATCCGGCGATGGTCGAACAGCAGGCGCGCAGCCTGACCAGCGACCTCGGGCCCGACTCCGTGATCCTGACCGACGTTTTTGGCGCCACGCCCAGCAACATCGCTCACCGAATCGCCGACGGGCGCCCGGTGGTTCACGGCCTGAACCTGGCGATGCTGCTGCGGGCCCACAACTACGCGGACTTAGGCCCTGTCGACCTGGCCGGCCACATGGTCAGCGGCGGTCGGCGGTCGATCTTCAGCGGCGACCAGCCGCCCGAGTCCAGTTAGCACGAACGATGCCTGAAACCACCGTCGAAATCTGCAATCAGCTTGGGCTTCACGCCCGGGCCGCGGCTCGTCTCGTGAAGACCGCCAGCAGCTTCTCCAGCGACGTTCGCATCAGCAACGGCGACCGCCAGGTCAACGCCAAGTCGATCATGGGTGTTATGATGCTGGCAGCCGCAAAGGGCACCAGCGTGATTCTCGAGGCGACGGGAGATGACGCTGAGGAAGCGCTGGCGGCACTGACAGATCTGATCAACAACCGATTCGGAGAGGCGCAGTAGCGGCGCGTTGGCGTCCCAGGGAAGGTTCCAGCAGGACTTGTCGTGAGCGCCCCTCCCAGGGAGGTGTATGGCGCTAGCGATCTACGGCACCGGTGTTTCATCTGGCATTGCCATCGGACGGGCCCACGTGGTCCGGGGGCGGCGGCTGGATACGCAGGAGCACCCGATCGAGCCCGATCAGGTTGACCGTGAGGTGCGCCGCTTCCGCCTGGCCGTCGGCAGGGCCAGCGAAGACCTAAGGCGCGTCCGGCGCCAGCTTCCGGCCGACACGCCGGTAGAAGTCACCGAGTTTCTTGACATCCACGTGCTGATGCTGGAGGACAGCTCCATCGCTGATGCTCCGGCTGAGATCATCGCCGAGCAGCAGTGCAACGCGGAGTGGGCGATCAACCTGCAGTGCGACCGCCTGAAGGCGGTGTTCGAAGAAATGGAAGACCCCTACATCCGCAGCCGCGCGAACGACGTCGATCAGGTGATCGGACGGGTCCTCAACCAGCTGGCTGCTGAAGGTGCCGACGACTACGTCGGCGAACACTACCGGGGCCTGGTCCTGGTCGCGGAGGACGTTGATCCCGCCAGCTTTCTGCTCCTGTACCAGGAGGGCATTGCGGGCCTGGTGACCGAACACGGCGGCCCCTTGTCCCACACGGCCATCCTGGCCCGAAGTCTCAAGATGCCGGCGGTGATGGGGCTTCGCAACGCCCTGAGGCTGATCAACGAAGGCGAGCTGGTGGTCCTGGACGGCCAGCGCGGCGTGACCCTGGCGGATCCGGGTCGAACCGTGCAGCGTCACTACCGCGAGAAGCTGCGCCAGGAGTCGGCGAGGCAGTCATTGCTGCAACAGGTCAGGCGTCAGCCCACGCAAACCGTGGACCGCTGCCCCATCCGGCTTCAGGCCAATGTTGATCTGGCGGAAGACATGGCGCTCGCCAAGCTCAACGGTGCGCAGGGTGTGGGGCTGTTTCGAACCGAATACCTGTTCCTGAATCGCGAAATCCCGCCGGACGAAGAAGAGCAGTTTCAGGCTTACGCCGCATTGGTTGGCAAGCTCGGCGACGGCGCCACCACAATCCGGACCCTGGATCTGGGGGCTGACAAGCAGGTGGACTCGATCCGAGCCTCCGGCAGCTCCATGATCAACCCGGCCCTCGGACTGCGCGCCGTCCGCCTCTGCCTCAGCGAGCAGGAGATGTTCCTGTGCCAGCTTCGCGCCATCCTTCGTGCCACGGCGCTCGGCCCGGTCAATATCCTGATTCCCATGCTCTGCAACACGCAGGAGCTGTTTCAGGTGAAGTCGCTGGTCCAGCAGGCCGAACGCGAGCTGAGGGCCGAACAGGTGCCGGTCGGCCCTTACCAGCTCGGCGGGATGATCGAGGTACCGGCGGCGGCGCTGTCCGCCCGCACGTTCGCCAAGAATCTGGACTTCCTGTCGATCGGCACCAACGATCTGATCCAGTACACGCTGGCCATCGATCGCATCGACGATCAGGTGGGCTACCTTTACGACCCGCTCCACCCGGCCGTGCTCAAGCTGCTCCAGATCACGCTGGACGCCGCAGGGGCGGTTGGCACCCCGGTATCACTGTGCGGCGAGATGGCGGCGGACACCACCTATACGCGGCTGCTCCTCGGGCTCGGCCTGCGCGACTTCAGCGTCTCGCCGGCTCGCCTGCTTGAGGTCCGGCAGGTGGTCAACAGCACGGACCTGTCGGTCATCAGCCGCCTGACGCGCCGCATTATGCGCGCTTCCCACCCCGCCCGAATCGCTGCCCTGGTAAGAGAGCTGAACGAAGTTTAGCCGTCAGGCTTGCCCAGACGGCAACGGGGCGTGACCCCGGTCCACTTTTCACGGACAATCCCTGCTCGACTCAGGGCCGGGAACCGTCCAGATGGCTGAATACGTTCGCAGAGAGAAGTCTGAACAGCAGCTCCAGCTGCTGAACGACGCGCTGCGCAGCGGTCGGCTCCAGCCCGTCAAACGCATCCTGCAGGCCCTCTCAGCCGGCGAGATCGCGGACCTGCTCGAATCGATGCCGCCGGATCGGCGGGCGGTGGTCTGGGACCTGACCGACGCCGCGCTCGACGGTGAGATCCTCGTCCACCTGAACGACGAGGTGCGCGCCTCGGTCATCGAATCCACCGAAGACGCCGAGCTGGTTCAGGCCACCACCGAGCTCGAGCTGGACGACCTCGCGGACATCATCAACGACCTGCCCGACCAGGTCACCGAGCAGGTGCTCAAGGTGATGGACCGGGAGGACCGGGAGCGCCTCGAACAGGTGCTGCTGTATCCCGAAGACAGCGCCGGCGGGATGATGAATCCGGAGGTCATCACGGTCCGCGCCGACGTCTCGCTGGACGTCGTGATGCGTTTTCTGCGCCGGCGCGACAGCCTGCCGGCATTGATCGACCATCTCTTTGTGATCGACCGCTACGGCCACTACATCGGCCGCCTGGCCCTGACCGATCTACTGACCAAAGACCCCCAGCTCAGCGTTCGCGACGTGCTGGACAGCGACGTGCCGGCCATCGCCGTGAATACCCCGGCAAACGAGGTGGCGACGGCCTTCGAGCACCAGGACTGGGTCACCGCACCAGTGGTGGACGATCGAAATCAGCTGGTCGGCACGATCACCATCGACGACGTTGTCGACGTGATCCGCGAAGAAGCGGAACACAACGTGCTGGCCATGGCGGGCCTGGATGAGGAGAACGACATGTTTGCGCCGGTGCTCGCCAGCTCCCGGCGCCGCGCGGTGTTTCTGGGCCTCAATCTGGTCACCGCCCTGTTTGCCTCGTATTTCATCAGCATCTTCGGCGCGACGATCGAACGGGTGGTTGCGCTCGCATTTCTCATGCCGGCGGTGGCGTCCATGGGCGGCATCGCCGGAACCCAGACCCTGACGCTGATCGTCCGGGGCATGGCGCTGGGTCAGGTGGGCACCGGCAACACGGTGGCGCTGCTCAACCGGGAGCTGGCGGTGGGCTTTCTCAACGGCCTGCTGTGGGCGCTGGTCATCGCCCTGGTGGCCATCTTCTGGTTCAAGGACACCACCCTGGCACTGGTGGTCGCAACGGCCATCTTTCTGAATCTGCTTGCCGGGGCGGCGTCTGGGGTGTTTGTGCCGATCATGCTCAGGCGCATGTCCATCGATCCGGCGCTGGCCGGCGGCATGGTGCTCACCACGGTCACCGACGTGGTCGGCTTTGTGTCGATCCTGGGCCTGGGGACGCTGCTGCTTACCTGACGGCAGCGCGCAGGTAGGCCGGCTCGATCGCGTCTGGCGCAACCGCCTCCAGATTGAGCTCGCGCGCGATACTCAGCGCTGCTGACGCCGAGGGATAACAGTCGCCGAGCTCGCCGGCCACCCTGTCATTACCGTCCAAAGCCGCCCGCAGCGACGGGCCGTAAGCCAACGCTCCGGGCCCGGCCAGCAGCCAGTCACCGCCCGGCAGCGTGAGCTCAGCCGGGTCACATACCTGCTCGTCGATAACGGGTTTCCCTGCGGGCTGCCGGAAGTCAAAGGCACCGGCATAGACCTGCTCCATCCGGGCATCGAGTA
Source organism: Lysobacterales bacterium (assembly GCA_028285525.1). Taxonomy (GTDB): domain Bacteria; phylum Pseudomonadota; class Gammaproteobacteria; order Xanthomonadales; family SZUA-38; genus JANQOZ01. Next base: position 10,634 of record JANQOZ010000114.1, read on the forward strand.
AGGCGGCGACGCGCGACTGCCCGGTCTCGCGCCATGCGTTGAGCGCCAGCGCCTGAAGTGTCGACACAGGGATCAGGCCTTTATCAGCTCCAAGCGCCAGCCCCTGCGCTGCGGCGATGCCGATTCGAACGCCCGTAAATGAGCCCGGACCGCGGGTCACGACAATCGCGTCAACGCCGGCCATACTCAGGCCGGCCTCGCTGAGCAGCTCGTCGACCGTCGGCAGCAGTCGCCGGGCGTGCTCCCGGGGCGCAACGGCAAAAACCTCGCGTATTTCCTCCCCCTGCGAAAGGGCTACGGAAAACGCCTCGGTGGCGGTGTCGATGGCGAGTAAGACCTGACTCAAGAGCGAGCTAACCTTGGTTCGATGTGCAACGGTGGGCCGCCATTATTCCCCACCGGAGATCACTTGGGTATCGCTGAGGGATTACTGTGCTGCAGCGCAGCTCCCTCCGCCAACCAAGCCGCACTGCCGACGATTGCGGCGCCGACCGCGGCGGCCTAAGCTACGCTTCCATGAAGCTACCGACCTTGCTCCTCCTCAGCTGGCTCCTCCCGCAGCAGGTAGACCCGGTTTCTGGCCAGGCGGGCTACCGACTGTCCGGACCACTGACCCAGGGTGCTGTGCTGTTCGGCGAAACTCAGCCCGGCGCAAGCATTTTGCTGGACGGCCAGCCGGTCATGGTGGATTCCGAGGGACGGTTTTTGCTGGGCTTTGGCCGCGACGCGGAGCCGCAGGCCGTGCTGGAGGTGACCCAGCCCGACGGCACGCGCAGCCGGCAGACGCTGTCCATCGCGCGCCGCGACTACGCCATCGAGCGGATTGACGGGCTGCCGCCGGCCAAGGTCACTCCACCGGAGTCGGTCCGGCAGCGGATTGCCGACGACAACGCCCAGGTGCGCCGCGCCCGCGCCCTGCGTGAGCTGCGCAATGACTTCAGCAACGGATTTATCTGGCCCGCCGAGGGGCGAATCAGCGGCGTCTACGGATCACAGCGCGTCCTGAACGGTCAGCCGCGTCGTCCGCACTACGGCATCGACATCGCGGCGCCAACCGGCAGCCCGGTGCTCGCGCCCGCAGGGGGCGTCGTTACCCTCGCCCATCCCGATATGTACTACTCCGGCGGCACGCTGATCGTCGATCACGGCCACGGCCTGAGCTCTACGTTCCTGCACCTCGACCAGATCGACGTTGAGGTTGGACAGCGGGTCCAGCAGGGTGAGGTGATCGCAACCATCGGCGCCACCGGGCGGGTGACCGGCCCACATCTGGACTGGCGCATGAACTGGGGCAAAGAGCGGGTTGACCCGGAGCTGCTGGTGCCCTGTCGTTCGCGACCGGCGCGTCCCTGCGAGAGCAAGCCCTAGATCTCGCAACTCAGTCGGGCCACTCCCAGGGTGGTTCGTCGAGCATCCCCTGCCCCAGCACCTGCGTCTGCCCCAGGTTCTTGTCCAGCGCGATGCTGTGGCATCTCTCGTCCTTTTCGATGCCCGCCACCAGGCGCGTCGCGTGCGACACGACAATCAGCTGGCTGTGATCCGCCGCGCGGCGGATCAGCCGACTCAGGGCGGGAAGCAGGTCAGGATGCAGGCTGGTTTCCGGTTCGTTCAGCACGATGAGCGGCGGCGGTCGCGGCGTCAGCAGGACCGCCACCCACAGCAGAAATCTCAATGTCCCGTCGGACAGCTCCAGCCCGCTCAGAGGCCGCAGCAGGCCAGTCTGGCGAAGATTGACGGCAAAACGGTGATCGCTGGAGACGCTGATCTCCAGCTCTGCCCCAGGAAACGCGTCGTCTATCGCCTCGTCCAGCGCTTCAGCTTCGCCGATTTCGCGGATGGTCTGCAGCGCCGCGGCGAGCTGGCTGCCCTCATCGTCCAGCACGGTCGTGCGGGTCCCGAGCTGCGCCTGGCGCGCCGGCGCGTTGGCGTCGGCCCGAAAGTGATCGTAGAAACGCCAGCCGCTGATGGTGTCCCGAACCTGCAGCACCTCGGGCGCCTGGCTCGGATCTACCAGGTGATTAAACAGGCTCTCGAACATCGGCAGATGCTGCGCCACCACCTGCCAGCTGCGCCCCTGCCTCACCTTGGCGATCGCCCCGCTGCGGTCGACCAATGCTGCCGAGGGCCGGTAGAAATCGCCGCTGAAAATCGTCTCGCGCTTGATCTGCGGGTCGAGCTCAAAAGCCGTGGGGCCCAGGCTGCCTGGCGGCTCCAGGCCGAGTGAAATGGTGTACCCAAAATCTTCGGCCGCAAAGCCGAGCCGCAGCCGCGCCGGCCCGTCGCTGACCGTTCCCTACACCGGCACCTCACCCTCGCGCATGCCCCGGGAGATCGTGCCGGGCCCGGCCCAGAACGTCGACGGCAGTCCGCCTTCCCGGGCCAGCGATTGGATCACGCCGCCATGGGCGGTATCGGCCAGCAGCCGCAGCGCCCGATAGACGTTGGACTTGCCGCAGCCGTTGGGCCCGGTGATGACGTTCAGCGGCCCGAGGGCCAGCGTCAGATCCAGCAGCGAACGGTAGTTCGCGATGGCGACGGTGCTAATCACCGGACGGGAGGCTTCGGCGTTTGGCCCGCCAGGCTGCAAAAAGCTGTCGCCAGCGGCCCGCTTCGGGCTGCCCGGTGGCGCGCGCCAGCACCGTCCCTGCAGCAACCGACAGATAGATGCCCGCATGCCCCGCCTGCGAGCGACCCTCCGGCATTTCGCCGCCACCATGGCGCCACAGGTGTCCCGCCGCTGCCGACTGTTGGTCTGCGTCTTTGAGCTGGGCGCGTCGGAGCTGCGTCTTAGCCGTCAAGTCCAGCGGCCATGGCGCGCGCCCGAGCTCCGCCAGCCGGGTGAGCTTGGCGACCCAGCTGAGCAGCACAATCCGCTGCCAGGCAGCCGTCAGGGATGGCCTGGCCGGCTCTGATCCCGATTCGCGCTCGAGCCCAGGTTCAAGGGCAGCCAGCGGTGCCGCAAAGTCGCTGAGCCACTGCTGAAGCTCCGCCTGATCCGCCGGGGTTTGACCCTGAAGCATCGTTGCCACCACCGATAGCGGCCCATCCAGCTTTGGCCAGGCGCCGGTTTCGGAAAAAGCCTCAGCGTCGGCGAACAGCGTTTTGGTGACCGGGTGTCGCGGCTCTCCCTCACGCAGCCGCTTCCACTCCTCAAACCACCAGGTCATTTTGGTCATGGCAACCCCGGTTTCCCGGATCACGGTGAGCTCCACGAGCTCATCGAGCAGCAGGAACTGCGCCGCCACCAGACGCTGCTGCGCCTCGGGGACAAAGACCCGCGTCAGCAGCAGCTCCGGCAGGTTGCGCCCCAGCCGATCCTCCAGGTAGTAGTCGGTCGAATCAGTCATCTCGCTCGCTCTCTGACTCAGACGTGACAGAGTCTGCCACCGGTTCATCCTGCGCATCGCCCGGGCCTTCTGCCGCACGGGCAACGGCGTCAACCGGTTCAGGCGCCTGAATCTCGCGGCGTTCCTCGACGCCGAGTTCGGTGAGCCGGCGCGCCGACGGCAGCACCTGACGTTCGAGCGAACCGACGCTGCGGTTGTAGTGATCCACGCTGCTGCCCAGCGCTTTTCCAAGCCGGGCCACATGCTCCGAGAATATACCGACGCGCTTCTGAAACGTTTCGGCCAGGCTGCGGATCTCACCGGCGTTTTCGATCATCGCCACCTGACGCCAGGAAAACGCGATCGCTCGCAGGAGCGCCACCAGGCTGGTGGGCGTTGCCAGAATCACCTGCTGCCTGAGCGCTTCCTCCAGAAGCTGACTATCGCGTTCAAGCGCAACCGCCAGAAACTGATCGCCGGGGATAAACAGGACCGCAAAGTCCGGGCTGTTGCTGAACTGTTCCCAGTACGCTTTGTCGGCGAGCTGCTTGACCCTAGCCCGCACGTTTCGGACATGCTGCTGCAGCGCACTCTCGCGCTCCTGCGGGTCGCTCGCCGACTGGGCTGTCAGGTACGCGTCGAGCGGGGTTTTGGCGTCGACCACAATATCCCGCTGGTCAGGCAGGTGGATCACCATGTCCGGCCGGAGCTGACCCTGATCGCCCTGCACCGACACCTGCTCGCTGAAGTCGCAGCGGTCCACCATCCCGGCCAGCTCCACCAGCCGGCGCAGGGTCATTTCGCCCCAGCGGCCCCGAACCTCCGGCCGCCTCAGCGCCTGCACCAGGTTGCGCGTTTCCGCCTGGAGCGTCTGCTGGTCCTGCGTCATGAGCGCCAGATGCTTTTCGAGCGAGCTGAAGGCGGTTCGCCGCTCTTTCTCCAGCTCTCGAAGCTGCGCCTCGGACTTCTGCAGCGTCTCGTTGATCGGCTTGACCAGCTCGCTGAGCGCCTGCTGGTGCTGACCGAAGCTGCTGTCAGCCTGCTGCTGGTGGCGGCGAAAGCGTTCTTCGGCAAGGCGCATGAACGACTCCGCGTTGCGCTTGAGCGCGCGTCCGGACAGGAGGGAGAAGCTCGCCTCGAGCCGCTGCTGGCTGTCCTGGAAAATCCTCTCGCGTTCGTCCGACAGCTGGCGGCTGGCCTCCGCCTGGGCTGCCAGCGTGGCAATTTCGGACTCGAGCTCCGCACTGCGCCGGGCGGCGCGCAGCGCAACCACCGCGTAGGTGACGCCACAGCCCGCCAGAAACGCCAGAGCCATCAGCAGCAGCGTTTGATCTGAAGCGCTGAGCTGCGCCCACCAACCGGTCAAACAGGTTCCCCGGACTGATACGCCAAACCCAGCAGCGGCGGCAGCTCGTCCGCGCTCTGAATGATGGCGTCCGCCCCCCAAGTGACCGGGTGGTCGTCCGCCGTAAAGTACCCGTAGGCGGCGGCGATGGCGCCGCAACCGGCCGCACGCGCAGCCTGAATATCCCGCTGATCGTCACCGACGTACACGCAGACGCCCGGCCCCACGCCCATGCGCCGGCACGCCTCGAGCAGCCCATCGGGAGCCGGCTTGCGGGTCGGCAGCGTGTCGCCGCAGATCAGCGCCGCACAGCGCACGCGCAGCCCCAGCGAATCCATCAGGGGCTCCGCGTAGATCGACGCTTTGTTGGTCACGACGCCCCAGGGCCACCCCCGCGCTTCGATGGCCGTCAGCAGATCCGCAACGCCGGGAAACAAACAGCTCTTGTCGCTGACGTTTTCACCGTAACGCGCCAGAAACCGGCCGAGCAGTTCCGCCTGTTCCACCTGGGAGGCCTCCGGAAACGCCGCGCCGACGACCCCCGCACCGCCTCGCGACACGTATTGGCTCAGCCAGGGCTCATCCACGGGGTCCAGCCCCTCCTGCGCCCGCAGCCAGTTGGCTGCCGCAACCATGTCCGGCGCGCTGTGAATCAGCGTTCCGTCGAGGTCAAACAGGACCGCCGCCAGGCTGCTGCTATCCATCGGTGCCGCTCCAGAAGGTTTGTGTCATGACGTCGCGAGCGGCTTGCGGAAGGCCGCCAGATAGTTCACCGACGGGTTCTCGGTCAGTCGCGCCGCCCGCCGCAGCGGGTTGTATTCGATGCCGCACAGGTCGACCAGGCCCAGGCCGTGCTCCCGCGCGCAGCGGGTGAGCTCGGAGGGCCGGATGAACCGACGGTACTGATGCGTTCCGCGGGGCAGGAGCCCAAGCACATACTCAGCGGCCACGATGCCCAGAAAAAATGACCGAGGCGTGCGGTTGAGCGTCGAGGCAAACAGCCAGCCGCCCGGCGCCAGCAGCGTACTGCAGGCCCGGATCACAGAGACCGGATCGGGCACGTGTTCGAGCATCTCCATGCAGGTGATCACGCCAAACTCGCCGGCACGCTGGTCGGCTACCTCTTCGACCGAGCTGTGCTGATAGTCGACCGTGGTGCCCGACTCATGCTGGTGCAGCCGGGCCACCTTGAGGGCGCCCTCCGACAGGTCGATGCCGGTCACCGCGGCGCCCTGCTCGTTCAGTGCCTCACTCAACAGGCCGCCGCCGCAGCCCACGTCGAGAACGTTGAGCCCGGCCACGTCGACGCGGTCGGTCACAAACGCGCAGCGAACCGGATTGAGCTCGTGCAGCGGACGAAAATCTCCCTCCGGGTCCCACCAGCCAGCGGCCACGGCGTCGAAGCGCGCGAGCTCCTCCAGGTCGTGATTTGGCGCGAGGGCCGGGGGCGTGTCTGCCGAGCTCGTGTTCGCCGGGTTCATGTCGGGAATCGTACTGCTCATTCCGTTGGCTCCTGGTCCAGGATATTTTGAATGGTGAGCGAGGTCGTCTCGACCCGGCTCTTGAGCGCCGGCAGGTCCATTCGAGTCATGGAACCGTCCATCAGCAGCTGCTCGCCGTCCACCCACACGTTGCGAACCTGCCGACGATTGCCGGCATACACCAGCTGCGAAACCACGTCGAACAAGGGCATCAGCTCAGGCCCGTCCATTGAAAAGCTGATGAGGTCAGCCCGCTTGCCGACCTCCAGTGAGCCGATGTTTTCGTCCAGGCCCAGCGCTTTGGCGCCGTTGATCGTCGCCATTTCGAGCGCATACCAGGCCGGCACCGCCTCAGCGCTGTCGGCCGCCGCTTTGCCGATCAGCGCCGCCGTGCGCAGTTCACCAAACATGTCCAGGTCATTGTTGCTGGCCGCGCCGTCGGTGCCGAGCGCCACGTTGACGCCCGCCTGACGCAACGCCTCTACCGGGCACAGGCCGCTGGCCAGCTTCAGATTCGACTCGGGGCAGTGCAGCACCGACACGCCGGCCTCGGCGCAGGCGGTGATTTCATTAGGCTCCAGCTGAGTCATGTGTACCGCCAGCAGATTCTCGTTAACCAACCCCAGCTTGCGCACCCGATCGAAAGGCCGCAGCCCGAGATCACGCCGGGAGTTCTCTACCTCCACCGCCGTTTCGTGAAGGTGGATGTGCACTTTCAGATCGAGCTGGTTCGACAGCATGCAGATCCGCGACAGATTGTCGTCACCGACCGTATAGGGCGCGTGAGCTGCGAGCATGGTTGTGATCAGCGGCTCCTGGCGAAACTCGTCGTGCACCGCCATGCCGCGCTGGAAGTATTCGTCTGACGTCTGGGCCCAGCGGGTGGGAAAGTCCACCACGATCATCCCGACGGCCAGGCGGAACCCCTGAGCGATCGCGCGACGCGCCGCCACGTCGGGGAAGAAGTACATGTCGTTGGCGCACGTGGTGCCACCACGGATCATCTCCGCCAGGGCCAGGTCGGTGCCCAGCGCCACAAAATCGGCGTCGGCCAGCGCCCCCTCAACGGGCCACATGCGATCGTTGAGCCACTGCTCGAGCGGCAGGTCATCACCGATCCCGCGCAGCAGCGACATGGCGCTGTGGGTGTGCGCATTGATCAGCCCCGGCATCAGCACCTGATCGGGGAGCGCCAGGATCCTGGTTGCATCCAGCGTGGCCTCCAGCTCTGCGGCCGGCCCCATGGCCACAATTTCACCATCGCTGACCGCCAGCGCGTGCTCTTCCAGCACCGCGTGCCGCGGAACAATCGGCAGCAGCCACCGTGGCTTGATCAGCAGGTCAACGCTTGAAGCGGTCATGACTCAAACTCCGTAAAGCTCAGGACGTCACGCAGGCGGTCGTAGTCGCCAACCAGCATCAGCAACCGATCGACGCCGACCGACACGCCGCAGCAGGCCGGTAGCCCTTCGCGCTGGGCCGCAATCAGCTTGTGGTCCAGCGGCAGCGTGCGCAAACCCGCCGACTCCCGGCGCCGGTTGTCGGCCGCAAACCGCTCGGCGAGTTCGGTTGCCGAGCGAAGCTCGTCGTAACCGTTGGCCAGCTCCATGCCGCCGGCAAAAGCTTCAAAGCGAAGCGCCACCGAAGGATCGTCAGGGTCGATACGCGCCAGCGCTGCCTGAGCCGCCGGGAAGTGGGTGACGAAGGTCAGCTGCGCTGTCGGCAGCGCTGCGCCGGCGACGGCAAACAGCAGGTCCAGACACTCGTCCGAACTCAGCACCGCCGCTGTTGAGGCATCCATCGAAGCAAAGGTAACGCAGGCCTGCCGCAGCTCCGCGATATCGGTCGGGACGGTAGACCTGAGCAGGTCCTCCAGCAGCGAGGCGTAGCGTGTTCGAACAACGGGCAGCGTTCGGTCACCGGTCAGTCGGAGCGCCGTGTTGATCAGCTCAGCGACTTCGTCGATCAAGTCGTCGAGCCCGAACCCGGGCCGGTACCACTCCAGCATGGTGAATTCGGGATTGTGATGGCGGCCCGTTTCGCCGGCGCGAAAGACGCGGCCCAGCTCATAGATCGGTCCACTGTCCGCGCACAGCAGCCGCTTCAGCGGAAACTCGGGGGAGGTTCGAAGAAATCCAGCCAGGGCTTCTGAGTTCACCCTCAGTGGCTCAATCGCCGGATCGGGGTTGGCCGCACCCTGCAACAGCGGCGTTTCGACCTCCATCACGCCGCGCTCGGCAAAGAACTGCCGGATTGCGGCGTTGAGGTCTGCACGCAGCCTCAGCGCGCGCGGAGCGGCATCAGGCTGCCAGCGCAGCTCAACCGCCGCTCCGGAACCGGTCAATCCTTGACCCTGGACACGTACTCGCCGGAACGCGTGTCGACCTTGACGATTTCGCCTTCGTTGACGAACAGCGGCACCTTAACCACCGCGCCGGTCTCGAGCGTCGCCGGCTTGGTGCCGCCGCCTGACGTGTCGCCGCGGACACCCGGATCGGTCTCCGTGATCTTCAGCTCGCTGAAGTTAGGCGGCTCTACCGTGAGGGGCGCCCCGTTCCACAGCATGATCAGGCAGTCGTCCTCTTCTTTCAGCCACTTGGCCGCCTCGCCGACGGCAGCAGCATCCGCCGCGTGCTGTTCGAAGGTTTCGGGGTGCATGAAGTGCCAGAATTCCCCGTCGGTGTAGAGGTACTGCATGGTCTGCTCGAAAATGTCAGCCGCTTCAACCGAGTCACCGGATTTGAAGGTTTTCTCCACGGTGCGTCCGGTTTTGAGATTTCGGACGCGAACCCGGCTGAAGGCCTGACCTTTCCCCGGCTTGACGAACTCGTTCTCAACGATAGTGTAGGGATCACCGTCAAGAATGATCTTTAGTCCGGACTTGAATTCCTGGGTGCTGTATGTGGCCATGCCGTCTCCCGATCGATTGTTGCGATTGCTGTCGCCCCGGCGAGCGCCCGGCGTGTCACGCGGGCGCTGAGCGAGGCGGGCAAAACGCGGTATTTTAACGATTACCACGCCTGATCCACAAACCTCCGCCACGCTGATCTTGGATTCCCCCACGTCACAGCCTCGTCCGGCAAAAACGGCGCTCAGCCGCGTCGAGCATTTGCCCGAGCCCTTGCGTCGCGGCGGCGCGCTGCAGGCCGCTGCGGCCGAGCAGTTTGCGCTCAAAATCCCTGCCGAGTTCGCCAGTCTGATCAACTGGGAAAATTCCGAAGATCCGCTGCTGCGACAGGTCCTGCCCAGCGCGCAGGAAGCTGCACCGGGGGGTGGGACCGACCCGGTTGGCGAACTGTCGTCCCGGGTTGCCGGAGGTCTGGTTCACAAATACGGGCACCGTGCGCTGCTCATCGCCAGCAGCGCTTGTGACATTCACTGCCGCTACTGTTTTCGCCGGCACTTTCCCTACGAGCAGGCGCCGCCTAGCGCTGGCCGCTGGGCTGAGGTGGCCAGCTATCTCAATCAACATCCGGAGGTCAGTGAGCTGATCCTGAGCGGCGGCGACCCGCTGACGCTGTCGACGCGTCGACTGTCCTCACTGACCGACTCGCTGACGTCGGTGCGTCACCTGCGGAGGCTCCGGATTCACAGCCGCACGCCGCTGGTGCGGCCGCAGCGCGTCGACGAGCCGCTGCTGCAGTGGCTGGCCACCCTGCCCTGGCCGGTTGTGCTGGTGCTGCACTGTAATCATCCGGGGGAGCTAGGCAGCGGCGCCGCTCAGGCGCTGGCGGAGCTGCGCCGGCTGGGCCTGACGCTGCTCAATCAGTCGGTGCTGCTCAAGGGCGTAAACGATTGTGAGCAGACCCTGGCAGAACTCAGCGAAACCCTGTTCGATCAAGGTGTGCTGCCCTATTATCTTCATCAGATGGACCCGGTGCAGGGCGCCAGCCACTTTGCGGTGGCGGACCAGCGGGCCAGAGCGCTCGTCAACGCCCTGCGCAATCGCCTGCCGGGGTACCTCGTGCCCCGTCTGGTCAGCGATCCGCCCGCTTCAGAGTCCAAGAAGATTCTCGCGTAAGCAGGTGGCATGCAAGGGAAAAATCCGGTAAAACAGTCGCCTCGCAGAGCTAGACGCGGGTCGCCTGCCCGGCTCACCCGATCGATCGCAAGGAAACGGTTTGAAAGCTGACGATTTACTGCGTTTGCTGGTGATCGAATCATCACTGGAAGACGCTGAATATCTTTTGTCCACGCTGCGGAACGCCGGCATCGCGCCCCGTCCGTCGAGCGTCGAGGACGCCGACGAGCTGCGGACGCTGCTGGACGGTAAGCCCGTGGACATGATCGTCCTCAACCCCGAGGTTGAAGGCCTCGATCTCGAAACCGTTTCCAACGAAGTCACCCGCAGCGGCAAGGACGTGCCGATTGTGGTCCTGCTCGAGAATTTCGACGCCGAGACGGAGGAGACGGCGATGCAGGCCGGGGCAACTTCCGGCGCCAGTAGCGACAACAGCGATCACATGGTGTCCGTGATCAAGCGCGAATTCACCAACCTGTCGGCGCGCCGCCGGCTGCGTTTTGTCGAAGGCTCACTCCACGAAGCCGAAAAGCGCGCCTACGCCCTGCTCGACAGCTCCCGCGACGCCATCGCCTACGTCCACGAAGGCATGCACGTGTACGCCAACCCGGCCTACCTTCAGCTGTTCGACTACGACGACTTCGAGGACCTCGAAGGGCTGCCCGTGCTCGACATGGTGACCGCCGACTGCGCCCCGACGCTGAAGGACGTGCTCAAGGCGCTCAGCAAAAACGAGCCGCCGCCGGATGACCTGGAAATTCAGCTCCAGATGCCCGACGGGAACCCGAAGAAGGCCGTCATGGGTTTTGCACCCGCCAGCATCGACGGCGAACCCTGTACGCAGGTGGTGCTCCGCGACCGCAGCGCCGACCCGGAACTGGAAAAAGAGCTCCGCGATCTGAAGACTCAAGACCTCGTCACGGGCCTCTTCAACCGCCAGCACATCGTGCGCGCCGTGGAAGAAGCCAAAGGCAAGGTGGTTGCCTCCGGCGAGGCCAAGAGCATCATTTTCATGGACGTCGACAACTTCAAGTCTTCGCTCGACCAGGTGGGACTGGCCGGCGTGGACCTGGTGCTGGCTGACCTCGCGCAGGTGGTGAAGCAGCACGTGCCTGAGGGCGGGGTTGCCGCACGCTTCGGCGATCAGACCTTTACCCTGCTGGTTGACGGCGAGGCCGCCGCTGCTGCCGAACACGCCGAGCAGCTTCGCGCTGGGGTGGAGGCGCACATCTCAGAGGTCAGCGGCACGTCGGTGACCCTGACCGCGAGCCTCGGGGTCTGTCAGATTCTGGAAAGCTCAGGCAACGCCCAGGACCTGATTTCGCTCGCGAGCAACGAGGCGCTGGAAGCGAGTCAGGCCGGCGGCAACCAGGTCAAGATTCACGATCCGCTGAGCCACAAGCCCGGCGAGGAAGGCGGCAGCCATCGCTGGCTGGCGCTGGTCGAGGACGCGCTCGAGAACAGCCGGATTTCGCTGGTCTTCCAGCCGGTGGTCAGCCTCCACGGCGACGAGCAGCAGATCTACGAAGTGCTGTTTCGCCTCCGCACCAAAGATGGCGAGGAAGTGCTCCCCGGCGAATTTATGCCGGCGATTGTCGATCACGCGCTCGGCGGAAAGATCGACCGGCGGGTCATCATGCTGGCGCTGGAGAAGCTCAAAGACCACCAGACCAGCACCGGCCAGCCGGTGCAGTTTTTCATCAAGCTGCTGCCGCAGACCCTGGCCGACCCGACCATCCTGCCCTGGCTCGCCAAGCAGATGCAGGCCAATCGCCTGAGCGGCGACAGCGTGGTGTTCGAGCTGCCCGAGAGCAAGCTGATGACCAACCTGAAGCCGGCCAAACAGTTCCTGAAAGGCCTGAAGCAGTTGCACTGCAAGTTTGCCATCGAACAGTTCGGCAGCGGCCTCAACTCCTTCCAGATCCTGAAACACATCCCGGCCGACTACCTCAAGATCGACCGCACGTTCATGGGCGACCTGCCCAAGAACGAGGAGCATCAGGCCAAGGTCAAGGAGCTAGCCACGCAGGCCCAGGCCATGGGCAAGGTGACTGTCGCGGAGTTTGTCGAAGACGCCGCCAGCATGTCGATCCTGTGGCAATGCGGCGTTAACTTCGTGCAGGGCAATTTCCTGCAGGAGCCGACCAAAGTCATGTCCTACGAATTCAGCTGACCGGTTATCGCCGCAGCGTTTTCCAATCTTGCGCATTCAGCACCCGTTCAGGGCGCCCGCGTGACCCTGTGGCGGTATTCGTGTATACCGTCCCGTCAGAAAACCAACCGAAGTGATCGCTGATGAATTCAGAAGCTGTTACCACCGCTGACGCAGCGGGCACCCTCGCCACCGACCGCGAAGAGGAGCTGTTCGGCCACCCCAAAGGACTCTACGTCTGTTTCGCCACCGAGCTGTGGGAACGGTTTTCTTTCTACGGCATGAAGTACCTGCTGTTGCTGTACCTCACCAAATACCACCTGTTTTCCGACGACATGGGCTATGACGTCCTCGGCGCCTATGCGGGCCTGGTCTATGCCCTGCCCCTGATCGGCGGCCTGCTCGCCGACCGCTACCTCGGCATGCGCAAGGCGGTAGTTTTCGGTGGATTGCTTCTCACACTGGGCCACCTGCTGATGGCGGTGGAGGGCGATCAGGCGGTCGCTTACGCGGCCGGCACCGTACTCAATGCGGATCTGATCTTAAAAGACGGCACCGTGTTTGCCGCCGGCACCACGCTCGCTGAGGACGTGGTGAACCGTGACGTCGGCGCGCTGAAGGTGTTTTACCTGGCGCTCGCCCTGATCGTCGCTGGCGTCGGCTACCTCAAGCCGAATATCTCCACGATCGTCGGCAAGCTCTACGCCAAGGGCGACTCGCGCCGCGACTCGGGCTTCACGATCTTCTACATGGGCATCAACATCGGCTCGTTTACGGCCACCCTGCTCTGCGGCTGGCTCGGCGAGACCTACGGCTGGGGCTACGGCTTTGGCGCCGCCGGCATCGGGATGCTGCTGGGCCTGGTGACGTTCCTGTGGGGTCAGAAGTACCTGCACGGCCACGCGGAGCCGTCGGACCCCGCCCTGCTCAAGCAGTCGGCGCTAGGCCCGATCAACAAAGAGTGGTCCATCTACCTGCTCAGCATTCCGGCCATCGCGCTGATCTGGCTGCTGGTGCAGTCAGAGCCGATTGTCCACCTGACGCAGAACGTGCTGCTGGTGATCTCCATCGTTGGCATCATCCTGTTCTCAATGTTCTACGAGCAGCCGCACGACAAGTCACGGACCGGCGCCTACACCCTGGCGCTGGTGGCCATCGTGCTGGGTACGGTGTCCGCCATGATTTCCAACCACGTGCTGGGAGGCTCACCCGAACTCGCGGAAAACCTCGGCTACGGCGCGCTGGTCGCCATCGGCGCGTTTGTCGCCTACGGCTTCAAGTTCCACTACTCCGAGGAGTTTTCCAAGACGGTGGTGCTGATGATCCTGATCGCATCAACCATCGTATTCTGGGCGCTGTTTGAGCAATCCGCGGGCTCGATGACCCTCTACGCCGACCGGGTGGTAGACCGCCAGGTTGGCAGCGTTGAGGTGACCGCCTCGCAGTTTGGTTCGCTCAACGCCGGCTTCATTATGCTGCTGGCCATCCCCTTCGCCATGCTTTGGACCTGGCTCAGTAAGCGCAACCTCGAACCCAATACGCCAATGAAATTTGGACTCGGCATCCTGCAGGCCGGCCTGGGTTTTGGTGCGCTGGTGTACGGCGCCAACCATCTCAACGAAGCCGGTCAGGTGGCCGCCATCTGGCTGGTGCTGGCCTACCTGCTGCACACCACCGGCGAGCTCTGCCTGTCTCCGGTGGGACTGTCGGCGGTAACCAAGCTGTCGATCTCCCGGGTGGTCGGTGTGAGCATGGGGACCTGGTTCCTGGCGACCGCACTGTCGGAAACCGTGGCGACACGGATGGGCAAACTGGCCTCCGTGGACACCACCAACGGCGAAGCCGGCGACGTTGCTGCCGCTCTGGCTTCCTACAATGACCTGTTTGCGTTCCTGATGTGGATGGGCGTGGGTGTGGGTGTCTTCATGCTGGTCATCTCGCCGCTGCTGCGCAAAGGCATGCACGACGTCAGGTAAGCTACCGTTATGCCGTTCTACGAATACGTTGCGCTCGACCCCGCCGATCAGTGTGATTACTGTAAAGACGGCTTTGAAGAGCTGCAGAAAGTCTCAGACGAGCCCGTGCAGTGGTGCCCACGCTGCGGCGCCGAGGTTAGGCGCAAGATATCGGCACCTGCTGTCCAGGCGGGTGACAGCCACCGCCTGGATCCGAAACACTTCTCGAAGCACGGTTTTACGCAGTACAAACGCGCCGGCAGCGGAGTTTACGAAAAAACCGGCGGCAAAGGACCTCGCTACATCTCCGACGACTGACTCGTCGCCTGCCGGTAATTGGACTCCCCCTCACCCATTCATGATTTCACCTACGGCAGTCTGACAACCCCGCTCGATTACCGAACGGAGAGCCAGACGGCATTCCGGGCGTTTGCGCCAATCGCCGCCGGCCTGCTGCTGCTGGAAACAATCTTTCATTTGCCCGGCGAAGGTCCGTTGGCGCTGATCGTCACGCCGGCCTGCGGCGCGGCGCTGCTATTGATCGCAACCGTCATCGAGCGACGCTGGCGTGGCCTCAAGTCGCCGTGGATCATTCTGCTACCGCAGCTTGTAGTGCTGGTTGAGCTGGTGGTTCATGCCATGTTCGGGACCGGCACCGCCGAGATTGTGGTGATGGCCGGCGTTACGTGCGCCGCGGGCGCCATTATCGTCGCTCCCGGCCCAGCGCTCGTTGCGATGACGCTGAACGCAGTGACTCTGGCAGCGTTCCTCTACGTCAGCGACCTGATGGTCTGGCAGAACGACGTTTTTGTCTGGTTCCTTTGCTGCGCCTGCGCGCTGACCATCAACCTCACGCGGCGGCGGAAGCTCAAACAGGACTACGACGCCGAGAAACGCCGGCTGGAGTCGCTGAGCGGCGAACTGGCGCATGAGCTGAACAATCACCTCATGGCGGTCAGCGGTGGTCTGGAGCTAGCGGAACCCGCGGTTGCCGGAACCGATATGCCGCGCAAAGGCTGGGAAATGGCCACCCACGGCACAAGACGACTGGCTGCCGTGGGAACGCAGCTCGCGCACATGGCCGGACAAACCGCACAGCCTTCCCGATTTGCGACCGATCTGACGCCACACCTGCTGTCGAGCGAACTGGCAAGCTATCTGCCCAGCGGTGTCAGCCTGCGTCTCCAGAAAACCTCTGAGCTTCCCCAGATCGAGGGCAACCTGTATCAGCTCGTAAGCGCTATTGGGGAGCTACTTCAGTACGCCGGCGATATGGCTCATCGGGCCGACGCAGATTCGGTCGACTTGTCTCTGGGTAAGACCGAAAGCGGAAACTTTGAGGCGGGCATTCAGCTACGGCCCGGCAGCAACGAGGAAACCCAAGCGCTTGCGCAGCTGTTCTCGGGCGACTACCCGGCTGAGTCGAACAACGGGCCGACGTTTGGGCACGGGTTCGGTCTTTTCTACGCCGCGACAATCATCCGGCAACACGCCGGGTCCGTCCGACTCGCCGAGGACGCCGATCAGCAGGTGTTGATGGTCCTCACCCTGCCCGCAGTCGTTTCGTCGGAGCAGCAGCCGGACGACGCCGCCGCCGGCTGAATAGGTATGCCTTTGCCAAAACAGGCCACAGCGGATCAGCTTCCCGGCTTGGTCAGCTCCTTGCGCATCTGATCGAGCATCTTATGGCGTTCCGCCGTCTGCACCGGATAGGACAGCTTCAGTGATTTGAGGGTGTCGCGCACGGTTTCAGCCACCACCACGCGCATGTAGGACTTGCTGTCGGCGGGGATGACGTACCACGGCGCCCAGGCCCGGGAGGTTGCGTTGATGGCCGCCTGATAGGCCTGCATATATTTCGACCAGAAGCCCCGCTCATGAACGTCGCTGACAGCGAACTTCCAGTGTTTTTCCGGCTCGTTCAGACGCGATAGAAATCGCTGCCGCTGCTCTTCCCGGGAGTGCTTCAGCCAGAACTTGATGACCACCGTGCCGGACTGAACCAGATGCAGCTCGTGCTGACGGATCGACTCGTAGCGCATTTCCCACAGCGACTTTTCGCTGCGGTACGGTGGCAGATTCTGAAACTTGAGAAATTCCGGGTGCACGCGGACCGCCAGCACCTCTTCGTAGTAGCTGCGGTTAAAGATGCCGATATTCCCCTTGCGCGGCAGCTCTCGAGCACAGCGCCACAGAAAGTCGTGTTCCAGCTCCAGCTCGGTGGGCCGCTTAAAAGAGGTTACTCGAATACCCGCCGGATCTACGTGGTTGAATACGGCCCGAATCGTGCCGTCTTTTCCCGCGGCATCGAGGGCCTGAAACACCAGCAGCACGGCAAACTGATCACCGGCGTAAAGCATGCGTTGGAGGTCATCAATCTCTTCGCCAAGGTCCTTGAGCTGTCGTCGCAGCGTCTTTTTGTCCGGCACGTCGCGGGGCGGTTTTGTCGTGCAGCGGCCGTGGCGCAGGGAGCCGTCGAACGGCGCGAGGTAAGGGTTGGTGACTGCGTTGAACCACGGGCGCATAAAAATCCCCAGGAAATGATTTGACGGCCACAACCTGCCGCTTATTGAGCCGCGATGCAACCTTGACGATGAACTCGGTCCTGCCGTCCGTCCATTACTGGGCGTAACCGCGATTCCTGTGTCATGCTCAAGCCTTTCTCAATCCATCCCCCGGCTAACGATGACCCAGTGCGTCCAGTTCTATTTCGACTTTATCTCGCCCTACGCCTACCTGGGCTGGCACCGGGCCCGCAGCGAACTTGCCAGCAACGGGATCACCGTTGAGCCCGTACCGGCGCTGTTTGCCGCGATGCTGAACGCGAACGAGACCAAAGGCCCCGCCGAGATTCCCGCCAAGCGGCTCTACACCTGGAAGCACGTCATCCGGCTTGCCGCAGGCCTGGGACATCCGATTCAACCGCCGCCGGCTCACCCATTTAACCCCCTGCTCTCCCTGCGGGTTGTGACCGCCCTGGACAGACTTGAAGATCGCATCAGCGCCGTCGACGCACTCTTTGCCGCCTGCTGGAATCGCGGGGAGGCGATTCAGGAAAGGGATGAGGTTGTCAGGGCGCTGGACCAGGCCGGGCTGCCCGGCGACCGCTGGACCGAAGCGGCGGTCAATGACGAGGTGAAACGGCGACTCAGGGACACAACCGCAGGCGCCATCGAGAGAGGCGTGTTCGGAGTTCCGTCCTTTGCGGCTGACGATGAGATCTTCTGGGGTCAGGACTCGGTGCCGCACGTGGCGGCGTACCTACAGGGCGAAGATCCGGCTGCGGGTGCCGTGGAGCGCTGGGCTAATCTTCCGGCGGGCGTTCAGCGCCGCCGCGGCGGCTGACGCGCAGGCGCTTCGCCGTTAGGACGGCTGATGGCGTTCGCGCAGCAGCTCGCTGACTTGCCCGACGTTCAGTCCGGCATCTGACAGCAGCACGGTCAGGTGGTAAAGCAGGTCCGCTGCTTCGGACTGAACCTCCGCCGAATCTCCTGCCATCGCGGCAAGCGCGGTTTCGACGCCCTCTTCGCCCACCTTCTGGGCAATGCGCTTAGTGCCCCGGTTAAACAGGCTGGCCGTGTAGCTCGAATCCGGGTCGGCACCCTTCCGGGAATCCACCACCTGCTGCAGCTCACTGAGAAACCCGAGCGCATGACGGGTCGACTCGCCGAAGCAGCTCGTTACCCCGAGGTGACAGGTGGGCCCGACGGGATTTGCGGTCACCAGCAGGGCGTCTCGGTCGCAGTCGGTTGCCATGTCGACAAAGTGGAGAAAATTGCCGGAGGTTTCGCCCTTGGTCCAGAGCTCGCTGCGCGAGCGGCTGAAGAAGGTCACCTTACCGCTGTTGCGTGTGACCCGAACCGCCTCCTCGTTCATGTAGCCCAGCATCAGCACCTGTCCACTGACGGCGTCCTGAACAATGGCCGGGATCAGCCCATCGCCTTTGTCAAAATCCAAGTTGTCCAAATCAGTTGTCGGGTCAGTCATGGTCGCACCAGGATGTCGCTGTCGCGGAGAAACGACTTGAGGTCAGGAATAGGAATTGCGCCCGAATGAAACACCGTAGCGGCGAGCGCACCGTCAACGTCTGCCTCTCGAAACACGTCGGCAAAATGCGCCATGGTGCCGGCGCCGCCGGAGGCGATCAGCGGCACTCGGCAGGATGTGCGCAGCAGCTTAAGCTGGGTGATGTCGTAACCGCTGCGCGCGCCGTCTGCGTTCATGCAGTTGAGGACAAATTCACCGGCGCCGCGATCCTGCGCTTCGCTGAGCCAGGCCTGCGTAGAGCGGTTGGCGTCCGACATCAGATCCGGATTACCGGTGTTCTGCTTGACGGTGTAAGGCCCGTCGCGGTCCAGGCTGTCGATTCCCACCACCACACACTGCGAGCCAAAGGCCAACGCCAGCTCGCCGATCAGGTCCGGGTTTTCCAGGGCTGGCGTGTTGACCGAAATTTTGTCGGCGCCTGCCTCCAGCACCCGACCGGCCTGCGCCACGCTGCGAATGCCGCCGGCGACGCAAAAGGGAATGTCGATCACCCGAGCCACGCGGCTGACCCAGGATACATCCACCTGCCGCCCTTCGGGGCTTGCAGTGATGTCGTAAAACACCAGCTCGTCAGCGCCCTCGTCACGATAGCGCGTCGCCAGCTCTTCGATTTCGCCCATCACCCGGTGATTGCGAAACTGCACGCCTTTGACCACCTGGCCATCGCGGACGTCCAGACAGGGGATCAGCCGTCGCGCAAGCACTGGAGCGCCTCCGCAACCGTAAACCGCCCTTCCAGCAGCGCTTTGCCGACGATGATGCCGTCCACGCCAATCGTCTTGAGCACTGCCAGGTCCTCAACGCTGGAAACGCCGCCTGACGCCTGAACTTTAAGGCCCCGCGATACGAGCGCTTCGTAGAGCCCGAGGTTTGGACCGGTAAGCGTTCCATCCCGGCTGATGTCGGTGCACAGCAGGTGCACCAGGCCATAGTCCGCGAGTTTGTCCAGTAGCGTATCCAGGGTCTGGTCGCCGGCTTCCGTCCAGCCAGCGGTCGCGGGATAGAACTGTCCGTCCTCACCCGCTCGCACGTCCAGCGCCGCCACCACGCGGTCTGCGCCGTAAGACTGCAGCCAGCCGCCGAAAGCCTCCGGCTCTTTGACAACCGTGGTGCCCACCACAACCCGTGCCGCGCCCGCTTCCAGCAACGCCTTGATCTGAGCCTCACCGCGCAGGCCGCCCCCGGTCTGCACCGGAAGGCCTGAGGCGCGCTGCATCTCCCCGATCAGTGCCGCCTGTTCGGGCTGACCGCTGCGCGCGCCGTCCAGATCCACCACGTGAAGCCGGGTCGCGCCGGCGTCAGCGTACTCTTTGGCCAGCTCAACCGGGTCTGCGTCATAGCGCGTCTCCTGCGCAAAATCGCCCTGGTGCAGGCGCACGCATCGGCCGTCTCGAAGATCGATAGCCGGAATCAGGTCAGTACTCATAGTGAGAGGAAGTTCTCCAAAATTTTGGCGCCGACCCCCGCCGAACGTTCGGGGTGGAACTGCGTACCGTAGAAATTATCGCGCTGGGCGACCGCGCAGAAGGCCTCGCCGTGCAGCGCGCTGGCAACCGTGTCGTCGTTTACCGGCAGCGCAAAGCTGTGAACGAAGTAGGCGTAGGCGTCGTCCCCAAGACCATCGAGCAGCGCGCACGGTTTC
Source organism: Lysobacterales bacterium (assembly GCA_028285525.1). Lineage (GTDB taxonomy): Bacteria > Pseudomonadota > Gammaproteobacteria > Xanthomonadales > SZUA-38 > JANQOZ01. Next base: position 30,603 of record JANQOZ010000114.1, read on the forward strand.
ACCATCTCAAGCCGGTTCCAGCCCATGTGCGGGACACGCAGCCCGGGGCGATCGGGCAGCCGGGTGGCGCCGCCGCGAAAAATGTTGAGCGCCGGGGTGTTGTCTTCCTCGGAGTTTTCAAACATGAGCTGCATGCCGAGACAGATGCCCAGCACCGGCTGGGTGAGCGTGGGAATCAGCTCGGTCAGACCGTGCTCCCGGAGCCTGGCCATACCGGCGCCCGCGGCACCGACGCCCGGCATGATGACCTTCGCTGCCCGCTGAATCTCTTCGGCGTCCGCACAGATCTCCGCCTCAACACCGAGCCGCGCCAGCGCGTATTTAACCGAGCCGATGTTGGCACCGCCTGAATCCACCAGCACTACCGACGACATCAGAGCACCCCCTTGGTGCTCGGCAACGCGCCACCCGCGTCTCGCGCGAACGCCTGGCGGAGGGCTCGGCCGCACGCTTTGAAGAGCCCCTCGACCATGTGGTGGGTGTTTTCCCCGGTCACCTTGAGATGCAGCGCGCAGACCAGCGAGTCGCTGAGGGAATGGAAGAAGTGCTGCACCATCTCGGTCGAAAGCTCGCCAACGTTGTCGCGTGGAAAATCCGCCTCGAACGCAAACCGTGCGCGCCCGCTGAGATCAACCGCCGCCTGCGCGAGCGATTCGTCCATCGGCAGTACAAAACCGTAGCGACCGATCCCACGCTTATCGCCGAGGGCTTCGCGCAGTGCCGTCCCGAGAGCCAGCGCACAGTCTTCCACGGTGTGGTGCTCATCGATATGCAGGTCGCCGTCACACTTGAGCGTCAGCGCAAAGCCGCCATGTGATGCCAGCTGGTCCAGCATGTGATCAAAGAAACCGATACCGGTCTGGTTGCTCACCGGCTGGGTGCTGTCCAGGTCAACCGAGACCGAGATGCGCGTCTCGTTGGTGTTGCGCTCAGTTTTTGCCTGCCGCAGCCGCCCGCGCATCTTCTTGAGGATTTCAGGCCAGCCGTTGTCGGCAGTCAGCTTGTGACCCGGCACGCCAAGGTTCTCGGCCAGCTCAAGGTCGGTATCCCGGTCGCCGATCACCACGCTGCGCGCGAGGTCCAGATCGCCGCGTTTGAGATAATCCAGCAGCATTCCGATACCGGGCTTGCGGTTGGGCGATTGCTCTTCGGGCAGCGACGGATCGATGTGCTCCGCGGCGAAGTGGATTCCCTGTGAGGTGAGCACCTGCTGCATCAGTTGATGCGGTGGCTCAAAGTCTGCCGTGGGGAACGATTCGGTGCCCAGCCCGTCCTGGTTGCTGACCAGCACCAGCTCGTAGCCGTCATCCTGCAGCGCCAGCAGCGCTGGGATCACTCCTTCGACAAAACGCACCTTGTCGAGCCGATCGACCTGGAAGTCCTCCGGCTCCTCGATGATGGTGCCGTCGCGGTCGACAAAAGCCACCTTCCTCAGACTCATGGTGAATAGGCCTCGAGCAGCTGAGCGAGACGCGCATTTTCGGGCGGGCTGCCGATGCTGATCCGAAGGCAGTTACTCAGCACCGGGTTAGAGTGAAAGTTACGAACCAGGACGCCCTGACCTGCCAGCCAGTCGCATAGAGCTGGACCGTCATCGACCCTCAGCAGAATAAAATTCGCCTCGCTGGGCCACTGCTCCCGCACGTACGGCAGGTCCTTCAGGACCTTCGCCAGGACTTCCCTGCCCTGATTGAGTAGCTGGGTCTGCAGCTGCGTGGCGGCCAGGCTTTCCGGCTCGAGCGCCTTGAGCGCTGCGTCGATGGTTGCCGTCGGCAGCGGATAAGGTGCGAGGATCCGTTTCAGCAGACTGATCACGTCTGGCGATGCCAGCAGGCAACCGCAGCGGGCACCGGCCAGCGCATGGGCTTTTGAGAACGTCCGCAGCACCGCCAGGTTCGGTAGCGCCTCAAGATCTTTCGCCATGGAGGGCTCCGCGGCAAAGTCCATGTAGGCCTCGTCCACGATGATCAGCGCCTGGTCGGACAGCTGCCGGCACAGGTTCAGAATCCCCTCTGCTTCGTACATGGAGCCCGTGGGGTTGTTGGGGCGGCACAGAAAGATCAGCCGCACCGCCGGGTCTTCAGCTGCCAGCCCCAGTCCCGGCAGATCGAGGCCGAAGCCCTCGTCAGCCAGCAGCGGCACGTTAATGACTCGCGCATCCTGGATACGTGCGGAGATGGCGTACATCCCAAAAGTGGGTGGACACTGCACAATCGCGTGACGCCCGGCTGCGCAAAAGGCCCGGATGAGCAGGTCGATCGCCTCGTCACTACCCCGAGTCACGAGCACCCGAGACGCGTCGACCGCAAAGTGATTGGCCACGGCCTCCACCAGCGCCGCCGGCTGCGGCTCCGGATAGCGATTGAGCTTGCCGGTAGCGTCGCCGGGCGCAGGCCAGGGAGACTCATTGGCATTCAGCGTCACCGGCGAGATGCCGGCGATCGACCGCGCTGAGGCGTAGGGTGCGAGTTCCCGGATCTCCGGTCGCGCCAGATCGAGCACGCTCACGAGGCGAGGGTCTCCAGCCTGAGCGCCACGGCCTGGGCATGAGCTTCCAGTCCTTCAACCCGAGCCAGCGTCATGGCGATCGGACCGACGTCTCTCAGCCCTTCCTGGCTCGCCTCCTGGACCGTCATGCGGATCTGAAAACTGTCCACGCTGACGCCGCTGTAGGTCCGGGCAAAGCCGTACGTCGGCAGCACGTGATTGGTGCCGCTGCAGTAGTCACCCAGCGACTCCGGCGTGTAGGCCCCGAGAAACACCGAGCCGGCGGCAGTGACCCCGGCCAGCAGCTCGCGCGGCGCGTCAACCTGCAAAATCAGGTGCTCTGCGGCGTAGGCGTTGACCACCTCGAGTGTCTGGTCTCGGCCGCTCACCACCACCGAAACGCTGTGGCTCAGCGCCTGGCGAGCGACGTCAGCGCGCGGAAGCTTCGCGAGCTGTTCTTCGAGGGCAGCCTCGGTTGCTGCGACCGTTTGCTCATCGGACGCCACCAGAACCACGTGTGAGTCTGGCCCGTGTTCTGCCTGCGACAGCAGGTCGCTGGCCACAAAAACCGGGTTTGCTGAAGCGTCTGCGACCACCATCACCTCGGACGGACCCGCCGGCATGTCGATGCCGGCTCCGGCCGGATCCTGACTGACCTGCTGTTTGGCCTGGGTGACCCAGGCGTTGCCCGGCCCAAACAGCTTGTCGCAGCGCGGCACGCTCTCGGTACCGTAGGCCATGGCGGCAATCGCCTGCGCGCCGCCGACGGCAAACACTTCGCGGATACCGAGTCGCGCAGCCGCAGCAAGGACGGTGCTGTTGACCCGGCCGTCAGGGCCTGGCGGACTGCACAGCACCACGCGCGGACAGCCGGCGAGACGCGCCGGTACACCGAGCATGACCGTGGTGGAAGGCAGCGGCGCGCTGCCCGCGGGCACGTAAAGCCCGACCGTTTGA
>JANQOZ010000001.1 GCA_028285525.1 Lysobacterales bacterium
TGATGGGCGTGCTGATGGATCTCACCAGCAAGCCGCGACCCGCGCCGGTCGACGACGGCTGGGAGCCGGAGCAAATGCCGAGCGCCGCGCGTCTGGCGGTCAGCGCGGCGACCCGGCTTGGGCTGAAGACCCGCAGCCTCCCGGCGCTGGCCAAAGAAGTCGGCAGCGGCGCCGCCAGGCTCTACGGCCTTTCCCGCGTGGCCAAGCTGCGTCCGCCGACGCTGCCGCTGAGCGCACCGCCCAGCCGCTTCAACGCGCCGGTCTGCGCTCAGCGAACATTTTCCGCTGTCGACCTCGGGCTCGATCGGATCAAAGCCATCAAGAACGCGGTGCCGGGAACCACCGTCAACGACGTTGTGCTGGCGGTTTGCGCAGGCGGCCTGCGGGCCTATCTGCGGGAACACGACGACCTGCCCGACAGGCCGCTGGTCGCCATGGCGCCGATCTCGGTTCGCAGCGAGCAGCAGCGAGGAAAGATGGGCAATCAGGTATCCGCCATGCTGGTAGGACTCGAAACCCACCGGGACGATCCGCTCGAAAGACTCAACCAGATTCACCAGAACACCCGCAGCTCCAAAGCCTACTCGGGCGCGCTGCCCGCGAACCATCTTATCGAGCTCATCCCGACTTCCACCGCGGCGCTGGCCGCACGGCTGTATTCACGCACGGCCCTGGGTGACGGGCGACGGCCGTTTTTCAACCTCGTGATCACCAACGTGCCCGGACCGCAGCAGCCGCTGTACCTTGGGGGCGCCCGGGTGTTGAGCACCTACGGCACGGCGCCGTTGATAGATGGCCTGGGCCTGATTCTGGTAATCTTTAGCTATGCAGGGCAGCTGTCGATCGGCATCACGTCCTGCGTCAGCCTGGTGCCCGACCCCGAGCGCCTCGGCGAGCTGTTTCGACAGTCGCTGAATGAACTCGAAGAAGTGGTGGGCACTGCAGAGCCGGAGGAGCCTGGCTCGCTGCGCGAGCAGCTCGGAAGCCTGGGGCAGACCGTGGACCGGCTGGAAGCGTATTTGAAGGAACAGGGATGACACGCAAGGTAAAACCGGCTTCAACCAAACGCCCACCCTCACTCTTGCTGCTGGCGCTGGAAGGCCGGGTTGCTGTAGATGCAGCAACCATGGCGCCCATGTTTGCACTGCGGCGGTTCCTGCCGAAAGGCGACGGCCATCCGGTGCTGTTTCTCCCGGGGTTTTTGACCAGCTCCCGAGCCACCTGGCCGCTGCGGCGGTTCTTCGCCGGAATGAACTACGCCAGCCACCGCTGGAAGCTCGGCACCAACATGGGCTACTCCGAAGAGCTCCGGGGCCGCATCGGCGACCGGATTGCCAACCTTCATAGGCGCTACGGGCGCAGGGTGAGTCTGGTGGGCTGGAGTCTTGGCGGCATCTACTGCCGCGAGCTCGCGCGCGACATGCCGGAATATATCCGTCAGGTCATCACCATGGGCAGCCCGTTCCGCTGCAACCCCGAATCAACGAACGTGCTGCGCATCTACAACTACGTGACCCAGAACTCGCTGGTGCGCGATCGGGCGCTGCTCGACGGGCTGGCAACGCCGCCGCCAGTGCCCACCACCGCGCTGTACACCCGCACGGACGGCATCGTCGCCTGGCAGGGGACGGTGGAGAACTCAACGCGCCACGACGTACAGAACATTCACGTCGGGGGTCCGCACGTGGGCCTCGGCTTCAACGCGCGCGCGCTAATCGCGCTGGCGGACCGGCTCGCGCAGCCGGCGGACGACTGGCAGCGCTTCCAGCCGCGGGGCGTGCTGAAACTGATTTATCAGTCTCACTATCCGGAATGGCTGGTGGGAGCACCCGAACCCGACTGGGTCGGGTGACCGCGACAAAGCAGCGAACCCAAAAGGACAAGCCCCATGGACGCCGTACTTCGCACGCCCGACGAGGCGTTTTCCGATCTGCCTGACTTTGCCTTTTCGCCCAACTACCTGACGGTCACGGATCAGACGCTCGGCGAGCTACGCGTTCATTACCTGGACGAAGGCAGCGGTCCCTTGGTACTGCTGCTCCACGGCGAGCCTTCCTGGAGCTATCTCTATCGCAAGATGATCCCGCCGCTGGTCGCCGCCGGCTTTCGCTGCGTCGCGCCGGACCTCGTGGGCTTTGGCCGCTCGGACAAACCGGCCCGCCGCGAGGACTATTCCTACAGCCGCCACCTGGACTGGCTGACCCAAACCATCAACGCGCTTGAGCTCAACCAGATCCATTTGTTCTGCCAGGACTGGGGCGGCCTGCTCGGACTGCGCCTGGTAGCCGCCGAGCCGGACCGCTTCGCCTCCGTGTGTGCGTCGAACACCATTCTGCCGACCGGCCAGGGTGAACCGTCGACAGCATTCATCAAGTGGCGGGATTTCTCGCAGTCTGTGCCGGAGTTTCCCACCGGCAAAATCATTGAAACCGGCTGTGCGAGGCCCTTCAGCGATTCGGTGAAGGCCGCCTACGACGCACCCTACCCGGACGAAAGCTACAAGGCCGGCGCCCGGGCGTTTCCGCCGCTGGTGCCGATTACCGCGGACATCGACGGCGCCACAGAAAACCGCGAGGCGTGGAAGACGCTTGCGGCCTACGAGCGGCCGTTTCTGACGCTGTTCGGCGACTCAGACCCCATCATGGCGGGCGTAGAAAAGTTTTTTCAGGCCCGGGTCCCGGGTTGCCAGGGCCAGCCGCACGCAATCATCGAACAGGCGGCCCACTTCATTCAGGAAGACGCCGGCGAGGAGCTGACGACTCACCTGATTCCCTGGCTAAAGAGCCAGACTGCCTGATCTGAAACCGGGACCACTGACCGGCTCGCTTCAGTCGGCCGGCCAGTTCTCCAGCGCGTCGACAAAGGCTGCCAACCAGGCGTTGGTCTGAAACGCGTCGAGCGCGCGGTGATCGATTGAGAGCGTGACGTAGCAGCTCGGCACAATCTGGATCTGGTCCTCACCGTTCACCTCGCGGACGCGAACCCGCTTCTCCAGCTTGCCGACACCCAGGATGGCCACCTCAGGCTGATTGATGATGATCGGAGCCGCCAGCAGGCTGCCCGACACCCCGTGGTTGGAAATCGTAAACGTGCCGCCGCGCAGGTCGACCTGGGTCAGGCCGCCGGTGCGGGCACGCTCGGTTTTTTCGCCGAGGTCGGCCGCAATTTGAGCCAGCGTGCGGTCCTGAACCCGTTTGATCACGGGCACGATCAGCCCCTGCTCACCGAGCGCCGTACCAACGCCGATATTGATGTCGTCAAAAAGCTGCAGGTGATCCGAGTGGAACCGGCTGTTGACCTGCGGCACGGCTCGCATGGCGGCGGCCGCCGCCGCCACAAAGTAGGCGGTGTAGGTGAGCTTGATGCCCTGCTCAGCGAGCGCGGCCTTATGGGCCTGGCGGTGTGCGGCCACCGCGCTCATGTCGGCCTCGAACAAGCTTGTCACGTGCGGCGACTTCTTGATCGAGTCCATCATGTTGCGGGCAATCGCCCTTCGCATCGCGCTGTGCGGCACCCGACGGCCTTCCGGCACGCCGGCCTCCGGCGCTCGCTGCTCCAGCCAGGAAAGCAGGTTATCCCGGGTCACGCGACCACCCTCGCCGGTACCGGGGATAACCTTCAGGCTATGGATAGCGTACTGCTCCATCAGCCGTCGCACCGCCGGACTGATCCGGTCGGCGCCGGGCGCCTCGGCGTCAGCAGAAGGGGCCGGCGTGGGCGCATCGATGACGGCGAGATGCGCGAGAAGCTGGCCGGGAGCGAGCTCCTGCCCAATCTCCGCCGCGAGGCTGTGAACCGAGCCGCTGTCCGGCGCCACGATTTCCAGCACCACCTTGTCGGTTTCCACCTCCGCCAATGGCTGACCGGCGGACACCTGCTGGCCCGGCTCGACCAGCCAGCGGCCCAGCGTCGCGGCGGTGCCTTCATTGTCTTCGGTCACAAACAGCACCTCGGTCAGCGAGGCGTCAGCGGCCCCGGCGACCGGCTCTTCGGTCAGCCGGCCGAGCACCGTCCCGGGCTCCAGCTCCTGATCCAGCTCCACCAGCTGCTCTGCGAGAAAGCCCGCGGCAGGCGCGGCGATTTCTACCGTGACCTTATCGGTTTCCAGCTCCGCCACCGGCTGATCGGACTGCACCGCGTCCCCGACCGATACCAGCCAGCGATTCAGGCGCGCCGTTGTGCCCTCGGTCTGCTCAGCAAAGACGATGTCCAGCTCGCTCATAGCGCAAGCAGTCGGGCCACGGCCCGTTCAATTTCGTCTTCGCCGGGCACCGCGGCGTTGAGCAGGCCAAGGTTATGGGGGTTGGGAATATCCGGCATCGTCAGCCGGCGTACCGGGGCGTCGAGCGACCAGAACAGCTCGTCGGCCAGGACGGCAGCCACCTCCGCGCCAAAGCCGGCGGTGAGATTATCCTCGTGGACAATGAGACAGCGGCTGGTCTTCTTGACCGATTCGAGCACACCCTCCTTATCCCAGGGGCTGATCGTTCGCAGGTCCAGGACCTCGACCGAGCCTTCGCGTTTTCGGGCAACCGTTTCGCAACGCTCCACCATGGCGCCCCAGGTGACGATGGTCAGCTTGTCACCCTCAACCACCGTCGCGGCTTTGCCGAACGGGAGCACGTAGTCGTCACCCGGATACGGACGGCGCGACCAGGCGTTGTCGTAGAGGTGGCGATGTTCAAAAAACATCGTTGGGTTGTCGCCGCGCAGCGCGGCGCGCAGCAGACCTACCGCGTCCTCTGCATGCGAAGGCATCGCAACCTGCCAGCCGACCTTGTGTGCCCATTCCACCTCGTCGCACATGGAGTGCCAGGGATCGCCGCGGCGGGCAAAACCGCCGGGCACCCGTACGACCATCGGGCAGGCAAAACGATTCGCCGTGCGCCAGCGCATCGTGCCCGCATCGGTGATCTGCTCAGCCGCGGGCTCGGCGTACTTGCGGAACTGGATCTCCGGCACCGGCATCAGGCCGGCTACCGCCATGCCGACCGATCGGCCGATGATGCCTTCCTCCGACAGGCTGGTGTCGAACACGCGGCCGTCACCGTGGGTCTCAGCAAGTCCCAGCGTCGCGCCGTGCACACCGCCCTTCGGACCGACGTCCTCGCCGAAGACCAGAACGCGAGGGTTGCTCCTCAGCTCGGCATCCAGCGTCCGGCGAATCGCCGTGATCAGGTTGATCCGCTGGCCGCTGGGCTGCGGTGTGGCGCTCGACTCAGGAAACCGGTGCTGGTCAGCCGCCAGGCCGCCCATCATCGGCAGCTCGATACCGCCGTCTGTTTTCTTCTCCGCCATGACGTATCGACGCAGCTTGCCGGTATCGGGCTCTGGCCGAGCCTGAGCCGCCTCGAGCGCAGTGCGTACTCCCTGTTCCACTTCCCGCTCCAGCTCGGCCCAGCCGTCAGCATTGAGCGAGCCCTGTTCTTCGAGCCAGACTTTCAGCTTCGGCAGCGGATCGCGGGTCTGCTCCTCAGCGATAAACGCCTCGCTTTTGTAGGTCTGCGTATCCTGGAACGTGTGACCGCACAGGCGCGGCACCTTCAGGCGAAGCAGACAGGCCCCGTGGCCGTCGCGGCAGTGATTGACGGCCTCGTCGATCAAGCGGGGTGTCACGTCCGGGTCGGTACCGTCGCCGTCGAGAATCTTGAGCTCCGGCCAGGCCGCCAGGTTGGCTACGTGATCACCGCCCGGCGTTTGCAGCGGCGCAGGCACCGAGATCCCGTAGCCGTTGTCCTCCATATAGAAGAGCATCGGCAGCTTGAGTGTCGTAGCGATATTCAGCGCCGACCAAAACCCGTTGGTAGAAGCCGACGCGTCGCCGCCGGTTGCCACCGCGATCGCGCCGCGCCACTGGGCCTGCTTGAGCTCGTCGGTGCGATAGGCAATCGCCTGCGCCCACCCGACGGCCGGCGTGTACTGAGCGCCCACGCCGCCGCTCATCGGCAGCAGCGTTGCGCCCCGACCGAGACGACCCGCGCCCGGCAGGTTGCACACCACGCCGATATCGCGTCCGTCGCTGTAGCCGCCGCTGCGCGCCAGAGGCGCGGCGAACGCGTCTTCGGACGTGAGGCCCAGCGCCAGCGCCAGCGGCCGCGACCGGTAGTAGCCCGTGGCGCCGTCGTGCGTGTGGGTCAGCCGGCTGCCGAGCAGGATCTGCGCGAAGTCATGGCCACGGGCAGAAAACTGGTTGAACACCTGGCGAGCCGGAACGAGCTCCGTTTCTTCGATATGGTCGATGAGGCGACTGGTCAGCAGCAGTCGGGAGATCTGCAGCCAGTCGACTGCGGTGGGATCCGGGGTGGTGTCGAGGGCGGCCTGATGGTCCATGAGTACCTCCAGCAGGTGCGCCGGTCCAGGCTGCGGATTGGCGGCACGCGGCGGGTTTACGCTACATTCCAGGTCGAACACGCGCGTTCAATGCATCAACCTGATACCTGATTACCAATGCTAATGAGATTTTCTGTATCATAAAATTGCTATGTTAATCAGGAACCCACGACGCCGATGACGCTACCCGCCCTGGCCCAGGACACGCTGGCACCCCTGATTGCGGCTTTTCGCAGCCGCCGGCCGCTCCGCGCCGGTTCGCTGATCATCACGGTGTTCGGTGACACGATTTCCCAGCATGGCAACTGCGTCTGGCTGGGCAGCCTGATTCGCGCGCTGGCCCCGCTGGGTCTCAGCGAGCGCCTGATCCGGACCTCGGTCTATCGCCTGTCGCAGGACGACTGGCTGACTAGCGAGCAGATCGGACGCCGGTCGTACTACAGCTTCAGCGCCAAAGGCCTGCGCAGCTATCGCAGCGCCGCCCAGCGGATTTACAACCTGGGCCAGTCGGTGTGGGACGGCCAATGGATGCTGGTGCTGGCCGGTTTCCTGACCGATCGGGAGCGCGACGCGCTGCGGCGGGAACTGCAGTGGCTCGGTTACGGAACGCTCTCTCCGGGCATGATGGCGCATCCCAGCCACGACCGTACAGCCCTCGATGAAACCCTCGCCGACATGAACCTGGCCGGCAAGGTGACGGTGCTCAGCGCGCAAACCGAAGACGACGCCTCGCTCGAGGTGCCCCAGCAGCTGGCCGTGAAGAGCTGGAAGCTGAAGGAGCTCGGTGAGAGCTACCGGGCGTTTTGCAGCGCCTACCAGCCGTCGCTGCAGGCGTTGGAAGACGGCGAGCTCTTGTCAGACCACGCCTGCTTTCTGCTGCGCACGCTGCTGATCCACGACTATCGGCGGCTTTTGCTGCGCGACGCGGACCTGCCCGATGAACTGCTGGCCGAGACCTGGCCCGGGCGCGAGGCGCTGGCGCTAACAACCCGGCTTTATCAGTTGCTTGCCCCCACCGTCACAGACTACGTCTGCCACAACCTGGAAGGAAAGTCGGGGCTGCTACCCGGTCCGGGCGCCGATTTTGCTCAACGCTTTTCGGCGGGCAACGCCAGCCAGTAGCCGTTCTCCCGCACCACGTGCACGGGCACGCCGTACAGCTCGCTCAGGCGCGGGCTAGTGAGTAGTGTCTTTGGTGAACCATCCGCTGCGATCCGCCCGGCCTTCAGAAACACCACCCGCTCAACCTGCGGCAGAATTTCGTGCACATGGTGGGTGGCCAGGACGAGCTTAATGCCGTCGTCCAGCAGCCGGTGGAATTCCTCCAGCAGCGAAAACGCGGCGCCGGGATCAAGGCCAGCCAGCGGTTCATCCAGCACCAGGTGTCGAGGTTTGGTGGCCAGCGCCCGAGCCAGCAGACAGCGCCGCTGCTGACCGGTCGACAGTCGTGCGTAGAGCGTCTTGTCGCGTAGCGAAAATCGGTCGAGCAACGCGTCAGCGGTCGCTCGCTCTTGATCACTGTACTCATAGACAATGCCCGAGGTGCCCAAACTGGCAGAAAACCCCGACAACACCGCCTCCCGGGCGGTCGCCGCACTGGGAAAATTCTGCTGCAGATCGTGCGACACCAGGCCCAGCATTGCCCAATAGCTTCGGGTCTCAAGGCGGCTTTCGCCGAGGATCTTCAGGTACGACTCCGGCTTGGGGGCCGGATAAATCTCACGCGCCAGCAGCTTCAGCAGCGTTGACTTGCCGGCACCGTTGGGGCCGAGGATCGCCACGTTCTCATGCTGGGTGATGGTGAGAGAAAGGCCGTCAAAGACCCGGGTCGGCCCTCGCCAGCATTCGACGTTCTTCAGCTCGATGAGCGCGGGCTCTGCCACGGCTTGGGCAACCTGTTCGCGGGTGGACCGGTCGCCATGATGCGCGTCACACTTCTGCGCCGCAAGGCTTCGTAAGATGCAGCTGATGCAGTTTCGCTGGATGTCGTGATGGCGCTTCAACTACCCGTGCGCGCATGTTTTCAAGCCACGCTGTTTGCCGGACTGCTCGCCTTTGCAGTTACGGCAGGCCAGGCGGGTCAGAACAGCGCCCCTCGCATTCTTGCGTTCAGCAAAACTGAAGGCTTCCGTCATGGCTCGATCAGCAGCGCGCTCACCGCTATCGAGACCCTGGGCGCCCAACACGGCTTCGCCGTGGACGCGACCGAAGACGCAACGGCTTTCACCGACACTAACCTGGCGAACTACGCTGCCGTAGCGTTTGTACTTACCAGCGGCAACGTGCTCAACGAGGCACAGCAGGAGGCCTTTGAGCGCTATATCCAGGCGGGCGGCGGCTATGTAGGGGTGCACTCGGCCAGCGATACGGAATACCAGTGGCCCTGGTACGGCGGCCTGGTGGGCGCGTATTTTCAGCGACACCCAGCTCAGCAGACGGCGACTCTGACCGTCGAGGATCCTAACCACCCGTCCACCCGAAACCTGCCCGCGACCCTCAACCGCTTCGACGAATGGTACGACTTTCAAACCAACCCCCGCGGGGCCGTCAACGTGCTGATGACCATTGACGAGTCGACCTACAACGGCGGGCAGATGGGTCCTGACCACCCGCTGGTCTGGTACCACGAATATGACGGCGGCCTATCCTGGTACACGGCCATGGGTCACACGAGCGCCAGCTATTCTGAGCCGGAGTTTCTTGCGCATCTGCTGGGTGGAATCCAATACGCCGCCGGCCTCGAAGGCCCGCTCACCGTTGATGACAGCGGTCAGTGGTTTACCCGCCAAAACTCTGGGCGGCCGTTTTTCATGGCGGGCGTCGGCGGGCCGGAGGGTTTTCTTTACGAGACTGACGCCCGGAAACAGGAGATTGTAGATGAGCTCGTCGCCAGCGGCGCCAACGCGCTCTACATGCATTCCATCCGATCGTTTGAAGGCGACGGCTATGACTTCGAAGATCCGTTCAACGTCAACAACGACCCTGCCAGCGGGATTGCGCCCGGCGTGTTCGACAACTGGCGGAGCTTCCTGACCCAACTCGATCAGGCCGGTATCGTCACGTGGTTCCACGTGATCGACGACACGGCCAGGCCCTGGGGCTGTGACGTCCCGCTCAGCCAGGATGCGGCCGACTACATCGAGGCGCTGGTTAACGCGTTTAAAGACCTGGACCACCTGGTGTGGCTGGCCGGCGAAGAGTATCTGATGGGACGCTGCACCACGGGGGAAGACAACGACCTGATGTCCGCCATCGCGGCAGAGATTCGCCGGCACGATCCCGTCCATCCCATCGGCGTGCATCACAACAATGGTCAGGCGATGCAGTTTGGGACGGATCCCAACGTCAACGTATTCGCCCAGCAGATCTGCGGCAACGCGAACACCCGCAGCCCCGCGGGCGTGCACGCCGAGGCTGAGCAGGGCAGCTGGGTGTACGTGATGTCAGAGTGCCACCCCTGGCATCTGAACCTCCTCGGCAATGGGGATCGCACCCCGATTCGACAGTCGAACTGGGGCAGCGCCATGGGCGGGGGCTACGTGCTGCTCTACAACGCCTACGAGTGCGCTGAAGCCGGCCGGCTGTGCAGCCGCGATGCGAACGGCGACCCAGCCAGCGCAAATGACCCCCACGACCCCACGCCGGAGATGCTGGCTGATCTCCGTCGACTGCGGGAATTTATGGAGGCGTCAGGATTCAGCACGCTGACTCCAAGAGACGACCTGGCGGCCGCGGATACGCTCTGGGTGCTGGCCAACACGGCAACCCAAAACTACGTGCTGTACGACCTCAATTCGCCCAGCGCCATGGGGGTCGCCGGCCTGGCGGCCGGGGACTACACCCTGACCTGGTTTGATCCGGGCAATGGTGTTTCTCTCACCCAAACCCAAAACGCCAGCGAGGCGCCGTTTGCCGTGCCCGCGCAATTCGGCACCGAGGTCGCGCTGCATCTGGCGCCATCCGGGACGCTCGGCAATCGGGCGCCGCTGGCCAGCCCGGACAGCTACAGCACCGGCGTAAACCAGACGCTCACCGTCGCCGCCCCCGGCATCCTGGCTAACGACAGCGACCTCGACGGTGATTCGCTGACCGCGGTGCTCGTCGCGGGCCCGGCGACGGGCACGCTCAATCTGTCAGACAACGGGGCCTTCAGCTTCACGCCGGCGGCCGGCTTCAGCGGCGCCGTTACCTTCAGCTACGAAGCATCCGACGGTTTGCTCAATTCGCCGACCACCAGCGTCAGCATCAGCGTCGGCGAACCGCCGATTACGCTCGAACTGGTCGACGCCGGTGGCGACAACGACGCCGGCCCGTTGCCCGACGGTTCAGCGCTGGCGATCACAACGCTGGGCTTTACCGAATTTTCCGTGCGCACCGAGCGGCTCCCGCTCGGCACGGCCAGCGTGCGGTTTACGCTGACTGGACCCGTCTCAGAAACGCGCACGGAGAACGTTGCGCCCTACACGCTCTTCGGCGACAGCAACGGCGACTTTGCCGGAGCGTTAATGCTGATCGGAAACTATTCGCTGCGGGTCGAGGCGTTTGCAGAAGCTAATGCGAGCGGCCAAGAACTGGCTGACGTCACCGTGAACTTCACGATCAGCGATTTGGACTCACTGATCTTTCGCGACGGATTCGAGTAGGACGACGCCACATTCAGACAAACCTCACCCGCGCCGACACTACGTGCCGGACTGCTGCCAAGCTCTAAGCTGCTTGACCAGGCGATGCTGGGCCATGCCGCTGCGCTCGAGCTGCGCCACTGCGTCAGCCAGCGCCGCGGCAGGAGGCTCGGTGCCACGATCGATCTGGTGACGAGCATAGGCCAGCGCCGCACGATAGTAAGGAATGTAAGGCTGCTGCCTCGCCTGCTGATCTTCGACGCACACCGAATAGGCGGCAACCACCTCAGGCCAGTTCTGCTCATGCACCATCAGTTCGCCGAGCTGACGATACGCCGCCATCCGCGCTGGGTCGTCTACCGACAGCTCGAGCTGTATCGCGCGGAGTGCGTCCAGCGCCGCCCGCGACTCGCCGAGATGGTAACGGCTTCCCCACTCGGCGATGCGTAAAATTTTCAAACGGGAGTGGTCCTCCGGCAGGCTGCCGGCCAGGAGCGCCCTGGCCTTACCAAAGGTTTTCACGGCCTCCTTATGCCGCGTCGCCCACCCCAGCGTGTGACCCAGGCCCTGCAGCACAAAGCCCATGCGCACCGACTGCCCGTCGCCGGCAGCTTCGAGTATCGCCGCCGCCTTTCCCTCATTCTCGATTGCGGCGTCGTAGTCTCCGACGTTGGCAAAGGCGGTCGCCACGTTGTGGTAATCCACCGCCAGCCTGATGCTCTCGGGACCAAAGATTTTCTCGCGCTGCGCAAGCACCTGCTGATGAGCCCTTAGACCACCCTGCATGTCTCCGCGCCGTCCGGCGAGCGTCGCGAGGCGGTTGTAGTTCACCAGCTTCTGCTTGGCGGACTCCGTTTCCGGCAGCTTGTCCAGCTCACTCAATGAGCGCCTCACCGCCCGCTCGGCACCGTCAAAATCCTCCATGTCCATCAGCAGCCCTGACAGCACAGACCAGCTGTAGCTGAGGTCTGCGGGACTCGCGTCTTCCAACGTCAGCATCAGATCGTGCCCCTGACGGGCTATGTCGAGGGCCTCATCGGTGCGCCCCAGCTGCCATAACCCCTCAGCCGCCACCAGGCTCATGTCGGCAAGCCCGGCCGGATAATCCTGCAGCCGCTCCGACGCCAGTTCGGCCAGCCGGGTGTACGCCTCCTCGATAACCGCCGGACCAGACTGATCGTTCGGAGAGGTTGTCTTGATTGCGTCCACGACGAGGTCTTTGACTCGTTCGGTACGCTCGCGGCTTTGCTCAGCGGAACGATAGGCCAGCGTTGCGGCTACAACGCCCGCCGCCAGGGAACCGATCACGGCGGCTGTCGCGAGGCGTCTGAGCATACGCGGCCGCGCCGTGGCAATCGCCCGCAGTTGTTCCACTACCTCTGACGCGTCTGGTCGCTCGTGCGGGTCGGCGAAAAGCATCCGCCGCAGTAGACGACACCAGCGTCGTGGAACCGACTCAAAGCTCGCTGAGAACCCGCGTCGGTGCAGCGCTTCAAGCGCTTCAAGAGATTCCGCTTCGACCGGAAACCGGCCTCGCAGCGCAAAATAGAGCGTGGCGCCCAGGCCATAGATGTCGCTGGCTGACGTCGCGGGACTACCCGCGAACTGCTCCGGCGCCATCACCAGCGGCGAGCCCGCGCTGGAGGTCTGCTGCGCCAGACCCTGAGCGGCCCCAAAGTCCATCAGCACCGACGTGCCGTCGGTCTGGATCATGATGTTGGCGGGTTTGATGTCGCCGTGAACCATCCCCCGGCGATGGATCAACGCAAGTGCGTCGCCCAGCCCCAGCGCTATCTCCACCGCCCGCTCCGGGCTCAGATGACGTCGATCGTCGATGACCTGCTGCAGCGTGCTGCCCTCGAGCAGGTCGGACCAGATGCCGGTTCGACCGTCAGCGCTGTCGGCCCCGTGCACCGCCAGGATGTTGACGTGGCGCACTCGGGCCATCTGCTGCGCCTCGGCGATCAGCTGACGATCGCGGCTTTCGCTGACGCGGCCGTCGCGGATCAGCTTGAGCGCAACGCGCCGGCGCAGCACGGTATCCCAGGCCTGATAGACCGTGCCGAACCCTCCCTGCCCCAGCTCGCGTTCGACCCTCAGGTGGCGCCACTCAAACAGACAGGGAGCCTCAGCCTCGGGCATCGCCAACGCGGCTCGATGGGCATCAGCGATCCTGCCCAGGTGGGCCAGGTTGCTGCTGATCCGGTCCGTATCGTCGACGCCCCCTGACAGGGACTCACCGGCTGTGGCGCCAACGGCCGAATCGGCGATGCGGGCCGCCAGCGCCTCCTGCTCAGGCGTCATCAGCAGCGGGACCGGTCGGCATGTTTTCCGCGAGCTCAGCCAGCCCGCGCACGATCATCATGCGCGTCGCGTTAGCTGAGGATCGCTCGAGCTCGCGGGCGATTTCCTCGTAGGTCATCCCGAACTCCAGCCGCATGATGATCGCCACCCGCTTTTCCTCGGGCAGCTTGGCCAGCGCATTCTCATAGGCCGACATCAGCTCACCGCCTACGGCGTTTTCGACGACCGAAACCTCGCTGGCAATCCGCTCTTCGGTCAGCGGAAGCTGGTTGGGACGGCGGGTTAGCCGCCGGATTTCATCACGCAGTACGTTCATCAAAATGGCCCGCAGGTAGGCCAGGAAAGCGCCCGGCTTCTCTGCTTCAAAACTGTCCAGCTTGTTTAACGCTCGCATGAACGTGACCTGCACAAGATCATCGGTTTCCGACAAGTCTCGAACGTAAGCCGGCAGTCGACCGTGGGCCCACTGGCGCATCAACGGCAGGTAGCGTTCGACCAGACGATCGCGCGCGGCGCTATCGCCGTCTCGATAAAGACGGATCAGCTGGGTCGTGTTGGAAAGCGCCTCAGCCAAAAGGATGGCCGAGGCGATGGGCTGCTGCCTTGCTGCCCGGGGAGTGGTAGATCACTGTCTAACGGCGTCCCTGCTGAGTAGAAGCTCACATTCTAGCCGCTTGCGATTGATGGGGTCAGAGTAAAGGGACAGAGTAAACGCGGTTTACTCTGTCCCTTTACTCTGACCCCAAAAGGTGAAAGGTCAAAATCGCCGCTGGATTGGCGGCTATTCGAAACCGTCGGAAAAAACTGGTGCTCCGGGCGGCTCTGGCACGATCACCACATTCTCTAACGTGGTGGTGTCACGAAACTCGGTCCGGCGGCTGTATTTCAGTTCATTTTCGCCAAGGATAGCGCCACCCTGAAAGACCAGAGGCCGCTCGGACTCGGAGAGATAGGGGCCGGGAAACTGGCGGCTGAACTGGTCTGCGATTGGCCCTTCGGGCGGGTTGTCCGTCACAACGTAAAGCGTCGCGTCGTTCACCACCAGCGGCGTGTCACCCGGGGATCGACTGCGGTTGTGCGACTGAACAAAAACCCGCGACTCCGCCAGCACCGGACGCACTAGCTCAATGTTGCGCGTCGGACCGATCTGAATTGCCATATTGGCAACCTTCCACGCCACAAAATCTTCGATCGGCGCATGGCCGGGATTGTTCTTCAGCTGTTCGTTAATCTCCAGCGCGATTCCCGTCCAGTCAAATCGATAGCCAAGATTGCCGCCGATCTTGCTGATCGTATGCGCGACGTTTCGTTCAAATCGCGCCAGGAGATCATCGTGATGCGGTGAGTTACGCCCGATGGCGATGCCGGACCCGTTGTCGGGCTCAACAAACCAAAAGCCCATTCCCATAATTACGCCAACCGCGCGATTTTCGACAAACTCATTGGCCGGGTTAGTAATCCAAAACGCGGACGGGCGTTCCTCGCCCCGGTTGGTTCGATTGGGATTGTCGATACGCAGCGTCTCAATCGTCTCGCGCGGGAGCATGGCAAGGTTTCGGAGAAAACGGTTGCCGGTTTCATTGCCGTCTTCGATATAGACGCTGTGGCTAACCGTGTCGTACACCACGTTATCTTCGACGAGGAGGTTGTCTGTCTGGTGCACGACCAACCCGCGCTGGAAGGTGTGATGAACACTGACACCTCGGACGTAACTGTCGGATGCGTCATGGGCGTGATGAAAATGCACGGGGTAGCGACCCAATTCGCCCGAGTTTCCCAGCAGTGCAAATTCCACATGCGCCAACCGGATTGTGGAGCCTGCCAGGTAGAGCGTATGTCCGCCAAAGCCTGCGCGCCGAAACTCCTGATCACCAGGCCCTACGTCCAGCAAACCGGCCGTTTCTGCCGACGCTTCGCCGACCACCGAGATGGTTCGGGTTAAGAGCGCCACCTCAGCCCGGAGATCGAGGGGCCCACCGATGCCCGCATCACTCTGAGTCCGGCCGTAATGTCCAAAGCGTAGCGGCTGACTTACCTCTACCGTTCGACCGCTGACGCCCGTAACCCTCACCTCATCGAACTCAAACGGATCGAAGCCGGTTGGCGCAACGGCGATGAGGTCGCCGATCTGCCACCCGACTGGCTTTCGGCTCAGGGTGAGCGACTGCTGACCGGGGCTAACGGTGTTGTCGAGCTGCAGCCATGAGTCAACGAGACGACCGTGGAGATCGAGAATGCCCCCTGGCGCTACGATCAGGCTTCGAGCCGGGTAAGGGCCATTGTGATGCGGTGCCTCCCCGTTTGCCGACCAGTCACTCAGCAGCACGGAAGGGTCGTCGGGATCACCCGCCAGGACGATACGTGCTTTCGCCGGGTGCGGTTCTCCTTCCGCACCTGCAGCCAGACGACCAAATACCAGGATCTGACGGGCCGTTAGCGTGACGTCGTCCGCGCCAAAGATCAGTTCGCCCTGCACCGAAAGGGTTCCGAGCCGGGGCGTGTCCTGGTCGAGAAGCACCGACACGCCCTCGGGTATCACAACGTTGTCGCCCTCGGCGGGCTGATAGCCCAACCAGGCGGATGCGTCAGACCAGCTCGCCTGACCCCATGCCGGAACCAGAAAGAGCAACCCCAGTAGAACTAGCGTGAGCGTACGACTCAAAACCACGGCGCAACCTCGCTGCTGACGTCACGCTGCCACCCTAGGCGATTTGTAGAATCGAGAAGCGGGCACAGGTCTCAGTTCTGATCGGGGGCGGAGCCGAGTTTTTCGACTGCTTTGATAGATGGGGTCAGAGTAAAGGGACAGCGTAAACGCGGTTTACTCTGTCCCTTTACTCTGACCCCAAAGGTTTCGAGCAAGGAACCCCGGCCGTGATCGCGGCCGGGGATTTGGTGGATTTTACGGTCTGGGGAGCTACAGCTCAGCCAGCCACTCGTCGTCCGACTCTTCCGTGATGCCTTCGAACAGCGGCGTCGTCATATAGCGTTCACCGGTGTCCGGCAGCATCACGAGGATGGTCTCGCCAGCGCTGGCTTTCTCGGCGACCTGCAGGCCGGCAGCGAGCGTGGCGCCGCCGGAGATACCAGTGAAGATTCCCTCGTGCGTGGAGAGGTGGCGCGACGCCGCGATGGACTCCTCGTCGGTGACCAGCACCATGTCGTCGTACACCTCGCGATTCAGCACTTCGGGGATGAAATCCGGCGTCCAGCCCTGGATCTTGTGCGGTGCCCAGTCGTTGCCGGACAGCAGGGCAGCACCCGCCGGTTCGGTGGCAACAATTTTGACGTCCGGTCGAGCCAGCTTGATCATCTCACCAGCGCCGGTCATGGTGCCGCCGGTACCCCAACCGGTAACCCAGTAGTCCAGCCGACGATTCGCGAAATCGCGCAGAATCTCCGGGCCGGTGGTGTTGCGGTGATAGGCCGGGTTTGCCGGATTTTCGAACTGGCTGGCCCAGAACCAGCCGTGCGTCTCAGCCAGCTCCTTCGCGCGTTTGACCATGCCGGTGCCGCGCTCAGCGGCCGGGGTCAGAATGACCTTGGCCCCCAGGGCTTTCATGATCTTGCGTCGTTCGATGGAAAATGTTTCTACCATCGTCGCCACAAACGGATACCCCTTGGCGGCGCAAACCATCGCGAGCGCAATACCGGTGTTGCCGGAGGTCGCCTCCACGACGGTCTGACCGGGCTTCAGCGCGCCGCGCTTCTCAGCGTCTTCGATGATGGCGTAGGCGAGCCGGTCTTTCACCGAGCTCAGCGGGTTAAACGCCTCACACTTCACGAAGATATCGACGTTGTCCGGTCCGGTGCGCTTGAGTTTGACCACCGGCGTATTGCCGATGGTGTCCAGAATCGATTCGTAAATCATGTTGTTTCCTTAACTATTCTTGTTGAAAGCTGCCCTGGCGCGAGCCGGGTTGCTGTCGCTGAACTGACCAAACCGAGCAAACCTTAAGCCGCTTGACCCCTCGGGCTCACAAAGGAAGCAAGCGGACCCGTTCGACGTCTAGTCTAGACGGGCCGCTATGCTGCTTTGTGGCCCACAGACGCCAGGGCCGGTGCAAATGTCTCAGTGACCTTTGATTCTGGCATCTTTTGCAACGCCTGGCCCAGGATCAGCAGCGCCGGCGACTGGATGTCGAAGCGCTCCGCCGCCTGATCAACGGTCTCCAGCGTCGCCCGAATCACCCGCTGCTCCTTTCGGGAACCGTTTTCGATCAGTGCGGCAGGTGTCTCAGGCGCCTTCCCGTCCGCGATCAGGCGCTCCTTGAGGAGCGCTAGCTGGCGGATTGGCATGTAGAACACGAGCGTCTGGCCGTCGTGGGCCATTCCGCGCGTATCCAAACATTCCAGCTGCTTCTGACAATGCGCTGTCGCCAGTACAACCGAATGGGCCAGCTCTCGGTGAGTGAGGCTTATTCCGGCGGCGGCGGCGCAGCCGGCGGCTGCCGTGACGCCGGGTACCAGTTCGACGGGTATATCCGCCTCGCGGGCCGCATCCAGCTCCTCTCCCGCGCGAGCAAAGAGCGTGGGATCGCCGCCTTTGAGCCGGCACACCACCTTTCCGGCCTTCGCGTGGCTGACGATCAGCTGATTAATCTGTGCCTGGCTGAAGGAATGGTGGCCCGCCTGCTTGCCCACGTTGATGAATTCCGCGTCGCGCCGGGCGCGCTCGAGGATACCCGGGCCGACCAGCCGGTCGTAGATGACCACATCGGCCTGCTGCAATACCTGCGCGGCCTTGAGCGTGAGCAGATCCGGGTCGCCGGGCCCCGCGCCCACCAGCCAGATTCGACCGTTGCCCGTTTCAGCCTGCTGCAGTTCTTCATCGATGACTTGTTGCGGATCAGCGTCACCCTGCAGGCCGCGGGTAACGATGCGCTCCCAGACGTGCCGTCGCGGCAGAAGGTCGGGAATCCGCGCGGCGATCCGATCGCGTGCACGGCGAGCCGCCAGCGCCAGTTCGCCGAGCCGATCGGGGAGCAGGTTTTCCAGCCACGCTCGGACACGCCGCGCCAGCACGGGCATGGCGCCACCCGAGCTGATCGCCACCACCAGCGGCGAGCGATCGACAATCGCCGGGGAGATGTAGTTGCAAAGTTCCGGCTGGTCAACAACGTTCACCAGCAGGCCGCGCTCGCTGGCGACCTCAGCGACCTGAGCGTTGACGGAGTCGTCGTCGGTGGCGGCAATTACCAGCGCCACATCTTCCAGGTGGTCCGGGATAAAGCGCTCGGCAAACCAGGCCAGCTCGTGCTGGTCGACCCGCTCCTGGAGCTCCTCGCACAGATCGGGAGCCACCACCGTGATGCGATCGGCGGCTCGCGCCAGCAGTCGAATCTTGCGGGCGGCAATCTCGCCTCCGCCCACAACCAGGCACTTGCGACCCTTTAGGTCGGCAAAAATCGGCAGGTATTCCATGGAAGTTTTCGGGCGTTATGACGGTCTTACACCATAGGCGGGACAATCACCGGTTGGGAAATAATCTTTTCCCCCGCGCTTTAGACGATTTGGTTATATTGGACCAGCGGAACTTGCGCCGGAATTCCCCCCGCCGTTAACTGCGCTTATGAAGCTTCGACAACTCGAATACCTGCTGGCCATCGTCGACAACGGTTTGAATATCACCGCTGCCGCCGAGCGCCTTTACACCTCGCAACCGGGGGTCAGCAAGCAGATACGGCTGCTGGAAGACGAGCTGGGCTTCACGCTGTTCGCCCGCAAGGGCAAAGCGCTCGGGTCGCTGACCGCCGAGGGCAGTCAGGTGGTGGATCGGGCCCGCCGGGTGCTGCAGGAAGTGCAGCACATCCGGTCGCTGTCTGACGAGATCTATCACCAGAAGCGCGGCGCGCTGCATATCGGCACCACCCACACCCAGGCCCGCTACGTGCTGCCCGAGGTGATCAACGCGTTCCGCCAGCAGTATCCGAACGTGTCGCTCAATCTGCATCAGGGCACCAGCGAACAGATTGCGGACATGGTCACCGAAAAGCAGGTGGACTTCGCCATCGCCACCGGCGCCCACTCGCTGTTCCCTTCGCTCGTAATGCTGCCCTGCTACCGCTGGGATCGTTCGATCATCGTTCCGGCGGACCACGAGCTGGCGCAGGACGACGAGCCTTTGACGCTCGAACGGCTGGCCCAGTTTCCGCTGGTGACTTATGTATTCAGCTTCAGCGGTGAGTCGTCGCTCAAGCGAGCATTCACCGACCGGGGGCTGGTGCCCGAGGTGGTCTTCACGGCACGCGACGCTGACGTGATCAAAACCTACGTCAAGATGGGCATGGGCGTAGGGATCATCGCCTCAATGGCGCAAGACTGCGAAGAGAGCGGACTGAAGGCGCTGGAGATTCCCGGGCTGTTCCCGCGCTCAACGACCTGGATCGGCTTCCGCCGCGATACGGTGCTGACCAAATTTATGTACGACTTTATCGAAGGGTTCGCGCCACACCTCGATCAGGATCGAGTCCGGGAGGCGGTTCAGCTTCCAGAGCAAAGCGACATTGAGTCGCTGTTCGAAGGCAGCACGCTGCCGCTGAAGGGACGCTGCGCCGAAGATGTGGCCGAAGCCGAGTACGCAGCGGCGCAGTAGTACACCCCGCTTCACCCGCTGGCGCGGTCTTAGAAAATGTGTATGATGTCGCTCCCACCTCGGCGGGCGATTAGCTCAGTTGGGAGAGCGCTGCAGTCACATTGCAGAGGTCACTGGTTCGAGCCCAGTATCGCCCACCAATCAAATCAATCGGTTAGACGAACCCCTGCTTTGAACAGCCTTCCAAACGAAGGAACATCACAGGAATTGTCATCCCGCTTTCCTTCGGATCAACGTTAGGCCGCGCTCCGGCTACATACATAGCCTGGGGTCATAGCCGGGGGTCAGGACCAGGTGCCAGGTCAGTCAACTACGAGTTGGTCTGAATTTCTTTCCTGATCTTGGGCGTGGCACTTAGTCCTGACCCCATCGCTTACGCCAGTCCTACCTTTGGCACGTTGACCCCACTGATGCAGCCAGGCAGACTCGAGACTGGGGCGACGATCTACGCCTAACCTCTTCGACCCTGCCCCAGCTAGGGTCCTTGTGAGGCAAAGGGAGGCAGACTCTCGGATCGATCACAAACCGATTAGCCGGTCGTGACAAGCATTGCTGGGGAGCGCGTGTTGCGACATGGTTAATGGAGTTTAGTGATGACCAGCAACAAAGATCTTAAACGGGTCGTGCGGACCCGCATGAAGAAAACCGGCGAGTCGTACACCACCGCTCGCAGCCAGGTTCTTAGCAGCAAAACCCAATCGCCTAAACGACTCGCGGAACTCGCCGGGATGAGCAATGAGGCCGTGAGTACCAAAACCGGCAAAAGCTGGCCGCAGTGGGTCAATGCGCTCGACAGTGCTGGAGCGAACCGCTTAAATCACACCAAAATAGCCAAGCTGCTGCGTGAAGGACACAATCTGAGCGGATGGTGGGCTCAGACGGTGGCAATCGGCTATGAGCGGATTCGCGGTATGCGAGTGGTAGGACAAGCCAGTGACGGTGGTTTTCGAGCGAGCAAGAGCAGGACTTTTCCCGTCCCAATCGATCGCCTTTACAAAGCCTTCAGCTCCAAACCAATCAGGGATCGATGGCTGAAGGATATCGATCTCAGTGTTAGAACGGCGCGCAAAAATCGATCCATGATTTTCAGCTGGCCCGACCAGTCTTCTGTCAGTGCCTGGTTTACCGACAAGGCACCAGAAAAGAGTCAGGTGGCCGTCGAACACAAGGGGCTTCAAGACATAAAAGACGTGGCTCGCCGAAAGTTGTTCTGGTCCGAGCGGTTCGATGCGCTAAGTGAATTATTGAAATCTTAGGGACCAGGACTCGGGTGCCAGGCCGGTGAAGGCCTACTGTTAGCAATGACTCTCGTTGGGCCTGGCACCTGGTCCTGACCCCAAGTATTCCGGTATTCCTAAACTTTAGGCCAAGGGATGACCCCACGAATGCCACGAAAACTAGCAATAACCCTATACTTCCTGGAAACCAACCGGCGATGCTGTAGACCCATAGAAATCTGAGACTAGCCGAGAAAGGTGCTGTCAGCATCTGGCTTTGGTAGTTAGCGCGTACGTCCCAAAAACGCCGAAGATGACAACGAGCAAGAATCGTGAGCCAACGCCGCCCATTAGCCCAACGGTCGCGGCAACCGACAGGATTCCTCCGGAACCAGGAGGGAAAGTCTGGGTCGCTGCGTTGTAGAAGATCTCAATCTCGTAGCGACCTGGCGGCAGTCCGGGAATCTCGAAGCGAAAATCGGCGGGCCTCAAAAAGGGGTTGATATTGGGCCCACAGATAAACTCAGCCCCAAGATCAAGAATAAGACGTTGCCCCTCGAGCGACCAAGACAGGTTTTGTTCTTCGCAGGTGCTATCGAAACTGCTGTACACCACGACAAACGGCTCTCCACTGACCGGGACGGTGGGGGTGACGGTTACACGACTACTGACATCCTGTGCACGCACGAGACCGAAAAACGCTAAGTAGACCAGAGCTATGAGCAACTTCTCCATATCGAGGCGACGCGCGAGCGACGCCTACCCCTCAAATACACTCAGATTGACTGCTAGCACCAGAGCATCACGGCTGCCCCGACAAGATTCCTGAAAGATGCGGGGGGCTGGAAAGTCTTTCTACACGAACAGCACGAGAGTCCATTACGGGAATTGGAAATCTCGTCATCTCTCCAGCAACATGGAGCCCTGCGTTCGCCACTGTTGGTTGACGTTGGACGGTTGCTAAATGAGACAAAACCTTTAATGCCGACGCGATATCAGGACATCTATCCTGCGGATCCGATCGTCGATAGTACGTCGCTCGCGCGGCCCTCCGCCGCGGAGCTCCTGACACTGGAGTACTTTGAGGCCGACGCCGCAACGATGCCAACAGAGCGATTCGCTCAGCATCACATTCTGCTCAACTTGCGTGAGGAGCCGCAACGTATCGAGAACTGGCGCGACGGCGTACATCGAGACTTTGTCTACCACCAGAACGAAGTTATTGTGACTCCCGCAGGCATGGAGTCCGGCTGGCGGTGGCACGAGCGTTCCAAGGTGATCGTGGTTACGCTCGAACCGGATCGCCTGGAGCGATTTGCACAGACTGAGTTGGGCATCCTGCTGACTGGCGCACAGCTCGCCGATCAACCCCAATTCACCGACCCGGATATCTGCGCCGCCGGCATTCAGCTCAAGCAGGCACTGGAGACACAAGGTGTTGGCTCAGAGTTGATGTTTGAGTCGATGGCGCGTGTGTTTCTCATCAAACTCATTCAACGCTACGGACAGACGCTCGATGAGGCTTACGAATTCAGCCGACGCTTCACCGCGCAGCACTACAAACGTGTACTGGACTACGTTGCCGCAAATTTTGGCCGGACATTGGCACTGGAGGAGCTCGCTAATGAAGCATCGTTGAGCCCATCACATTTTTCGCGCCTTTTTAAGGAAACGATTGGGACCAGCCCGATGCAGTTTGTGATGGCCTATCGTATTGAGCGAGCGAAGGAGGCGCTGCGTGATCGGTCGCGCACCCTCGTTGACGTTTCCACCTATTGCGGCTTTTCCGATCAAGCACATTTCTCGCGGTCTTTTAAACAGGCCGTCGGCGAATCGCCAAGCGCCTATCGCAAGGGACTCGCCTGACCCTCGTCAGATAACTTACCGTCAAACGCCCTATTCGTGCCGGCCAGGCGGCTTGAGCAACTCTTAGTAATCAATCAATAGCCGCGCTTTGAGCAAGAATCTTCAAATCTTGCGCAAACCCTTTCAAGCCCTTGAACGAATTTTCCGCGATCCTTTTGCACCATCTGCACAACGTGCAACGGAGAACGGATATGGACTACTACACCTTAGGCAACACGGGATTGAAGGTCAGCCGATTGGCACTGGGCACAATGACCTTTGGCAACGACTGGGGCTGGGGCGCCGACGAGAGCGCGTCGCGAGCTATCTTCGACACCTACGTCGAGGCCGGAGGAAACTTTTTCGATACCGCCGACCTCTACACCAACGGCAACTCCGAACGCATGCTCGGCCAATTCATCAAGGATCGGGGCATGCGCGATCGCGCCGTCATAGCGACTAAATTCAGCTACAACGCGGAGCCAGGGAACCCGAACGCGGGTGGTAATGGGCGCAAAAACATCATGCGCGCCGTCGACGGTTCGCTCGAGCGGCTCGGTACCGACTACATCGATCTCTACATCCTGCACACCTGGGACCGACTTACCCCAGCTGAGGAGGTCATGCGCACGATGGATGATCTGGTTCGCTCCGGAAAAGTTCGACATGTTGGTCTCTCAGACATTCCGGCATGGTACGCAGCAGAGGCACAGTCAATCGCTCGCTTTCGTGGCTACGAACCGATCTCAGCGCTGCAGCTCGAGTACAGTCTTCTTGAACGCAATATCGAAAACGAATTCGTCGATTTTGGGACCCGCCATGGCGCCGGGATTATGGTCTGGAGTCCACTGGGCAGTGGTCTTTTGTCAGGAAAGTACAAGCCCAGCCAGGGAAGCACACCTCAAGGCGAGGGACGCCTGGCAACGACGGCTGGTTCGGGAAACCCAGCATTTGAGAAATTCACCGAGCGAAACTTCGCAATCGTGGCCGAGCTCGAGCGCGTGGCCGATGAAATCGGCCGCTCAATGGCTCAAGTTGCCGTGAACTGGGTCGTAAACCGACCCGGCGTTGCCAGCGTGATGGTCGGTGCAACAAAGGTGCGTCAGCTTGAGGACAATCTTGGCGCTTTAGATTTTGAGCTGCCGACAGCGCTTCGAGACCGACTGGATGCGCTAAGCGCCCCCGTATCATCATTTCCGTACAACTTCTTTGGCCCAGAGCTGCAAGGCATGCTAACCGGCGGTGCGACCGTCGGCGACAAACCGGACAGCTACCTGCCGAACCGAGTCGTAGAAGGCAGTGGCGCCGGTGTTGAGGAGACCGAGGGCAACACATGAGTACTACACCTCGAACCGCGTTAGTTACCGGCGCGAACCGCGGCATTGGCAAAGCGATTGCCACCGCGCTCAGCCAGCGACCCGATATTCGGGTCCTAGCTGCGGCACGGCACCAGGTAGATGCGGAACGGGCGGCAGCGGGCATGGGTAGTGACACGCTGGGAATCGAACTGGATCTCGCAAACCCGATAAGTGTGGCTGAACGCGCAACAGTTATCGCGGATACTCATGGACCGATTGACATCCTGATCAACAACGCCGGCGTAATAGCTCCAGGTAGCGCTGCGGAGATTTCCACCACTGACTTGCTTGAATCGTTGAACGTGAATGCCGTCGCACCGTTTACGCTCATGCGTGAATTCGGCCCCAAGATGCGCACCAGAGGATGGGGGCGCATCGTAAACGTATCCTCTGGCTGGGGCTCTTTTGATGAGAGCCTCTCTGGACCTGCTGCCTATTCGATTAGCAAGTCGACACTTAACGCTACAACGCTTTCGATGGCCCAAGCATTGGGAAGCAGGGTCAAGGTCAATTGCGTATGCCCGGGTTGGGTACGCACCCGCATGGGCGGTCGGGCGGCTTCACGCTCACCGACAGAAGCCGCCGATACGCCGGTGTGGTTAGCTACTTTGCCGGATGACGGACCAACGGGCGGCTTCTTTCGTGATCGTCGACTCATTGAGTGGTAAGTCGGGCCGCCCGTTGCTTTCAGCGAAAGTTTAGGCGGCCATATCTCGCAGCGTCCGCTGCAGGATTCGGTGTTCGGCCTCGAACACAGCAACAGACCAGTCGATGCCAGCCCGCTTGGCTACGTCGATCTTTAACTCAAGATCGTGGAGCCGGCGTTCAACGTGAGGAACCAACTCATTTGCTCGAATTTCGGCGGGCAGGTTCTTGCACAGAACCCCTATCAGGTAACTCTGTGCCATGACGGTGCCTTGCAGCGACGGCATCGTTTCGTCTTCGATCATTGGTGGGGGCGCTCCGATGTGCGGATCTACTCATCAGGAGACGAAATTACCGCTAACCTTCGACCATTTCTGTGATGGGATTATCTTGTTACTACCTGGTTACATTCTTTCACGCTGCTCGGGTTTTCAAGGAATGAAAAACCACCGCTTAGCCGATGGATCAGGAGCCAGTGCCAGGTCCTGACCCAGTGCTTCCTAGGGTTCCTTTCGCATCAACTGGTTGTCGAGATTGATCAGGTCGCCCAGGACCCAGATTTCCCGTATTTTCTCAGCTTCGAAAATGAACAGTGCCGCACCCCGCCATTGAACTTGCTGTCCGGTGGCTGGGAACCCTCGGAATTCATTCACATGATCTCCAACGAAAGTCATCCGAGCAAAAGCTTTTGGCGCCTCAACAACGAGGTCATCGATAACGCAACGATAGTTGGCTAGCGAGTTATGAACAGAGTCAACGTAATCCATGAATTCATCAAACCCATGCCTTTCGTCTCCGAGCGACCCGCGAAACACTACGTTCGGATGGAGCAGTTCAGGTATCACCGATCTGTCTCGGTCGTCCCAAATCTCTCGATAAAAACGCTCTACTTTCTCACGAAGAATCGACACTAAGATGAGCTCCAAACACAAGCGTCAGCCACCGGCCAGGCGCGAAGCGTTTCGGCGGTCAGCTCCCTGTAGTTGTGGAGCGTCACGCCAAAACGAAGAAAATTCTATACGGAGTTTAAGCGCCTTTAGGTGGGCTAACGCCGATTCAGCGAAACGGCATGGCTTTTTCGGCGACGGGCGCTAAGGCCTGACACAGGGCCTCAGTACCCGGAATAACCCGCTCGATAGGGAATTCGCCGGTATCGCCCGCATCGAATGCGTAGGTTACGGTGGCAGCGTTACAGCCCGAAAACTCGAAACGCATCGTGCCGACCGGCACCGTGTCTACCGCGGCTTCGTCGTCAAAGCGCCCACCGCTGGACTGAAAGAGCATGGCGTCTACGGCGTTGCCTTGATAGTCGCCGCTGGCAGTATACCAGCGGGTAGACCCGTCAGCGCCTTCAGAATCGTTGGCGTAGGTAAACCAGGCGGCAAAGAAAAACGCGCTGTCTGGGTTAACGTCCAGTAGCAGGCCTGAGCCGCTGGTCACCGGGTAGAACCACGCGCCCGAGACCCCCTGGTTGATTTCAAACGCATTGTCGTCAGCGAGCGTAATCGCTCGGACGCCACCTCCCGCCTGAAATTCTGACACGTAGACGGTGCCCAGATCGGGGGAGACCGTGATCCCATTTGTTCCGAGAAACGTGGCGGCAGCAGCATCACCATCGCTGGTTCCAAATTGCCCGGTGCCAGCGAGCTCGTTGATAGTGCCATCAAGCGTAACCGTCACCACGCGATTGACACCGAGCGTGGCGTAGATGGTGTCGGCTCCTATGGCGATATACCCAACCTGATTACCGGGTTGGGCGATGAGGGTTTGATTTCCATCACCGTCGAAGCGAATGATCTTGCCGTCGTTAAAGTTACCGGTGTAGAGCCGCCCCTGGCTGTCAAAGGCCACGCCTGCAGGCCCGTTGATCTCACCGCCACTGGCAAAGACAGACACGGTGCCATCTGGAGTCACCCGGGAAATCCGGCTGAGATTGTAGTCCGCCACAAAGAGGTCGCCGCCCTCATCAAACACCAGGCCTGCGGCCAAAGAAAAACCGGTGGCGTAGTTGGACGTCTGTCCGTCCGGCGTACGCTGGACCACACGTTGACTGCTGGAAACATAAAAGTTGCCATCGCCGTCGAATACGGTGCCAAGCGGAAATTCCAGATTGCTCAGAAAGGTCTGCACATCACCGTCAGTAATGCGAAACACCCGGTTGCCGTTGGGTTGGGACACGTAGACTGACCCGTCGGGTCCCACCTCCAGCCCGTCGAGGCCGCCCTGGCCTGTGGTGATCGTCGAGACGGTTGTTGCCCCAGCCGATCCTGCGATCCCAATCGCCACCCACAACATACCCGCCGCTAAAATTTTCCTTAGATTCATCCCCGTTGTCTTCCTCGCTACGAAAAGAACGGTAGTTTTTTCATAGTGGCCGCGGCTCAACAATGACGATGGGGCCAGCTTGGGTGCTGATGGGACGAACCTCGCCCAGCAAGGGGCGAGCACAAATGTGCTTGAACCCAGGGGCGCGCTATACGACAGTGCGCAGCAGAAAGGGCCGTCACTTAATGATAAATCCAGTTATTCCCGCCATCGACAACCCAGCCGAAGTCCGCAGGCGTACCTCAGCACTTATGAGTGCCACTCCCCTCTCAACGGGAGTCTTGATGGCGGTCGGCGCCTTCTGGATGGCGGTCGGCTGCTTGTATCTCCTGTCGGTCATTCTGAACGCCCAGAAATTTGATCAGCCGTTCGAAGTGACTTTTCGAATATTCCTGGGCAACCAGGGCATCTACCTGTGCTGGGCAGCATTCAACATCCTGATGATCAGCATTCTGCGGCGCGCGAGCCGCGATGGCGGCTGGGCCAAGATTGCCGTTTTGGTCGGCATCGCAGGCCTGGTTTGGCTGCCCGTTAACCTCTGGCTGGACGGCACCATTGCGGACTGGACTTATCAGCGCGACTCACGGTCGGCTTTGGAACTGTTTGCTCAGACGAACTTCTTCTCCGTCTTTTTTGTCGTGATGCTTTATCTCCTGGTGGTGTTTGCCAGCCTGGGGTGGACCTACATTGAGCGGTGGCAAGCGGCGCGGGAAGCTGCGCTGCGCCTCGAAGGCGAGCGGGTTTCTGATCAGCTGGAGCTTGCCGACCTCCGCATGCAGCTGCTGAGGTCTCAGCTAAGCCCCCACTTCCTGTTCAACGCGTTGGGATCCATCAGCGGACTCATTCGCACCGCGTCATCTG
Source organism: Lysobacterales bacterium (assembly GCA_028285525.1). GTDB lineage: Bacteria > Pseudomonadota > Gammaproteobacteria > Xanthomonadales > SZUA-38 > JANQOZ01. The sequence goes on from JANQOZ010000001.1 coordinate 28,103, forward strand.
CCGAAGCCAATACGGCGATCCAAAACCTTGGCGACATGCTGCGGTTTTCTCTGGCGACCAGCGATGAACCGCTGATTCTCCTCGAAGACGAACTCACGTTCTGCCAACGCTACCTCGCACTGCAAGAGCTGAGATTTGGTGACCGTTTTGAATCCATCATCGACGCAGGGGACATCCCGCCCGGAACCACCTGCCCGCCATTTGTGCTGCAGACCCTGCTCGAAAACGCGTTTGTACACGGTGTCGAACGGCGTCAGGAGCCATCGATCATCAACACCCAGATTCGGGTTAACGACACCGCAGTATTTCTCCAGGTCAGCAACCCGGTAGCGGCAAAGTCAGACGAACACGGTGCCGGCCTTGGCATAGCGCTCACCAATTTGCGTCATCGGCTTCGCCTTTTGTTCAGCGAAGAGTCGACGGTTTCGGCAGAGGTAGCAGATGGTCGCTTTGAAGCAACCGTAACGTTGCCCCGCAGCATCAGCGACGACCCATGAGTCGCGATGATCCTCAAACCATCACCGCGGTGATCGTTGACGATGAGCCTCTGGCCCGGACCAACGTCCGGGAGGCGCTTCGACCATTCCAGCAATGGCAGGTTGTTGGTGAGCTAGCCAGCGGCGAGGGGGCTTTGGAGATGGTGCGGAAGCTACAACCACAGGTGATCTTTCTGGATGTGCAGATGCCTGGCGCCAGCGGCATCGAGGTGGGTCGACAGTTGCTCACCCTGAAGGAGCCACCGCTCATCGTCTTTGTCACGGCGTACGATCAGTACGCCATTTCCGCTTTTGAGCTGTTCGCCTTTGACTACATCCTAAAACCCTTCGACGACGAACGATTCAACCGCACCGTCGAACGCATTGAGCTTTGTCTGGCGGAAGACGAAACCCGCCGCAGCGTTCGGCGTCAGCAGTCCGACTACCGCGATCCCAAAAAGCCGCTGGATCGACTAGTGATTCGCTCGGTGGGCTCGATCCGCATTATTGACGTCGTCGACGTGTTCTGGCTTCGGGCCAGCGGGAATTATGTGGAAGTGGGGCACAGAGACGGTGTACACCTGCAGCGGGTGCCGCTGTCTTTTCTGGAAGACCATCTAGACCCCAAACGCTTTTGCCGCACGCATCGCAGCGCCATTGTGGCGCTGACTGAGGTGAAAGAATATCGCCACGGTTCAGATGACAGCGGCCAGGTGATTACCCGCGACGGCACGGAGATTCCGGTGAGTGCCAGCTATCGGTCGGCCCTGTTCGAAAGGCTCGGGATCGACTGATCACGCGTATGCAATGGCGCCAAGGGCACTGCGGTTGGAACAAGTCCACCGTTCGGCAGCCACATTCAACCACTTTGCCAGGCTTGCACCGTTGTCCGATGTGCAGGTTTGTCGTTCAGTGTCGTTGTAAAGCCAATGGCCCGAGCTGAGGAAACCCGATGAAGAGCGTCGACGCACCCAATAGCCAACGCGTAATTGCGATGACCACAAAGCTGCTTTTCGTTCTTCTGCTGGCGATCGCGGCCGCGTTTCCGCTTAGCAGCGGCGCCCAGATTGTGCTGCCCACCTATCTGCAGGTGGTTGTTGGGACAACGTCGGACGACGTCAATGCGGTGGGCTGTTCTTTGCGCCAGGCGCTGGCCACGGTTGCAAGCGATGCTAACGTCGGCGATTGCCAGCGCCAGCGGCTGGCCGGGGACCGGCCCAATCAGATCCTTTTTGACTCCGCCATCGTGCCAGGGCAGATCATTCTCACTCAGCAGCTCGATGTCACGGCGGACACGGCCATCAACGGGCCGGGACAAGAGGTATTCCAGATCTCCGGCGTAGGAGCCCATCGCATCTTCCAGGTAAGCACCGCGGAGCTTGTGGTGCGCGATATCACCCTGACTCAGGGCAGCACTATGGCCGACGGCGGCGCGATTCTCAGCGATGGCCCGGTGACCGTTTCCAACAGCCGAATTATCAACTCAAGAGCCACGTCCATCGGAGGTTTCGGGGGTGCCATTGCCATTGAAAGCGGCGGCTCTCTGTTGCTGCGGTCATCCGAAATCAGCGGCTGCTCGGCCGACTTTGGTGGTGGCGGGCTCTCGCTGCGCGGTCCGTTTGAAATTTCGGACAGCATCATCTCGAACAATGACGCGCAAAACGGCGGCGCAGTGCTCGCGATCGCTGACGGAACGATTTCTGGTAGTCAGATCACCAACAACAACACCAGCCTCGGATCGAGCATTCAGGTGTCAGCAGCGAATGTAGTCGTTGAATCCAGCACGCTCACCGCAGGCAGCGGAACCAGCGAGCGGCTGATCGAACTCCTGGCTGATGGCGTACTGCGGGTTTCGGGTTCACATCTTCAGGATCTGTCCGGCACAGGAGTCGGCGTGTTGGCCCTAGATGGGGCCAACTTTACCAACGTTGAGCTGACCATCGAGAATTCCACCATCACGGGCAGCCGGGGCATTGCCGCACAAAACTTCCTGGCGCTGTTGAACAGCACGATCACCGTCACCGAGACGCCGGCACTGCAGTTTTTCTCGGGAGGCACAGCTCGCGGTCGCATCGCCAACTCCATTGTGGTGAGCGATGGCGCCGATGACTGCGTCACGAACGGCGCGACGCTGGTGGAAAACAGCCACAATATTTACACCGACGGGGACTGCACCGACGTCCAGGAGAATCTGATTTTCGCTGATCCTGCCCTGGGACCGCTCAGCGACTACGGCGGCCCAACGCTCACCCGCCTACCTTTGGCTGGCAGCCCTGCCATCGACGCAGGCAACCTCTTTTGCCCAGGCACCGACCAGCGCGGCTTTGCCCGCACCGACGGTTTGTGTGACATCGGGGCTATCGAAGTCGGCGCCACTGATACGCTGTTCGCCGATGGATTTGAGTAGCCGGGCTCGAGGTTCAACACCAAAGGTCAAATGGTTTTGCGGCGCTGAATGATACGGCAGCGCATGCGGGTAGCATCCTCCCTAGCGCTGTCGACGCCAGAAAGGCGCGGTGAAAAAGAACAGTCCAACGAGAAAAATAAAAATGCAGAAACCGAGGCCGATGTTGCCACTCTTCTGCACTCGCGACCTTGCCGTCGCAACGAGCTCCTCAGGCGTTTTCTTTCCGGGCTCCAACAAATACAAGTATCTTCGGTTTTTGTCTTCAATGGGGTAGAGGACGCCTTCCGATAGATGGCCAATGACACTGACATCCTCAAGCGGGAGGTAGTGGAGCGAAAGGCGGATGTCGCCTTCTACGAGGCTCTCCGCCTCTGGCTTGTTTGAGAACATGCCGTCAGATCGGCAGAACAACGGCCTATCCCCAAGCGATGGTACAGTTTGAATTCGGTGATCATCACAGCGGATTTGTTCACCCTCAAGGCGCCGATCGAGAATCTGCTCCGACAACCTCAACCCCGAAACTTCCAGCGGATTGGGCGTCTCATAAAAAATACTGAAAGGCGGCGCCGCAGGCATCTCCCAATCATAGGTGACTGTCCGACTGCCCTCGGTGTTGGAGACCTTCCTTACTAATTTCTCAATTCTCCGTTCCAAAAACAGTGCACGGAGCTCCAGTCCAAACAAATCGTCGACGAGAGTTTCGTCTGATTCACCTTGGCCGTAGACGTAGACGTATGGATAGACTCTTGAGGTGTCGCTGCCGATGACCACTCGGTCGACGTAGGACTCAAGAATCTCATTCAAAGTTGTGGTGGCTCCCGTCCTCTGCCGTTCATTCCAAAGGAATCCCCACACCGCAAACGCCATGAAGATCGAACCATAGACCATGGCTCCGATTTTCTGCAGTTTCGTTTGTTGCTTCTCCTGCGCCATGGCGTCTCTCTCTTTCGGTCACTCATTGGGCGTCCCAAGCAGCTCTCGCCCTACGTACCTCGAGTGGTTTCTTCTAAAACGCCAGCGACGGCCTTCAGCGCACATTCGGACTCGACGCAGGCAGTGCTAGAGCTTGCGTGACCCCCATCACACTTCCCGCATCGCAGGGAGCCGATGGTGATTTTGTTCAATATTCCTGTCGCACAAGCCGGATGATCAGCCGCGGCGTCACGGTCAGGTTATGACCTTTAGGCGCTGAACATTTCCATCGAGAGGCTTCCCATGATCAAACCAGTTTTTTGCTCTGCCCTAGTGCTTGCTGGTGCCGCAACAACCGCGCAAGGCGCTAACGCCGTGTTTACTGGCGTCGCCGGACAACCCATCAGCGGGCAGGTGTCTACGGCCACGGGTAGCCCCATCGAACTGCTTCTGGGACCGGGTAATGGCACCCTAACGGACGCGGCGGGCAACCCGGGCATCGGAGCGGACGGCACCTTTATCTTTACGCCCGACACCACGTTTTCTGGCGCAGATCACTTTGTCTTCGCCAGCCAAGCGAGCGGGGAGACACAAGCGTTTGAGGCGCGACTGTTTTCCGGCCCTCTGCAGCTGCTTTCTGCCGACGATCGAACGTTGGCTTTAGTCGCGACACAGCCAGCCAACCGGTCACCGGTGGCCTTAGCGTCTGCCGATGACCCGGGTGCGCTCTGGCACGCGGACTCTACCGATGGCAGCCTCACATTTTTCACGGCGCTTGCGCCGCAGGGCAACGTCGCACTGGAGACCTGGCAGCCTGGAAGCGCCGGCACTGACGTTACGGTCTACTCAGCCAACGGACAGGCCTGGCAGGCGTTTTATCTGACCACGAGCAGCCGCGGAAACGATCAGATCCGCAGCCGCTTCACCAACTTCAGTCTGCAGCGTTCCGGCGGTGGGGTGACCGCCCAGCCGCTGCTGGCTACGATCAGCGGCGACTGGCTGATCGCAGGGCCAGAACAAACGGCGCCGCCTTCGCCCCGAGACGATCTGTTTTCCGGAAACGTGGATTCGGTGATCAGCGGCGACGTGCTGCTGAACGACCAGGCCAACAGCATCGACTTCGCCTCATTTCTTGCTTCGCGCCCTCAGCACGGGTCATTTGTCGGCATCAACGAATCCATCTATGGCGGCCTGGCGCCGTTCGGCAACTTCGACTATCTGCCCGATCCAGGCTTCCAGGGCACAGACCAGTTCACTTACGTCGTGCGAGGGTCCGCGCGGGGCGCGCCATCCAGGCTGGTTACCGTCACGCTGCGGGTCGGCGAGGTGGATACCAACGACCCGGTCGCCACTGACGACATTTTTGTCTCGGCGGTCGACTCACCGATCAGCAACCGTGTGCTTCTGAACGACTTCAACGCTGCGGGCGGATTTTTTGATCCGCAGGCGGTGCTGGTTTCAGAGCCCCGATTCGGTGAGTTTTTCGGCATCAACGAATCCATCTATGGCGGCCTCGCCCCCTTTGGCGACTTCGACTATCAGCCCGACCCGGGCTTCGAAGGACTGGACTCGTTTTCCTACCGGATCTTGAACTCAGGCGCCGCGTCACCGGTGGCGACCGTGTTCCTGGTTGTCGGGCAGGTCCATATTGCTCCCAGCGCCAACTGGCAGCTGGTGCTGGACGCTTTTCCCAATCGAAACCGCACGCGCTTTACGCTTGAGACTTCCGGCAATCCGGCCACTCAGACGTTTGAAATCATTCCGGGGTCGGCACCCGGTGAGTTCCAGTTGGGCTTTGGCAACCGTGTGCTCGAAACCTGGCAGCCCCAGGCGCAGGGTCTTGAGGCCACGCTCTTCGCAAGCAACGGGCAGCTATGGCAGCGCTTCAAGCTGAGCAATGACCCTGCAGCCGGGGCACTGGTAATTCAAAGCGCCTTCAACAGCCGAAATCTATCGGCCGCATCGAACGTCAGCGGCAGCCCCGTGGGCACCGCCACTCCTGACGACGATGACCGCCAGCGGTGGCTCATCGCGGGCCTCAGCCAGGCGTTCGGGCCTGTTGCTACGGACGATACATACAGCACCAGCGCCGACGTCACGATCGAGGGAAACGTGCTGGACAACGACGAGGCACGGGGCTTTAACATCGGCGCATTTCTGGTGAGCGAGCCACAAAACGGCACGCTGGGCCCTAACATTCGCAGCGATGAAGGTATCGCGCTCTCCGGTCAGTTCACTTACATCCCCGACCCTGGCTTTGTGGGCACCGATGAGTTTGTGTATCTCGCGCTGAGCAGCTCGAACGGCGCGCCGTCGCGCTACGCCACCGTTCGGGTCACCGTCACGCCGTGATCGCGCCGTCCAAAACACGGAAGGGGGCTTCGCCCCCTTGGTGTCAGGGACTGCCCTCGGTCTGCTAGAGACAGATCACGGGCAACTGCCCAGAAAATTTGTTCGATGGTTGCCTGAAATGATGTTGTCTGGGCGGTGAGGCCTGCCTATTTCGCGGCAGCAGACAAGCTTTCGGTAAAACTACTGACGATCGTCGGGAGGATATAGGATTCTGTGAGCTTGAAGGGCCGTTCCATCTCCGGGAACTTGCCGTAGTTTTCCCCGGTCCACGCAACCACCAGTTCCAGCTCCGGCCAGACCATGATGAACTGCCCGCCGTTTCCCCAGGCCTCAAATGAGCGCAACGGCTTACCATCGATTTCCCGATCGATCATGCGCCAGAGATAGCCAAAATCTTCGCCATGCAGGTCACTGGTGGCATGTTTTCTAGTCGATTCTAAGACCCATTCTTCTGACAGCAGCCTCTGCCCGTTCCATCGCCCTTTGTTGAGATACAGAAGGCCGAACTTGGCCATGTCTCGCGGGGTGAGGTGCAAACCACCACCGGTCATGGCCAGGCCCTGATTGCCTCGGGAGTTGGTAATCGGCCATCGATACTTCTCGATGCCCATCGGCTCGAAGAGGTACTTGTCGGCAAAGGCGGGAATTCGGAGTTCGGATGCACGTGTCACAACGTTCCCGATAGTGACAATGCCGCTGGTTGCGTAGGAGAACTTCTCACCCGGGTCGGCAGCCAGAGGCTGGTCCCAATAGAACTTGATCCAATCATCGGTGGGGTACATGTTGTCTTCATTGTTTCGCACCCCAGAAGTCATCGACAGCACATGACCGATCGTGATGTCGTTTTTGCGCTCGTCCCAGTTATCAATCGTGCCTTCGTATTCCGGAAAAAACGGCAGGATCGTTTGATCCACACCCTCAAAGAACCCCTGATCGATCGCGACGCCGACAAGCGCGGAGGTGATGGCCTTCGCTGCTGATCTTGTCGAGTGGATATCTTTTCGATCCCACTTGCCGAAATAGTCTTCGAAGACCAAAGCGCCTTTGTAGACGATCACAACGCCATCGATCCCGATGTCTGATTCGTCTTCAATCAGGTTGACCATCGCCTCGAACGGCTCACGCTCCAACCCCTCGTCCTCCAATGACGAGATTCTCCATTGGTGCTCCCCCGGACCCAGTTCGGCAGCGGGCACTTGAGCACCGGCATCATGATTGTCGACGTCGCAACCGCTGATGCCGAACATCAATACGAAAACTAGCCAGTTGCGCGGTGCAAAATTCAATGGATTGTTTTCCTTTGCTGCGGCTTCGGGAGGTCGCGAGGGGTTACCGCAGCGTGGTGTGAGTCAGTTTTTCGAAGGCACATCTTGCATCGGTCGGGACGCTTCCGCATCCCCGAAAAGTATGGCCTCTACCTCTCGTCTCAACCGAAGAAGCCGGCGATCGACTGACACCAACGCTGGACCGCTACGCTTCGCTAGCAGGGCGAGTAGCTTTCCTGTAATTTGGGGTGATGTATTGGCCTCGCGCGACTGGTTAGAGCCTTGAAGCTGACACGACGTGACCTGCTCGGCTTTACGGCGGCCGCCGCGGCAACCTCATGCTCATCAAATCAGGCCAAACGGTCTTCGGCGGGTCCGGACTACGACGTTTTGGTTGTCGGGGGCGGCTCCGCCGGCGCGGTAGTAGCGGCTAGACTCAGCGAAAACCCGAACCGTAGAGTCCTGCTTCTTGAGGCTGGCGGCGAGGCGGAAGATCCGCTAGTCGACCAGCCGCTCCAATGGTTTCGACTGCTGGGTTCAGAACTGGTCTTTCCAGACGAAACCACGCAGCAACGCTTTGTCGGAGCTAAAACGCTATTCGCCGGCCACGGCAAAGTGCTTGGCGGATCCAGTGCGATCAACGCCCTGATTCACCATCGGCCGACACCGGCGGACATCGACGCCTGGGGGATTGACGGCTGGCGCTGGGAAGATCTGGAGCCGATGCTCCGGCTATCAGAGACTTTTCTCGGAGACCGTCAGGAAGGACGAGGCACAGAGGGGCCTATCGGCGTCAGCCTCATCCCGGATCCACCACCGCTGGCAGATGCGGCTCTGGCGGCCGCAGACCGTCTGGGCCTGGGCGCGACCACAGATATCAACACGGGTACTCAACTTGGCGCTGCCATTAATCAGTTGGCCTTCGCTCAGGGCCGACGTCAGCATACTGGACTCGCATATCTGACAACCGCCCGTGACCGAGAAAACCTCACAATTCGCACTAATGCCCAGGTCGATTCACTATCCATTGAAGGTGACCGCGTAACCGGACTCAGCTATCGACACCGGGGTGAAAAACGACTCGTTGAAGGTGCACATGTGGTGCTCTGTTCTGGCGCACTCAGGACACCCCAGCTGTTGATGCTGTCGGGTTTGGGTCCCGGGGACATGCTGCGTAAGCACGGAATCCACGTGGTGGTAGACGCGCCTGAAGTCGGCGCCAATCTCCATGATCACCTGCTGATCTCAGGTAACAATTTTGCCACCCCGAAATCGATCGAGGCTTCCGGCACGCACGGTTCGGTAGCCGTCGTTTACGCCTCATCGACACCCAACGGGCCCAGAGACCTGCTGCTCAATGTTTCCACGAACGCCAACGTGATTCCGCCACTGGAAGGTGCGTCCGCTGGCTTTAAGAGCTCCTTCAGCTTCATGCGGCCCCGCAGCCGCGGTAGGCTCTCGCTCACCAGCAATGATCCAACGATTCAGCCTGCCATAGACGTTAACTATCTGGCCGACGAACGCGATCGCGAGGGGATGCTTAGTGCGCTTTCTCTCAGCAGGGAACTGCTCTCCGCTCGCGAGTTCAGTCAGTTTGGGGGCGTTGAGCAAAACCGCGATTACTTTCGGGACGCTGCCTCATCACTGAAATTTCTGCACGACGGAGCTACGCCATTTGGACACTACTGTGGCACATGCCGGATGGGCACCGACAAAAATGCACCGGTTGCCAGCTCGCTGGCTTTTCGCGGTATTTCCGGCCTGAGTGTTGTTGATGCATCGGTGATACCAGAGATACCCTCATGTCCAACTAATCCCCTGGTTGTGGCGATCGCGGAACTCTTTGCTCAGCGTTTCGGCTAGCAGATCAGTCAGCGTAGTGCCAGCGCCGCTCATCCTGTAAAGCAAAGCCGAGATCCTCCGGCACATCTCCGGCTTCGAGGCGCGACAACCTTGCCTCGGCGGCCGCCGCTTCACCTAGCCGACGCTCGACCTGCGCCAGACGGAACTCCGCCCAGCCCGATTCCGGGTCTTCAGGGCTCGGCTCGTACGCCAGGTAACGCTTTAGGCCGGCACTGCCCGCCTCCAGGGCCTGGCCCGACACGGCGGCAAATTTGCCTCGCTGGTAGTCAATCAGCCGCAGCGCCCGCACATCCTCCGGCGTATGGCGCCGTACGTTTTGCTCAGCCTCATCGAGCACCGCTTCAGCCACCGGAAGCTGGTTGTGCACTCCCTGGATCACCAGTGTGTACTGCTGGGCCCAGACCCAGGTCCCCGCGGCCAGGGCCTGGCGATCGTAGGCGATCGCCGCCTCCACGTTTTCTTCCGCCCACTCGATGTCGGCCTTGAGTCGCAGTGCTGCGGCCTTGTCGAGCTCCATGAGCGCGTCAGCTTGCGCTCGTGCTTGTTTCTTCGAACCACCCGCGATTGCCGGCGCCTGAAGGAAGTACTGGCCCAGCGAGGTTCGAGCCTCAACGTGCGCAGGGTCAAGCTCCAGAGCCGCCAACAAATGCTTTTTACCACTGCGAGCAAGCCCCAACTTCCGAAACGTTGATGCGGCATCCACCTGAGCCAGCTGACCTGTCGCCAACCAATAGTGTGCATCCGCGGTCTCAGGCCAATTCTCGAGACGTGATTCCATGCGTTTGACCACCTGCTTGGCCTCACCGTCGTCGATCAAAGCCTGCAGCGCTGCGGCGTCGATGTCGCTTGCACCATTCGCGCTTTGCCCTAGCAACAGCGAGATGACGAGAGCGGCACAGCCTATGACATTATTCATCGGGACAGCTCCATGCCCATCGGTTGTGTTGTGGCCACACGATCACGGGGCGTCTCTTTTCGCCGCAAGATGCGCGTCCAGATCATCGACGCAGGAACGCCAATCAGCGTGGGCGCCAGCCAGACCCATACCGAGCTGCCCAACGAGGAGTGGATGAACCGGCTGGACCCGAAGACCAGAAAAGCCGTGTGCGCCGCGATGCCGGCGCCCAGCATGGACGACATATGCTGGTATTTCCATTCCTGCCCGCGGTTCGGCACGGACAAGATGCGGCGCATCGTTCCCGGTGCGCCGATCAGGCCGATTGCGCTCAGGCTCATCATCAACACGGAATCCAGATACCAGCCGGTTACCAGCACCGCAGCGGCGAGTGCAAAGCTTGCGCCATGCACCAGCAGCTCAATGGTGCTCCGGTGTCCGCCCCAGGTGCGTTTCATGCGCACCGCCCGAAGGCCGGCGAAAGCGGCCGCGAAAGTGATCGCGGACAGATAAAGCAGCATCAGTCCGTTGACGGCTCGCAGGTTGACCGCGTAACGCGATGACGTCTCGGGGTGTGTCGCCAGCGGATCAATAAGCGTGAGCAGCGCCGCGACGGCGGCGCTGCCCGCCGTCACCATCATCGCATAGGCAAAAACTATCCCTGCCCTGGTGTGCAACCCCCGGCGCTTGCGCGCAAAAACCGGCAGCCAGAAGCTGGCCAGACCAACGCTGCCGACAACGATATGCACCAGCACAACGGCGTTGAACAGAAATTCCATGGTGTCGCCTCTGCTTCTGACTTGGGTGACGCCTAGCTTCGCCTGAAGCAGGGTGCGATGGCGACACTCCGACGTCATGACTCAAAGTGACCGAAGTCACTTTTTTCCTTCGACCGATTGTTGACGGCCAGATTCTGTGCAGAATCGGCCTATGGACTTTGGTCGCGCACCTCGGAATAGCGGAGGCCTGCCCTCCCTGACCTGGGCCGGCTGCTTGACGGTGGGCCTGGTGTGGTTTGTCGCCGCCCGGGCGCTGCCTGACAGTCTGCCCTGGATCGATGATCGGATTGTGCTGCATGTCGCAGCGGCGTCGTTCCTCGGGCTGGCACTGCTCTTGAGCCGCCAGCGGAGTAGACCGGGCAAAATCCTCAATCTGATGCTCCAGGCCGTCTGCGCTGCCGCCGTCATCGCCGTGGATCTGTCTTCAAGTGCGCCGATTCTCAATATCATCGTGGTCGCACAGATTCCCTACATGCTGGGCATCAGGTTGGCCATTGTGGCGGCGCTGATCGTCAACACGGCACACTTTGCCGTGCTGCTGATTTTCCATGACGCCAACGCTCTATCCGCCCTTCTAAACATGGCGCTCTATGCGTGTTTTCAGCTCTTTTCATTGCTGATCGGGCACTTCGCCGTACAGGTCAACGAGGCCCGAAATCAGCTGGCGGCCACCAACGCGGAGCTGCTGGCAACCCGCTCTCTGCTGGAATCGTCGGCCCGCGACCGGGAACGGCTGCGGGTCTCCAGGGAACTGCACGACACGGCGGGCCACACGCTGACAGCGCTAAAACTCAGCCTGCGCCAGCTTCGCGACCGAAGTGCTCCTCAGGATCGCGATGCATTAAGTGAGTGCCTGAACCTGTCTTCTGATCTGCTGGAGGACATCCGTGATCTTGTCGGCAATATGCGCGAGGTCAATCCGCTGGATCTCGACAAAGCCCTGACCGAGCTGACCCGGCCCTTTGCCAAGCCCGAGTTTTCGATCGACGTGGCGCCAGACGTGGTCATTGAAGATCTGACGGTCGCGGAAAGTTTGCTTGCCGTAGCCCGGGAATCCATCACGAACGTTGTGCGTCACGCGGAGGCGAGCCGGTGCATCATTTCTGTCCACCAAGATCAGGGGCGCGTGTGCCTGACGGTTGAAGACGACGGGGTAGGCGCTAACGGCGCTGAAGGATTCGGTATCCGTGGAATGCGGGAACGTATGACGGATGCGCACGCAGAACTCGACATCTCACCCAACACACCTACCGGCACCCGCGTGACCGCGGCATGGGCCATCGCATGAGCGAGACTTCGGTCCGCGTTGGCCTGGTCGACGACCAAGCACTGGTTCGCAAAGGGCTCCGAGCTATCCTCGATGCCCATGCCGGACTGTCGGTGGTTTTCGAAGCCGAAGATGGCGCCAAAGCGTTAGACCAGCTCATGGAAAACGAAGTGGATCTACTGCTGTGTGACATCCGCATGCCCGTGGTGGATGGCATCGAGGTGGTAGAGCGGCTGCGCCAGGGTGCAAACCGCCTGCCCGTTTTGCTGCTGACTACCTTTGAAGACGAAGAACTCCTGCTGAGAGCCACCCGAGCGGGAGCCAATGGCTATGTCCTGAAAGACATTGAGCCGGCTGAGCTGTTTACGACAATCGACGACATTTTGGCGGGCGCGACAGTGCTGGACCCCCAATCCCGGCAGCGCGCTCGGGGCCACGAATCGCTGCCCCAGCCCGAAACCCTGCTGGTTGAGCTCGATGAGAAGGAACGCGCCGTGCTGCGGCTGATGTCAGCTGGCCTCAGCAATCAGCAGATCGCCGAGCAGCTCCACAAGGCCGAAGGAACCATCAAGAATCGGGTCTCAGTGATTCTTCAAAAACTCAACGCGCGCGACCGCACCCAGGCGGTTCTGAAAGCAATCACCAACGGCATCATCTGAGGTCCTTAAGGACACCGAACAGGCCGTCACGGGCCCAACCCCATCGGATCAACTTCAGGCAGAGCCCAATCGATCCGAACGGTTTGCGAGATAGAACCACTCCTGGTCCACCTGCGCGTTCGGATTGGGAAATACGATCCATCCGTCCTGGTCCGCGCTCAGCTCCGTTCCGTCATGTCGCTCGGCAATCACCTCGCCACGGGAAATTTTCTGAAAGCTTCGCCAGTCCTGGGTAAAGCGATCCTCAGCGTGGAGCCGATCCCATACTCGGTAGAGTCGGATAACTTCCGGCTGCCGGGCGGGCAATGGCATGGGTTCCATGCTTGCCATGCCGAGATGAGCCAAAGTTGCGCGGATCGCTCGATAGGCAAGCTCCGGGGCCTGCTCGTCATCGTGCTGGCCACACTCGAGCGTAATACCCATGCCGCCAAAGCGCCGGATGGTCTCGGTTGTGCCGACACCGTAGTCGACGTGCGCCTCTGCCCCGCGCGCCAGGCGGTCGCGAACACCTTGAGCGTAGGTGTCCAGCCAGCCTTCCACAAACCGATCGACGCCCAAGCGCAACGCTAGCGATTCTTCCTGGTCAGCCTTCGAAAAGGGTTCCAGGTCGCCGCAATTATTGGGTGGACCTATCAGCGCAAACGGTATGCCCGGCGTATGGAAAGAATGGAGATCAAGCAGAATATCGTGCGCCTCCAGCAACGGGCATAGCTGGTTGGCAACCGAATCCTCGAAATCCAATGGTGGATCGGTCACCCGCATGTTCCGATTCAGATTGCGATCGCCATGCCGCCGCTTGAGCTGATAGGCCAGCGGATTGGTGATCGGAACCATCGTGAATGAGCCGCGTTCGATGCGAAGCGCTCCGTCCAAGATTTCCTGCTGCGTGCGCTCGATGGCCTTCGTCCCGCAGGTTTCATTGCCGTGCACGGCGCCGAGAACCAGCAGTTTTGGACCGGGCTGCAGGCCCAGGAATTGATAGACGGAAAGACCGGTTGGAGGGGACATCTTGTCCATTACTGGGTTTCACTCATCGTTGCTTGTCGTTTCAGGCGTCTGCGCACAGGAATCAAGGTGCCACTTACCTGGTCGGATCGCGCCGGTAATGGCCGTCTCTGCAGCCCCGCATGCAGGTCAGCCTCTGCTTTCGAGTAATCTATACCGATCTGAATCTCCACGAGCCTGGATTATCCATGACACACCCCACCCTGCGCACCTCCAAAGACACGAGTCTTCTTCTTTCGGGCAGCCATAACGATGCTGTCATCCTGGTCAGCAGTGCTGCCGGCTGCGAATGCAGCCCGGAAGTTGACGCGGCTCTCCAAAGGATCGCTGCAGTCGACCAACGTCTGGGAAAGGTCGGGCTGCTCATTCACGCCAGCGAGCTCGCGGGCGGACGCCTGGTGCACGCACCAACGGGTCCGCTGGATCGCGACTACGATGATGTACGCCGCTTCTTCGATGCGGCTGCCAAGGGCATTGTTCGGGCTCGGGACGCCGGCGCGGCCAATCCGATCATCGTCGTAGAAGGCATCCCGGCAGAGTCTGACTTCGAGCATGCTGCCGAAGTGACGTATTTAGGAGCATGTCAGGGTCTTTGGGAGCCACTGGAAGCCCGAGAAAGCCTGGGCGAAGTAAGCGTTGAGCCGGTTGAGTCCATAACCGTTTTCGACGCATCAGAATCGCTTGCTATAGATTTTCTTGCTGCCCTGGAGTCCGGCCGGCGCCTCGCCCGCGATCTCGCGGGCACAGAGCCCGAGCGGATGGCGCCGCCACGATTTGCTGACACCTGTGTCGAGGCTCTCGAAGGAAGCGCCGTTGCGGTTGAGGTCGTCGACGACCAGGACGAAATCGCGACGCAGTATCCGCTGCTGGCCGCGGTGGCCCGCGCGTCGAAGACGGTACCCCGCCATCACCCCCGGGTCATCAAGATGAGCTACGAGGGCGAAGGGCCTGTCGAAAAAACGCTGTTCCTTGTGGGCAAGGCCGTCACCTTCGATACCGGCGGTGCGGATATCAAAACCGGCGGCCACATGGCCGGCATGAGCCGCGACAAAGGCGGTGGTGCTGCAGTGGCGGGATTCATGAAGACCGTCGCGCTGCTGCAGCCCAAGGGACTCAAAGTTGTGGCTTACGTTGCTGCCGTGCGCAACAGCGTGGGTCCAGAGGGGCTGGTCTCCGATGAAATCATCGTCAGCCACGCCGGCGTTCGCGTGCGTATCGCCAACACCGACGCCGAGGGCCGACTCGCCATGACCGACGCCCTCTCTCATTGCCGGGAGCTGGCCAAAGACGCAACGGCGCCTGAACTGATGACGGTGGCGACCCTAACGGGTCATGCGGCGCTCTCGGTGGGCCCGTACACCGCGCTCGTGGAAAACGGGACCGCTCGTGCGCAAGGCACCGCGCAAAGTCTGGCTGACGCCGGCGAGCCCTGGGGAGACTGTATGGAAATCAATCGTTCTCGCCGAGAGGATTGGCATATGAACCGCCCCCGCTCGCAGGCTGACGACGTACTCTCCGCCAACAACGGCCCGTCCGTTGCCGTGGCTCGCGGCCATCAATTTCCGATGGCTTATCTGTCGAAGGCTTCCGGCCTGGACGAGCATGGATTCCGGTCCGAACACCCGCTTGCCTACATGCACGTCGACATCGCCGGCAGCTCCGTAGAGGGCGGCGACTGGCAGCACGGCAAACCGACGGCCTCACCGGTCGTCGCGCTTGCCGCTCGATATCTACGAAGCTAGCGTCACGCTCACGGTGCAGCTGCCGAACCCTGGTCGGCAGCTTGCCTTATACGCGCGTCTTCATGTTCAGCTTGAGCGTATCCACAATCGCGCGGCAGATGGCTAGCTCCTGACCGAACTGCTTCGTCAGCGCCAACTCTTCTACTGGCTTGCTGACGTCCGGGATCTCAAAATGGTGAAGTTTGTTGAGGCTCACCCCCAGACGCTTAAGCAGCGGGCGATTTTTCTGAGTGTCCAGCGTCAGAAGCATATGGCGATCAAAAAACCCCGCCCGGAGCCGCGTTTTTGGGCCGAGGATCTTTTGTACTTCTATCAGCCGTTCCATGAGCGCCGGCGTCAGCAGGTAACGTGCTTCCACCTGGTCGGTCGACAAGACCTCAAACTGCCTTTCAAACTCAGCATCTTCCAGCTTTACCCGCTCCAGCGGAATGTCATGGCCGGTTGTGTGCAGCTTGTTGAGAACGCCGTAGTCACTCATCACGCGGGTGGTCCCAGAAAAACGCTTCGGAAAACTCAACCGCATGCACAGACCGTGGAACACCAGCGTGGTGGAGCTGCCGTTCTTGGATCGACTGATTTTTTCTCGCTTAGCCTCGAACAGCGTGAAGTCAACGTCCGAGATTTTCCCCATGAAGACGTCTTCGCTCTTGCCTCCGTTGGTACTCGAGCCGAAGAGCTCCTGCCCGTCGAAAGCGTCCATGATGTCGCGCGACACACCCTCCATCTGATACTGCAGGCCCTGCTGCACTGCGAGTGCGGACAATACTCTGTGTTTGGCGGTTTTGCGGAACGCCCAAAAACCCAGGTCGGCGATGGCGAAAACGAGCAAACCACTGACGCTAATGGCGATCACACCCCAAAGCCCTGAGTCTATGCGATCGTTGTCCATCCAAAGGTTTGCCAGATAAACCAGCAAGCCCAGCAGCGCGGCGCCGGGAATACCCACGAGCAGAACCCGCGAATGGTGTTGCTTGGCAGCCTGGCGCTGCTGCTCCAGCGATTCGAAGGTGCCATCCTCAATGGTCTGGGCACCTGTGAGCCGAAGTGACGGCGATTCGCTACGGACCTCGGCGGGCACCAGGTCTCGAACTTCGCGGATGGGCTCCAGCAGCCAGTTGACGATTCCCATTGGCCGCTCAGCTCGCAAAGACGTCGGCCGCTTGAATCGGCTCTCGTTCAGCAGGCTCCATCTCAAAGAACGGCAGCGCTTTGACGCTCAGCATGCTCGCGATGGCGCTGGAGGGCCATATCTGCACCACGTTTCGAAGCTGCTCTACGGCTGAGTTATAGAAGCGTCGCGCCGCGGCAATATGACCCTCAACCTCTTCATAGGTGGCCTGAGCTTTGGTCATGGCGGCGACAAACTGGGCCTCGGGATAGGCTTCAGCCAGCGCAAACAGTCGATGCATGTTTTCTCCCAGAACGTTCTCCACTTTCAGATGCTCAGAGACCGCGTCAGGATCGCTGGGGTCCGCTTCGACGCCCGCCTGCTTGCGCAGCGACGTGACACGCTCGATCAGTCCAATTTCCTGGCGCATGGTCTCTCTGGCGATGGCCAGCACGTTGCCGATCAGATCGCGTCGCTTTTTGAGCTGGACGTCAACGGTCGACAGCGCGTTCAGAGCCGCGTTGCGGGTTTTGATCACCCGCACGTAGAGGCCATAGATCAACAAGATAAGGGCCAGTACTACACCGGCCGCAATCCATAGTTCCTGCATTTTTTTGTGCTCCTTTTTGGTTCTTAATGCCCAAAAGCCCCTAACCGCACACAATCTTTGGCTGATCTCAGGGTTTGCCTTCAAATCAACGAGAAATTTCGTAGTTTCGCTAGACCCCTTCAACCAACTGTGCGAGAGTCAGGCGATATCAAGAAACGCTTTGGGGACGGTCATGAACAGCAGGACTGCTTGGGTATTGATTTCGGCTTTGGTGCTCTGTGCATGCACGAGCGGCCAGCCCAAAAGAGTCGACGGGAAACCGGTCGATCACATGGCCGCGGTGAGCGGCGGCAAGGTCTGTCGCGCTGAGCGCAGTTTACGTACCCGAATTCGGAAGGTCCGCTGCGTTGACCGGAGCGATCAGTCCCAGATGGCCAAAGCCTCAATTGTCTGCGCCAGCGGCACCGGAATGTGCGGGACCGTCGACGGGTTGATGGAAGACGACAACCGCTAGAGCGCCTCGCAAAGCCCGTCAGTACCCGTCAGCAGACGAGTGATCGGGATGGTTCCGGATGGCCCCTCATCCAGCTCATAGATCACTTCCCCGTCGGTGCAGCTCTGAAAACGTAAGGTGACCGTGCCCACGGGGCGGGTCGCAACCGACTCCGGAGAATCCAGGCGTCCGCCCGTGGTCAACGACACTAGCAAGTCTTCGGCTGACGCTCCTTCGTATGATCCCTGGGCCGTGTACCAGCGCTGGCTCAGGTCGTCTGAGTCTCCCGTCGCATCAGCCGGGAAGGTAAACCAGGCTAGGAACACCAATGGCTGGACAGGGTCAGCCTTCACGTCGATCAAGAAGCCCTGACCGGGTCGGGTGGGGTCGAACCAGGCGCCCGCAATCCCCTGGTTGATCGAGAAAGCGGAATCAGCCGGCGCGCCGGCAAATCGACTCACGCCTGCCTTGAACTGCTCAAAGGCCTCACGTTTGGTGGCACTGGTATCGCTGCGCACCAGGCCCGTGGTCGTAAAGATGTCAACAACGTTATCGGCGATACATTGGGGCAGCCCGTCATTGACCAGGTCCTGTCCCAAAGACAGCCAAGCCTGATCATGGTCGTTTAACGTCCAGTTGCACACGGTCCGAATCTGCGCCTGGCGCTGACCGAGCGCATCGTTCAGTGCCGCGTACACAGCCGCCTGATTGCCTTCGCCGGCGTTCGGCCCGAGCGTGGTTCCACTGACCGCCTGCCCGATCTCCTGAATGTTCACCAATTTGCCCTGCGCAACCGCAATCAGCTCGTCCAGATAGCGGCCGACGTTCTCCGCGGTGTCGCTGCGAAATAGCGGCAGGGGTTCTCCGTTGAGCTGGCAAGCGGGATCACTCTCCGCGAAATAGATGTAATTGTTGAAGCTGGCCACATCTCCCAGCGGGAGGAGATCAGGGATCGCGGGATCGTTGGGGCCGGCGAATACCACCGTGGTTGCGAGATCAGGTTCCAGGCGGTGAGCCTGCTCTACCGCAGCCTCGACAAAACCCTTGAAGGTTGCAGCTAGTTCCGGTTCATCTTCGTAATAGCCGCCCGGCTCGTTAGAAAGACCCAGCATGAACATATCCCGCTCCAGCATGATGGGTACGAAGACCGACAGCAGATCGGCAAAAGCGTCGGTGATTTGCGGATCGTCCCAGCTGGCGCCACCAGCGAGCAAATCCTCGACGAACTGTGGGACCACGGGTCCGGCCGAGTCGATCACCACCAAGTTGGGAAACTGGTGTTTGATGCCCCGCTCGATGGCGGCGTCCATCGCCTCGATCACCAACGCGGTGTCGTATTGGCCCGGCGTTGGCTCGAGATCCTGCCAGTCAAAAAGGTGCCGCACCGTGTCCATGCCGGCATCCACGAGCTCGTCATAGCGCTCGTTTACCGCCGCTTCAGTCGCCGGGTCAAACCCCTCATATGCCTGCTGGGTATAGAGATGGAGTCGAGAGTCACCGAGCAGCGGCATTTCTGCCGGATCACCCTGGGCGACTGATACGTTTACCAGTAACGCCAAACCAAGCGTCGGGGCAATTCTCATCATTGCTGGGCTCTCGATCCCGTTCATCACACGAAAGGATCTAGCTTACGGTGGTGCCGGGAATTTTTTGTAAAAGCTCAGGGGGATCTCGCAAGGTTGGGAATTGCCGTCGGTCGACGGGGGACACCACGCACAGTCCGCTGCGCGATTTTCATCCCGTAGTTCGACAATATCAGGTTGCCGAAGTTATCAGTGAGGGTACGGTTTTGGACAACCGTCAGGGTCACCGGGATCAGCGGCAGCCCTTTCACCAGCCAGCCGCCTTCCGACACCGCTTCAAAG
The DNA here is from genome assembly GCA_028285525.1 of Lysobacterales bacterium. Lineage (GTDB taxonomy): Bacteria > Pseudomonadota > Gammaproteobacteria > Xanthomonadales > SZUA-38 > JANQOZ01. Next base: position 47,741 of record JANQOZ010000001.1, read on the forward strand.
GCATCGAGGTTCAGGCGGTACTGGCCACTTTTGGCGACGTCGCGGATTGGCTGGGGAATGAGCGTGGCGCACCAGCTCACGCCCCGTACCGACGCGGGCTCCGTATCGCTGATCGAAACGATAGACGTTTCCGCGAAGGACAGGTTGAGCTGAGACTCACTGATCACGGCCCCGACGGGAACGCTGGGTGGAACGGGGCTACATTTCACGGTCGACAATCCGAGTGCTTCCGCACCGCGGTCAAATGCATCGAGCATCACGCGCTGGCCCTGCTCTGCCCAACGCGGATCCGTGTTGACAAGGAATGGTGCTCGATCGGTCGCGTCATAAAACGGCCGGGTCGGCAACGTAACCACCAGGTCGGTACGTGCATCGATTACCGGTTCGATATTAAAGGGGGCCTCGACAGCTTGCACCGCCAGGACGGCACTAACTGCATCAATACCGTTAGCCCAGCGGGTAACGATCCCGTTGATCCTAGCAACAGGCTGCGCGTCAGAGAGGTTCGGCCGATCCTCACTCAGGTGCGCCACCTCCGCAGGAATTCCGAGATCCATTAGCGCCGTGGGCGCTACTGACACATTGAAACCCTCGATGACCGAAACCAGCTGGCTGTCACCACTCAAGCGGTTGTCAGCCGGAGCAAGGGACACTCGGCTCAGATCGAGAAAGTCGCCACAGGATCCCGGTGCTGCAAGACGCGAAAGGTCCTGCGGCAGCGCACCGAGCTCAAAGACCTCCAGCCAGGCCTGCCCTGAAGGCGCGAGGGGCCTGAACGCTCTAGCGCTAAAAAACTCGATGTCGACAGGTTCAAGCCCAGCCACACAGCTGTCGTCTACATCAATCATCAGTGGACCCTCCTCATACCCACCAGCCCATACGGCTGCCCAGGTGTCTCTAGGCCTCAGGAGGATTCTTAGCATCAGCGTGGCTTGTCCTGTCACGCCGTCTCGAACTACTGCCCGCACAACAACGGCATCGTCGCTCACGTTGTGAACGTTGATCAGCGTGTCCAGCCCGTTTTCTGCGGAGAGCACCGGAAAGATCAGCGCGCTACCGGCGCCGTCAGCGGAGAGCTCGACGGCGTTAACGGCGCTGAAAGCGACGGCCATGGTCAGACCGAGGAGCCGCAGTAACCCATTCATAACTTCCCCAGCGCAAGATGCGCAGTGAACATGCCGAAGCAACGCCCGGCGGAGGAGATTCCCCTAACTGAGGACCTGACGGCGTCACGCAATGCCGTGGTTGGAGTGCAATTCTTGCAACGCTTGGCTTGAGACGGAAAAGCGGCAGATTTCGTCTATACCTATAGAAGCATTGATCTCAGAAGGGCAATCGTGGAATGAAGGCAATTGGACAGGCGCTGCTGCTGTTCTTAACGCTGTTGTGGGCTTCGAAGGCCGCTGCTCAGCCCAACGACGTGATTTTCATCGGCGACTTTGAGCCACGAGACTTCGTGTATCAGCCCAATGAGCCGCTGGACGTCCTGTTTTTCTGCGAGCTGCTCTACACCGATGACAACACGCTCTCGCAGAATCGCTACTACTTCGATTTCGCCTTCGACGGCGGAGTCCAGGGTGGCTTTCGCGTAGACACCGGGGACTTTGTCACCGTCAACGGCAGCTACACCATCACCAACGGGCAAATCACCTTCGACGCAACCAACGGTTTCGGCGCCGATTTTGCGATGACCACCGACACGATCACGCCGAGATTGGGCATTCCCGGCTTTTTTGGGGCGACCGGCAACGGGCTGGGGCGGCCGGCGCAGCTTGCGTGCATCGCCATCGGGCACGGCTACGATACGGCGACCGAAGTGTACGAACGCTACGAGTGTCAGGACCAGCCGACCGCCGCCGGTACCTACAGCAACGTGATTGAGCTCAACGCATTTGATTCAACCATCAATGTGTTCGTGCCCGGGGCCGCATTTCGGCAGCGCGATTTTTTTGCCTCGGGCACCACAACGGGTGACCCAACGCTGATCGAGCGCAACGACTTTGGCATCTACCGGCGCGATGGAAACCGCGTGTTCCTGGATTTCACGCTGGGCCCGCTGCCGCTGAACTTCAGCGACTGGAACACCGCCACCGCGGACGCATTGAACAACGCACTGGCAATCGACGAGTTTGATCCGCCGCTGCCGCCCTGCCAGCGAGTGAACTGAGCGATCCTACAGCGGCTCCTCGAAGCCGTCGAAGAACAAAGGATCGGGCAGCCCGGTGTTGCCCCTCGGTGAGCTGAACAGCTCTACGACCCCGTCGGCAAGCTGATCGGCACCATAGATGATCCGGGATCCGTCTGGACTCACGTCAAAGAACGCCACGCTGCCGCCGCTGACCAGCGGCGCGTTGATTTTCTGGATGGCGCCACCTTCGATCGACACGATGAACAGCTCGCTGACGCCCGGCGTATCCCGGTCCGCGAGAAACACAACGGCCCGGCCATCCGGAGTGATGACATAGCGGGTGATGCCGGTGCCCGCGGGAAATCCGTCGACCAGTGTCGTTACGGGTCCGCCGCCGAACGGGACGCTGAACAATGCATTGACGGGTGGTTGACCTTTCGTAGCAACGCCACCGTCTTTGCCCGCCTGGCCAGGGACTGTGGCGTACACGACGGCCCTGACCTCATCGGCTAACTCGAAGGTACTGACAAAGTCACGATTCGACAATGGGGCATTCAGTTTGGTCGAATTGCCGCCGCCCGGCGGAACGCTGAAAAGATCATTGGAAGCCTGGTAAAAGACCGAGCTGCCGTCAGCGCTGAGGACGAATGGTCCGACACTTCCCAACATTGGATCGCTCAATTTGACGCCCCCTCCACCGCCGATGAGAACGCTGTACAGTTCAAGAAGGTTGTCCGTTTCCTGATCCGCCACGTAGAGAACCCGCAACCCGTCTGGGCTGATCTGGAACCGGAATACCCGCCCGCCGCTGACGAGCGGGCTGTTGAGTGTCGTTATGGGGCCGCCATTAATGGGGACGCTGAATAACTCGTCGGTTCCAAGCTGGTTCACGGCGGCCAGGTAGAGCACGGTCGAGCCGTCGGGATGGATTCGAAAGTCGGATCCGTTCACGTCGCCATTCGCGGACAGTGGCTGGTTGAGCTTGGTCACGATACCTCCGGCCGCAGGTACGCTGTAGAGCTCCTGCACACGGTTAGTGTCCTGATCTGCAACGTAGACCACGGTGCCGCCGTCCGGACTGAAGATCGGATCAAAAATGATTTGCCCGCCGCTGACCAGGTCATCGTTGAGCTTCGTCACCGCGCCCCCGGATGCGGGAACGCTGTAAAGTTCGATCACGCCGTTCCGCGTCTGGTCGCCCGTATAGATGACTCTTTCCATATTGGGGCCAAAGAAAAAATCTCTGATATCTCCTCCCGCCGGCAGCGGGTCATTGAGTTTCTCCACGTTGCCGCCCTCGATCGGGACGGTGAACAGCTCGAAGACGTCCTCGGAGTCTTGAGAGGCGACAAAAAGGGCTTTGGTGCCGTCCGGGCTCAGGAGAAAGCCGTTAAACCGAACGTCGCGCCCCCCGTCCAGCGGTTCATTCAGCTTGGTCGGCGCGCCGCCGCCGATGGACACGCTGTAAAGCTCACGCACCTCGTCGATGTCCTGGTCGGCCAGGTAAACGACCCTGACGCTGTCGGCGCTGACGGCGAAGAGAAGGACCTCACCTCCCTCGACCAGCGGTCCATTCAGTCTCACCGATTCACCCTGCGCAAACGCCGACACTGGGATCACAAGCAGCGAGATGAACCACGCCAGTACCAGCCAGACATAGGGCCGAAATGCCAGCCTTGGCCTCTCCAAACAAAATTCCATTTTGCTATGCATTCAACCGTCCCGGACCAGCCCATTAGAAAACGGCGCTGGGCGAAGCTTGGCCAGGCCGCTTCGCCGCGCACTCGAGTATGAGCGTGCATGACCAGCGTTTGAGCGACCGTGGTAATCAGCGTTGAATCGTCTGACAGAACGCCTATCGCGTTTGGCCGTGGTTTAGGTAAGCGGGGTTGGGGCTTGGCACTGGTGGGGGCGGTCGAGAACTGAATTGGAGAATAAGAATGCCGCTGGGGAAGAAGTTTCCCCAGCGGCCTTGGCGTCGTTTCGGTAACGAGGTTTCGCCTGGCCTCAGTCGTCGCCTTCGAAGCTGCTGTTGAAGATCGTGTCGACCGAGATGTCGTAGAGCGTGGTCGTGAAACTCACCTCGTTGGCGATGCCAACCATCGGCTTGCCTTCGGGACCGGTGAACACCACGATGCCCTCGGGGGCGAGATCCCGGGCCAGCGTTGGGTCAATCAGCAGCGCATCTTCGTCAAACGCCTGGGTGAAGTCCCGGTTGTTGACGTACTGGAGGAACGTCACGTTGCGAGGGTCGGTCACGTCATACGCGGCCACGCCGCCGATGCGCTCAAGGCCGACATAGGCCACCACACGGCCATCAGGCAACGTAGCGACGGCCAGCGCTTCCGGCTCTGGACCCTTGTTGTCGCTGCGGCTTTCCAGACTCGGACCTTCATCGTTGTTGGAGTTGAAGTGGTCCGGAAAGGCGGCGGCGGTTCGCTGCTCAAGATCGTCACCGCTGTCGTACACAAGGTTGCCAAACCGATCCCAGATGGTAAACGAGCGGGCACCATACACCTGCAGCCGCTCGAGCTCCGGGTCATCGTCCAGATTACCGTCGACCGTCGAGGCACCCAGCCGGCCGAGCTGCTCGTTCTGCTGCAGATCGGTCGCGTTGGGGAAGACGGTCGGGTCCAGCGTCAGATCGCCGATCCGCTCGTCCTCGCCGCGATCGTCCCCCTCGTTGGCGGTGACGAAGTAGGTATTGCCGTCAGCGTCGGCGTAGGTCGCGATCGTGTCGGGCATGAACATGCCCCAGACCGGCCAGTTGGTGATGTTGATCGCGTTGTCGCGATCGGACGCATCCAGACCGGCGGGCTGTGTGAAATCGATCAGGCCCAGGACAACCGGTGTCGGCTCCGGGTTGAGCGGCACGCTGCCGTCGACCGGGATCGGGGTGTCGAGCAGGCCAAAGTCGTTGTCGTTGAGCACCGCGAGACGACCGTCCGGCAGGAGCGCCAAACCTTCAGGCTTGTCGCCAGCCTGATAACCGATCGACGGCAGGTTGGTGATTTTGACTTTATCGACCGGCCTGATGCCGAGCCCCGCGAGATCATCCGGCGTGTGTTGCTCAAGCGTCAAGCCTGCGTTGAGCGCCGGTGCGCTGGGATCACGCAGGTTCGTGGCACCCAGCAGGCTGATCTTGGAAATCGGCTTCTTCGCTGTGGCGCTGACCGCCGAATCGCGTTCGATCACGTAGAACTCGCTGTTGCCCGCATAGACAGCATCACCGATTTTGTCGACATTCCCCTCGCGGAACGCGGGCTTATTGAGCACGTAAACATATTCGGCGACCACCGACCCGTCAGCCGGGTCGATGCCGAGCATGCGAATGATACGAGAGGCGTCACCGGCGGCGCGGTCGGGGTTGGACAGCGGCGTTTGGATAAACGCATAGAGAATGCCGGCATCCGTATCCAGGGCCATCGCCTCAAAGCCGCGGTTGCGGCGCCGGTTGGCGTATTCCGCCGGCAGCGTTTCGCTGCCATAGGTGCCAACGGGCTGACCAGCGGCGGCCGCGGTGCCTTCCGGGATGTAGCGGTTCAGCAGCTGACCGGCCGGATCGAACTGGTAAATCGCCGGACGGTACTCATCCACCATCCAGTAGTTGCCGGCGCCGTCGATCACCACACCTTCGAGGTCCGCACCGAACTCATCGAGCGGCAGCGCGTTGCCATTCAGATCCACCGGCTCTTCGTCTGCCCCATCGATGTTCGGCAACCCGGTGATGGGCGTCGTGCCGTCCGCACGGGTGAGCAGCAGCGTGTCGGTGATGCTGATCGTGTTGTCGGTCGCCAGCTCGAAGCGGACGACGCGTGCCTGGTAGTCCGGCAGCACAAACGGGCGCTCCACCGCGCCGTCGTTGTCCACATCCGTCGGCTCCCCGTTCGGACCGCGATCGGGCACGGTCACAAACTGCAGCGCGCCCGACGTGGCGTCCATGCCTTCGTACCAAAGACCTGAGAATCCACCAAGCAGAATCTCCTGGCCTGCGGGCGTTGTGCCCAGCACCGGGAGGGCGGGAAATTCGATGCTCGCGGCGGCCGGCAGCCCCCGGGAATGGTCTTTCAGACCCAAGGGCAGCACGTCCAGGACCGTTGCGGTGGCGAGATCAACAACGCCGACGGCGTTAGCTTCTTGAAGCGTCACGTAGGCGACGTCGCCTGCCGGCGAAACGGCCACATACTCAGGCTCCAGGTCGCGGCCGGCGACCGTGCCGTCAAAGATGCGGACACCGCGAGCACGCAGGGTTGCCTCCTGGCCGTCAAAGGCCGAGAAGTCCGCCAGCTGGGCTGTTGCCTTATCCAAACCCTCGGTCAGATCGATGACCGTCACCGAGCCGCGCGGGTCGGTGCCATTCGGTTCGCCCTCGTTGGCCGACAAAATGTAATTGCCGTCGGGGCTGAAAACCACGTTATCGGGCAGGACGCCGGCACCAAAAATTCGCAGCAGATTGCCGTCGGGATCAAACACCGCGATCACGCCTGGCGTCGTGGCGCTGGCGCTTTCGATGGCGGCGGCAATCAGGCCGTCGTTAGCGGCGACGCTGGTCACTCCCGCACCGTAGGGAGATACATCGATCTGCAGCAACAGCACCGGCGTATCGGGATCGCTGATGTCGATGACGTCCACAGTGTTGTCATTGGAGTTGGTCACGAACACCCTGCCCGTGCTGGAGTCGTGACTTAAGATCTCAGCGCCATTGCCGGCGAAGCTGCCGCGCAGGTCGAGCTGGAAATCCGGTGTGCCTGCGGTTGCAGTGATGGTGGCGGTGGCTAGGGTAATAGCCGCCGTCAGAGTTCGAAAACGGGGTTTATGGGTCATGTGCGCGCCTTTGATGACGTTTTAGTTAGCGGGGGAGCCGCAAGTAGACGGGACACGCTTTGCAAAACCGTTGCGGTTTTGTGACAGAGATATTGCAGGCTCGACATACCCCCGGCGGGATGGTTCGTTTATGTTGTCAGCCTAGCGATTGGGGTCCTGTAACAAGTCGCTTGGGCGCCCGTATTTAGCGTGAGCAGAGCGATCAAAGCGTTCAGCAGTTCTGGACTAAGCCCGAAACCACGGCCATACATTTGGATTGAGCGAAACCTATGCGCGCCGAAACGACCCACCAGCCACGCCCCAGGTTCCAACCCTGGCAACGCAACCTGATTGTGATTCTGGTCTTCCTCATAGCCGACCAGCTGGCGTTTCCGCTCTACGAATCTCTGGGGATCGAGATGAATTGGGATTCGCTGACCGAGCGGTTTTTATTGAATCACAGCTGGCAGTTCCTTCCGCCGCTGGCGATCGCTTCGTTGTTTTTCGGTTTTCGCCGGGCGCCCTGGGCACTCGGACTGCAGGACAGCCTGTGGACCGGTCTGGCCGTTGGGGTGTTTTGTACCCTCCCTATGCTGATTGGCTACGCAGTCTTCGGGACCTTCAGCCCAGGCGAGCGGCCGCTATGGAGCCAAACGGCGTACTCGCTGTTCCCCGGCGTGTTCGAAGAGATCTTTTTTCGGGGCTTTTTGTTCGGGCTGCTGTTCCGCTTCGGCGGCTGGGGCTTTCTGCCGGCGAGCCTTCTTGGCGCGGTGTTCTTCGGCGCAGGCCATATGTGGCAGGGTGCGGATCTCGCCGAGACCGCGGGCGTTGTCGCCATCACCGCCACCGGCGCGGTGTGGTTTGCCTATCTGTACGCGGAGTGGGACGACAACCTGTGGGTGCCGATCACCTTCCATGTGCTGATGAACGCCTGGTGGGGGCTGTTTGCGATCAGCGATACGGCCCTCGGGGGCGCCGTGGGCAACATCTTCCGGTTCGCGACGATTGCGCTGTCCATTGCCGTCACTGTTTGGATGGTGCGGCGGCGAGGCTCAGGCTCCCGGGTCCGCGGGCGCTGGCTTTCGCAGCGCTCCACCCCGGAGCCCCTCAGTTCGCCGGCTTGAGATCAGCACCCAGCCAGAGGCTAAGATGTCACGGCACTACACGAAGCGAGCCCCATGAATCGAGATAAATCCAGCAAGGTGTTGGTTCTCGGCCTGACGCTATTTGCGCTGCAGGCCCTGGCGCAGCAGTCCGACCATCAGGGCTTCGCCATTGAGGCCAACGGAAAGCGGCTCGTCGTTCGCCCCCAAACACCTGCCGAGGCTTACGGATATCTGCAGCAAACCTTGAGTCAGATGAGCTTTTTCGACGCGAATGGATATGACGTGGCTCTGCCCGCTCATCAGGGCTTCGACGCGGACGGAGAGATCGGGAGCCTCAACTCGTTTGCCAGTGAGGTTTATCGCGAGGCGGATTTTGCTTCTGCCATGGCGAAACTGCGTGAACGCAAGCCCATGCTTCAGCAGGCCCTGGAGTGGTTCTCGACACTCGACGACTCGTTACCGTTTTACGTGCCAACGGAGTACACGGTTGTCCTGACGCTCTATGGCCCCGGTGGCTCCTACAACCCGGAATCGGCGACCATCACCATGCTCACAACGCCGGATGGGCGCTTCAAAGGCGGCGGAGGTGCTCACACGATTGTTCACGAGATGATGCACATCGCGACGGAAGAAACGCTGGTGCAGCGTTTTGAGCTATCACACTGGGAAAAGGAGCGGCTGGTGGACGTGCTGTGCCAGCGGGAGCTGGGCCACGTGCTGAAGGATTATCAGCTCCAGCCGCTGGGCGACGCGCAGCTTGGCGAGGTGATTACGGACGTGCCGCTGGCCGGGCTGGCCGCGGCCCTCGCCAAGTATCGCAAGTGACCCGCGCGCCGGCTCAACGGTAGGCGAAGTTACCGTTGATGTAGGTGGTCAGGTTCTGAATCTCGTCTTCCTTAGCACGCATCTTGTTCGTCACCAGTTCACCGATGCCGAGTACGCCAACGACCTTGCGGCCGCGGACCACCGGCAGGTGGCGGATGTTCTGTTGCCCCATGACGCTGAGACACTCATCCAGAGTGTGCTGTTCACCGACGGTAACCACATCGGCTGTCATAATTTCTGAAACCGGCGTGTCAACGGATGCCTTGCGCTCCAGAATGATCTTCCGTGCGTAGTCGCGCTCCGAGATAACGCCTGCGAGGTTGTCGCGATCGTCGACAACCACCAACGCACCGCAGTCCTTTTCAGCCATCAATTCGAGGGCTTCAAATACGGGAGCGTCTTGGCGAACGCTGAAGACGTTGCGCCCTTTTTCGTCGAGAAACTGGCTGACTGTCGACATGGCTTATCTCAAAATCTGATTTATGGCATCTCAAGGTGCACTAAGACGGGTGAAGAACGTGTGGAAACCCGGCGGCACCTTCCCTAACGCCAAGACTACGCTATTTCGCGCAACTTCGACTGCCGAGCCTGTCCAGGAGGCTTTGCGGCGCTTCAGCCCAGCATTTTCAGGCTCATGGGCTAGGGCTGGCGCTCCAGCGAATTCGCAGCCGGTTTGTGCGTGACGCCAAGCTGGGTGATCAGCAGCGCGGCGCCGATCAGGGCAAAACCCTTGATAAACGACGCCTGTTGGATCACCCGCCACGCCTCATCGGTCGCATTCAGCATTTCATAGCCGTGGACAAGCACCGTGACCGGGAGAAGAAAAATCACCAGCAGCCAGCCGCCCAACCGAGGCCGCCAGTTGAACAGAACCATTATCGCCCCGGCCAGCTCAACGACACCCGAGATCAAAACCCAAAACTCGCGATACGGGACACCGTCGTGCATCAGCGCCACATAGCCTGGGATATTGGTGAAATGGGTGACACCGGACAGCAGAAACAGCAGGGTGAACAGCAGCCGGCCAGCCACCGTGATCAATGGATGATTGGGGAGTTGGCTCTCAGAAAACATCAGCTCGGGCCCTCCGGCAGCGATAATTATGGACCACTCGGTATTTAACTTACCGCATGCCGACGAAATATTGAACCGTTTGGTACGATATTGGTCTCACATCGCCTGGAACGCACCCATGCCGGCAAGCACCAAGAAGGCCAGTCGCGGACGACCCAAGACCTTCGATCGCGATCGCGTCGTCGCAGCCGCAATGGAACTGTGGTGGGAACGCGGACCGGGCCAGCTTTCGATCAATGAGCTGTGCACAACGCTCGGCATCGCTAAACCGGGCCTGTATCGCGAGTTTGGTGGGGAAGATGGCCTCATGGCGGCCGTGCTTTCACGCTACCGGACGACACGCATCGATCCGCTCCTGGATCAACTCACCCGGGAGCGACCGCTGGCGGAAGCCGTTCACGCACTCACGACCTGGCTGACCGCGCCCTCCGATTTTCCCGCCGGCTGTTTACTCGCAAAGACCCGGATGTCGCTCCAGCCAATGGGCGCCGAGGCAAAATTGCAGGTCGACGCGTTGCGTGACGGGCAAGTCGCCGGGTTAACTCAATGGATGGAGCGAGCAGCGGAACGCGGGGAACTTGCTGCAGGTGTAGACCCTCAGTTAGCGGGCAGGTATCTCGATACCCTGCTCACCGCACTGCTGACGCTGGTCGCGAACGCAGAACCCGCGAAGCTGGTGGCCGCGCAGACGCGGCTGGCCTTTGCCGGAATCATGAAAACACCTGAAAGGAGCAACAAATGCGGGCAATGAGGCAAAACGAATTTGGCCTGGCGGCCGACGTGGTGGAGTTGGTCGAGAGTCCGGATCCTAAGCCCGCTGAGGGTGAAGTGCTGATTCGTATCGAGGCTGCGGCGATGCATCTCGCCGACGTGAAGTTTGTCAGCGGCGCCTATGGGTTTCGGTTTTTTGGCGTTCCGCGATGGATGGGCGAGGAAGGAGTGGCGCGCATCGAGAGCATCGGCGGCGGCGTTGAGAACTGGCAGGTCGGCGACCGGGTGTTTGTCCCGCGCGGTATCGGCGCCTTTCGCGACTGTGCCTGCGTCGCGGCAACCGACCTCATGCGAGCGCCCGAAGGTGACGCGGACCAGCTGGCCCTCACGATGGTCAACGGCCTGACCGCGTTTCTGCTGCTGGAAGACTACACGCGCGCCCAGCCGGGAGAGTGGATTATTCAAAACGGCGCCAACTCGAGCTGCGGGCGCTATCTGGTCGCCCTGGCCCGCATGAAAGGGGTCAAGACGGTCTCGATTGTACGGCGTCCCGAACTCATCGAGGAGCTGCGCCCGCTGGGTGCAGACGTAATTCTGGTGGACAGCGGTGACCCCGACGACATGGCTCAGCAGGTGAGCGAGGCAACCGGCGGCGCGCCGGTGGTTGCCGGCATTGACTGCGTCGCCGGGCCGGCGACCGTTACGGTCGCCCGCTGCGTTGCGCAGAGCGGCCGGGTGATCAATTACGGATTTATGACCGGAGAGCCATGCCAAATGGCGTTTCACGACCTTTTCCTTCGCGAGGTGACGCTCGAAGGCATGAACATGAAACACGGCTATTCGCCGGAAGAGCTATCCGGCATCTATCAGCGCCTTGCCGACCTGATTGCCAGCGGTGATCTGCGGGCGGCCATTGCCGGCACCTATTCGCTCGATCGTTTTCTCGACGCCTATGCTCACCAGCAGCAAACCGGCGTGGATCGACAGGGCAAGATCATTATTCGACCCAACGACTAAGGACCGCCCGTCCTTTCAGGGACAAAGCACCTGGTGGCATTCGAAAGAATCCAGAAAAATCGTATTGAACAGCGACGCCAGAAAGCCGGCATCGAGCTTCCACAGCTCGCGGCCGTCAACGCCGTTATTGCCTTCCCACAGCAGCGTATCGTTGACGACCCAGGCTAGAGGGCGCGGCGCCCCGTCCGAGGGACCAGGATAAACGTCACCGATCAGCGCCACGCCGCCGATGCTGCCGTTGGCCGCCCACCATTCGAAGCCATGCTCGGGCGTCTCTGCGCGAAAGATGAGGTGGTTGTCGAAAACGACCGCGGGCCGAGGCGCAATACCCGCCGGGTCGCTGCTGATGGTCGCCACCAGCTCTGCATCGCTGCCGGAGACGCGCCAGAGCTGGGGACCGTCAGGCGATCTGCCGCCGAAATAGACGTGGCCGTTAAACTCCACGAACCGTTCGGGGTTGGAGTCAAACTCGCCGGGGGCAACGTCTGCGACCCTAAACGTACCGTCGAAGGTGCCGTCGCTACGCCACGGTTCCACACCGCTAGAGGGCGTTTCGCCGGCGAAGTACACCACGCCGTCAATCGGATCACCGGTAAATGCGTTGGAGGTGGTGTATCCGTTTTCAAAACCCGGGTTGATGTCCCGCACCAGCTGGGCGATGTCGCTGCCGTCAAGCAGGCGCCAGGGCTCTCGGCCAGCGGGCCCTCCTTCGGCACTGGCCATGAAGAGCCACCCCCCATCAACCGGCCAAAATCCGTTGCTGAAACTTAGCCTGACGTTATTTGAACCAAGGATCTCCGTAGCGATCTCACCGACCAGGCGGTGGGGTCGGGACCGAAGCGTTGGCGGCGTAACAGGCTTGGCGACCAGCAGTGCCGAGTTGGTACCGATGGGCGTCAGGGCATGAGGGTCGGAGCCACTCTGCGACCCGTTGATATCGACGTAGAGCACCGGGCCAGTGTTGGTGTTGAGCCACCAGATTTCCCGATCGCCGCTATTGTCACGGGCGTTGACCAGCACCCGGCCGCCGACGATCCCCAGCCAGCGCGGACTGGAGCTGGGCGGTCCGGCGAGAATATCAAAAACCGTCGGCACGCCCGGAAAGGCCAGCGTTGACCAAAACTCGCTTCCCGCCGCGTCGTCTCTGGCGTTGAACAAGGCCGCGTTGTTCAGGCTGCCCCGAAAGAGGGGATTTGAGCTGTCAGGACCCGTGCGCAGATCGGTCAGCAGCGTCGTACCCGCCGTCGAGCCGTCGCTGATCCAGGGTTCCGCGCCGTCGACACCGTTGTTGGCCCCAAAGAAAAACTGACCGCCGACGACCAGGCCGTCGATCTGGAACTGACCGTCAGGGCCCGGAAGAATGTCTCGGACCATTACGGGCTGGGCCGCGGCCAGTCCCGAAACAAGAATGCCGGCGACTAGTGCGGCGATTCGGTCGATCTGCATATTGAAGACTCCTGCTGTTCCCAAGGCGCCGGGGGCCCAAAAACAGGGCCTGCCCATATTCCAACGCGCGCCCACAGCGGCTGCGCACAGGTTCTTCTCAGGAGATTGCGGTCTGGCCGGCTGGCCGACCGCATCGCGGAGTCACGGTGGACTGCTCTCGTCTGGCGGCAGAGAGGCTGAAAACGGGTCAGGGGCAGAGGGCCGGCACGCACTCGAAAGAGTCTTTAAAGATCTGCGTGAAAAGTGACTCCAGAAAGCCCTCATCGAGCTTCCAAAGCTCGCGACCGTCCATGCCGTTATCGCCTTCCCACAGCAGCGTATCGTTCACCACCCACGCCTCGCCGCGGGGTGAACCATCACCCGGCCCGGGGTTCACGTCTGCGATCAAAGCCACGCCACCGATGGTTCCGTTGGCCGCCCACCATTCGAAGCCGTTTTCGGGCGTCTGCGCTCGAAAGATCAGGTGGTTGTCGAAGACCAGCCAGGGTCGCGGTGCGGCGCCGTTGATGTCGCTGCTGATGGTGGCGACCAGCTCCGCGTTGCTGCCGGAGACCCGCCAAAGCTGAGGCCCGCTGGGCGACTGGCCGCCGAAATAGACGTGGCCGTTAAACTCGACGAACTTCTCTGGGTCCGAATCCCGGTCACCCGTCGCAACGTCAGCAATCATAAACGTGCCGCCGCTCGTACCATCGCTCCGCCAGGGTTCGACACCGTCGTTAACGGTCTGGCCGGCGAAGTACACCACGCCACCGATCGGATCGCCCGTGAACAGGCCCGACGTGGCGTAGCCACTGTCGTTGCCCGGATTGATGTCGCGAACCTGCTGGGCGACGTCGCTGCCGTTTGGCAGAACCCAGGGCTCGAACCCATCCGCTTCCCCGTCGGCGGTCGCCATAAAAAGCCAGCCGCCGGCAACGGGCCAGAAGCCGTTACGAAACGTGAGTCGGACACTGTTGGTGCCAAGAATTTCCGTCGCGGTATCTCCTACCAGACGATGGGGACGAGCGCCGACGGTGGGGGGCGTCACGGGTCGGGCAACCAGCAAAGCCGAGTTGGCGCCGATCGGCGTCAGCGCCTGCGCGTTGGAGCTGCCCTGGTCCCCATTGATGTCCACGTACAGCACCGGGCCCGAGTTTGCGTTGACCCACCAGATCTCTCGCTCGCCGCTGCTGTCCGACGCTGACACCAGCACCCTGCCGCCGACGATGCCGAGCCAGGACGGACTCGAGTTTGCCGGTCCCGGGCGAATATCGTAGACCGTCGGGATACCCGGAAAGGCGGCAATGGAAAAGACCTCGCTGCCTGACGCATCGTCAAAAGCATTAAAGAAAGCCGCACCGCCCAAGCTGCCGCGGAAGGTTGGGAAGGACCCGTCCTGACCCATACGCAGGTCGGTGAGCTGCTGTGTACCCGCCGTCGTGCCGTCGCTGATCCACGGCTCGGTGCCGTCGTTACCGTTGTCCGCGCGGAAAAAAAACTGCCCGTCGTTGACAATGCCGTCCAGCTGCGACTGGCCATCAGGGCCGGGCCAGATGTCCCGCACCATTTCCGGCTGAGCCATTGCTGATCCAAAGCCTAGGCAACCGGCAAGCAGAGCGACCATTCTATGGATCCACATGTTGCAAACTCCTGGTTGTACTTTTGCTGTCCAGCGCAGCGGTTTACGCCCCTGGAGCCTATCTAACGCTCACAGGGTAAAAATGTGCACAGACGCGGTAGCCAGCCGCGTTAACCGGTTTCTGAACGAGTCCTGACCCTCTTCTTTCAAAGCAAACGCCACCCACCGCGGCCGGCGTCAGTCGGGATGACCCGTTTGGTCTTTCTCGAATCGCTGCCTGAGAATCTCGACATAGGGAACAGCGCTGTTCAGATTGCCAACAAAAGGATCCACATCTGCATCAGCGTTCCATTCGTACTCCGTGCTCTGAGCAATCATCTGCGCTGCTGGCTTGCCGAAAAACCGTTCCAGCACGGCGAGGCTCATGTCGATCCCCGCTGACACTCCCGAGGAAGTCAGAAACCGTCCGGACTCCACCCAGCGCGCTTCTGATCGCCAGTTCGCCGGCCCCTGCTGCACGATGTAGTCAAAAAACGCCTTGTTCCCGGTTGCCTGTACACCTTCCAGCAGTCCCGCCCTCGCATAGAGCGCTGCACCAGTGCAGACCGAGGTGACGACGGCCACCTCGTTTGCGCGGTTTTGCAAAAACTCGATCATGCGGGGATTTTCCACCTCGACCAGCGTGCCGATGCCACCCGGGACCATAAGCACATCGAGATCGGGAGCGTCGTCAAATCCGTACTGGGCCTCCAGCCTGGGAGCCATTGCTTTTGGATAGCTGGTGGTGGTGAGGGCAACCGACCGTTTCTGCTCAGCGATCAGATGTACCCGAACATGGTCAGGCCCCATATTCATCCACATCTCTAGCGGACCGAACACATCAAGCGGCTCGGCTCCATCGTAAAGTACGATGCCGATGTCGAGAGGTGGATCCCAGGTGTCAGTGATCGTGCCGGATGGTCGCGCCACCGAAAACGGGACAACGCCCGATTTTTCCCCCACTTGCCACCGCAAGCGGTAGCTGCCGTCCGGCAGGCTCCCTGGGACCATCGCCATCAGGTCGTTGTTTCCCATCGTGTGCAGGCCGCTCACGGCGTGTTCCGTCTCATCGCCCAACACAACAACCTCATACGGTTCATCTTCAGGCAGCTGGTCAAATTCGATCAGCAAGCTTCGAAGCGTGCGCGACAGCACCGACCCAGGCTCCGGATAGCTCTTAACGACTTCGATGGACGCCGCGGATGTTGATGCGATCAACAGGCAGATCGCCAGTGCTCCCTTCAAAGCGGTCATAACTCAACTCCGAGCGTGATGAAGAACGACCTTTCCTGGCCGGGACGCACCACTTCCTGGAGCAGGTACTGGTAGGGCCTGAAGTACTCTCGATCAAAGAGGTTCACGATACTGAGCTGAACGTCGACCGCGCCGATTCGAAAGCCCGCCTGGGCATCAAAAACCGTGTACGAATCTGAAGAAAAGACGTTGGCGTCGGTCAGCGGCGCTTCGTCGGCGTAAGTGGCACCGATGCCAACTCCCAGCCCATTGAGCAGACCCTCGTCAAACCGGTAACGCGCGGCAACCCGCCCGCTCCACTCAGGAATTCTCGACAGCCGGTTGCCGCGGGCAAACACCGTACCGAACGACACGATGTCACTCTCGTTTCTCGCGTCTACATAGGCCGCATTGGCAATGACCGAGAGCTGCTCGTTCGGCTCCCAGATCAGGTCCATCTCAAACCCCTCGCTGGACTGCGAACCGTTTTGTACCGAACCGAAAAACGGATCGTTTAGATCGAGCGTAGGAATATTGGTTCGTTCGAGCCGAAAAGCCGCAAACGTCCCGGTCCATGATTGCGATGACACCTTTAGACCAATCTCATAAGACTCCGACTCCTCTGGAACCGGCGGGGCGCCGTTGACTCCCGCAAAAAACGGAACGATCCGTGATCCCGTCGCTGCGCCGGCAAAAGCTGATAGCGAGTCGTTGATGCGGTAGGTGACACCAACGCGCGGATCGAACTCGGTATAGCTCTCATCGGCGCCACTGCCACCCACCACCTCGCGGAGGCCATAGCGCGTCAGACGGCCGCTCGCGAGTACGCGCCAACGGTCACCGATCTCGATATGGTCCTGGAGGTAGAGCGCGACGGTCTCATACTCGTTGACGCTGCTCGAATTGATCGCCGGAATGGGACCAAAGTCCAGAGTGTTTTCACCGGAGGCGTAGTCCAGTACCCCGATCGGCGAGAAATCGAAGCCGCTTCCCGCTTCGTAGTCGGTGCGATCAACGGTGAACCCTGCCAGCAGCCGGTGACGCCACCCCACACCGGGATCAACCTCCAAAGATATCGAGGCGTCCAACGTGATCTCGTCGGTGTCGACCGGCAACTGTCCGCGGATGATGGGCACACTTGTGCCGTCGATCGGAAAAAAGCTCAGGAACGGAAAGGACGAAAACTCATCAAACTCGTTCTCAAAGCCGCGGAGGTGCACCTTGCCCGAGAGGCGGTCAGAGAATTGATGCTCGAGCGTTGCGTGCAGCGACTGGTTCCGTACTTCGGTACGCGGACTGTTAGTAGCGCCGGTGAACTGCAGCCGATTAACGCCCGGGAGGCCGGCAACTTCCGCTGGTAGCCCCGTGTACTCGAGCTGCTCGATCCGGTTATAGAAACCGCGCAGGATCAGGTTGGTATCCTCGGCAAGCTGCCAAGACAGTGACGGATTCAGCGTGAGCCGATCAATGTCGACCGCGTCGATCATGTCGTCGGACTGGTAGCCCTCGCCGGTCAGCCGAAACGAAACTGCGTCAGACAACGGCTGGTTAAGATCTATACCCACAGCACGTGTAGCGAAGCTTCCGCCACGCAGCGTGAGCCGATACCGCTCCTCGTCCAACGGTGTTGGCGTCACCAGGTTGATAAGGCCGCCCGTCGGGGCTCCGACACCTCCGCCAAACAGCGTCGAGGTGGCGCCCTTAGCAACTTCAACTCGATCAACCGTTGCGAGGCTTGACGGATCGATAACCGCCGTATCGCCATAGCTGATGAGTCCATCGAGCAGGATTTCCGCTTCCTGGCCGCGGATAAATGGATTGACCAGGACCGTCTCCTGCTCGTGGTTAGGCACAACCCCCGACACGTTGGCCAGGACTTCGGTCAGCGACTGCGCGCCCTGCTCCTCTATCAGTGTGCGGTTCAACACCTGGATAGACTGCGGCCAGTCAATCAGCGCGATGTCACCTTTGACCAGCGTTGACTGGTCGGCCTGATAGGTCTCCTCCTTTTTGCCGGTAACAACAATCTCCTCTTTCACCTGCCAGCTCTTCCTTGTGTCCTGAGCATTGATCGACGGTGAAACAAGCAGGGGTAGCAAAGCAGTTGCGATAAGCGGCAACCGAGTTTTGCCGTCACACGACAACGAAACCGGCAACGGAATGCCGGTTGAAATATCAGTATTCATTTCCTAACTCACGGTCAGGCGTCTACGAGACGCCGATAGAAATCACGGGCTCGCACGTACCGCTGCCACAAACGTTGCAGCGGGAAGCGCAGAGCATTTTTGGATTACTCAGGCGTTAGCCGGCGGACCGCGAGGGTGCTGGAGGAAAAATGGCGTGACGCTGGCGAATTTCCGGAACTGCAGCCGCGCCGACGGCAGCCGAACCGGTAAGACCCGCGCCTCAAGGAAGAGAGGTGCGGCGTCATCCAGATACGGCAGCGCGAAGGCACATGTCCCGGATCCAGCGGCGTGATGGTCTTCGTGGGAAGAATGATCAGAATGACCCGGAAGTGGATCTTGACCGAGATGCCCATGATGAGCGTGGTGGGTATGGCCCGCGTCCATACCCTCCGGCGAGCCCAGGACGCCTTCCGGCATTCCCTCGGGGCAGATAGCAACAAACGATCCGCTGGCGAGTGCGGATGGCATAAAGCCCGCAGGAAACAGGAGCTGCAAACATAAACACGCGACTACCCACCGCGACAGCTGCGGTCGTAAGCGACGAAATTGAAGCGCGTTTGCGGCTTTTCGGGTCATCAACAGCACGGAGACTCGAGCGGCCCGTCAGTATAAATGACATTGAATCCCGAAACTGCTGTTTAGCTCACGTCCGGTGCATGCACCAGCGCCGAAGCGGTGTCTTGCCTACGGCGATGACGCCTCTGGCTTGGTGTAGAGCTGACTGAACAAAACGTCGCCTAGTGTCTCAACCACTGGCATCTCTGCCAGGCAGTCCAGAAAGGCTCTCGCCACACCCTTGTGCAATCGCTCATGCTCTCGGCGACCGTCGTCAGACCAATAGCTCTCAACCATCAGATACTCAAAGGGCGTGTCAGTTTTCCAGGTGGCGTACAAAAAGCAATCGGGCTCCACCGTTTGAGCAGACTCGGTTACCTGCTCCAGGATCTGGAGAAATTCGTCATGCTTTTCCGGTTTGACCTTCATGCGAACCGTGACAGTGCTTTTGATAGGCTGACTCATGATGCCTCTAATTTTTTATCCTTGGGTGCCGGCGAACCCATCATTCCCAGCACCGATATCCAACTGAGGGTGTCTCGCTGTCGACAGCGTTCAGGGCCGCCCAGGCCAGCTTCATCGGTCCAAGCTGACCTTCGCTTTCTTCCCGGTTAGTCAGGACAATCACCGACAGACCGGCACCGACGTCGCGAATATAGGCGGTACCCGCGTACCCCGCATGATCAACGATGATTCGGCCATCGACTTCCCGGCTCCACCAGCCTCGCGCATAGCCCCACTGCCGGCAAGACTCGCCGGTGGAAAAATGCCGCTGAATTTTCCACGTTGCGTGCTGTGCAGCCTGACTGATTCGATGATTGTTGGAAAGCGCGGCCTCCCACAGCATCAGATCACTCAGCGAGGAGTGCGCGCCAAAATGCGGCGTGAGCTCGAACTGCCAGACGCGTCGGTTGCGCTGCAGTTCGCCGTCTTTATAGGTATAGCCCTCGGCGAGACCAGGGATAATGGCAGACTGATCGAGAAATCGCGTTTGAGTCATGCCCAGAGGCCGGAAAAACCGCTGCTGCATATACTCAGCGTAGCTCATCCCGGACGCCGCTTCGATCACCAGACCCAGGAGGAAATACCCCTGGTCCGAGTAGTTCCAGTCGGTACCGGGCTCCGACACCATCGGCGTATTGATCGCGGACGCCAGCATGTCGTCAGTGGAGTAACTGAGCAAAAACTCCCCTTTCGGTTTTTCCTCAAATCGATGTGCCAGCCCGCCCATGTGGCTGAGCAGCTGATTGATCGTGATCGTTTGCCACTGATCAGGCAGCCCCGAAACGTGATCGCTCAGCCGGTCCTTGATTCGAAGCGTCCCCTGCCCCGCGAGCGTCGTTACGGCCAGCGCCGTCATGGGCTTGGTTAACGAGGCCAGCTCAAAAACGGTCTCGGTGCTGACCGGTACGTTATGGGTCAGGCTGGCGTAACCATAAGTGCCCACGTGAATAGGCGTCCCTTGACGAAGCACCGCAACGGCGACTCCCGGGAAGTGGCCGGCCTCCATGAGGGGCGCAATGGCCTCGCTGACCGCCTCAATAACTGGTGGATGTTCCTGTGAGAACGCCTGGGGCGCTGCCAGGCAAAGACCCAGCGCGATTCCGACAAAAAACTGATGCATTGCAACTAGACGGCCCAACCGCCCACGCGTTACTCAACCGGCCGCAGGATATGGGGCTCCTGACGCTCTCGCGCCCAGACGTTGATCGGCTCGATGTACTTCTGGGTAATATCCCGAAGCTCACGTTCCAATGTCTCCCACTGCTGCTCCAGATCTGCCTGCCGCTGGCGCATGCCTGCGGTGACCGGTGCGCCTGAGTAGTCGATGGTATCCATCAGGAATCGCACCTGCCCGTCGAACATGGTTGGCCAGGCGTCTTCGTCCTCGTAGGTCTCGAACTTCAGCTGCGTGATTTTCGCCTCCCAGGTATTGATCCCGGCAATTGCCTGGTCGCCGAGGGAGTGCAGTGTCGGATCGTCGTAATCTGCCAGGAGCTGAGTCACCTCCGCTCTCGCCCGGCGGCTGTCGTCGAGTCGCTTCAGCGATGTGGCCAGCAGGCCTTTGACGTCGCTGAGCGTCTTCGCCCAATCAGCGATTTCTGTGTCGCTGGCAAAGGATCGTGCGTCTTTGGTCACCTCAAAAGTCACCGTGCTCGTCTCTTCGCCCAGCGTCAGGCGCGCTGAGTAGGTGCCGGGCGCGACGGTCGGCCCATCGAAGCCCGCATGCAGCTTGATGTTGTCGATACAGGGCACCGCCTCCGACTGCATGCCCCAGCTCCACTGATTCAATCCCTGTGCCACCGGGGGATAGTAATGACTCACCGGCCGGCGAGGATCTTCATTGCCCTTTTCACAGCGCTGCTGCTCACCCTCAGCGCTCGACATCGTCTGAACAACGCGACCGTCATCGTCGAGAATCTCCAGGTTCAGCTCGGCCCCCTCTTCCACCTCGTCGCGAATAAAGTAGTAGAGCGGCACCTCCCAGGAGGGGTTGGCTCCCTCGAAGTTTCCGGGCCAGCTGCCGGGTTTGCCCATCGCCCACTCTGGCGGCGTAAAGAGGTGAACCGCCTTGTCGGCAAAATCGTTGGAAGCCTGCCGGATCATCCACAGATCATCGAGCACCCAGAAGGCGCGGCCCTGGGTTGCGACCGCAAGCCCATCCTTGCGAGCCCGGAGGTCGGTAATCGGAACCGCCGGGAGGTTCAGATCCAGCGACTGCCATTCCTCGCCGTCGTCGAACGAAACGAACAGGCCCTTTTCCGTCCCCGCGTAAAGCAGCCCCTGGACCAGCGGGTCTTCGCGAACCACACGGACAAACGCTTCCTCCGGCAGGCCTTTATCGATACGACGCCAGCGGTCGCCGTGGTTGGTCGTCTGATAGATGTACGGCTTGAAGTCGTTGAGCTTATAGCCCGTCACCGCCAGGTAGGCAGTCCCTTCCACATGGGGTGACAGCTCAATCGCGTTAATCATCGCCTCGCCTCGATGCGGCGGCGAAATATCCGTCCAGTTTGCGCCCCCGTCCCGCGTCAAATGCAGTAGCCCGTCGTCTGCACCAACCCAGATGGTCCCCTTCTCGTTCGCGCTTTCCTCGATGGTGTAGATCGTGTGGTAGAACTCCGCCCCGACGTTCTCCGGCGTCAGTGGCCCGCCGTTGCGGCCCATTTGCTCCGGATTGTTGCGAGTGAGATCCGGGCTGACCTCCTCCCAGGAAAGGCCACGATCTGCACTCTTGAGCAGATACTGCGTACCGTAGTAAATCGTCGCGCGGTCGTGCGGGCTGGTGATAACCGGCGGATTCCAGTTGGCCCGGTACTTGAGGTCCTTCGAGTCCATGCCAAACACCATTTCCGGATAGGGAATGATGTAGCGGGTTTTCCGATTGGCGTGGTTGTATTCGGTCAGGGTGCCGTTGATGGTGGTCGCGTAGATCAGGGTGGGATCATCGGGATCAAAGGCGATGTGCGCACTTTCGCCGCCGCCAACGGCATAAAAATCATCGACGCCGATACCGCCGTCCCAGGAGGCGCTGGCAATCGATACGGTGGAGTTGTCCTGCTGCCCGCCGTAGAGGCGATACGGATTTTGATTGTCGGTGATCAGCCGGTAGAACTGCGCCGTCGGCTGATTGTTGATCGAGCTCCAGGTTTCGCCGCCGTCAAACGTCACCGTGGCGCCGCCGTCGTTGCCGTTGATGAAATTGTCGCCATCACTCGGGTTGAACCACATATCGTGGTGGTCTCCGTGCGGCGCGGACACCAGCTTGAAATCGGCGCCGCCATTGACGGATTTATAGAGCGCCGTGTTCATGGCCCAGACCGTGTCAGCATCAGTCTGGTCGACAGCGATGTGGATGTAGTACCAGGCTCGTGACCACAGCGCGCGGTGCCCGTTGATCAGGCTCCAGCTGGCGCCGTAGTCCTCGCTGCGCCAGACGCCACCTTTGCCGGGACCCGCCTCGACAATCGCGTAGACCCGAGAAGGCTTGTCCGCCGAAACGGCAATACCGGTTTTGCCAATCAGCTCCGGCAGGCCGCCCTCAAGCCGGTCCCAGCTGTCGCCGCCGTCGACAGACTTGTAGATTCCGCCGCCCTCGCCTCCGGATTTGATGAACCACGGCTTGCGACCGTGGTGCCAGAGGCCGGCGTAAAGGATGCGCGGATTGGTCGGATCCATCGTGATATCCGTGGCGCCGGTCTCATCGTTCACCTCAAGAACGTGCTCCCAGGTCTCGCCGCCGTCCTTGGTGCGATAAACGCCGCGCTCCGGGTTTGGCGCCCAGATCTGGCCCTGAACGGCGACAAACGCAACGTCCGGATCAGCCGGATGAACCTGGATCTTGGCAATCTGGCCAGCCTTAGGCAGCCCCATAAGGGTGAAGGTCTTGCCCGCGTCCTCAGACTTCCAGAGACCTTCTCCCTGCGCGGTGGTCACGCCGCGAATCGGCGCTTCGCCGGTGCCGATGTAGATCACGTTCGGGTCTGACGGCGCCACCGCGATCGCACCGATTGTGCCCACCGGGATCTGCCCGTCGGAGATGTTGTCCCAGGTTTGACCGGCGTTGGTCGTTTTCCATACCCCACCGCCGGCTGCCCCCATGTAATAGAGCTGACTGTCGCCAGGCACTCCGTGCACCGCCGTCACGCGCCCGCCGCGCCACGGCCCAAGAAGCCTGAATTCCAGACCATCAAGGAGCGCCTCGTCGACCGCCTCGGATAACGCCGAGCTCAACGGCACCAGCGCGCCGAAGACCAATCCAAAGGCCAAAAGCCAGCGGCTGACGGTTTGGGGGAAAGCGACTGTTGATGATCTAGTCATGCGGTGTTCTCTCTAGCATGTACCGACTCGCGACAAGGCCAAGTTGACCTACCGATCGATGTCGGGTCCGTCTGGGGGTGGGTATTGATCGGTGGGCGTTCGGCCAGCGCCAGAGGGAAACCGCAGGCGCTGGCACACTTTCTACGCGCTGCGCAGATCCTTGCGCAGGATCTTGCCGGACGCGCTTTTCGGAATCTGATCGATGACGGCAAGCTGCTGAATCTGCTTGTACTTGACCAGGTGCTCGCCGATAAAGGCCTGTATTTCTTCCAGGGTGACCGTCTCACCTTCCGGCGTAGTGACGAACGCCTTTGGCACCTCGCCCGCCTCTTCGTCCGGGATACCGATGACGGCCACGTCGCTGATTTTGGGGTGCGTGAGCAGCAGCCCCTCGAGCTCGGCCGGCGCAATCTGAAAGCCTTTGTATTTGATGAGCTCCTTCAGGCGGTCGACGATGCTCATATGGTTATGTTCATCGATGATCGCGATGTCTCCGGTTCTGAGCCACCCATCTTCGGTGATGGTCTCAGCGGTTGCCTCGGGATTGTTCAGGTAGCCTTTCATGACCTGCGGTCCGCGAACCCACAGCTCACCGCGCTCGTTGATCGGCTGGTCGGCACCGGTCTCGGGATCGACGACCCGACATTCGGTGTTGGACACGGTCACGCCGCTGGTGCCCGGCCGGTAGTCGCCGCTCGTTGTGAGGTGGCTGACCGGACTGAGTTCCGTCATGCCAAATCCCTGAACGACCTCGCAGCCGAGACGCTCCACGGCTTTCGCCTGGAGCTCCGCGCCCAGCGGCGCGGCGCCGGAGCACACCTGCTTGATCGAAGACAGGTCAAACTGATCCACGACCGGCACGCTTACCAGCCCAAGAATCACGGGCGGAACCGCGAAGAAGCGGGTGATCTTGAGCTCCTGCACCGCCTTGAGGGCCTCGACCATGTCGAACCGAGGCATCGTGACGGTCGTCACGCCGTTGGCGAGCAGACCGTTCATCAAGACCTGCATGCCGTAGATATGAAAAAACGGCAGAAAGGCCAGGCCTACGTCATCAGACTCATATTCGAAGACGGGGCTGAACTGGGCAACGTTGGCAACCAGGTTGTGGTGGGTCAGAATCACGCCCTTCGGCAGGCCGGTGGTTCCCGAAGAATACGGCAGCACGACGGTGTCGGCCGCCACGTTGACCGGCACCTGCTCAATAGGGTCACCAAAAACGCTGCTGAGCGCCGTTGTGCCGGGAACGGCTTCTCCCATCACGATCACCTCAGTGACGGGTGAACCCTCGGCCGCGGCCAGCGCGGTTTCCGCGAACGCCCCAATCGTAATCAGAATCGACGCACCGGCGTCGCTCAGCTGATGCTGAACCTCCTCGGGGCCGTAAAGCGGGTTGATTGGGGTCAGCGCGCCACCGGTGACGGCCACCGCGTGAAACACGATGGCGTACTCGGGAAGGTTCGGGGCCATGATGCCAACCACCTTGCCCGGCCCGATACCCCGTGCAGCGAGCCCGCCGGCGAGCGCGTGGATCGCGTCACTCAGCGCTTTGAACGTGTAGGAACTGGTTCCGGCGGCATCTCTGATAGCGACATGATCAGCCAGCTCGGTCGCTCGCTGGAGGACCAGGTCGGTAATGGTGATCGACGGAATTTCGACATCGGGTAAGGGGCTGGTGTGAATAATCTGGGACAAGGGTCTTCCTCGACTTAAAAAGTTGGGCGCGAAATGGGGATTCCTGACGATGAACCAGTCAGGCGCAACTCACCGATTGATGGGGCTGACTTTGGTGCCTTCCAGCGTCAGGTTGTACATCAACCCTTTGTTGGTCAGCACGAAGCCAATGATGGGGTCTTCGATGCTCTGTGTGTCGACCGCGCCGGCAGCACCCACTTTGATCAGGTTTACCGAGGCGTCGCCGCCAATTTTCCAGCCGTTGCTCGTCTGAAACTGCGCCAGCGAGTCTTCGCTCATGAACAGGAGAAAAATCGCTTTGGACTGGGCGCCGAGCTGCAGACCGATCGACCCGGCTGACGTCCGATAGTACTGAACCGTTTCGCCGTCGACACGCAGCGCGCCCTCGCCGGTCTCCCCGCCGATGCCGACGCCCACCTTCAGCACCTTGGGAAAAACCAGCACACCTTCAGCAGCCTCGAGGAATCGATCGCCACCATCCACCTCGTCGACAAACCGGTCCAGGGCAGCATCCACCCGCGTATCGATCTCGAACGCTGACGCCGCCAGCGCGCCTCCGCCGGCAGTAAGCAAAACAAGACCAACCAAAGCGTTCCAGGTCCCAAACCGTGTTCTCATCGCTACGCTCCTCAGCTTCAGCAGCAAGTTGCCCGGAAGCCTAGCAAGCGCCCCTGGGCTCGGCAACGAAAAGGGTCTGTCAACCAAAACGCCGGCACCGCGTTGGAATAATGAAACCTGCGGAGCACAACATGTCGTACCGAATCCTGCTGGGCGTTGTACTGATCAGCCTGATGCTGACCACCGCCTGCTCACACAAACCCGTCCGCACCTATCCCGCCGGCACCATGGGAACATCGATGCGGGTATCCCATGGCCAGATCATCGCTATCGAGACGGTGACCGTAGAGGGTCAGGCGTCGATCGTCGGGACGCTGGGCGGCGCAGCCGTTGGCAACAGCGTCGGTCGGACGATGGGCGGCGGAAGCGGTCAACGCGTGGCCGGTGCGGTGGGTGCTGTTGCCGGCGCGGTCGCCGGTCGGGCTGTAGAACAGGCGGCAACCAGCAGGGAAGCCGTCGAGATCATCGTCAGGCTGGACAGCGGCCGAACCATCTCGATCGTCCAGGAAGACGAGCAGATGCTGCGCCCGGGAGACCGGGTTCGAGTGCTTCAGGGAAGACGAACGAGTCGCGTAATTCCCGTCTAGGAAACGGGCTTGCAGTCGAAGGGTTCGAGTCCGCTACAATCCCTCCGTTCGTTTGGAGGGGACACCAATGAGAACAGGAAAGCGCCCCCAAATTGGCGTGATTTTTGCCCTATTTTTGGCTCTGTGTATCGTTCCTGCGGCGACTTCGGCAGAAGCGCTGTCGGATCTGACCGAGGCCGAACTGCGCGACCGAGTCGAGACCGTCGACAAGAGCGAAAAGCTTGCGGCGCTCGGAGAACTAATGCTCCGTGGACGGCACAAATCCTACGACGACCTTCCCCAACTGCTCGATCTGGCGGAGTCGCTACAGGTCGTCCATCCTGACGCCGCACTTCGCAGCCAGATTCTCCATCACCTCAGCTGGTACGCCGTTCAGCAAGGCAACCTCGATGCAGGCTTGAGCTGGGCGCAGGAGTCGTTCGAACTGTCCGCGCCGCTGGGCGACAGCATGTTGATTGGCTGGAGTCAGTATTCCCTCGGGGTCGCGTTTTATTACCGATCTGATTCCGACGAGGCTTTGGCCGCCGCCACCGCGGCGGTCGAAGCGTTCGAGCAGGAGACAGCCCAACCGGAGGCTGCGATGGCTCATACACTGCTCGGGGTCGTCTACCGATCGCGCAGCAACTACAACGCTGCACTCGCCCATCATGTGAGATCACTCGAGATCTCCGAGTCCCTGGAAGACGCCGACGGAATCGCAAGAGCGAGAAATAACATCGGCCTGATACATTGGAAGCTCGAGCAGTATGAAGAGGCCTACCGGGAGCTTGAGCACGCGGCCAATCACTATCGGAATGGTGGCGTTGAGGGTCAGTTAGCAACGGTGGTCAGCAACCTCGGGCTGGTGCTGATCGAGCTTGGCGAGCCGCGACGCGCCCTCGAATACCTTGAGGAGGGCCTGGCGCTCGATGCCGTTCAGTCAAACCCCAATCGCCGAGCCAAGCTGATGAGCAACGTCGCTTTTGCGCACGCGAAGCTGGGCGACGACAAAAGGAACCTCGAAATTCTGCTGGAGACGCGAGCCCTGCGCGAGCAGATTGGCAACGCTTGGGGCATGTCCAGAACCCTCTCTTCTATTGGAGCGGTTTACCAGCGCGCTGGCGACCTTGTGCAGGCCGAGCAGGTGTTCACCGAAGCGCTCGAGGCCGCCGAATCAGCCAATGCGTTGAGCGAACAATTCGAGATTCTGGAGCATCTGGCTGAGGTCTACGAAGCCCTGGGGCGCGATAGTGATGCGCTTGCCGCCCTGCGGCGCGCGCATGATCTCGAAGAGGAGATCGACTATCCAGGTGCCGCGAAGCGCATCAAGGAACTGGAAGCTGCGCGTCGGCTGGCAGAAAACGAGCTGGCCCTGGCTCGCCAGAGTCAGCGACAGCGATTACTCTTGATCGCCGGCGCGTTCCTCGTGCTGCTGGCCGTCGGGCTGACGGCCTACGCACGGTCCCGCGGTCGACTGCTGGCGCGAGTGCAGCAGACGGCTCTCGACCTTAGCGAGTCAGAGCAGCGCTACCGGAGCCTGTTCGATGACAACGCAGAACCGAGGTTTCTAATTGACCTGGAAGCAGGTCGCGTGATCGATGCCAACAAGCCTGCGGCCAGACTCTGCAGCACCTCCGCCGACGACCTGCTTGGGCAGGAGCTAAGCAAGCTGCAGCCAGACTGGCTCGGTCGAGCGCTGTCGCGAAGCGCCGACGCCGGCGACTCGCCGATCGGCATCCATGAGTCGTGGTTTACGCCCGCCGGAGAGGAGGAGTTTGCTGACGTTTGGATCGCGCCGGTTCCGCTCCAGGGAAGGCGCTGCGCTCTGGTGGCCGTGCACGACACGACCGCTGATCGGCGGGAGGAAGAAGAACGCATTCGCCGAGGGCAGCTCGAATCACTGGGCGTGCTTGCCGGCGGAATTGCCCATGATTTCAACAATGCGCTCAGCGTTGTGCTCGGATATGTGACCCTGGCGCGCACCCATCTCGACGAGAAGTCGGGTACGGCCCGGCTGCTCGGATCCGCTGAACGATCCATCGATCACGCCGCCAAGCTGTCGGGTAATCTTCTGACCTTCTCCGCTGGCGGCGCGCCCCGCCGGGAGCGTCACGATATCGGGCTGC
Organism: Lysobacterales bacterium; assembly: GCA_028285525.1. Lineage (GTDB taxonomy): Bacteria > Pseudomonadota > Gammaproteobacteria > Xanthomonadales > SZUA-38 > JANQOZ01. Next base: position 76,248 of record JANQOZ010000001.1, read on the forward strand.
GGCTGCGCGAAGCGGCGCGGGTCGCGACCGCAGGCTCAGGCGTTGATCTCGAGCTGACTACTGCCACGGACCTTTGGAACGCAGACGTGGACCTCGGTCAGCTCAATCAGCTCGTCAGCAACCTGATCCGCAACGCGATTGAGGCGATGGACAACCAGGGCAAGCTCACCCTGGAAGCGCAAAACCACCACGCGGCTGAACCCCTGAGCGCGTCGGTTGAGGCGGGCAACTTTGTACGGATCGACGTTACCGACGATGGTCCTGGTATCCCCGCCAACATTCAGGGCAAGGTGCTGAATCCCTATTTCACAACCACACCGGGCCATACAGGACTGGGCCTGGCCACCGCTTTTGCGATCGCCTCGCGGCACGGCGGCTGGCTCAGCTTCCGGAGTACCGAGGGCCACGGCACAACGTTCACCGTTTACCTTCCAGCAAGCGCGCAGAGCCGGACCGAGACAACGGAGCAGGACCGTACGCCGGCCAGCGATCAGAAAACCGTTTTGATTATGGACGACGACCAGGCCATCCAGCGGATGTACGGCAGGGCGCTGAGCCAGCTGGGCTACCGAACAGAAATCACGGGAGACGGCGAAGCCGCGATCGACCGCTATCGCGAGGCGTTTGAGCGCGGTGAATCCTATGACGCCGTCATCATGGATCTCACCGTGCCCGGCGGCATGGGCGGCAAAGCGGCGCTCGCTGAAATCCGCGGGTTCGATCCTGCGGTCCGCGCGATCGTCGCCAGCGGCTATTCCAATGATCCGGTGATGGCGAGCTACGAGGAATCAGGTTTTGTCGCCGCACTGCACAAGCCGTTCAGCCTGCAGGCCTTGTCGACCCTGCTGCAAGAAGTGCTTGACCAGGAAACGAAGAAGACCCAGTCAGGCAACCTGCCGAATTCCTAGGCTTACGGGGAACTCAGCGCCAGCCCAGGAGTCAGGCTCAAGCGTCTCGATCGGCCCAACCCGGGACCGGGACAGGTTTCGTCGGCGGTGTAACCTGCCGTTCATCTTTCAGCCCTATCTTGCGATGTTTTGATCGCTTCGCCGTGTTCGGCAAACTCGATATGAACATCACCAGCGTTTTTCTCTATGCCTCACTATCCCTTGGACCGACAGAAGTCCCGGCGCCAGACCTTAGCGCTCTAACACCCTACGAATCGCCGGCACCGCTGCAGCTTGAGGCGAGACAGCTCCAGGCATGGGACGCGAGTGAGGCGCGCCAGGGGGTGGCGGCTGACGTGTATCACTTCTATCCGGTCAGCAACTATGCCATCGGCAAATACCGTCGGGACAGCGGCAAACGCGTCGGTGGCTGGGTCGGACAGCCCAACGGACCCGTCAGCCACCTGACTAGCTGCTTTCAGGACCGATCTCGCCTCTGGTGTGCCAACTCCAGCTATCCCGACGCTCCTGCGGCCAGCTCGATTGAGGTGTTCAGCGCCGGCTCGATGCGGCATGTGGACAGCCACAGCCTCGGCGTGATGGCCGCAGGCTCGCTCACCTGGTTCGACCAGCTGGAGGAAGGCTGGATTGCGGGCTTCGTCCGCTACAACAGCAAAAACGGCAAAGCCAAGAAGTCGGTCGCCTTCAGCGGCGTGTACACCTTCGATCGTTCCTGGCGGCGCACCGGCGGCTGGCGTCTGCCGCCCGGCCTGGTCAAACGCATGGCGCCTCACGACGCCTCTGGCGGCGCGCTTAGCGCTGACGGGCTCCTCTACCTGTTCGGTCACGACAAGCCGGAGTTATACGTGCTGGCAAAGCCGAAAATGGGGCCTACGCTGATGCACATCGCAACCATCAAGCTGGACGCGGAGGGCCAGGCTTTTCAGTTTGATCCCGTGCGGGAGCGTGTCATCTGGGCAATCAGCCGCCCGGCGGGGCAGGTGCGGACATTCTCGCTCCCGGACATACCGCTCGACACGTCTACGGCCGGGCGATTCTTTGACCCGGACAAGTTCGAGGACTGACGCAGCACCAATCGCAAGGTGTTTTGCCGACGGCTCACAGTCTAACGTTCAGGAGGTGAGGCCTGGGTCTACTTTCTCTTGGGAATTTTGCCGTATTCTCGTAACCAGCGACTTTCAGGAGCAATGCCGATGAAACAGCTTCTTTTTGGACTGCCGTTGCTCCTGCTGAGTCATCTGGCCTTTAGCTGTCCGTGCAGCCCAGCCAACAGGCTCGACGATCGGGTTGACAGACTGCTCTCCCAAAATGGCCTCGTTTACACGGCGACCGTACAAGCGCAGCAAGAAACGACCGGGGAAGTCTGCAGGTCGCGGGCAGCTCGCTTCGGCTGTGTAACGGGCCCGGTCAACCAGGCGCGGCTAAAGATCGACCAGGTCTTACTGGGCAGCGGCGACCTTCAGGCTCTTCAGTATGCCCAGCAGGCCGACTATTGTGGCATGAGTCTCCAGCCGGGCCAGAAGCTGCTGATCTACGCCACGCGGCTGGACAACGGAGCGGCGGAAACGGATCAATGCCGGGTTTTCGGGCCTACCGACAATGAGATCAACCTCCTGAAGTCTCGCCTTGGGCCTAACCCTGCCGACGCTCTAGACGAATCGACGCCAAGGCAGTTTGCATTAAAGATGCTAGATGGGTTCTGGCCTTCCGACGTTAACCAGGTTCGCGTGTTCGACACCGCATGGGGAAACGTCAACGGTGACTCGCTCCCCGACCTGGTCGCTGTGGCAAGCGTTGCAGACAGGGCAACCCGAAAACAACACACCTGGTCACTGGTTCCGCTGATTCGCTCGGCAGCCGGGTTCGAGCTATATCCGCCTACGGATATGGACTGGTGCGCCAGCCGAAACAATCAAGGCATCGTGCACGTAACCGACGGTGCGGTGGGTGTTTCCTGCTACAAGGGCGGCGCTGAAACGGTCAAAAAAGAGTTCCGGTGGTCCACTGACGAGTTTGTCGCGATCGGCGAGTGGGAACCCTTCACGCCAGACCGAACCCCGACCGCCGACGCAAATCCGATTATTCAGCCCGTTGTGTCTGAATCCCTGGCTCCAGACGGGCCGTTCGACCTGAATCGCGCGACGACGGAGCAGCTGATCCGCTGGGTCATGGAAGAGCTGGGTGTAGCCGACGCCCTGCGCATCCAAACCGCTGGAGTTCGTCAGGAAGCTGAGCAGCTCTTACTCGAATTTGCCCCGGAAAAGGTGGCGCAGTGGAGACCCGAGCTCGAACGCAAGCTCAGCGATGATCGAATCCTGACGCTGCTACAGACCGAGCTTGAAGGCACCACGCAGGCGGCCAGCTACCGTCGAGTGGCATCATGGCTCGAGTCGCCGGTTGGCAGGGTGGTAACTCCAGTTTGGAAGAACTGGTATCGATACCTCAGCGTTGACCCTGTTCCTGTTGCGCCTCCGGCGCCCGAGCGCGCGGCGTTTTACGAACGTATCGGCAGCCAGCCCGCTGGTACACGTTTTTTTGCCAGCCATCAGCTTCCGATGGAATACGGGCCGCAGCTTGTAACCCAAGGGCTCTTCATGTCTGCTGAAGAATTGAGCAGCGCGCACGCCGAATTGCAGACTCAGGTACAAGCCGCGACGGTGAATTGGCGCGAGCCCATCACCCAGTTTTTCCTTCCCGTTCTGCTGGCCGATCTCTCCGATGATGATCTGCAGCAGTTTTATGTGTTTGCCACGCTGCGCGGCTCAAATGACGTGTTCTTTTGGTTCGGCGACGCAGCCGGCATGGCCGCCAGGGAGTCAGTCGCAGCGGCACATCAGGTTATCCGAGATTACGTGCCCGACATCACCGATCAAATGGTTGCCCGGACGGAAGCGCAGGCCCGGCAACGAGCCGAGGAATCCGAGATGGCAATCCAGAGCCTGACCGACGAGTCGCTGCTCGACCTGGCGAATCAGGGGCTGACCGCGGGCCAGGGCAACGAAGAACTTCTCAGAGTATTGCAGGAGCGATTCCCGGACAGCGTTGCGGACCCCCGAGCGCTGACAACGCTGGCTCGGGCGCATCATGCAGTTGGTGGCGGTTCACGACGGCCGGGCTCGCCACTCTCAGAGTACGACCCGACGGTGTTCAAAAAGGCGGAGGCGCTGCTGCGCCGTGCGCTGGACATCAACCCCAACTATACGGATGCGCATCTTTTTCTTGGTTGGAACCAGATGCAGGTTGGCAACTTCGAGGCAGCCGCCCTCGCATTCGACCGGGCAGCTGCGCTTACGCCAGGGCATCAACGCCTGCCGAGCTACCGAATGGCGCTGGCTATCGCGACCGGAGATTTAGATCGGGCCAAGAACTTTGGACTCCAAGGCCTGACCGGTGCGAACAGCCAGTTTAGCGAGAGCGCGTTCTGGCATCTGGCAACATTTGTGGTGAATCCCGGTAACGCCCGCGAGCTCGGTACGGTGCTGGAAGCACATATGAACAGCCGGCAACCAGGCGGCCGGCTGATCGCCTTTTACACGCAGTCGATGATGGAGAACGGTCTGCCCACATTGGTTGCGGCGCGGCAGTTTGAACGGTACGACGGCGAACTCAGCGTCCGACAGCGCGAACAGTACGCACTTTCGCTGGCGGTCCACGCCGCCGAAAACCTGAGCCGCGGTGGCGAACTGACGGCGGAGGGAGTCGCAATGGCCAACCGGGCCGGCGATCTTTACGAGTTTCAGAGCTTGTTTTCGACGATGGGCCGCTCCCGCCGAGGCGTTGAGGCGATCCCTGTGCTCTACCGGTCCGACATCAACATCAAGAAAAGAGCCCGGGTCGAGGCCACGGTGCTCTTAGAGCTTGCCGGTTACGACATGCGAGAAGAAATTCGTGAACTGGTGGCCCGGGGCGCTGACGTAGACACCCGGGAATTGGGTTTCACCGCCCTGCATGCGGCGGCGGGCAACGGTCATCTTGAGCTGGTTCGAGAGTTGCTCGAACTGGGCGCTGATCCGAGCGCAGTGGGTTTCCAGCAAAGGAAACCCGCCGACATGATTCAACCCGATACTCCCAACGCCGCAGAAATCCGGGCTGTGCTTGAGGCCGCCATCAAAGACCGTGGCCAGTAATAGCAGTCAATCATGTCGGCGCACACTCAGGCCGGCGACAGCGATCGCGAGCAGCTAGCGTTCGCTTGACCATACGGGCACGGTCCCGTGCCAGCACCCGGTGCAGATCGCGCCCCCGGTATTTGCTTAGCCGCCAATACTGTTCGCGGCGTAGAATTCCAGCAATCGCCGTGCGATCTCCTCGCCCTGGTCGTCCTGCAGGAAGTGACCCGCTTCCAAGAGACGGTCGTGCGCTTGACCCGCCGCACCCGGCACGTTGTCGATAAAGAACTGCTGCGTTTCGCAGGACCCTAGCAGCCCCGCGTCGTTGCCACCCCAAAGGGTCAGGAAGGGACGGCTAAAGGCGGTTAGGCCAGCCAGTGCGGTTTCCGTTTCCCCTGGCACCTCGTTAATCAGAGACGGAAACTTTCGCACGCCGGCCATATAGAGCCGGCTCGGGAACGGCGCGTCGTATGCCGCCTCCTCAGCCGCGGGTAAGTCAAACCAGGTCAATGCTTCGAGCGTATCGCCGGGTCGAAACGATATTCCCTTCAGCGCGTAGATCATCCAACTGCCAAAAAAGCTGCTGTCCTCCTGTTCGAACAGTAAATCGCACCCGTCATAGAACGGCATCTGCTGCTCTGGAATCGCTCCGTAAGGTGATGCCAGGACCAGTACCTCATCGGTATCTTCCACGGCCGGAAACGGCTGAAAGCCGGCCGGGAGGTCAGGTAAATTCCCGTTGCCCACCGCGATACTGGCAAACCACTCCGGATTGAGACCGGCGACGCGAAGCCCAATCAGGCTTCCCCAGTCCTGCACGAACAGGTTGATATCCTCCAGCCTGAGCGCCTCGATGAACTTCTCAAGCCGATCTGAGTGCCCCAGATAGGTGTAGTCATCGACGTCGATCGGTTTATCCGATCGTCCCAGACCGAGGTGATCCATGGCGATCACGCGGAAACCGCCCTCAGCGAGTACCGGGATCACTTTTCGATAGAGATACGACCAGCTCGGCTGACCGTGGAGCAGCAGCACCACCTCGCCAGTGGCCGGCCCTGCTTCTACGTAGGCCTGTCGCAACCCGTCGATCTCCACAAAATTTGGCGGGTAGGGCCAATCGGGGAGATTGGCGAACTCGCTGTCCGGCGTGCGGACAAATTTGACGCCGTCGTCGGTTTCAAGGATCTCTGCGTCGGCGCAGCTCGCCTCGTCGTTTTCAGCGAGTTTGACGGTTTCCGAGATCTTCGCGCCGTCCGCGCCGCTCAGCTCAAACCGCGCTGTCGAGCAGTCTGACGCGACCGTGATGATGGTGCCCCAAGGGTCCAGGTCAGCGCCAGGTCTCGGGCTTTCGAAAGTTCCTCCTTCTCCACGATACGCGTTGAGGACGCTGGCATCCCCCGGACCCAGACGCTCGGCGGTTGTCTCCGAAACCAGCCAGAGCGGTTCACCCGCCGCGTCATAACCGTAGAAAAAGATGGTGGTGCCCGACTCAGACTCGATCACGTTGAAGCCCTCGCCGTCGCGCGATGGCTCGAACCAAAGCCCGGCAAAGCGAAACTCATCGTCGGGCGTCAGGAGCTGGTAAGAGTTCTCGAAATCATCCTGGATGACGGTCGCTTCTCCGCGGGTCTGGACAATGAGGTCCTGATCCAGCGTCACCGCCTCCCATTGCCAGCCGTCCGGCAACGACAGCTCCGACTCAAGCCCGGGCAGCCGTTCAAGAGACAGGTCAGGATCCACCGTTCTGGCGAGGGAAAACATGACGTATTGCTTTCCGTCATCGGCCGTCAACCGGTAGGTCTCAGAACCCGCCCAGAGCTCAAAGACGTTCTCGCGCAGCACCGTGTTTTCCCGGTAAGGCCCGCCGGCGCTCAGCTGATCCTGGCTGACGAGAACCGTGGCCTGGCGCGCCATCTGTAGATCACCGTAGGTACGGATAACGTCGCCGGTCGAGTCGAAGCGACCGCCGTCTGTCACGCCCTGTCTCGGCCCGTTCATTTTGATGAAGTCAGCCCCATACGCAGCCTGAATGGCTTCAGCATCCAGCGCAGCGAACCGCTCGGCCGGGCACTCATCGACAAACTGGGTCCCCCAGACTTCTACGGTCGCACCAGTTTCGGCGGAGTAGCCCAGCAGGATTTCGCAGTACTGCGCGCCCTTTCGGCTAACGTCGCGAACGCTGCAGTAGCTACCATCGATCGCGGCCAGCCTGACGGCGTCCGAGACCTTGAAGCCGTCAGGACCATTGAGCTCGAAAACGGCGTTTTCGCAGTTGTCCAGAGAGAAAGTCACCGTACCCCACACATCGAGCACCACCTGCTGCACTGGCCCGTCGAAGCTGCCGCCGGCTCCTCGGTAGACCATCACTGAATCGACAGCGCTGAGATCACTCACTGACGGAACCGTGTCGCTCACCAGCCACAGCGCGTTTCCAAGAGCGTCGTATCCGTAGAAATAAACGGTGGTGCCCGCTTCGGACTGCACAACGCTGAACCCCTCACCGTCGAGACTGGGGTCGAACCACAGACCGGCGAGCCCGGGGCCGACCTCACCGGCTGACGGGTCCGAGGGAGAAACCTGGGCCTCGGCCAGCGAGTAAGAACACAGCAGTAGCGCCGCCATGAGTTGTGAACCTGACATAGCAAAATCCTCCGTCGCTTGGTTGATGGAGGAAGCGTAGCGACGTGAAAGTCAGGTAACGCGGGGAAACTGCCAAGAACTGTTAAGGGGGTTTGGCGGAAGGTTGGTTGCAACATCGCGACCGCGATGCGCTCAAATTGATCGCTAAGCTGATGGCTTTAGCGAAAGACCCTGCCTTCTAACGCGCCAGGCCGCAGGGCACCAGTTAGGCGCCGCTGCGGCCGGGCGTTTATTGCACGTTAGAAGGGCTAGCGCCAGCTCGGCGCCCCAGCCTCGGTCAGTGCCGCCTCCAACTCCGTGAGCTGACCGCTAAGCAACGCGTCCAGATCCGCCCTGAGCGCCTCGAACTCGCGACCGGCGATTTCATAATCGGCCCGCTGGGTGGCGGTAGGCGCCTGGGTGGTGTTCCAGCCAGTCGCGGCGTTGTACGCTCGTCCCCCGATCGAGGGTGCGGTCGACTCATTGAGCCGCTGCCGGATCCTGTCGCCCGAGAGTCGGGTCCTCAGATGACTGAGCGCCGCCCCAAATGCATCCAGACGGATCAAAAGGCTTGGCTCCGCACGAGGGGCTCGCAGAGCGGCCGCCTTCATGTGAGAAAGCAGGTTTTCGGTTCGCGACAGCTCCTCTCCCGCGTCAACGACCCGCCGCATCAAGTCAGCCGTCTCCTGCTGAAACGCCGCGACCGCCGCGTAGTCAGTGCCATCTGGCGCCGACCGAACCGGCTTCACCGCAAACGACTGTGGCTGACCCAGCGGCGCAGCCGCGCCCTGGCTGATCGCAAACAGCTGCACCGTATAGTCGCCAGGTGCGGCAAGCGGGCCAAGGGGGTCGTTCACCCAGGGCGGGGTGAAATCCGGCGTTGAGAGATCGACGGCATCGGGTGCGGGAAGGCGAAGGTCCCACGTGGCTCGATGCGTCCCCGCCTGGTTGCCGACGTGCAGCCATCGAACCGGCCTACCGTCCGAATCGCTGATCCGCAGCAGGACCCGGGGTTCCGCTTCGGTCGCCTCCTGACCGAGCGCCTCCCAGCCGGGGAACGCCACGTCTTTACCTTCCTCCCGCAGCGCCTTCTCGCTGTCCTGACGAAGCTGCTTTTGCGTCTGGAAAGCTTCAGGAAGGAAGTAGGTCAGCGTTGCGCCAAAGTCCGGATTGGGGGTGCGAAAGCTGTCGCTGCCCATCGTGGGCATACCGACAGCCTGCCCCGGAACGGCGGGTACATACCACCAGGCATCGCGCACCGGGAACACGGTGGCCTGTTCGCCGAAGCCCTTGGCGGCCATCGACCGCAGCGGTGAGTAGTCGTCGAGGATGTAGATTCCGCGGCCAAACGTTGCTCCCACCAGGTCGTTGTCTCGGCGCTGCAGCTTGATGTCGCGGAACGCTATGGTCGGCGCCCCCGCCAGCTTGTGCCAGTTCTCCCCGAAGTTGAGGCTGAAGTACACCCCGTACTCCGCCCCCAGAAACAGCAGATTCTCGTTTTCATGATCCTGCTGGATCGCCCAGGCTATCGTGCCGTCGGGCAGGTCTCCGGCAATTGATCGCCAGCTCTTGCCTCCGTCGGCGCTGACGAAAACGTAGGGCGAAAAGTCGCCCAGCTTGTGCCCGTCCGCGACCGCAAATACCGTCGAGGCGTCGTGCTGGGATGCTTCCAGGTCGTTGATAAAGAGCGGACTCGTTTTGCCGGGCAGCGCGGCGGCCGGCTGCCACTGCGAATCATCGCCGCCGGAGGCATGAATCTGTCCATCGTCCGTGCCGGCATAAAGCACACCCTCGGTGACTGGCGACTCGGTCAGCGCAGTGATGGTTGCGTACTTGGACATCGCGCCGTAGTCGTGCAGCGCGTCGACGCTCCAGGTTCGGTCCTGATACTCCAGCTCGTAACGGTTTTCGTTGCTGGTCAGATCGTCGCTTACAGCCTCCCAGGCATTGCCCCGATCGTCGCTGCGCCACACCCGCTGTGAAGCAACATAGAGCCTCGCCGGGTTGTGCGGGCTGATCAGAATCGGCGTATCCCAGTTCCATCGCTCAGGGTCTTCGCCCGGTGCGGGCTGCGGCTGGATGTGGACCAGCTCGTCGCTGTCGCGATGATGGCGAAACATGTAGCCCTGCTGGTACTCCATGTAGGCGATGTTGCTGTCGCTGGGGTCGAACGCGACGGCGTAACCATCTGCTCCCAGCGGCACATACCAGTCCTGGTTACGCACACCTTCGGTGATCATGGTTCGGGACGGCCCAAACAGCGTCCCGAGATCCTGCGCACCCGCCAGGATGTTGTAGAACGGCTCCGAGTTGTCGACCGCAATTTTGTAGAACTGGGAAATCGGGAGATTCGGGAAGTGACGCCAGGTCGCGCCCTGATCAAAAGATTCATACAGCCCGCCGTCGGTGCCGGCCAGCAGGTGGAGATCGTTCGCTGGATCGATCCACAGCGCGTGGTTGTCGCTGTGCTTTTCCCGGCCGGTACCGAGCACCGAAAAGCTTGCGCCGGCATCGCGCGTCACGCGAAAAAACACGTCCATCTGGAACACTAGATCCGGGTTCTGCTGAGACGCGGCCAGCTCCTGGTAGTAGTGAGGACCCGTACCGCCAGACAGGTAGGGGTTCCGATGGCTCCAGCTCTCGCCAGCGTCGGTGGACTGATAAAAGCCCTTTTCCTCGTCGCCGGCTTCGATGGTGGCGTAGACGCGGCTTGGGTCAGCAGCCGTGACGGCCAGACCGATCTTGCCAACGTCCCCCTCCGGCAGACCTCGGCTCTTGCGGCTCCAGGTCGCGCCGGCGTCCGTGGATTTGTAGATCCCGCCGTTTGGCCCGCCAGCCATCAGGCCCCAGACGTGGCGGCGACGCTCATAGGCGGCGGCATAGATCACGTCGGGGTTGTCGGGATGAAACTCGATGTCGGTCACGCCGGTGTTCTCATCGATCTGGAGCACGGCCTCCCAGCTGGCGCCGCCGTCGGTCGTCTTATAGACCCCGCGGTCGCCGCCGGCTGCCCAAAGCGGACCCTCGGCTGCTACATAGACCACATCGCTGTCACGCGGATCGATGAGAATCTTGCCGATGTGTTCGGACTCATCCAGGCCGAGCTGGGCCCAGGTCGCGCCACCGTCGCCGCTTCTATAGACACCGCTGCCCCACCCGACGTGCCGACCGCTGACGTTTTCGCCGGTTCCCACCCAGACAACCTCCGGATTACCAGGGTCGACCGCCACGTCACCGATGGAATAGGAAGGCTGATCGTCGAAGATCGGGGTCCAGCTGGTGCCGGCGTTGGTGGACTTCCAGACGCCACCGGAGCCGACAGCGACGTACCAGAGATTCTTGTGATCCGGATGAATAGCGATATCCGCGATCCGCCCGCCCATCAGCGCCGGACCGATGCTGCGGAGCTTCAGGCCCTTGGCGGCGTCAGCGACGGCCTCCGATTCCTGGCTCACCGCAGCTCCAGAGATCACAGCCAGAACGGCGGCGAGGATCCATCCCATCACATTTTGCGTGGCAAGCTGGGTTGGCAAACGGGTCTGGGTATCTGGCTTCAAAATCATGACTCTCTGTCGGTTGGAAGGCTTAGATCAACGGCCGGCGTCTGGCCGGGCACAAGATCATATCGGGAAACGAATGGTGCTTCAGCGTTAGCGGCGATCATTACAGCGTGGGTTGGTCGCTTCGCCCGGGACAAAACCGCAGCATGATAGGCTGCCGGCCGTGCCTGACGATGCCCTGGAAATCGTTTACGCCGATGACCACCTGGTGGCGATCAACAAGCCGCCCGGCCTGCTGACCCACCGAAGCGCGGTAGCGCGGCAGGAGACGCGCTTTGCGATGCAGCTGCTCCGCGATCAGCTGCGCCAGCGCGTCTTTCCCGTTCACCGGCTGGACAAACCCACCTCCGGAGTCCTGCTGTTCGCCCTGTCGAGCCACGGCGCCCGCCTAGTGTCGGAGCAGTTTGCTCGCCGGGAGGTCCAAAAGGAGTATCTGGCTGTTGTCAGAGGAATCAGTCCTGCCGAGGGGGTGATCACGCACCCGCTCAAGGAAAAGCTGGACAAGATGACCGACGGGAAGGCGTTCCGGGACAAACCGGCCCAAGACGCCGAAACCCACTATCGTCGCCTGGCCCAGCTAGAGCTCGCGGTCCGCGTCGATCGCTATCCGCAAACCCGTTACTCGCTGGTGCATTTAGAGCCCAAGACCGGCCGCAAACATCAGCTCCGGCGCCACATGAAACACCTTGGCCATCCCATCGTTGGCGACAGCACCCACGGCAAAGGTGTCCACAACCGTTTCTTCGCGAACCATTTCGACTGTCGGCGCCTGCTGCTGGCCTGTACAGCCATCACACTGCCGCACCCCGCGACGGGCAGCCCCCTGACGATCCGAGCCAGACCGGGCGAGGCGTTCGAGCGCATTCTGAGGGAATTTGGCTGGGATGGGGCTTTGCCTTCCTTTTGGTGAAAGTGATGTGCTCTTCTCGGTCTGCTGGCATTGTTAGATAGGGAGATGCATAACCCATCCAGACGTCTACCTGAGACGGATTGCTCAAGAGGCCCACGATGACCCGGAAACGAACCCTTACAACCCTTTTTTCGCTGATCAGTCTGCTGCTGCTCCAGAGTGCTGCTGCCGATTTCTCCTATCCGCCGGAGTGGACGAAGCAGGAGAGCGTCTGGATGGGCTGGGAGGCACCCTTCGAATCCCCAAATACGCCAGGCGGTCAGCTGGCGGCAGCACAAAACCAGGTTCGCGTTCAGCTGATCGGCGAGCTGCTGAGCGGCAGCCGCGTAACCCTGCTCGTCTCGAAAGCCGCCGACGAAGCTCACGCCCGGAAAATGCTGGCAGAGGCAGAGCTGCCGCTCGAGCGCATCGACTTCTTTTACGCTCCCGTCGGTGACCCCTTCGTTCGGGACGCCGGGCCTCGCTTTGCCAGCAACGGTAAGGAGCTGGGCGTGATGGACATACCCTGGACCTGTTATGGCTACGACCCGCAGGTCATTGGCCTTTACCTGGCGGAATGCATTAAGCGCGAAGACACCGCCAACCGGTTTGCGCAGGACCGCTCGCTCAGCATGGTCACGGGTCAAGCCGTGTCCGAAGGCGGCGCGCTGGACGCAACGGACACGCTGCTCATGGGTTATCTCGACACCGCGTTGCAACGCAACCCAGGCATGACCCAGGCCGAGATTGAGGCCGACTATCTGGCCACCTATGGCAAACAGAAAATGATCTGGCTCAAGCAGTCTCCGGTTTCGGATCGACCGGGTCAGAAGGCCGGTAAGGTATTCGGTTGGGGTGCCAACGGCCATGTGGACGAATACGCTCGTTTCGTCAACGAAACGACGGTGGTCATCGCCCAGGTAGAAGACGTACCGGAGAACGATCCGCTCGCGGTGAAGGACGCCGAAATCCTGAGGAGCAACCTGGCGGACCTAAGAGCCGCTCGAACGGTCGACGACAAACCGCTGAACGTTGTCACGATGCCCGCAGCAAACCCGGTTATGTTTGGATACCAGGCGCCGCTCGGGCTCCCCTCTATTCCGCCGGGCTGGGCGACGCTCGCTGGCATCGAGCCGACCGAAATGGTGACTCACGTGCCGGCCGTCAGCTATATGAACTTCGTGATTACCAACGACAAGGTCATCGTGCCGGCCTATTGGCAGGAAGGCCTGCCCGAATCGGTCAAAGCCGACGACCAGCGCGCGGGTGAAGTTCTCGCAGGGCTGTTTCCCGATCGTGAGCTGGTGCGGATCAACCCGCTGCCGATCAACTGGTGGGGTGGCGGCATGCATTGTATGACGCACCAGCAGCCGGCACTGGCGGCGGCCGAGGCTTCGACAACCGGCCTTTAGAGCAGCTTTACTTTTGGCTTGAGCGCACCGCAGCCCTCGGAGGCTTGAACATTTTTGCCGAACGTCGCACGGTGTCGCCTGATCTGTGCAACCGGCTTCGAGAGGCTCCATGAACACAACGCACTTTTATTCGGATGAACGTACCTTCTGGCACAGCACCGGCGTTCAGGCGCTGTTTATGCCGGTCGGCGACTGGGTTGAGCCGCCGGCTGGCAGCTACGGCGCTGACACGCCGGGGTCGAAGCGCCGCATCGTCAACCTGATTCGGGCCTCCGGGCTCGATCAGGTGGTGAGCGTTCGCTCCGCGGAGCCGGCATCCCGTGACGACCTCCTGCGCGTTCATCCCGCCAAGTATCTCGATGACTTCAAAGCGCTCAGCGACGAGAACGGCGGCGAGCTCGGTCTCTTCGCGCCGTTCTCCAAGGGCGGCTTCGAGATCGCTTCCCTCTCCACCGGGCTTGCCATCGCGGCGCTGGAAGCGGTAACCACCGGCGAGGCCGACAACGCCTACGCGCTGTGTCGACCTGCCGGGCACCACTGCCTGGCGGAAGAACCGATGGGTTTTTGCCTGTTCGCCAACATTCCGATCGCCATCGAAGCCATGAAGGCTCGCCATGGCGTCGAGCGCGTCGCGGTCGTCGACTGGGATGTCCACCACGGCAACGGCACGCAGGCCATCTACTACGAGCGGGGCGACGTACTGACGATCTCGCTGCACCAGGACCGCTGCTTTCCGCCCGGCTACAGCGGCTTTGAAGACCGGGGCGCCGACGCCGGCGAGGGGGCCAACCTGAATATCCCGCTGCCCGCCGGCAGCGGTCACGAGTGTTATCTCTATGCGATGGAGAAGCTGGTCTTACCGGCGCTGGACGCCCAAAAGCCGGACCTTATCGTGGTCGCCAGCGGCCTCGATGCCAACGCGGTAGACCCGCTTGCTCGACAGCTGCTGTACGGCGAGAGCTATAGGGCGATGACCGGCCTCATGATGGAGGCTGCCGACCGGCTCTGTGGGGGCAAGCTGGCCATCGTGCACGAGGGAGGCTACGCCGAGGCCTATGTCCCGTTCTGTGGTCAGGCGATTGTTGAGGCGCTCAGCGGCAGCGAGCCGCTGGTTGAAGATCCCGAGACCGAATTCTTCGGCGCTCAACAGCCCGGCGACCGCGCCCTGGCTTTTCAGAAAGACTGGGTCGACGATCTGGCAGGACAGCTTTAACACGGCATAATGTCGGCGCCGGCAGGCAACCTGTCGGCGCTTCGAGTGCTTTTTCTTTTCGTACCAAGGGGCTTTCATGAAAACTCATCTGCTGCTGATTGCGGTCCTGTCCTGGCTGTCCGCCGCTCCCGTTTTTGCCGAGGTCAGCGAGCTTCCCGACGATCGGCTGGAGGGCCTGCAGTGGCGGGAGGTTGGTCCCTATCGCGGGGGCAGGTCCGCGGCCGTCGCCGGCATTCCGCAGGACCGGGACACCTACTATTTCGGCAGCACCGGTGGCGGCGTCTGGAAAACCCAGGACGCGGGCCTGACCTGGGATAACGTGTCGGACGGCTTCTTCGGCGGCTCGATCGGGGCCGTAGCCGTCTCCGAGTGGGACCCGAACGTTATCTATGTGGGCACCGGCGAAAAAACCGTCAGGGGCAACGTGTCTCACGGCAACGGACTGTGGAAGTCCAGCGACGCGGGCCGCACGTGGACCAACATCGGGCTTGAGGACTCGCGGCACATCCCGCGGGTACGTATCCATCCCCGCAATCCTGATCTTGTTTACGTGGCCGCCATGGGACACCTGTTCGGGCCGAACGATGAGCGCGGCGTCTTCCGCAGCCGCGACGGTGGCGCTACCTGGGAAAAGGTGCTGTTCGTGAACGACGAGGTGGGCGCGGTCGATCTCACGATGGATCCCACCAATCCCCGAATTCTGTATGCCTCCACCTGGCGAATTCTCCGCACGCCCTACAGCCTGGAGAGCGGCGGCGAGGGTTCAGCGCTGTGGAAATCCACCGACGGCGGCGACACCTGGGAAAATCTGATGGACGCGGAAGGCATGCCCAAAGGGCCGATTGGGATCATCGGCGTGTCGGTTTCAGCCAGCAATCCGGACAACGTCTACGCGATCATCGAGGCTGAGGAAGGAGGGGTATTCCGGTCGCGCGACGCCGGCGAAACCTGGGAGCGGGTGAACAAGGAACGAAAGCTGCGTCAGCGTGCCTGGTACTACACCCGCATCAACGCCGACCCGGCCAACGAGGACACGGTTTACGTGCTCAACGTTCGCTTCCACCGGTCGCGTGACGGCGGCAAGTCTTTCGAACAGGTGCCGACACCCCACGGCGACAACCACGATCTGTGGATCGATCCCGCCGATCCGCAGCGCATGATCCAGTCCAACGACGGCGGCGCAAACGTGAGCCTCGATGGCGGGCTTAACTGGACCACACAGAGCAACCAGCCCACCTCTCAGATGTATCGGGTGTCGGTCGACAACGCGTTTCCCTACCGCCTGCTGGGCGGACAGCAGGACAATAGCGCCGTTCGGATTCGCTCTGAGTCGGCCTACGGTTCGTCGATCAGCGTTCGCGACTGGGAACCGACCGCCGGCGGTGAAAGTGGCCACATCGTCGCCAAGCCTGACGACCCGGATGTGGTGTACGGGGGCTCTTACGGCGGCTATCTCATCCGCATGGATCATCGCAGCGGCAACCGCAGAGCGGTGAACGTCTGGCCCGACAATCCGATGGGCTGGGGCGCGGCGGAGCTGAAATACCGGTTCAACTGGAATTTCCCGCTGCAGTTTTCACCCCACGACTCAGGCCGCCTTTACGCGGCAGCCAACGTGCTGTTCGCGTCGGACGACGAAGGTCAGACCTGGCGCGCGATCAGCCCGGACCTGACGCGGAACAACAAAGAGCAGCAAGGACCCTCGGGCGGGCCGATCACCAAGGACAACACCTCGGTGGAGTACTACGGCACCATCTTTGCGATCGCTGAATCGCTGGTCGAACCGGGCGTGCTCTGGACCGGGTCCGACGACGGGCTGGTCCACGTCAGCCGCGACGGCGGAGAGGCCTGGGCAGACGTCACGCCGTCAGGCCTGCCGAAAGACATCCAGATCAACAGCATCGAAGCGCATCCGACGCTTCCCGGCGGCCTGTACCTGGCGGCCACGGCCTACAAAAGCGACGATTTTCGCCCGTACCTGTATCGGACCGAGGACTACGGACGGCGCTGGAAAAAAATTGTGGACGGCATCGCGAGCGATCACTTCACGCGGGTGATCCGGGCCGACGACCAGCGCCCTGGCCTGCTCTTCGCCGGCACCGAAGCAGGCCTTTATGCCTCCTTCAACGACGGTGACGAATGGCTTCCCTTCCAGCAAAACCTGCCGGTTTCTCCGATCACGGATCTGGCCGTCAAAGAGGGTGACCTGATTGCCGCAACGCAAGGTCGCGGCTACTGGATTCTCGACGACATATCGCTCCTGCGGAACTTAAGTGATGAGGTCCTCAGCAAGGATGCTCATCTGTTTCCGCCGCGGGACGGCTGGCGGCTCCAGAACGGCAGCCAGAGCGAGCCAAAGCACCGGGGGCAAAATCCGCCCGACGGTGTGGTGTTTCACTATCTGCTGGACGACGAGCCGGACCCGGAAACAACGCTCACGATCGACATCGAAAGCGATGATGGCGAGCTGATCCGGCGCTTCAGCCGGAAGCCTGAGCCAGACGCGAAAGACAAAGACGAGAGTCACCCCAAGCATCTGTACGACGACGACCGGATCCTGGAAGCCGAAGCAGGCCTGAATCGCTTTGTCTGGAACTTGCGCTATCCCGGTGCCGAGACCTTCGACAAGATGGTGCTCTGGAACGGATCGCTGGGCGGACCCAAGGCGGTACCGGGCACCTACCGAGCCACCATGACAATCGGCGATGAGACGCAAACCGTCAGCTTTACCGTTCGCGCTGACCCCCGGTCCGCCGCCTCGGACGATGACTTTGCGCAGCAGTTCGATTTTGCGCTGGATCTGCGAAACAAAATCACCGAGGTGCATCAGTCAATCCGGCAGCTTCGCGAAGTCCGAGGGCAGCTGAAGTCGATCGGCAAGCGAGTAGGCGATGACCCGGCGTTCGCGGAGCTCAAGGAGCGAGGTGAATCGCTCTCCGAAGCGCTGACCGAGGTGGAAAAGGCGCTGTACGAAACCCGCATGGAGAGCCGGCAGGACCCGCTCAACTATCCGATCAAGCTGAACGACAAGCTGGCCGGCGTGATGTCGCTGGCCAACGTCGGCGACAATCCGCCGACCGCCGCTGCGCTGGAGGTGCGCGACCTGCTTTGGACTCAGGCCTCTGAGCAACTCGAACGGCTGCGCGAGATTCTCGACAGCGACCTCGAGGAATACAATCGGCTCGCCAGCGAATCCGGCCTGCTCGCCGTATCGCCCACGCCAAACCCGTAACCCGAACCGAACGACAGACCCATGACGATCGCCAGCTATTTTGCCAACGACTATCCGGAGGCGCGGGAGAAGTTTATTGCGGCAGCCAAAGACGCTGGCGCCGCGCTCGAGCGCTACACCAATCCGGCCAAGGGGCCGTCAGGAGAGGATCTCACGACCGACGTCGCCTGGCTGGGACCGCAGGATGCCAGCAGCGTGCTGGTCACGCTGTCGGGCACCCACGGCGCTGAGGGGTTCTGCGGTTCCGGGGTCCAGGTCGGCTGGTTCCGCAGCGGCCGGGCCGCCCGCTTGCCGCCCGACACCGCCCTGCTGCAGATTCACGCCGTCAATCCGTTCGGCTTTGCCTGGCTGCGTCGAACCACCGAAGAAAACGTGGATATCAATCGCAACTATGTCGACTTTGACGAGCCGCTGCCGGTCAACGAAGGCTACTTAAAATACCGCAACCTGATTTGCCCTGATCAGTGGTCCGAAGAAATCGCGGCGCAGACTACCAGCGAAATCAATCGCCTGATCGAAGAGCTCCCGCCGATGGTGATGCAGGGCGCAATCTCGTCGGGTCAATACGTTGATCCAAACGGCATCTTTTACGGCGGTCAGCGGCCGAGCTGGTCGCGATTAACCACGGAATCCATCTTCGACCGGTACCTCGCGAGCGCCAAACGGATAGCTCTGATCGACTATCACACCGGGCTGGGGCCCCGCGGTTACGGCGAGCGCATCGGCGTCGGCAGCCCCGGAGAGGCCGCCTGGGATCGGTCGCAGAACTGGTGGGGCGACGTCACGTCCATTCACGACGCCAGCTCGACGTCCGCACCACTCCACGGCACCAACATGGAGGCCTGGGTCCGCTACCTGTCGCACGCGGAGGTCACGGCAACGGTGCTGGAGTACGGCACCCAACCGCTTTCCCAGGTGCTCACAGCGCTGCGGGCCGACAACTGGCTCCATGCCCACGGCGATCTCGATTCGGACGTTGGCAGGCAGATCAAGCGCCAGGCAAGAGACGCCTTCTATCAGGACTCGGACGACTGGAAGACCATGATCTGGTCCCGCGGCATCGATACGCAGGAGATCGCCCTGGCGCGCCTGGCAGCGGGTACCCGCAGCTAAGTATTTGATCTTCCAGCGGCCAGCGGCTGCTCATATACCCACCCTATCGACTCCATAAAAACTTTAGATTTAATTTATTAACGACCGACTGTTACGCTCCTGTGCGTTCACCACGACCTCTGCAAGAATTTTCCGGCGCCTGGCGCCGATCAACTCGGGAGTAAGTAACAACCATGAGATTTCAGAAATTGAAGCTGGCCGCTGCGGTTGCGGCCCTGCTCAGCACGCAGGTTGCGCTGAGCCAGGAAAGCGAGATGGGTATGGGCAAGGCTCAGCCCACCGCAGCCAAATCCAACCAGTTCTGGTGGCCCGACCAGCTGGATCTCGCGCCGCTGCGCGACCACGACAGCCGCTCCAACCCGCTGGGCGAAGATTTCAACTACGCTGAGGCGTTTGCACAGCTCGACCTGGATGCGGTCAAGGGAGACATCGACGCGCTCCTGACCACGTCGCAGGACTGGTGGCCGGCTGACTTCGGTAACTACGGCCCGTTCTTCATCCGCATGTCCTGGCACAGTGCCGGCACCTACCGCACGCTCGACGGTCGCGGCGGCGGTGACGGCGGCCAGATGCGGTTTGACCCGCTGAACAGCTGGCCCGACAACGGTAACCTCGACAAGGCCCGCCGCCTGCTTTGGCCGGTCAAGCAAAAGTACGGTGAGCGTCTGTCCTGGGGCGACCTGATGGTCCTGGCCGGCAACGTCGCGCTGGAGAACATGGGCTTCCAGACCTATGGCTTCGCCGGTGGCCGCACCGACGAATGGGAGCCTGATCTGGTGTACTGGGGTCCGGAAGTCGAGATGCTGGCCAGCGACCGCGAAGACAAGAACGGTCAGCTTCAGCGTCCGCTCGGCGCCACCCACATGGGCCTGATCTATGTGAATCCGGAAGGTCCGAAAGGTAAGCCCGATCCGCAGGGTTCAGCCCGAAACATCCGCGTTGCGTTCGGCCGCATGGCGATGAACGACGAGGAAACGGTCGCCCTGATCGCCGGTGGTCACACCTTCGGCAAGATGCACGGCGCCCACAAGCCCGGCGACTGCGTCGGCGCTGACCCCGCCGGAGCCGGCGTCGAAAACCAAAGCATCGGCTGGAAGAACCAGTGTGGCAAGGGTCACTCTGAAGACACCGTCACCAGCGGCCTGGAAGGCGCCTGGACTCAGGCTCCAACTCAGTGGACGACGCTGTATCTGTCCAACCTGCTGAACAACGAGTGGAAGCAGGTTCGCAGCCCGGCAGGTGCCATTCAGTGGATTCCGGTCGACGAGGGCATGCACAAGTCGGTGCCCGACGCGCACGTCAAAGGCAAGTTCAACTCGCCGGTCATGACCACCGCCGACCTGGCGGTCAAGGCAGACCCCGCCTATCGCGCGATCGCTGAGCGTTTTCTTGCCAACCCGGAAGAGTATCGGCTGGCTTTTGCCAAGGCATGGTTCAAGCTGACCCACCGGGACATGGGCCCGCGCAACCGCTACCTCGGCGACGCGTTCCCCAAGGATGAGCTGATTTGGCAGGATCCGGTCCCGGCACACGAAGGTGCGCTGATCGGCAAGCGCGAGATCGCTCGCCTGAAGTCTGCTATCCGCGACTCAGGGATCACGGTCGAGGAGCGCGTTCGTACCGCATGGGCGGCAGCCTCTTCTTTCCGCGCCAGCGACATGCGTGGCGGTGCCAACGGTGCCCGAATCGCTCTGGCGCCGCAGAAAGACTGGGAAGCTAACGATCCGGCAGCGCTGGCAGGCACCCTGACCCGGCTGAAAGCGGTCCAGGCCGACTTCAACAAGGGCCGAGGCGCTGACGTCTCCCTCGCCGACCTGATCGTGCTCGCTGGCGCAACAGGCATCGAGGACGCGGCTAAAGCTGCCGGCATGGAGGTTGAGGTCCCGTTTATTCCGGGCCGCACCGACGCCAGCCAGGAGCAGACGGACGTCAAGTCTTTTGCGCTGCTCGAGCCGGATGCTGACGCGTTCCGCAACTACTTCAATGCCGACAAGGCCTACCGCTCTCCGACGGAGATGCTGGTGGACCGGGCTGATCAGCTGAGCCTCTCCGTGCCGGAGACGACGGTTCTGCTCGGCGGCCTTCGAGCGCTGAACGTGAACGCGGGCGGGGCCGCCCACGGCGTGCTGACCGACAAGCCCGGCACGCTTTCGAACGACTTTTTCGTCAACCTGCTGGACATGTCCACGGTTTGGGAGAAGGGTTCAGAGCCGGGCGTCTATCGCGGCCTCGACCGGGGTACCGGTGAGGAGAAGTTCACGGCGACGTCAGTTGACCTGATCTTCGGCGCCAACGCGGAGCTGCGCACCATCGCTGAAAGCTATGCCTACAACGGCAGCCAGGAGCGATTCGTGAACGACTTCGTCGACGCTTGGACCAAGGTCATGACCCTGGACCGCTTCGATCTGAAGCACGACCTCTAAGTCAACGTTCAAAGGTAGGACCCATGCCTCGGAGGCTCCTCGCCTCCGAGGCTTTTTTTTGGGTTACGAACCGGCCACGAAGGCAGCGGTCAGAACTATTGCTCCGGTTCGTTCAGATGGCCCAGCAGCAGCTCCTGAGTCTTTGCAAGGCAGCTCTCAACGTCCGCAAACACGGCCTCGATGCCACGCCGATTGCCCGCTTTGCCCGCGGTTTCGAGGTAGTGGGTCCACTGCTTCAGGCGCCTTGCGCCAAATGATTGCGCGGCACTCTTGATGGGATGCGCGTGGCGAGCAACGTCGTCGACACGCTCCTCGGCAAGCGCCAGCCTGATCTGCGCAAGCCGGACGCGCGCTTCTTTGAGAAAGGCATTGGCGATCTCGGGAATGATGGAGCGATCGACCTCCTTCTCGAGCCGCCTGAGGTCCCCCGGCTCGAAAATCGGAATCGCGTTGAGCTCGCGCAGCTGCTCCTGATCCCGCATCGTCTGAGTGCGCGTGCCCCAGTGTTCGATCGTTTGCTTGAGCTTTTCCCGGTCCACGGGCTTGGCGAGGTAGTCCACCATCCCGGCCGCCTCGCAGGCGTCGCGATCGACCGACAGGGTGTTGGCTGTCACGGCAATGAGCGGGGCCAGGTTTTTGCCGACCGAATCGCGCTGAATCTCCCTGGATGCCTCGATACCGTCCATGCCGGGCATCTGAATATCCATCAGGATCACGTCAAACGGGACCTGCTTTGCCGTCTGAATCGCCTCACGGCCGGAGCTTACGGTGGTGACGCGATGGCCGAGCTTTCGACACATGCTCGCGGTGACCATCTGGTTGGCGGTGCTGTCGTCAACCACCAGAACACGCCGACCGCCGTCATCCTCTTTGCCCCAGAACCCGGCCCGTTCACGTTCATGCTGAGGGAGCAGAATCTGGCGCAGCAGGCGGTAGCTGGATTCGGGATAGCGAAAAATATAGGCGCTCGGATGCTCATTCGCCTGAATCGCGTTCAGCGACTCGTCGCTGGTACAGAGCACCACCACCAGCTCGGCCTCCGTGCCCTCCAACACGTCCTTGATGTCAGACGATTCAGGGTCGATGAGCACGGCCCGGGCCTCGGAACGCGACTCCCGCTCTCGGCTCAAGCCCCAGTCGCTGAGCAAATCGGTCAGCCCGGGTTCCCGTTCGGCTTTGGTATTGGCAAGCCGAACCTGGGTCTCGCGCGCCGCCTGTCGCAGGCGGTTCATCGCTCCGTCCTTTTTGGGCGTGACGATAGCGCCAGGCAAAATCAGATTGATCTGCGTTCCACTCTCATCCGCCTTGGCCATCAGCCTGCCGCCCAGCATGGCGGCACCCTTCATGGCTACGTAGAGCCCGAGACCTGGCTCTGCAGCTAAGCCCTGCCCTCCTTTGCCGTTGATGAGATCCACCAGACCTTCCGGCATGCCTGGTCCCTGGTCACGAACGCTGATGATCACGTTGCCGGTTGATCGGCCGGCCGCGATGCGGATTTCGCCCGGATTGGCGTAGAGCACCGCGTTCTCGACCAGATTGATCAGCACCTGCCGAAGGCGGCCCGGATCACATTGAATCCAGCGCGACCCGGCCCTGGACACCTGGGCGCGGATGGACTGACCTCGATCGGTCGCCTGCACCCGATACAGGTCCAAGAGCTCCTCGAGCAGGGTGGGCACAAATATCTCTGCGTCTTCGAGCTCAGCGAGTCCGGATTCGATGTCGTTGAGGTCGATCAGCTGATTGATTCGGTTACGGAGATCAGCACCCTCCTTTTCGATCACCGACACCAGTTCCGCCTGCTCCCCGTCCATCGACGTGTCGTTGAGAAGAGTCGCTGCGCTCAGGAGCGCATTCAGTCCATTGCGCAGATCAAAGTTGAACCGCGCAATCCAGGCGGACGGATCCGGCACCGTGGCAGGTTCAGACTGTGGTTGAGCATCATCACGAGACTCGGGCGCAGCCTGAGGAACAATCGAATCTACTTCCATCCGTAGTTATTCGGCGGTTTTGGAGAATAATTGAGCCATCTGGTAAAGGCAGTGAGGCATTTGAGGAGGGACATATCCGATTCACACAGCGGCTTCGGAAATGGCGGCACGCCCGGGCATATTCAGACAACTATGGGCTTTTCGGCGAGACGCACAGCCTAGCGGTAGGCTTCGCAAAAAAGGTGATAAATTGAGGGCGTGCGCAAGCATTCAGTCATTCTTGGCGCCGCGGCGCTGATACTTCACCCGAGCACCCATGCTGAAAGCAGCTCTTAATCATTGGATCAGCATTTTGGTTCAAGCGGTTCGCATATGGCTGGACAGCAACG
This sequence comes from Lysobacterales bacterium, assembly GCA_028285525.1. GTDB lineage: Bacteria > Pseudomonadota > Gammaproteobacteria > Xanthomonadales > SZUA-38 > JANQOZ01. The sequence continues at coordinate 100,046 of JANQOZ010000001.1, forward strand.
CGTTTGCGATCGCCGGTTCACTGGCTTTCTTCACGCTGTTCTCCATTGCGCCGGTTGTCATCGTTATCGTCAGCATCATCGGCTTCTTCTTCGGTGAGGAGGCCGCACAAGGTCAGATTGTTGTGCAGCTCGAGCAGACGATTGGTACCGAAGCGGCAACGGCCGTGCAGACCGCTGTGGCGCAGTCGCAGCTTCAGGGAGGAGGAATCTGGGCGACGACGGCTGGCGTACTGGCCATGCTGGTGGGTGCAACAACGGTTTTCGCACAGATGCAGACGGCCCTGAACACCATCTGGGGTGTCGCCCCAAGACCTTCGCGCAACAGCCTGCTTCGATTGATCCGCAAGCGCGTGGCCTCGCTGACCATCGTGCTCGCTATCGGCTTCATCATGCTGGTATCGCTATCGCTCAGCCTTGCGGTGAACGCCGCGGTTCAGCTTGTGAGCGGATGGCTGCCGTGGCAGGAGACGGTGCTTCGAATTCTCGAGCTGGGGGTGTCGCTGGCGGTGATTTCATTCCTGTTTATGGTGATCTTTAAGAGTTTGCCGGACGTTCGACTCAAATGGTCGGACGTCCTGCTCGGGGGCGTAGTGACCGCGGTGTTGTTTACGGTCGGGCGGTCTCTGATTGCCCTTTATCTCGCCTACACCGCTACGGCATCGACATTCGGCGCAGCGGCCTCTCTTGTCCTGCTGCTGCTCTGGGTGAACTACTCGTCACTGATTCTCTTGTTTGGCGCCGCATTTACCCGCGCCCGATTCGAGGCCAGCGGAGGGACCATCATCCCGCGCAGCGTGGCCGTTCGGGTGCACAAGAGCCTGGTTGAGGAATAGGATTCGCCCGAGACGCAGATCGACTTCGCGCCACCCCGACTGCAGCGCGCCGAGAAACGGCGCTTTTGAAACCGCCGCTACTTTCGATATTTGTCGATGATCGCCGCGTCCATCCACATGATGTCCTCGTCCTGGGTAAAGAAGAAGTACTTGCCGTCGGGCGTCACCATGGGGCAATAGTCGGCTTCGGGAGAGTTGATGCCGTCCTCCAGGTGAATGCCTTTGCCCCACGTGCCGTCGTCCTGACGGAAGCTGACGTACAGATCACTGCTGCCGAGGCCGTCGGGGCGTTCCGCTGACACGTGAATGATGTACGTTTCGTCGGGGCTCACATAGATGTCACCCTCGTCGGTCGGCCCGTTGATCCCCGGGCCCAGGTTGACCGGCGTTTCGAAGGCGCCGTCTCTGAACTGGGCGCGGTAGCTGTCTCGCCGGCCGAACGTGTCTTCGCGCTCCGCAGAAAAATAGAGGCTGCCGTCGGCGACCAGCAGGGGGTAAAGCTCATGCCCCAGCCCGTTGATATGAGACCCGAGCGGCTCCGGCGTCAGCAACCCATGACGCGTTACGCGGCTACGCCAGATGTTGTATCGATCCAGCGAATAACCGGCCAGGGGCCGGTCGGAAATGAAATAAACCCAGGCGCCGTCCGGGGAAAACGCCATGTCTGCATCACGGTGGCCAGGATAGGTCTTGGAGGGCGGCGCCATGAGCGGCTCGCGCCACAAGCCATCGTCGCGCTGAGAGGTGTAGAACATCTTGAAGGTGCCATCGATCGTCCGGCTGAACATGAAAATCCGTCCGTTCGGCGAAAAAACCGCGTTCAGCTCCCGCTCACCCTCAAGCGAAACCAGGCCTGGCGCGAAGACCACCGGGGTCATGCCCGGCGGCTCCTGGCCCAGATACGGACCGGACAGCTCGGGCCAGGAATCCTGGGCAGAAGCAGCGAAGGACAGCAGAACAGCGAGACAGCAAAGATGGCGCACGGTAGTTACTCCAGCAAAAAGGTGAGGCTAGGCGAGCCTGAAAAAGGTTGAAAGCACCAAAAGTCAGGCCTGCCGTGGAGCTAGCCGCCTTCGGCGCAGCCGGGATAGGCGCCCACGCGCTCCGTCAGCTCATCACAGAGCGACTTTGCCTCGGCCATGTCGCCCGCTGCGGCCAGCAGCTGCGCCAGACGAGACGTTGCTTCCGGCTCAAAAGGCGCCAGCGTCAGCACCCGCCGATACCAGAGTTCCGCGTCGGCCGTTTGGCCAAGCTCCTGGTAGCGCTCACCGATCGCCACGCCAAACGCCGCTTGCCATGGCCCGACCCGCTGCGGTTCATACTCATACGCTCGCGTCATGGCCGACCACGCCTGCTCAAAATACTCGATGGCTGCAGCCGGTTCTCCGCGCAGCGTGGCGATTTCACCGAGATTGGCCATTGCGGCCCAGGCGTCTGCATCAAGCTGGAGCACCTGTTGATAGAGCTCTGCAGCGCGATCGAGCTCCCCTCTGGCGGACACTGTGAACGCCAGCGCCTTGAGTGCGTCCGGGTCGTTCGGGGCTTGCCGGACGGCTCGCTCCGCCATTCCCACTGCCCGCGTCAGAATCGCCGCGGCCTCTGGCCCTCGAGTCAGACCCCGACCCAGCGCCTCGCTGAGCGAGCTGGCGCCCTCCACCGTGGCGCTGCGCGGCCAGCGCACCACGCGCTGCACCAGCGCATTGGCAAGCCCCGCCTGGGCGCCACTGTGACCCGGCTCTTCGGCGAGAACCCGCTCGTACAGTCCGATCGCCGCTTCATTGTCAGCCCGCGTAAAGCGCATATAGAGATCGTCGGCCCGCGCGATCTGTTGCTCGAAGCGGCTGTCTGAAACAGGCGTTGGGCCATCAGGACTCCAGCGAGCCCACAGCAGGCCGATCGCCAGCAGCACCCCGGCGGCGACCCAAACCAGCGGCCGGCGCATCTTGCTCTGAGGAAGGGCCTCAACCACTTCGATCAGCCGATAACCGCGCTTCGGCAGGGTTTCGATAAAACGTGGTTCCGAGGCAGAATCGCCGAGTGCGCGCCGCAGCCGAGAGATCGCGCGGGCGACCGTATCTTCTCCCACAACGGCACCTGCCCAAACGGTCGCTTCTATATCGCCCCGGGACCACACCTGCCCTGGCTTGCCGGCAAGGAGCAACAGCAGCTCCATCAGCTTGGGCTCAAGCGAGCGCTGCTCGTTGGCTGATGACAGGCGGCCGGTTGCGGGGTCGACCTGCCAGGGGCCCAACCGGAAGGGAGAAAGCCGGGAAACGCGACCGGCGGCAGCATGTTTGGCGTCCTGAGACATGCCAAAATTATCCCATAAGCTGCTGATTTTTATTATGTCAGGGTTTCGTCAGGAAAACGGGACCTGGCTGACATGGTCGGCAACAACCGCAATTGATCTACTGGCCGTCCTGAAACCTGAGATCACCTGTCATGCACTCAATACGCCGGCATATTTTCGCCTTCGCTTTAGTCCTCAGCTCGGCTAGCGGTCCTGCTGCCGCTGCGGATGTCGACTGGGAACAGACGTTCCAGCCAAAGCAGCTTCAGGAGGATTTTGCGAGTCTGTATCGGGGACTCCGAAGCGCCCACGCGGATCTTTACGCCCATCGAAGCAAGGCAGCCTACGATCAGCGCTACGAGACAATGCTGAAGCGCTTTACCCGGCCGCTGACGCGGCTTGAAACGCAGCTTGCCTTCCAGCGTTTTGCGGCCTACGGCAACGTGGCGCATTCGCGTATCGAGTTTCCCAGTTCGGCCTTCGACGCGTTCCGCGCCCGCGGTGGCCGCAGCTTTCCCATCTATCTGCGTATCGTCGACGGCGTGGCTTACGTCGGCGAAAACTACTCGGGAGACGAACGTATCGAGGTTGGTGATGAGATCGTGGCCATCAACACCACGCCGATGACGCGCTGGCTGGAACGCACCGGCGAGCTGATCTCGGCGGATACGCCCTATATTGCTCACTCGCTGCAGGAGTTTACGTTCCCGCGTGATCTGTGGGCGGTGGCCGGGGAGATCGATCAATTTGAGCTCTCGCTTCGTCGCGGCGAAAAGCTCAAAAACGTCACGATCAACGCCAGCACGCGCGACGAGCAGCAGAAGGCAGCGGCTGAGCAACCGGAGGTGTTTACGCTCGACAGCAGCGAACGAAGCTACCGCATGGTGGACACAGCCATCGGGTACCTGCGACCTGGCCCTTTCTACAACGCGGAGCAGCCCGGTGCAGTCTGGGACAACGCGGCCTTCGGCACCTTCATCGATGAAGCTTTCGAGTCTCTACTGGAAAACGGCGCTGAGCAGCTGATCATTGATCTGCGCGAAAACCCCGGCGGGGACAATTCGTTCAGCGATTTGATGCTGACCTGGATTGCCAATAAACCCTTCCGCTTTTGCTCAGCTTTTCTGATTCGCTCCAGCGACGAGGCAGCGGCCTCCAACGCGGCTCGACTCGAACAACAGGCCGGCGCGGTCGAGAGCGTATCGAAGCTTTTCGCCGAACGGTACGCAACAACTCAGAGAGGCCAGTCCTTTGAATTCGACATCCCCTATGCCGAGCCCCGAGCCGGCAAGCGATTTACCGGACAGGTGTTTGCATTGATTAATCGCCACAGCTACTCGAACGCCGTGAACGTGGCGGCGATCATTCAGGACTATCACTTTGGCATCATCGCGGGAGAAAAGACCTCGGATATGGCGACCACCTATGGCGCCATGGAGCAGTTCACGCTGCCGAACACCGGCATTGAGGTCGGGTTTCCCAAAGCGCACATCATCCGCCCTTCTGGAGAGCGGCGAGTTGATGGCGTGACGCCCGACTGGGTGATCCCATCTCCGATGGTTGCCGGGCGGACCGATGAGGTACTCGAAGCGCTGGTCGCCCGGATCAAAGCGGATTGATGTTGGGCGGCTGAGCCGGGAAGATACGCGCTCCAAAGACTTTGGCTGTATCGAGCAGAACCCGAATCGTGACTCTGGCTCCCTGGCGTTCCCCCATCGCTCGCGCTCTGCACCGAAATCGTTCCCTGCCCGCCGCGCGCTACCTTCAGCTCGCGACGGTAAGGGAGAACGGACTGCCGGCCAATCGCACGATCGTGTTTCGCGGCTTTGTGCCCGATCCGTTCCTTGAGGAGGGACGGCTGGAAAACACGCTTCAGTTCATCACCGATCGCCGCAGCGAAAAGGTGCTGGAGCTTCAACACAACGCGACGGCTGAGGCTTGCTGGTATTTCCCTAAAACCCGGGAGCAGTTCCGCCTCTCCGGGCAGGTAGAGCTGGTTATGGCGCCGGGAAGCGCCACCGAAGCCGATGTGATGGCCTCCCTGCGTGCGCACCTGTGGCAGTCTATCTCGGACAGTGCGCGCAGCCAGTTTGCCTGGCCCCATCCCGCCAAACCCCGAGCAGGCTCAGAGGCTTTTGAGCTTGAGCCGCCCGACAGCCAACATCCGCTGGAGGATTTTGTTGTGCTGCTGCTGGCACCGGACAAGGTGGATCATCTGGAGCTGCGGGGCGAGCCGCAGAACCGAACCCGCTTCTGGCTGGACGCCGCTGGGCACTGGCAGACAGAAGCGGTGAACCCCTAGTACCCGAGGCGTTCAGGCCGCGGAGTGCCCCTCGCGGTATACCGTGTAGTCGAGGTTGCGCGGCTGCTGCGTGGAAAAGGACAGCAGCGCAAGCAGCTGAAAGTAGAGGCTGTGCGAGACCCCTTTGAGATGCTCAAACTCGAACGCCTTCAGTGAAATGCTGAGCATGGCAAACACCGTCGCCGCGATGCTGATCAGGAGCAATAGCCGAGCCAGCTGCGTCAGGTGACGCTGGCGATCACTCGGGTCCAGATAGGGGTCCAGCTTCTTCCCGTGAACCTGCAGGAACAGGGCACCGATAAAGCCCAGATTCATCGCGGTGATGATCGCGACGTTCCAGTAGCCGCCAAACCAGTCGTAGTCGAACTGATCGACGTACGGCACAAACGCCAGCAGCATCAGATAGACAACGCCGGCGACGACAAGAAGTCCGCGCGGAACAACGTCCAGCATGCGGCGGGGCGTCAGCCCCGCAGACCGGGTGGTGGCGCTGTCGCGCATGAGCTGAAGCTCAGAACGTCGACTGACCTCCCAGAAAACCAGCGGAAGGTATTGGAGCAGACCGTACCAGATCGCAATCGCGTGATCCCACGCGCCATCGCGCGGCGTGCCGAGCAGCACGGCCAGGATGATCAGACCGATACACCCGACCACCGTGTTGGCGGTGAGGAACCGACGCTGCACCCGCTCATAGTGTTTCGGCGGAAACGGATAAAGCCGCGGATACTCTGAAGGCGGATAGTCTCGCTGTACGGCGCGCATGTTGCTCACACTCTTGCGGGCCATCCAGCCGGAGATCAGAACAATCTGGCAGAAAAACGCAAAACAAAATAAGAGTTGGTTATGCATAACTTTGTCCTAACGGGTTTGCTTCATGACTTGGCTGAAGCCAATTCGGATTTCGGATTCAGTGGCACCGATCTCGCGTAGCCGGTCGACCGTTTGAGTCAGCTCTTCCAAGACACGGGTGCCGATATCGACGCTGTTCTCGACACTCGCCTGCGGATGAACAAAAGTGCCTCGGACACCCCGCGCCTGGATCAGGCGGTCGCGCTCCAGCAGGCGATATGCCTTTGCCACGGTCTTGCTGTTCAGGTCGAGGTCATTGGCGAGCTGCCGAATCGAGGGCAGCGGATCGCCGGGTTTCTTGTGACCTCGCTCGATCACGCTTTTGAGCTGGGCAATCAGCTGCGCGTAAAGCGGATCCGGGCTTTCCAAATCGATGGTTATGTCCATTGAAGGCGGTGCACCATGTGTACCATGTGTGGTAATGGTACATATATCTCATGGAAGTGCAAGCAAGCGGCACCCCGATGCGGGCGCTCGGGCCGGCGTTGGCAAGGCCAGCTGCGGCATTGCTGCGTTATTTCGGAGCGAATCCCGGCCAACACGGGCGTCGCAATCAGGTAGGATAGCGGCCGGCAAAAACAGCCCTGCGGCTGTTGTGATCCAACCACAGGAGTTCTGTTCCCTTGGAATTAAAAGGCAAAATCATCCAGGCGCTGCCGGAACAGTCCGGCACCTCTCAGCGGGGGCCCTGGCGTAAGCAGGAATACGTGATCGAAATCCCGGGCGACTACCCGAAGCAGGTGTGCTTCATGGCCTGGGGCGACAAAATTGACGAATTCGGTATTCAGGAAGGACAGGAGCTGACGGTCCACTTCGACCTGCAGAGCCGTGAGTACAACGGCCGCTGGTACACCGACGTGAAGGCCTGGCGCATTGAGTCAGGCAATGAGCAGCAGGAGGGTCCGCCGCCCGTCGACCCAGGCCAGCAGTTCGAGCCGCGCAGCGAAGCGCCACCCGATTTCGACGACGACGTTCCGTTCTAAGGCTGGAAAGTCATGGGCAGATCAGCCGGCAAGCTGATCCAGCCTCGACAGCAGGCGGTCATTGAGCAGCTGCGGATTGACGAGGTGAAGAAAATGACCGTGTCCGACAATCGTCTGCGCGTTGAAGCGAGGGATCACCTGACGAATCTTCTCGACGTTGGTCGGCACACCGTCTGAGTTGAGCGCCCAGACAGGTTTGCTGAAGTCCCTGACCGCCGCCGCGGGGTCGTCGTTGGCAAACGCCGCAGATGCAGCGACCGCCTGTTCGGGGCTGTTGCTCGACATCTGCTCCAGGATCCAGCGCTGCAGGGCTGGATCAGCGTCCTCGGGCAGCAGAAACGACATCGATTGCGCGACGCGGCCGGCAAAATCTGCTTTGAGCGCCGCCAGCGAGGCGTTGATCCGTTCCTCGGTGGGCGGAGGCATGCCGAGGTTCTGAAAGGCATCAAAACCCACGACGCCCAGCAACCGATCTTCGAGCGCGGGTGCCGCGTGGCACGCGACGCGGCCGCCGGCGGAGTGCACCACCAGCACCAGCGGTCCGGGAAAACGAGCCGCTACCGCGAGCACGTCCTCAGCAAACGCCGCAGCGGTGTGCTTCGCTCGGTGGCCGGACTGGCCATGGCCAGCCAGATCCAGCGCAGCGATTCGATACCGTTGACTGACGGGCGCAAACTGAGGCCCAAAAAAGGCGTGGCTGCAGCTCCAGCCGTGGACAAAAAGGACGGTGGCGTTTCCCTGGCCGCCGTGGCGGAAAAAGATCGGCGTGCCGTCAGCTGACGACACCGTCTCACCCACCATCGCTGGCCAGGGGTCACCGGTCGGCGGGCCCTCACCAGCGATGCCAGACTGCGCCGCAACCCACCCTGGCAACACCGTCACGCCCGCTCCGGCTAGCGCCCCGCAGAGCCAATGGCGCCGGCCGACGTTCAACCCATCGATTCCGGGCGATCGGTCATCAGGGCATCAGGCCAACAACGTCTGAGCGATTTCCATCGCGGCACGCTCGCCGGTTTCCATGGCCGCCTCCATGCCCAGTTCCAGCTGGCGCAAATGTTCGCCGGCGAAATGAACCCGGCCGTGCGGTTTGCCCATAGCAGCAACCCAGTCGGTCACCCGACCCACGGGCAGCTCGAAGCTGCAGCCTCCGGCGTTGGCGCCCTGAGCCCAGGAGTGAACGCCGATCACCTCCAGCTTGCCGGCGGCCGAAGGACGGATCCGCTCAATTTCTTTCAGCGCAAAGCGGCCGCGTTCATCCGGGGGCATGGCGTCGAGAAACGCGGCTTTCTCCGCAGAGCAGATCGCGCTCATCAGCTCCCTGGAACCATCCGGCTTGATCTGCTGACGGACGTATTGCAGCGGACCGTCAGTCCACATGGACGCACCCAGGCCGTCGTCCTCCCAGTAGGGCGCTTTCACCCGCAGCCAGATCTGGCTTTGATTGTTGTATGGCATTTCGGCAACCGCTTCAGCCTGACTGCCCGTCAACGGTGGATCAAACGTCACCTTGCGCAGACTGCTGAAGGGCAGCGCGCTCAGCACAAAGTCAGCGCTGATCGTCGAGCCGTCGGCAAGCGTGACCGTGTTTGTCTCGCCGTTTTGCTCAACGGCCACCACCCGGGCCCCCACGCGGACGCTGTCGCCCAGCTCCGCCGCCATGGCGTCGGTCAGACGCGCCGTTCCGCCGACGATATGGGAGGAGATGATCGACGCGATTTCATACTGATCGAGCGTCTTCCGCTGCTCGGGGGTTACGCGGTTGATTTCAACTCGCCCGCGGGTCGTTTCCTGCAGCATGCGCAGCACGCTCTTTTCGTGCATCGGGCTGCGACCGCTCGACTCGTACATCAGGCGAATCGCCTCCTTGGACGCCCCCTGTCGTTTAAGCCAGTCGGTGATTGAGATGTCGTACTCGGCCGCCTCGGGACGGCGCCAGTCGTCCAGTTCGCTAAACGGCGAACGCTGGCCGATGTAATAGCTGAACAGCGTATGGGGCGGGACCTCGCGCTCATCGCCTTCGGTCAGATTGTGCGGCGATTCGGCCCATTGATCGGCGTCCACAAGCTTCCCGCCGATCACCGGCGTGTAGGGAGCGTTGACGTGTGAACCCGGGCCCAGCTCGATATTAAGTCGGCGGCACATATCCAGGATTCGCGCATAGCTGCCGCCGATCTGGGAGGCGCCGAGATCGGGTGACTGAAACCAGTCACGGGCGGTCAGGCAGCGCCCACCTACGCGTTCGTTTGCTTCGAGTACTTGCACCGACGCGCCAAGCTCCTCAAGCAGCATGGCCGCATAGAGCCCCGACAGCCCCGCACCGAGCACCGCAACGTCCACCTTCTCACCGGCGGCCCGGACGCGTCCGCCCAGCCCCACGCCCGCGAGCGCCCCGGCGCTGGCCGCCAGAAAGTCCCTGCGCTTCAGCGCTCTTGCGCCGCCAGAACGATCCCGGTTGCCCATATGTATCCCTCCCGTTTAACCTGCACGCGTGCTGATTGGAGCACGCTCGGTGAAGCTTCACACTAATGGAACACACCTGCCTCGGCAAAGGTCGGGCATCTGCAGTAGACAAACCCGCGGCTAATTTTGGTGGGTTGGCGAACTCACGTAAGCCCGGAGCGCCGGCGCTGCGGCGCCCCGATTGATGGCTTCCCAAACCTGGGATTACATCATTGTCGGAGCCGGTTCAGCCGGCTGCGTGCTGGCCAACCGCCTTTCTGAAGATCCGCAGATCCGGGTGCTGCTGCTGGAGGCCGGCGGCGACAACAATGCTTACGCTATTCGTATTCCTGCGGGCCTCGCCTCCGCCATTTTCCAGGATCGGTACAACTGGAAATACCCGGCGCTTGCTGACCCAACCCGGGCGGGCCTCGTGGACAGCTGGTCGGGCGGTCGGGGTCTCGGCGGGTCGAGCAGCATTAACGGCATGCTGTTTATGCGAGGGGCCAGGGAAGACTATGACGGCTGGCGCGATCTCGGCTGCGAGGGCTGGGACTATGAATCGGTGCTGCCTCACTTCAAAGCCATCGAGTCGTTCGAGGGCGGGGCTGATGACTATCGCGGCGACAGCGGGCCGCTCAGCGTCAGCTTTCCCGCCGAAAAACCGGCGCTGGTCGACCGGTGGATCGAAGCTGCCGGAAACGCCGGGCATCCGTTTAACCCCGACTACAACGGTGAGGCTACCCTGGGTGTTGGCGTCACGCAGGCGTCGATCAAGAACGGCCGCCGGCACTGCACGGCCGAGGCGTTTCTCAAGCCAGCGCGGGGCCGTTCCAATCTCACCATCCGAAACCGTTGTCATGTCACCCGAATTCTGTTCGACGAGGGCCGGGCAAGCGGCGTTGAGTATCTGCGTAATGGCCATACCGAGCAGGCTCAGTGCACTGGCGAAGTGATCGTCTCCAGCGGCGCGATCGGCTCGCCGGGGCTGCTGATGCGCAGCGGCGTAGGGCCGGCGCCAGACCTGTCTGAGCTGGGTATCCCGGTGGTACAGGAAAGCAAAAACGTTGGCGCCAACCTGATGGAACACCCGGGCGTTTACGTGAAAGCGTTTACGCATCTGCCGAGCTTCAATCGGGCCGGCCGCCCCTTTCAGATGCCTTTGGTGCTTCTCAACTGGCTGCTCCGCGGACGGGGCGCCGCGGCGGTCGGTACAACGGTCGCTCAGATTCTGACTCGATCCGCCGGTCACGAACCGGCCCACGATCTGCAGATCTTGCTGAGCCTCGTTCACTTCGGCATCAACGCCACCGGTGACGGAGTGAAGCTCAATCCGCGCGACGGCATTTCGATGGCCTGTTGTCTGATGCTGCCCAAGTCGCGCGGATGCGTCCGCCTCACTTCGGCTGATCCGAACGTGCCACCGCAGGTGCAGCACACCATGTTCGAAGCTGAAGATGACTTAGAGCGTCTTGCCCAGGCCGCGAGACAGGCGCTCGAGGTGCTGAACACCGCGCCGTTGGCGGACGTGATCGATGAGGTCGACTTCCCCCTCGGCCTCGAAGCGCCAACCGGCGACTGGCACGACCTCGTGCGGCAAACGGCGTTTCGTGGCGACCATCCGTCGGGCACCTGTCGCATGGGCTCCGACGAGGCGTCGGTCGTCGATCCTCGTTTGCGGGTCAGAGGCGTTGATGGCCTGCGCGTGGTTGATACGTCCATCATCCCCGTCATTCCACGGGCCAACACCAACGCAACTGCGATGATGATCGCGGACAAAGCGGCGGCGATGATTCGCGAGGATCGTTCGTCAGCGTCGCCGTAGAAATGGCGTATGCTGACCTTGCGCAAGTTCGAGAGGCCCTCTTGCCATGACAGCAGCACCTGATTCCACGTCGCGCCGAAGAATTCTGACGGGCATTGCT
>JANQOZ010000026.1 GCA_028285525.1 Lysobacterales bacterium
TCGATGCATCACCATATAACAACCACGAAGTAAAAAATCACTACATAAGCAAGATTTGTGACTTGCTCCCGAAACCAAATGTAAGGTTTTAAGGGCAAAATCTTTTTCAGGCGATCAGCGAGCTGCGCCGGCTGTTTGCGCCGCTGAAGCCCATCGTCACCTTACCCAACCGCGGCTACGCCTGGAGTCTCCCGGTCCGATCGAATGTTCCTGCCGCGCCACGCAGGGTTTTGCCCGGAAGATGGCTGGGCGCTCTGGCCGCCGTGCTGACGCTGGCGATCAGCATTCCCGCCGCTCACCTCGCGGTGAGCCACCGCAACGACAACCCGCTGCTCCTTTCACCGTCTGTTCAGGCGTTTCACCTCGGCGTTTCGACGCTGCAGGATGCGCCCGATCGTGCGGCGGCCTACTTCCGGGTGGCTCTGCAAGAGGATCCCGACTTCGGGGAGGCGCAGCTCCTCCTGGCCCAGTCGCTGTATGCGGCGGGATTCATGGATCAGGCCAAAACAGAGGCGCAGCACCTGTACCTGAGAGCCGTCGATCAGGAACAGGCCTATCTTCAGGTCAGCGTGATGGACCTGCTGAGCCGCCTCGACGAAGCCGCCGGCGGGCCAAAACCGGCTTTGGACTGGGCCCAGTCTGCGTGGGAAAAGGCCCGTTCGGAGGGTTTCGCCTGCGCCGCCAGCGCCGCACATGAGCGTCTGGTCGACCTGATTGCCGAGGCAGACCAGAGCGAGCTGGGGCTGCCTGAGACGCTGTCGCCGCAGGCGGCCCGGGAGATAGTACTGGCCGCAAAGGACAAGCCCCGCGACTGCGACCCGCTGCTGGGTGACGCTGATTCGTTCGACGAGCCTTGGAAGGGCGCAAAGCCCCCGACCGCCTGACGCCAGCCGGCTGTTTGAGATCTTTTGAGGTGCGTTTTGAGGGGCCAAGGTTGATGCTGAGCAAAGCTCAAATCAACCGACCTCACCATGCTCAAAGCTCTTCTCATCTGGCTGGCTGCGTTACAGCCCGCCGAAGCGCCAACTCCGGCCGAACCTGACGCACGGCTCCACGCAGTTGCCGTCGAACTGTTTCCACAAGCCCCCGCCGACGATCTGATCCTCGAGCCTGCTGCTCTGCCCGGGTATTTCAGACTGTCGTTTGGTACCCAGATCTTCTACCTGAGTGAAGACGCGCGCTACCTGATCGCCGGCCCCCTGTACGACCTGCAAACGAAGGAGAACCTGACTGCGGCGCGTCAGGCCGAGGCGAGGCGGGCCCTGCTGGAGTCGGCAGAGCTTGAGACCCCCATCATTTTTCCGGCGAAAGCGCGCGAGCAGCGGTCGCGCGTAGCGGTGGTCACCAATATCAACTGCACCTTTTGCCGGCAGCTGCACCGGCAGCTGGATGAATACCTTGAGGCCGGTATGGAAATTCAGTACGTCATGCTGCCGGCGGGCGGTGGCACCGGTTACGAACAAACGGCCGCGCTGATCTGCGACGCTGATCCTGCGACAGCCATATCGTCGGCTATGCTGGGCGGGCCGACGAACGCCAAGGCAGACATCACGGACGCCTGCCGCCGAAGCCTGGACGAACATGTCGCGCTGGCCCGCAAACTCGGTGCAGTCAGCACGCCCAATCTGGTGCTCCCCAGCGGTGAGCTGATCCAGGGGTACCAGTCGCCTGCGCAGCTCAAAGCGCGGCTCGGCAACGGCACGAAGCGCTAAGCGGGTTTCCCAGGCAACGTCACGGCGACTCAAAGCCGTCGGCGAAGATCAGCGCCGCCTGCGGATCGTCAGAGCCGGTGCCGCTGACCGCAAACGTGTAGGGGTTTGCGTCGGCATCGTTACTCAGGATTGTGACCTGGCCGATGACCTGCCCGGTGACAGACGGGGCAAAGGTTACCGAAAAAATGGTTGTTTCACCGGGCCCCAGGTCCGTCTCAGCCGGTTGAGTGATGCTGAAGCCAGCGCCAAAGATCTCCAGCGGCTCCGTCAGCGTCAGGGTTCCGCCGCCCGCGTTTCCCAGCGTAAAGCTGCGGGTCAGCGATGCGCCCGTTGGAAGGGCCCCAAACGCCGTCCCGTCCGTTGTCGTTGGACTGTCGTCACCGTCGGCGATGCTGGCACCGTTTCCAGTTACGGCCAGATCAACAATTGCGACGCTGAAGCCGCCCAGCGGGCCAGCCGGCACGGAATTAGCCCCTGTCGTGGCACGGTCCAGCACCTCGCCTGCGTTGAGTGACACGACGTAGTCGCCGCTGTCGCTGGCGTCCCAGCTTCCGCCCGGCGGCCGCACCGTATAAGTGGCCACCAGTCGGTCTGGCGTTCCGGCCAAGGCCACACCCTGGACCGTTAGTGGTCCTGGCGTGACCGTCAGATCCGCCGGGTCGATCGTGGCAAAGTCTACTTCCCCATCCGGCTCGGTATAGGTTACCTCCAGCAGGTAGCTGGTCGCGCCGGGAAGCGTCACGTCCGGCGCGTTAGTCAGCGTCGCCAGCGGGGGAAACAGGTCGACAAACTCCACGCTGCCGATATCGCACTCAGCGTCATCGTCAGCATCCCCGTCTATCGCGCGAGGCATGCCCGTTTGATCCTCAGTAGGACAGTCAGCGTTGGTTCCCGCATCCACCAGCGGACTGCCTGAGAGCGGCAGATGGGTCTGGGTGACGCCGCCGTTGTTCGCCAGCGGCCCAAGCAGCGGGTCGCCGGTCAGCAGATCGACAGCACCAGCCGCGCAGGTGCCGTCCCCGACAAAACTGTTCAGGTTCACGCTGATCGGCGTGATCACGTCGACGCAATCCAACACCGGCGACCCGGCAATCACCGTATTGGTCAGGGACCAAAATTGCGCCGGGCTGTCTTTAAAAATCGTGCTGGGCGCGTTGTCGATCAGCGTGCTGTTGCTGATCACCATCGGCGGGCGACCGAATACGGCGGCGGGATAAGTCGTTGCGTCTCCCACGGACGTGTTGCCGCTGATTGTGGCGTTGGTCAAGGTGGCGGTTTGATCACCGGCCAAAAACAGCGCCGCGCCGTCCGACGCCGTGTTGCCGCTGATGGTAGTTCGAGTCACAGTCAGCACGTCACGGGTGTATAACCCGCCGCCAAAAGACGTCGCACTGTTCCCGCTGACCTTGCTGTCCACCAGGTCGAGCGGACCACGCGATAGGATTCCCGCCGCGAGCTCCGCTGTATTGTTCTCAATACGGCTCGTGTCAACGAACAGCGAACCGGTATCGGCAACATTAATGGCGCCACCGGCAGCGCTAACCGGTCCAGCGCTGTTCCCGCTAATAGTGGAGTCCAAAATCGTGACATCGCCCCTGATGAGTATGGCACCACCCCCTTCGTTGGCGGTGTTGGCCATAAGCTGCGCCGAAGCGATGCTGAGCTGCACGCCCTCGTCAAGATCGATCGCGCCTCCGCCGCCACCCGCGGTATTGCCGCTCAGGGTGACATCGCTCATCTCGATGTCGGAGGCCTGAAAGAAGAAGCGAGCCGCACCGCCGTCGGACGCGGCGACGTTGCCGGTAAAGGTTACGCCGGTGATATCTGCCGTTCCGACAAAAGCGAGTCCGCCACCAAAGGCTTCCGCGGCGGTGTTGTCCCTGACCGTTCCGCCGGTCATCGTGAGGCTGGCGTAGCCGTTAAAGAACGTGGTGCTCCATCCCCCGCCGAGCCTAGCAACATTTTCGCTGAGCTCGGTGTTGAGCAGGGTGACTGTCGGGTCGAAGGTGGTAGAGATTCCGCCGCCCGCTTGCTCTGCCGTATTTCCGCTGATCGTGCTGTCGATAATTGTGACCTCGCCGCGGAAGATCTCAAGCGCACCCCCTAAGCCGTTGCCGGACATGGCCGAGACTGCCGTGTTGTTGCGCACGGTGCAGCTATCGATGATGAGATTTTCGCTGTCGACCCGAATCGCGCCACCGCTGGCACCCGAGACGTAACCGTTGATCAGCGTGAGGCCACGCAGCGTCACCTGCTGAACCGTGTCGTCGTCCGAATCATCTATCTGAAAAATCCTGGAGTTGCCTCCAGCATCGATGGTGACGCCCCCTCGTAAGTCTCCCAAGGCGTTGATGGTCAGAGACGAGGTGATCTCGAGCTGCCCGTTCTGCAGCGATATGGTGCTGCTGGTCAAGTCCGGGCTGAACTCGATAACGTCAACACCCAACGCGTCGCCCGCGACACAACCCGATACAGGCGAGTTGCTATTCGCTGCCGCGATCGCCGTACGCAGGGTGCAAGCCGAACCCCCAACGATGAAGAAATCGGTCGGTGAATCGACCGTAATCACCGCCGCCGGAAGCGGCTGAGGCCCTGCCAGCGCGGTAGCGATAGCGGCAGTCAGCCATTTTCTCTGTACCTGCATGGAGGTCCCCGGTTGTTTCTCATCAGATATCTACGGATTCCGCCGGAAAATGCGCCAGGACAGCCGAGGCAACCGGGACCTGCGTTGCTGGACCCACTTTGTGACGTGGTCGACAAAACGGACTCAAAGACTCAACACGCAACCACTTGTCTTCGGTAAACCCCTATTGACCGTTTGCCGCGCGGCGATGACCCTGGAACCAAAAACTATTTCAGAAAAATCAAAGAAGAAGAACGCCTATGGACGTGCCGACCCTGGACAACAAAACCCTGCCGACCGAACCATCAGCTGGGCCTGCTGACACGGCTGAAAAGCCGCCGGTGGAGCGGCTGCTGGCCAGCGAAGTCCGCCACGATCCCTCGAGGATCCGTGACCTCTTTCGCAACGGCACCTACCCGTACAAGACCAAGATTCGGCGAACCACCTACGATCAGCACAAGGAGGAGCTGCAGGTCGAGCTGCTGAAGGTACAAAACTGGGTCAAGCAGACCGGTCAGCGGATTGTGGTGCTGTTTGAAGGGCGCGATGCTGCGGGTAAAGGGGGCACAATTAAACGATTCATGGAGCATCTGAATCCGCGGGCCGCGAGGGTCGTGGCGCTGGAAAAGCCCACCGACTACGAACGCGGCCAGTGGTACTTTCAGCGCTACATCAGGCATCTGCCGACCAGAGGCGAGATCGTCTTTTTTGACCGCTCCTGGTACAACCGCGCCGGCGTCGAGCGGGTGATGGGGTTTTGCGATTCGCTGGAGTATCTGGAGTTTATGCGCCAGGCACCCGACCTGGAGCGGATGCTGACCCGGTCAGGCATACACTTCTTCAAGTACTGGTTTTCCGTGACTCAGGAGGAACAACAGCGCCGTTTTTCCGCCCGGGAGCAGGATCCGCTGAAGCAGTGGAAGCTTAGCCCGATCGACAAGCTGTCGCGGGACAAGTGGGCCGACTATACGGACGCGAAAGAGGCGATGTTCTTCTATACCGACACCGCCGACGCGCCCTGGACCATCATCAAATCAGACGACAAAAAGCGCGCCCGCCTGAACTGCATGCAGCACTTCCTATCCCGCCTGGACTATCCCGACAAAGACAAATCCGTGGTCCGTGGACCCGATCCGCTGATCGTTGGAAACCCCTCTCAGGTCATCGACAAAGATCGGCACCTGTGGGATTAACTGTTGCCCGCCTCGAAAATATCGACGCCCAAATAGTATTTTTTCCCCTAAAATCAGGTCCTCAGCTATAAAAAAGCGTGAAATCATGAAATCGCCGATCCTACTTGTTTCCGTCCTTTTGCTGGCAGGCTGTCTAGCCACTCATGATCGCCCCATGAACGAGTCGGAGGAAACCATTGCCTCCCGAACTGTAATGGCCATGGTTGAGGACGCCGGCGGCACCCTGGACACACGCGAAGACCCAAAGGTGCGCTGTGAGCGAATTCGGATTACGGGCACACACATGGTCACTCGCATGTGCTTTACCGAGGATGAAGCTCGATGGTCACAGGAGGAGACCATGAACCGGTATTACCGACGCTTTGGACAGCAAAACCGCAGTCGCGAGGGGGGCTAGCTCAGTGCCTCGCGCAACGCACGGCTCAGCGACGAACGACTAAAAGGCTTTGTCAGCAGCCGATCTTTCGCTGAATCAAACCCCGCGTTGATCAACAGCTCCCGGGGATAGCCGGACACGAATACTGCCTTGAGATCCGGCCTTTCGCGCCTTGCCTGATTGAGCAGCTCCGGGCCGCTCAGACTGCCGGGCAGCACCACATCGGAAAGCACCAGATCGATCGCCTGCCCCTCCGCCAGCAGGCTCAGCGCCGCTTCCCCATCCGATGCACAGCTAACCGAATAACCAAGCTGCTCAAGCATAATCCGAGTCACTTTCAGCAGTTCAGCGTTGTCCTCGACGAGGAGCAGCGTTTCGTCGGCATGGGCCGGCAGCGCCTCCCCCGTCGTTGGGGGCAACGCGGCCTTGCCGGCCTTGGAACGCGGGAGGAAGAGCTCGACCGTTGTCCCGGCATTCGCCTCGCTCTGGATTCGCGCCAGACCGCCGGACTGCCGGGCAAAGCCATACACCATCGACAGCCCCAGACCTGAACCCTGGCCGACGTCTTTGGTCGTGAAGAAAGGCTCGAAGGCCTGCGTCTTTACCTCAGCCGACATGCCGCTGCCGGTGTCGGCAATACTGAGCACGACATATTCACCCGGATCGAGCTCGTCGACGGAAGACTCAGCCTCGTCTGGCATTACCAGCTTTCGGCACGCGAAGGTCAGCTCGCCGCCGTCCGGCATGGCGTCGCGCGCATTCAGGGCAACGTTGACGATGGCATTTTCCAGCTGGCCGGGATCCGCCAGGATCTGCCACTCATCCCCGCAGTCGTGAACAACAACGCGGACGGTCTCCCCCAAGGTCCGACGCAACAGCTCGACCGTTCCACTGAGAAGCTCAGACAGCTTGATCGGCTGCGGCGACAACGGCTGCCTGCGGGAGAACGCCAGCAGGCGCTGGGTGAGGTCCGCGCCGCGTTCTGTCGCCTCCCTGATGGCTCCCCGTGCCTCCTCAAAAAAATCGCCCTCACCTTCGAGCAAATCCACGTTGCCCATCACAACCGCAAGGATATTGTTGAAATCGTGGGCAATGCCGCCGGTGAGCTTGCCGATCGCCTCCATCTTCTGGGCGCTGCGCAGCTTCTCTTCGACCATCTGCCGCTCTTGTATTTCGGTTTTCAGATCTTCGTTGGCCTGCTCCAGGGCCTCGGTCCGTTCCCTGACCCGCGTTTCCAGCTCGTTGTTGAGCGCCTCTAGCTGTTTTCGCAGCCGGGATTCTCGCGTGCGGTCCTCCTCATTAAGGACCGTCACAAACTGGCCCGAAACGGGATCGCGCCCCTTGCTAGCGATGATGTCGTGAATGCGAACGCCGGAGACCGTCCTGACCGCAATCTCTCCCTCGAACTGCCCCTCCCGCGCCACTGCCTTGAGAATCGTTTGGGCAACGCTCGGATTCTCAAAGCGTCCCATCAGGTCGGTCTGTCCCGCACCCGGCTCTACGCCTGCATACCGAGCGTTGGCCGCGGGGTTCTGGGACAGGAGCCCACCATCGAGCGAGAAAGTGCTGACCAGAATCGCCGACGAGCGGACCGCCTCCAGAATACGCAGCGCTTCGGGATTCTGAGTCATATCGAGTTCGGCTGAGGCTTCGATCATCAGCGCGTTGCGGTCGTCGCCGATCAGCACCGGGCGCATGTCGAGGTTTACTGTCACCGGCGACTGATCGGGATAGAGGGTCCAGGTTTCACGAATCGATCCGGATGACTGCGGCGCCTCAACAATCTGCCGCAAACGCAGGCGGACCGTTTCGCTGTCCGTTGAGAAATCGCGCGCCTGCAGCGCTTCGATGGAGTCTGCTTTCCAGAACGACAGGGCGGACTGGTTGGCCCACCACATGCCGTGCCGATCCACGTCGAAGATCCATACGGGAGTCTTCAGGGGATCGAATGGGGCGAGGTCTGAAAAGTCTCGATAGTGTGGCCGAAGGTCTTTGGAATTCATGATGAGCGGCGTGGTGCGCATTCTGCCCTCGCTTAGCTGCGAGACCGTAGCACGCTCGATGTTCTCGAACCAGACCAGCACGGCTGCACCTACTCGCGGTCGTGTTGCTCCGGTCGACCTTGCAGCCAGCACCGTCTCGCTGGCAAAGCTTGGACCATCGCGAGCACCAGACTGGGGAAATTACTCCGCTGGCGTTTCCGTCAAGGCTGTGGGGTCGAAGCGATACCCGGCGCCGTAAACCGACTGGATGAGCGTGGCGCCCGGACTGACGGCCTGCAGCTTTTGCCTCAAATTCTTGACGTGACTGTCGATCGTTCGGTCGCTGACCACCCGATGGTCCTCATAGGCGTGGTCCATCAGCTGTCCGCGTGAGAACACCCGCCCTGGTCGGCCGGTAAACACCCTAAGCAGTCGAAACTCTACCGGCGTTAGGTCGAGCGGCTGACCGTTGATGCTGGCCTTCATCGCGCACTCATCCACTGTCACCGGCGCGGATTGGCCCGGCTCATGCTGCCAGCCCACGCGACGTAGCGCTGCCTGCACCCTTGCAACCACCTCTCGCGGCGCAAAAGGTTTACAGACATAGTCATCCGCGCCGACCCCCAGCCCAAGCAGGCGATCGATCTCGTCCACGCGAGCCGTCACCATAATGATCGGCACCGACGAACGGGTCCGGAGCTCGCGGCAGATTTCCAGACCGTCGCGATTGGGCAGCATCAGATCAAGCAGCAGCAGATCAGGCTGGAACCGATCAAAGGCCGCAATGACCTCAGCCCCGTCGCCGATCGACTCGGTCTGATAGCCGGCACTGCGCAGATAGTCCGACAGGAGACTCGCGATCTTGGGTTCGTCCTCGACGACCAGAACCTTTTCGCTGCTCACTGGGACCCGTTACCTCTTACGCGCGCTCGTCGGGCGGAAATCGAACGCGCACCTTCAGGCCGCCCAGCGCTGAAGGCAATGCCTCAACCGTTGCGTCGTGCGCTTCGGCGATGCTCTTTACAATCGCCAGCCCAAGGCCGGCACCGCCGGTCGATCGAGCCCGGGAATCTTCGACTCTGAACAGCGGCTCGAACAGCTTGGGTAGAAGCTCGCTGGCCACGCCAGGCGGGGAGTCCTCCCAGCAGAGTTCCCAGGCGCCGGGCGCACGCGTCAGCGACGTGCGAATCTGTATCGGTCGATCGGAGTAGCGGCGGCTGTTGCTCAAGAGGTTGGCCAGGAGCTGGCGCAGCCGGAACGCGTCCCCGGCGATGGTCGCCTCTGGAGGCTTCTCCAGCGTCACGTCCCCCGCCTCGTCGCAGAATTCCATCAGCAGCTCGGTCAGACTCATTGGCTCACGATTTACGAGGCTGCCGCCGGCGTCCGAAACAGACAGGACAAACAGGTCTTCCACCAGATGGGTCAGGCGATCGGTCTCCTGCGCCAGGGATTCCAGCGCTTCATCGTTAAGCGTCCGCACCCCGTCCTGCAGGGCGTGGATTTCTCCTTTGATGACCGCCAGCGGCGTCCGCAGCTCGTGGGATATCTCGGCGATCCACCTGCGCTGCTGATCTCGATGGCCAGCCAGCGCAACACCAAGCTGGTTGACGTCCTGGCTCAGCTGCTGGAGTTCGTCCCCGCTGTTGATCTCAACGCGCTGCTCGTAGTCGCCCGTAGCGAGCTTCCGCACACTCTGGGCCAGGCGCGGCAGCGGGGCGGTCAGCGCGCGCGCCATCCAGAGAGACGCGAGCGCCGCAGCGAGCATGGCCCCGACGCCGATCACCAGCGCGCTGCGAGACTGGCGACGGGCAAACGCCAGATCCATGTTTCGCTCCAGGGCGGGCGGCGGGGTCACCAGGAGAAAGCCGATGGTCTGGTTTTCGGACACGAGCGGACTGCGCTCGCCGCGCTCAACGGTCGCGAGCGTGCCGGCCAGATGGCGGCCGGATGGATCGATGACGGCAACTCGCTGACCGATATCGAGCACGTTTTCGGCGCCAGGCCCGGGCCGCGGTGGCGGCGACCTGTCGGAGCCTCGTGGCGGCGGCCGGCCGGAGCCCCGCGGCGGCGGCCGGCCCCTCGCCGGATCTCTGGCCGGATCTCTGGCCGGATCCCTGGCCGAGTCCCGGGGCGGCGGCCGCCGGGAGGTGGGTGACGGCAGGAGGGAAAACCCAAAGCGCTCCAGCTGCTGCCGAGGCGGCAGGCTCAGGAACGACCAGTCACGCTGATCTTCGTAAGCGGCAACCAGCTGCTGTTTCAGCCGCTCGACCTCCAGCGCTTCCCAGGCCGCCAGGTATTCGGAAAAACCTTGCTCAAAGCTTCGGCCCATCAGCACCGTCATCGTGCCCAGCGCGGCGAGCACGATCGTGATGGTACCCAGGAAAAGTTTGTGCCGGATCTGCAAGGCTTAGGCGGTGAGCTTGATGACAACGCCGAAAGGATAGCAGCGCTTAACGACGATTTAACGCGCGGACCCGTTTCTCCTTACTTTCTCCACATTTGCTGCACCGAGCCTGTCGATTCCACACCTATCTTTTCAGCCTCAGACACCTGAAGGAGAAAGACGATGAAAGCGACCCTGATTCTTGCCCTGATGACCTGCTGCTCGATCCAGCTTGCCGCAGCACAGCCCGAACGTAGCCGGGACGGCGAACGCCGCGGCCCGCCGCCCCACCATCGCGCGCTCGAAACATTGAACCTGAGCGAGGAGCAGCGTGACGCTGCCGAAGGGCTTTTTCAGTCGCACCGAGAGCAAATGCGCGAGCTTCGTGAAAGCGGTGGCACCTGCGAGGAACACTCGCTGCTGAAACAGCAGATGGATGATGATCTGCAGGCGCTGCTGACGCCGGAGCAGTTCAGTGAACTGGAGGCGCAGCGTGCGAATCGCCCGGATCGTGAGAACCGCCGCAAGCGCTGCGAAGACGAGGTCACCCCATGATCGCGCGCAGGCCACGACGAGGCACAACATCACTTCTCGCCGCAGCGCTGGCTCTCGGTCTTTGCGGCCCGCTGCAGAGTCAGGCCCAGCCTATGCCGAATCCCGATAGCGGAGAGTCGACAGTCGAGGAACAGGCAGAAGCGCTCCTGCGGGAAGCGGACGAACGGGGGAGCGAAAGCTCACCGGTCCGGCGCCTCAGACGCGAGCAGCCCGGAGACGGGCCCGCAGATCGGCGGGGAGACCGCGATGGCTTAAACGCAAACCGCCTGGTCCCCTCAATCGACGGCAGCGGGAACAACCGGGCCAACCCAGACAGCAACGCCAGCCACACTACGCTCGCAAGGCTGGCGCCGGCAGCCTACGGGGACGCCATCAGCACCCCTGCCGGTATCGATCGCCCGTCCGCCCGGCTGATCAGCAGCCAGGTCAGCGCACAGGCTGATGAGCGGCCTAACACGCTAGGGCTGTCGAGCTTCCTATGGCAGTGGGGTCAGTTTCTCGATCATGACATCGACCTGACGGACGGCGCCGACCCGGCTGAGGCGTTTAACGTGGAGATCCCTCGAGGCGACCCGTGGTTTGACCCAGCCGCAACCGGGACGGTCCAGATCCTGCTCAATCGATCGCTTTATGACCCCGCGACGGGCACCGCCGCAGACAACCCGCGAGAGCAAATCAACGAGATCACGGGATGGATCGACGGGTCAAACGTTTATGGCTCCGACACAGAACGGGCCCAGGCGCTGCGGGAACTGGACGGGAGCGGAAGATTGCGCGTCAGCGCTGGCAATCTGCTGCCGTTCAACGTGGCGGGCCTGGCCAACGCCGGCGGCGAAAGCAGCGAACTGTTTCTGGCGGGTGACCCCCGGGCCAACGAACAGATCGGCCTGGCGGCCATGCATACGCTCTTCGTGCGCGAGCATAATCGTCAGGTTGCGCGCCTGGCTGCAGCCAGCCCCAGGCTAAACGGCGATCAGCTCTACGAGCAGGCCCGCAGGATGGTCATCGGTCTACTGCAGGTCATTACTTACGACGAGTTCCTGCCGGCGCTCCTCGGACCCGACGTGCTGACCGACTACCGCGGCTATAACCCAGAGGTTGATGCCCGAATCGCCAACGAGTTTTCGACGGCCGCGTACCGCATGGGCCACACGCTGCTGCCACCGATCCTGCTGCGCTTCGATCGGAGCATGAACGAGTCAACCTTCGGTCATCTATCCCTGGCCGACGCGTTTTTCTCCCCGTCGCGGCTGACGGATGAAGGTGGCATCGAACCGCTGCTGCGCGGTATGTCCCGCCAGCTGTCCCAGGACTTCGACGTGTATGTGGTCGACGAGGTCAGAAACTTTCTGTTCGGGCTGCCCGGTTCCGGTGGCTTCGATCTCGTGTCGCTCAACATCCAGCGGGGGCGCGATCATGGCCTGCCGGATTACAACAGCCTGCGGCGGGCCATGGGATTAGCTCCGGTCCGCTCGCTCAGGGACATCAGCAGCGACCCGGAGGTGACCCGCCGCCTGCTGCTGACCTACGACTCACCCGATGAGGTGGATGCCTGGGTCGGCGGGCTGGCCGAGGATGCGCAGGAAGGCGCTATGGTCGGTGAACTGGTGAGCGCGGTGATTGCCGATCAGTTCCAGCGCCTTCGCGACGGCGATCGGTTCTGGTACACGCGAATACTGACTCGCGAACAGCGCCGGGAAGTAGAGCAAACCCGGCTTGCGGACGTCATTAGACGCAACACGACCATCGGTCCAGAGCTGGGGGACCGAGACGTCTTTCGCGTCGACTGAGATCTGCCGCTGCAGGTGTTTTCTACAGACACCTGCAGCGGCGTTTCGACCGGTCGGCGGTTGCGAGCGGGAGTCGATTGTGCAACATTTTCGTTCGACCTCAACCGACTCAGCAGGAGCTTTAGCCTTGTCCGCAAGTGTGACCATGCTGCTTGCGGCCCACCGCAACGGCGATTCAGCCGCCCTCAACCAGCTTGCCGCATCGCTCTACCCGGAACTCAAGGCTATGGCCCGTCGCCGCGCCGCAGGCGGTGCCGGCAGCGGTGCAACCACGCTGGTGCACGAGACCTTCGTCAAGCTGCTGGCCGGCGGTGACCTGGTTGCTGAGGATCGAAAACAGTTTTTCGGTCTGGCCGCGACCATCATGCGGCAGATCATCATCGACGAAATTCGCTACATCACCGCGGGTAAGCGAGCGCGGCAGGAGGTGACGCTCGCCGATACGCTCATCGGCGATGAGGGTCATGAGCGCGCTCAGTTTCTGCTCCAGGTTGATGAGATGCTGAGGATTGTCGAGCAGGAGGATGAACGTCTTGCCCGGGTATTTGAGTGCCGCTATTTCGCCGGCCTGACCACCGGCGAAACGTCGGAAGCGCTCGATCTTTCCGTTCGCTCGGTGGAGCGCCTTTGGTCGACAGCACGGTCCCGGATCGCTGCGCTGATGGACGAAAGCAACGCCTGAGCATCTCCCAAACCGGGATCCGGATCAGCGGAACCATCGGTCTTGAGTTCCAGAAACTGGCGCGCGCCATCCCCCGGATCCAGGCGCCTCAGGCGGTCTGCAAGGGAAGACTGTGGGTCCTGTGTGGAGCCGGGCATCAGGCGCCTCAGAAGGTGTAGGTCAGGCTCAACATCACCCGATCCCGCTCAGAAAACTGGCCAAAAAGCCCGCTGGCCGTGCCGCTGAAGGACTGCGCAGCAAGCTCGATAGACATGCTGTCATTGACCGCGTACTCAGCGCCCAGCGACAGCAGATCATCGTTGTCGGTAAACGAACGGTACCAGCGTGCTTCGAGGCTCAGCGCGTCGTAGGCGAAAGTGCGGCGGACAAACACCGTCCCGATGCGATCGGTTTGCGGTCGGACCAGCGTGGCGGGCGCGTTGGGAATTGAATCCACGACGTATTGCAGGTTGATAAAGGTGCCCAGCGGCCCTTCCAGATCGAGACCCAGCGCCGCTCGGTGCTGGTTCAGCTCCGTGACTTCCAGGCCCGCCGGGCTGCGTAGATTTAAAGCTCTGTCGGGCTGATAGGCATACTCGGCTCTGAGCACGCTGGCCCCCAGGCCCAAATCGAAGCTCAGCCCCAGCACCTCGCGACGCTCATAGAAACGTTCGACAATCGGCCCACCGGGTCCCGCTACCAGTCGCCCGAGAGGCTCCGGGTCCATGCCGGAATAGGCCACTGCGCTGACCTCGGCAGCGGCGAACGGCCGGGAGAGGCGGAGCCCGACCGCCGTGTCGCTCAACCCCATGCCGGGCTGTACCGTCGTGAGCTCCGTACCGCCGCCGCTCGTCCCCAACGGCGCCCCGAACCGAAACCTCGGCGCCGTCAGCTCAAACCAGGCGCCCTGCCGAGGAATGGTGTGACCGGTTGCATCCGGCACGATGGCAAGTTCGCCTCGCCAGTCGCCAAGGCTGTAGTCGAAATAGGCGCTCCAGAGGCTGGTCCGCGAATCGGCGAAATCGTCGATGATGAACTCGCGGAAATCCTGGGGGTTGATGACGTCGAGCACCTTGATACCGTCCAGGCGACCCCACACAATTTGCTGCTTCCCAAAGCGGGCCAGCCCGCGGTCCGACCGGAACTCCAGGTATAAATCGCGCAGCTCCAGGCTGCCGCTGTTGCCGAGCTCCAGCGGCCGCGATCCGCGGCTGTAGTTTTCCCGGGGCACCCGACCCGGCTCCAGCGATTCGTGAGCGTCCAGCCGCAGCCGCGCAGACGCCACGAGCAGAAGGTCCGGGCCGAAGCTCAGCGACATCGAGGGGTCGAGCTCCACCTGGCCCTGAACCAGACTGCCGCCGTCTCCGTAGCCGTAGCTGATGACCGACCGAAGGGCAGAGGCGTCGAGCTCAACGCTGACCGAGGCCTGACCGAAGGTGAGCAGACCGGCCAGCAGAGCAAGCTGCGTCACTCGTGTCATCACCTCAGTCTCCACCACTCGCTGCGGTCTCCCGGCCGAGGCCACGGCCGAGTGTCTGCGGCTCAAACAGCTGACCGGCGAGCGATTGCGCATAGGAAGTGTCGTGGAAGGTAAACGCCGTCTGGTGTCCGGTCTGGTGGTTGACGGCCAGGATCTCCTCGGCGGTCCAGATACCGTCGATCCGCGCAACCCGACCGACGGTGATCGTCTTCAGCGGTCGCTGCTTCAGGTCGCTGAATTCGATCCTTCGCGGCATCCACGTGGCTTCATCAACCACCGCCGTGAAGCCACCATAGCCGAGCTCTCGGGCGATCCTTTTGGACTTCGGTGTTCCAGAAATGTGGTGGCGCGCACTGTCGCCGATCATCTCGGTACGGTCGTAGCTGAAGTCCCAGTCGTCCAGCGCAAACTTCAGCTCGGACTGGATATCTTCATAAGAAAAGTCGGTTCCGAGAAAGCTCTTGCCGCGCTGCGAGGCCGGAATCCGCCGAACCTTGCGGCTGGCCGGCAGATACATCCAGCGCTGGTCGGTGGCGTCAGGCGTATCGTGGTCGTGACTTAAGAACGTGATATCCCGGCTGCGCTTGGGTTCCAAAAACGTGATGCGGGTCTGCCGTGCGTCCGCGGCCTTCTGCTTGTGAACAATGGCCTGACGCAGCTCAACTTTCCCGCGTTTGTTGGTCAACGTCATGTTGAGGACGCGACGCATTGACTGCGCCTCCTCACGCTCAGCGACAGCCGCAGCAATCCGGTAGGCTTCGTCGGAAGCGGCGGATGCCTGACTGCTGAACAGTCCGGCGATCACCACGGCGATCAGCGTCAGGCTCACGACCACGTCGGAGCGTCGGCCAACCTTGGGCTTCTTCCCTAGCGCCGCCTGCTCGGCTGACAGCAAGGCCGGAACAACCAGAAGCGCGGCCAGGTAGCTGGCGAGCGAGGCGACCGCCACCAGGCCACCGAAGCGGATCAGCGTCGGCAGGTCGCTGACCAGCAGCACCGAAAAACCCAGCCCAAGCGCAGCGGAGTTGAAGAAGCAGGCGCGCGCAACCGCGGGCAGCCGTTTCTCGGTCAGGTCCGAAACGCTGCCGTCGCCCTCCCCGGTGGCGCGCAGGCGGTCAACCAGGTGGATGGCAAAGTCGACGCCGACCCCAACCGCAATGGCAGCAAACATGGACGTTGCAGGTTCGAGATGGACATTCAGAAAGCCCATGCAGGCGTAAAGAACAATCACCGTGAAGACCACTGGCACGACCGACAGCACGCCGGCAACGGCAGATCGAAACACCACAATCGATGCCGCAAGAACCAGCGTCAGAGACAGCAGCACGCTCTTGAAATGGGACGTCTGCAGGCTCTTCATCCAGTGGTAGCTCACGTTGACGTCGCCGCTCAAGGAGGCGGTCAGGCCCGGCCGGTTGAACTCTTCGTCGATGTAGCGCTGCATCCCCTCGACCGCCAGGCGGGTCTCGCTAAAATAGTGGGCGTCGAGCACGCCGCGAATCAGGGCCCGCTGGTTGTCGCTGTCGATCTCCTCCTCAAGATCTGTCGGGTCGCCACTGATCGAGTAAAGAAACAGCGTCTCGGCGAGCGCCTCGCTGCTGTCGGGCAGGATCCGAGCCTGAAGCGACGCCTCTGGCAATTCCTGGACGGCTCCGTGGAGGTGGCTGATGTAATCAACGATCGATACGGTCTTCTGCACGTGCGGCAGCGTTTCGAAGTACTGCTGCAGCTCTCGGACCTGCGTCATCACCTCGAGATCGAGCAAACCGTCCGGCTGGTCGGTCTCCACCAGCACGTCGAGAAACGCGGTGCCGGCAAAACGTTCGTTGATCAGCTGGTCGGCAACCCGAATCGGTTCCCCGGCGGCAAAATTCTCAACCTGCGACCGGTCCACGCGAAGCTGCAGGGCACCTGCCACCGCGACGACGGTCAGCGCGGCAAAGATTACCAGCGTGGTTCGGTACCGACGATGGGTGAGCCATCCGGCGGCGCCCAGCGCCCGGCCAAGAGCGCTTGGCCGGCCGTCCTTCCACGTCGAAAACGCGGGGCTGGGGCGCGGTTTGGTGAGAACCAGCACGCTGGGCAGCACGAGAATCGAAAACACCCACGCCAGCGCGACACCCAGAGCCGCAAACACCCCAAACCAGGTGATCGGCGGCATGATCGACATCGCCGCGATTCCCAGGAACCCGGCGATGGTGGTGATGGTCGTGAGGGTCACGGGGCGGGCGACCGACGCCATGGCGCGTACCACCAGATCCCGAGTGCCGGCCTGCTCATCCATGGCTCTCAGTCGATAGAAAGCCGAGAGAATGTGGATCGCGTCCGCCACGGAGATCGCGACGAGGATCACCGGAAGCGCGTTGGTGATCGCGTAGTAGGGAATCCCACACCAGCCCATGACGCCGAGCGATCCCGCCGCCGAGCCGGCAACAACCAGCAGCGGGCCCGGCAGTGCGGAGCCGCGGCGGAAGGCGAGGAAGATGAACCCTAGGACCACAACAAACACCAGCGGCTGAAGCTTGCGCGCGTCCTGATCGATGTAGCTGCTCAGATAGCCGCTGACGGCGCCCGAGCCAGCTACATGCACGGTGACGCCATCGAGACTCAGTCCCTCGGCCAACTCCAGCACGGATCGATAAGTCTCATCGGCTATCGCGGGGTCTTCCAGCTCCGCCAACACCGCCGCGGCGGTGCCATCTTCGCTGACCAGCGTGCCCTGGTGTGGCGTCATCCAGCGCCAGCGCCGCTCGCTGTCAGCGACCGACGTTTCCGCCGGCTCAAAAGGATCGACGTAGGGATCGATGTTGATCGAACCGTCATCGCCACTGATCGAAGACTCGGTGGCCAGGCTTGTTACGCGGTCCGATCGAACGTTGGGTAAGCCGGCGATCTGCTCGGAGAGCTCCGTTAGCGCGACCAATACCTCGGGCCGAAAGATTGAGCGCTCGTCGTCGCTGACGAGAGCAACCGCAATGGTGTCAGACAGCCCAAAAATCTCTGAGGTCTTGCTGTCGGCTACCAGCGATTCGTGGCCCGGCGGAATAAACGCCTTGACCGAAGTATCTTTGACCAGCCGGGTCAAACCCATTCCGCTGGCAATAACCAGCACCGTTGCCGCGGCCAGGACAACCAGCGGGCGGGCGGTAACGCCCATAAAAAAACGAATACTTGCGTCCTTGGAACGAAACATCAGCTGACTCTCCTTTCGCTGGCATCACTAAGCGGCAGCGGCCCGCGACCGGCCCCGTGCCTGTACATCTGCTCTTCCAGATTGATCCAATCGATAATGTGCTCAGGGATAGGGGGTGACGCCGCACCGGGGTGCACATGCTCTGCCACCTCATCCGCGTGCAGCCAGCCGTTGCTTTGACGCAGGCCGGCGCGGGTCACGCCAACGGCAGCGCAGCGCTCTCGCTGATCGGCGAAGCAGTGCTCGAGATAGAACCAGCGATGATCCCAGCCGAGCAAGCGGGTTGAGACCTGGTAACACTGCAGGAGCTTCAGCGAATGGCGATAGCGGATGACGCCGCCGCCCAGTACGGGGGCCCAGCGGTGTTTGCGGATGGCGCCCGCAACGCCGGTCTGCATCATCCATTCGATCCGGGCGACGTCCATGATCTGCAGATAGCGGCCGTTGTTCATGTGGCCAAAAGCGTCGAGATCATGAGGCAGTACGCGAAAGCGACTCTGCGCTGCGTGGGTGAAGTGTTGCTTTGCTGTCGTCAGATTGCGCATCCAGACGAGCAGCAGCCTCAGGTAAAGATTCATGACGCTGACCCCTTATTCTTGGGTTTCAGGCAGTGAGTGACTGCCCTTACCTCTAAGATCGAACAACGTCACAAAACTCCGCCAACCCTCACGAAAAAAAATCGCCGACTGGAAAGCGACGGCGATTTTTAGGTCAGGCAGATTGCCCGATCGAAGCCCGCCAGGCGGACGAGCAATCGATCAGAAAACGGAAAAGAGAGCCCCGGCGCGGCAGCGCCTAGAGCGGGGGAAAGTCCTTAAGCGCCCCTCAAACGGTGCTGCGATGACGCATGTCGCGCTGGCGTTTCGCGAAGAACGCCAGCAGCAGGCCCATCCAGGCAACCAACGCCAACATCATCGTGACCGCGGGGAGACTGCCGGTCTGAATCATCCACATGTCGTAGATCAGGCAATAAATTCCGGCCAAAACGCTCATGATGGTGTTGAAGTATTTCATTTGGGTCCTGCGTGTCTGCTGGGCTGTTACTGGTATTACGTACCAGCCGCAAAAAAGTTGCAGAAATGTCCGGGTTCGATGAGTTTTTCGTCGAAATGGGCACCAAAAAAAAGCGCGGCCGAAGCCGCGCTTTTCTCCTAGCTTGTGGGCTTCGGTTATTCGAAGCCGTTACGGAAGAGGCTCTCGCCAACGCTGATGACCACTTCAGCCTGGCCGGCAGCCGCACCATCGGTTACACCGTAGGTGAAGCGTTCGACGCCGGTGAAGTTGGCGTTGGGCTCGTAGGTGAACGTGCCGTCGGGGTTAACCGTCAGCGTGCCGTTCTGAGCTCCTGAGAGCACCTCGTAAGACAGCGTGTCGCCATCGATATCAGAGTCGTTGTCGCTGAGGTTTCCAGCCACTTCGGCTCCAACCGACGTATCGAAAGACTCACCCACGATGACCGGCATGTCGTTCACCGCTGCGATGTTGATGTTCACCGCTGCGACGTTTGAGCTGTCGATACCGTTACTCACCTGGAAGGTAAACGCGTCGGTGCCGTTGTAGTCGGCTCCAGGCGTGTAAACCAGGTTAGGCGCGGTACCCGTCAGCGTGCCGCTCACGGGCTGACTCAGCACGGTGTAGGAAAGCACCCCACCCTGCGGGTCGAAGCCGGACAGCGTAATGCCGATCGGCGAGTCTTCACCGGTGGTGGTCTCCAGAGCGTTGGCAATCGGCGGACCATTCGGATCGCTCACGGTGATAGACACCGTGGTCTCAGCCGAGGAGTCGGTGCCGTCAAGCGCGACGAACTGGAACGAATCCGTACCCACAAAGCCCGCGTTGGGCGTGTAGGTCAGCACCGGCGGAATACCCGTGAGGGCACCGTTGCTGGGCAGATTCACCACCGCATAATCCAGTGCTGCGGTTTCCACATCGGTTGCCGTCAAGGTGATGGCAATACCGGAGCCCGCGTTGGTCGCCAGATTCTGCGGATCGGCCATGGGTACGTCGTTAATCGAGTTGATCGTGATCGCCACGGTCGCTTCATTCGAGGTGGAGGTTCCATCGCTGGCGGTATAGGTCAGCGAATCCACACCGTTGAAGTTCTCGTCTGGCGTGTAGGTCAACGTCGGCGGCGTACCGCTGATGGTGCCGTTGCTCGGGCCACTGGTAACCGTGAAGGTCAGCTGATCGCCATCTTCGTCGGTACCGCGGAGCCTTACAAAGGTAGCCACGTCCTCATCGGTTCTCACGTTTCGGTTCAGCGCAACCGGAGGCGTGTTGCCCTGGTCGACCGTCACCGAATCGCTTGACGTCTGAGTACCCGGACCCGGGATCGGATCGCCGCTGGCATCACTCGGATCACCGCTCACCGTTGCCTCGATGGCAGACGGCAGCCCGCTGGGCGCGGCAACCACAAAGTAGTAGGTCAGCTCACTGCCCGGTCCAAGCGGCGGTGTTCCAACCTTCAGCAGCATGTCCTCAAGCGTGATGTTGAGGGACGGCACTTCGACACTCAGGTTCGAGAAGAACGTGTCGCCGGTGTTCGCCAGATCCACACAGAACGTGAGGGCCTGAGTCGTCTCGGCGGGGAACGTGTCGGAACCACCTCCGGCAGCACACAGGTCTCCAGTATCGGAACCCAGGTAAGCCGTCAGCGTGAGGGACAGACCCGGTGCACCTTCAACCGTCAGACCCAGCGGCTTGGCTTCTGCCTGGTTGACGAAGTTACCGCCAACGTTCAGCTCAGCACTGTAGCTGCCGAAGGGCAGTGACGTTGAGTCGAAGGTCAGATCCAGCGTGGCATCGCTGCCGGCGGGAATCGTTCCAACCTCGGGCTCAGCGCTGGCCCACGGCGTTGCCAGGGTCAGGTTAGCCGGCTCAACGGCGTAGATGGCGCTGGTGGCGTTACCGACCACGTACACCACACCGTTCGGATCCAGCCTGCTGCGGACCAGGTCGTTGATGAAGTCATCCGGAATCGCCGTCAGCGGCGTGTTGACGCCGAGGCTCGTGCCGAAGATGTCGGTGATTTCAGACTGCGTCACCTGACCGGCGGAGATCTCACCCACCAGCACATCCAGCTTGCCTTCGATGACATCCAGACCGTTACCAAACAGGCCTGCACCGGTGTCGAGGCTGGTCTGCGGAACCGGATAACCCGGCAGCAGATTACCCAGACGATCCACGGCGTAGATGTCGTCCGTCACGATGTCGATGTAGAAGAACGCGTCGAGCGTTTCATCGTATTCAACACCGGTGATCAGACCACCAGGCGAGGTTGGCGGGATGAAGAAGTTCAGGAAGTTACCGTCGAGGTCGCCCTGAACCATGGCCGGGAAGTCGGCGTCCAGCCACCACAGGGTGTTGGTTGAGCTGTCGTAGGCCACACCGGTAGTGGTGCCAAAACTCGGATGCTGAATCGTTTCTTCGATAAACAGCGATGAGTTGTAGCGCACGGTGTTGCCGCTGAACAGGTCAGCCACCCAGATGTCACCTTCCGGAGACATGGTGATACCCAGGGGTGAACCCTCCGGATACGGTGCTGAAAGCAGGACGTCACCCGGCAGTGCGGTGAAGTCTGCAGGCCCGCGCTGATACTCAGGCGCCGTCAGGGCCGCTGACTCACCGGCAGAACTGCGCCGGCCAACCGCGTTGTTGTTGCCCGAGACCGACAGCGGTGCCGCCGGCAGACCGAAGTCGTAGCTGCCGATGTTCACCAGGTAGTCGAGGGCAAGCGTGCCGAGGTTGCTCAGCACCAGCGGATTGGTCACAGACTCGTTGCTGCCCAGCGTTTCTACCACTGCTGAGGAGTCGTACGCGATGGCGGGTGCATCGACCGCGAAGTCGAATACGGTGATGCCGCCTTCTGTCACTTCGACGTTGATCGTCGGATCAACATCACCACCGTTGGGTACGTCGATCTCCAGCACGTAGAAGCCGGCAGTCAGGACGTCGAAGCTGTAGGTACCGTCTTCGCCGCTGAGAGCGGTCACGCTGGCACCTGCACGGGTGGCCGTGATGAGAGCACCCTCGATCGGCAGGGAGGTTCCCGCAACCGTGACTGTTCCTTCGAGCGAACCGCCGCCGGCGTCACCGCCGACACCACACGTGGTGACCAGGAACTGCTCAAGCAGCGCATCCCGGTTGGGTTGCGTCGGAACAGCCGGGAACGAGAAGCCCAGGTAAGCGGCGTTGTAGGTGCCGTTGCTGACACCGGTGGCTGCCACCTGTGAGTTGCCTCCGGAATCACCTTGATAAGCGATGGTGTCCGGACCAATCGGATCGAGCTGGTCGCTGAAGTTGCTGAAGCCGGCAGCGCCGTAATCCAGCGTGTACGGACCCAGGCCGGCGAACGCGTTGTCCCCGGTGACTGTTCCCTGGCCGACGTCGGACGAACCGGCGGCAACGCCGAGGTAGTCGGTCATCAGCGGAGTCAGACCCTTGTCGAAGAAGTAGTCCTGCGAGCTGATCAGGAAGCAGCCGCCGCCGTCGAGGTAGCTGGAGATCGCCACTTCGCTGTCGGCAGAGGGACCTGAGGTGCCCGGGAAGCCGAACTCGTCACCGCTGAACCAGACCACCGCCTGGTAGTCGCCGAGCGTAGCAGCGTCAGGTTCGGTCGTGTCGCTGTTCAGGGTGTCAAAGACGTCAAACGTCAACCCTAGGTTCTGCAGCGAATCAGCGTAGAAATCACTGACGTCAGGCGTATTGTCGTCGTCGTCGACGAGCAGCACGAGCGCTCCAGCTGCTGCAGCCACCGTGAAGGTGTTCACCGCTGACGTGGCGGACTCACCGCAGGGGTTGATCGCGGCAACGCGCCAGAAGTATTCGCCCGGCTCAAGATCCATATCCACGGTCAACGTGGTTTCGGTGGACTCCTGGTCGACGACAATAGCGCCGAACTCGCTCACCTGGAGCCGATAGCTGGTGGCGCCAGGAATGGCGGTCCACTCAAAGGTGACGTTTCCGCCGATGTCGCGGATGCCGTTCACCGGCGCAATCAGCTCAGGCGCGCTCGCAGGTACGTCGGTTGAAACGCCCACGGTGACCGGAACGGCCCCGTCCTCGAGACCCGCGGCAGAGCCGATGAGGTCGAAGGTATAGGTGCCAGCCGCGACGCTGCCGTCGACGGAAATCTGCGCAACCGTAGAACCCGGCGTCGGGTCGACGGGGTTTGCGGTGTAGTTCACCGTGAAACCGGCGGGCAGGTTTGCCGTGCTCATGTCGACCGGATCGATGGCGCCGGTGCTCAGCGCGACGTCGAGACCGATGTCTTCCAGATTACCTGGCGTACAGATCAGCTGCTCTGTGTTGCCGGTGTTCTCGCTCAGGACCACGCGATCTACGCCGCAGCTCTCAAACCGGAACGAGCACACGCGAGTGTTCCAGGTGACAGCGCTGGTGGCTGCGTAATATTCGGTGGTGTACCAGAAAGTACAGTTGTCGACCGGGTCAACGCTCATGGAGGAGTAGTCCACCCAGCGATCAGATCCGGTCTGGACGCCGCCACCGTCAACACAGGCCGCTTCCGTTTGAAGCGTGCCTGCTGGGTCGGTGGCTTCACGACCGGTGTAGTAAATCGAAGGCTCAGTGTTTTCGCTGCCCAGCGAGTAGCCGATACCGATGTTGCCGGAGATGTCCATCGCGATAGACGGCAGCCAGCGATTCTCGGAATCCGGCGCAAAAACCCCTTCATCAACGATACTCGAAGCACCGGGGGCATAGTCGATTTCTACCCAGCGCACGCCCGCCTGATCGCCACCCACGTCAACCGTGTGGCTGAGAACCAAACGGGTTGAGTTGGGTGCAGAAGTCGGATTAACGCGGATTGCGGCGCGATACATCGTGAACTGGCTGAGCGAGTCGAGAAGCTGAGGCGTGCCCGGCTGCGGGATACACGCGCCAAAACCGCAAAGTTCGGAGTCGAACTCGGCGGCAGCCTCAAGCAGGGTTGGTGCCGAGAGTGTGGAGTTAGCCGGCGTGTCGAAATCCGGGCATAACTCCCAGATTCGATACCCGTCGGGTCCACCACCCGCACCCCAGACTTCATCGTCAAAGGCCTGGATGATCACGTTACAGGTACCCGCTGGCGCCACGGCGGTGCCTTCGATATGACCGGGTTGCAGCGCAAATGCCACGTCCGGGCTGCTGCCCGGCGCGTCCTGGAATTCAATAAATGTGGCGGTCGGGTCACCGGCCAGCATCGCGTCGCGATCGGCAGCGATGATGGAAACGCCTCCAAAAGTCCCGCCAGGGAAGTTGTTGGTGGTCAGGTAATAACCGCTGTTTGCGCCGGTCTCGTCATCGAAGATACCGATTTTCGGATAGTCGATGCCGGGGATGGCGTACTCGTACAGGTTATAGGGACCCAGCGGATCATTGGTCTGGGAGATCGCGAAGCACTGGCGACCATTGGCGGACACCGGAGCGGCAAACTGCGAAAAGAGCCAACGATCAGCCACCTCGTCATAAAGAACAACCGGGTCGCCGTTATTGTTGGATTCACAGAGGCCGCCAAAACCTGTCCAGAAAATGTTTCCTGGCAGCGGGCCGGCCGCTAGTGAACCGTCAGCCTTGTTGAAGATCTTTACGCCCAGGTTCATGTACTGGATGTAGAAATTCAGACCGACGTCGCCGTTTGGATCAGGCGGCGAAATCTGGCCGCCGACGACC
Source organism: Lysobacterales bacterium (assembly GCA_028285525.1). Taxonomy (GTDB): domain Bacteria; phylum Pseudomonadota; class Gammaproteobacteria; order Xanthomonadales; family SZUA-38; genus JANQOZ01. Next base: position 24,618 of record JANQOZ010000026.1, read on the forward strand.
TCGACGTTGTCCAGGTTGTTGTAGCCGTCGAAGCTCAGATCCAGCGTCGGAGCGCGCTTATCGGTCGGCGCTTTGCGGGTTGGATCAAAGGCCGGAGCCTGCTTTCGGCCACGATCGAGGAAGTCGGGCTTCAGGATGTTTGGCACGGTCTGCGGCTTCTGCTGTTCGCTGGCCCGGGCCGGTTGATTCGCCTCGAACTCTCGGATGAGCTGCCTCAGCGGTGGGGATACACCGGTACGCTCAGCCTCGTGGACCTGCGGACCGTCTTTGGTTTGCGCCAGCGCCAGTGGTCCAAAGACCACGCTGACAATAAGTAGTGGAATGAGGGTATAGAACCCCCTAAACGAGCGTCGTTTCACGCAGAACCTCCCAAGTTGAAATGGTCAAACGGGCTTATGTGGCGGCACCACAAAAACTACCGCTTGCTAACCCCCTGAACACGTTGTTGCAGCACCTGCCGAGCTTCAGCCGCCAGAAACGGCTGGGCCAAGGCCCGGTAGATTTCCGTGAGCTCCCTCTCAGGCTGGGTTTTACCGACTCCCCTCAGTGCTGCTTCGACAACACCTCGGTGAGCGGCGCCCATCCATCTGGCAAAGGCGGGTAGGTCCTTCTCGCCTGTCGAAAACTGGTCGGCCAGCGCGGTCAACGCCGTGTAGACCAGCCCGGGCCAGTACATGTCGTTACGGACCACCGACACCGGCGTGGTGTCGAGCAGCTCGCGAACGACGGTTCTGGCTCGTTCTGTGTAGCCATCGCTGGCAAATCCAATTCGCAAAGCGATCGTCCGCGCCATGGGGTCGCGGTTGACGTCTGCGGCAAATTTCCAAATCTGGTTGACGTGCTCTTCGCCGAACTCTTCCATCAGCGACGGTCGACCGAGGATCTCGGCGGCACTCAGGCGCTGCAGAAACGGATCGCCCGAGCGGAGCCTGGCGAGCAGGAAATCGGCGTGTTCGGAAGGAGACTCGCCGAACTTACGCTGGGCGGTTCCGTCGAGCATCTCGATGGCTGCAGGCGACGAGCCGCTGATGATTTCGCCGGCCAGAAGATTGCGGACCACGCGGGGCTCTGTCTTGTGATAACCCTCAGCGGGGAAGCGCTTCTTCTCGGTGTCCGTGTAGGCGATCAGGTAGCGCCCCTTGCCACCGATCTGCGCCACCGTGGCGTCGTCGAACGCCAGCGTCACCTCTTCGCCCGCGTCGTCTCCCATCAAGCGCTGGATTACGTCGAATGTCACGACCGTGCCGTCGATACCGGTTGGCGTTGCGATGATCAGGCGGTGGTTGGACTGCCCCTGAAGGTCCCAGGAGGGCGGCTGCGTCGGTTTTGCCCCCCAAGCAGTGCTGGCGACGAGGATCAGGGAAAAAAGGCTAATGCGTCGGGACAAATACCTAACCACAGGGGTCGATTGAGCAACCAAACGGTCGCATTGGCGGGGTTTTTGTGCGCTGTGAAACAACACGGACACAACGGTAACAAATTGTAACAACGCGGAGCAAGCGGTTTGTGACGGTTTTGTAGCCAGGGGCGTACGGGTTAGGGGCAGGCTGCCTCCAGTTGCGATCAAAGCGGGAAACCTTGGCAGACACTGATGGGAGCTACATCAGCTAAAAGCCAATAAAAACGATATAAAACAGCGATTTATATGATTTTCGATCAGTCGAGGATCCTTCTAGTGCCGTTCCGGCCGGCGGAAGGGGAAACTGGGTAGCCGAATCACCTTGGCCGTTCTTAGCTGACAAGCAGCAAGGCTTTGCTGTCGCAACCGCATAGCCCGGCCTGTTGTACTGGCGCCGAAAAGCAGGAATTGATGCACGCGCAAGCCATCAGCTCAACCCAGCCAGAAATCGCCGCTATGGGCCCCCATAAAATACGGAAAAATTTCTTAATGAGCGGGATAAAAGCCCGTTCTTCACCTTAGGTTCACGAAAAATCAGTGTTTTACAGACAATTCCAGCCAATCAACAGGAAGAGGTGGAGTGCGGGCTGCGATGCCTTGGATCGTCGCGGGACCTGTTTGACGATTGTGAGGAATGGCGCTTCGGTCAAACTACGGCAACCCACGGCACCAGCCGGTTCGCTGGCTGCCGCGCCCGTGAGGTCGGACTGAGTCAATTACCGACCGGCCTCGGTCAATCCGCGCCGAGGGCGATGCCTTCCAGCCGGTCCTCGAGCTCGTCCCCGGCACGGTTGAGTGCCTCGAGAGTTTCCTCGTCCGGCGACCAGTAGTTCCTCTCATGAGCCTCGATGAGGCGGTTGGCGAGGCGTACCGATGCTTTGGGATTGAGTTCAGCGATCCGCTTGCGCATCGCCTCGTCGAGAACAAAGGTTTCGGTGACACGCTGATAAACCCAGGAGTCGACCTGACCGGTGGTGGCTGACCAGCCGACCGTGTTGGTCAGCTGCGCCTCGATTTGCCGGACCCCCTCGTGACCATGCTCGAGCATCCCCTCAAACCACTTGGGGTTCAGGGTCCGGGTGCGGGTCTCGAGCGCCACCTGTTCGGCCAACGTTCGGATTTTGCCCTCACCCTGGGTTTGGTCACTGATATAGGTCGGTGCCGCCTCACCCTTCGCGCACTTCACGGCCCGGCCGATGCCACCGAGCGTATCGAAGTAGTGATCGATGGTGGTTACGCCCAGCTCCACCGACTCCAGGTTCTGGTAAGCCAGATCAACTTTAGAAAGGACGCTGTTGAGGAGCTCTGGCTGTGCGGTGGCGGTGCCTTTGCGGTTAAATGCAAAACACTTCCGCTGGCTGTAGGCCTCCGCGAGCTCGTCATCGTCACCCCAGCTGCCGCTGTCGACCAGCAGGTTGACGTTGGCGCCATACGCGCCTTCAGCGTTTGAGAATACCCGCAGCGCAGCGGTTTCCAGATCGCTGCCGTTGCGCGCCATGAAGGCCAGGGTGTTGGCACGAACAAAATTCATTGGCGCTGGCTCGTCCTCAGCGCTGGCGGCCAGATAGGCCGCCTCGGACAGCAGTCGGGTCTGAAGCGGCAGCAGATCGCGGAAGATTCCCGACAGCGTGGTCATGACGTCGATACGAGGCCTTCCCAGCTCTCCCAGGGGAATAAGCTCTGCACCACAGACCCTGCCGTAGCCGTCAAATCGCGGCCGGGCACCCATCAGCGCCAGCGCCTGGGCAAGCGGCGCGCCTTCCGACTTCAGGTTGTCTGCGCCCCACAGAACCAGCGCAATGGTTCGCGGCATGGGGGACCCATCAGCCATATGGGCGTCAAGCAGCCGCTGCGCCTGTCGCTCGCCGTCCTGCATGGCGAAGGCTGACGGAATGCGAAACGGATCAAAGCCGTGGATATTTCGTCCGGTGGGCAGGACCTCGGGATTGCGGACGATATCTCCGCCGGGCGCCGGCGCAACAAACCGACCGTCCAGCGCCGCCACCAGCGCCGGCAGCTCCGCCTCCCGGGTCAGCAGCTCGTCCGTTTCCGCCAGTCCCGCTAGAAGCGTTCGGCGCTCGGCGTTGTCGGTCAGTTCGGCAGGCGTGGCGCCGGCAACCAGCTGGCCGAGCGTGTCGCGGGTGACCGCGCCGGCCTCGCGAGCCTCGGCGATGGCGGCCAGCATATCTATCCGATCCTCTTCGCTCGGCGTTTCGCCAACCACATGAAGACCGTGGGGAATCAGCGCGTATTCCATCTCCAGAATTTTCTGGCTCAGCGCTGCCGCTTCCTGCTCGGGGTTCTCCCAGGCCGGTTCCGCCGGAGCCAGGTCGACGAGCGCCGCCTGAGCCTGGATCAGCTCGAGCATTTCCGCCAGCTCCGTTGTGGCGCCGGGCGGGGTACTGCGATAGCGCTCGAGCGTCGCCTTGAGGTCGCTCAGCCCCTGGTACAAACCGGCCTCCGCAAGCGGAGGCGTCATGTAGCTTATCAGGGTAGCGTTAGCCCGCCGCTTGGCCAGCGCACCCTCTGACGGGTTGTTTGCCGCATACAGGTAGTAGTTGGGCAGGTCGCCGATCAGTCGGTCGGGCCAGTCCGCCTCGCCGAGCCCCGACTGCTTGCCAGGCATGAACTCGAGCGCTCCGTGAGTACCGAAGTGAAGGACCGCATGCGCATCAAAGTCTTCCCGCAACCATCGGTAATAAGCGCTGAAGGCATGGGTCGGCGAAAATCCTTTTTCGAAGAGCAGCCGCATCGGGTCGCCCTCGTACCCAAAGCTGGGCTGGATTCCAACAAATACGTTGCCGAACCGCTCGCCAAGCACAAACAGCGACGAGCCGGAGCTAAGCTGCCGCCCGGGTGCAGGCCCCCACTGCGCCTCGATTTCAGCGAGGTGAGTCTCCCGACGCACGTAGTCGTCCACCGCGATCACCTCATGGACGTTGGCATCTTGTCCGTACCGCGACGCGTTGCCGCCCAGAACACGATTGCGCAGTTCGTCAACCGTTCCCGGAACTTCAACCTCGTAGCCGGCGGCCTTGAGCGCACTTAGCGTCTGATGCAGTGACTCGAACACCGACAGGTAGGCAGCGGTGCCGGTCGCTCCGGCGTTTGGCGGGAAGTTGAAAAGGGTGATAGCGAGGCGCCGCTCGGCGCGTTCCGCCTGTTTCAGGCGAACAATCTTCTGTACGCGATCGGCCAGCCGCTCGGCCCGCTCCGTGCAGGCGATCATGTCTCTGCCGGCAGCGCCGTTGGTGAACTCACACTGTCTGTCGCAACCCTCGCAGTGCCCACAGGTGGAGCTCGACCGCCCGCCGAACACCGAAGGCACGGTCGCGCCGTCGATCTCCGGTATGGCGACCATGATGGTGGACTCTACCGGCGAAAGACCGCGGTCGTCCTGGTTCCACTCCTCCAGCGTTTGGAATTCCAGCGCGTGGGCCGCCAGATAGGGAACGTCCAGGCGTTTGAGGATTTCTTCAGCTGCTGCAGCGTTGTTGTATGCCGGGCCGCCGACCAGCGAGAACCCCGTCAGGGAGAGCACTGCGTCAACCGTTGACTCGCCGTCTTGCATGAAAAACCGTTCGATGGCCGGCCGCTGATCCAGGCCGCTCGCGTACGCGGGCACCACCCGCAGGCCACGCGCTTCCAGCGCAGCGATCACGCCGTCATAGTGGCGCGCGTCGCCCACCAGCACATACGAGCGAAGCAGGAGGAGGCCGACGGTTGGCGCACCGGACCGCTCCGGGAGATCAGCGAGCGATTCGGTGACCTTGTCGGACAGGGTTGGGTGATACAAGCCGACATCGGGATATTCAATCGGCGGCGGCACATTTCCGGCGCCGGTGCGGGTCACATATTTGGCGACCAGCAGTCGGATCATGTTGGCAACGTTTTCGTCCGACCCCGACAGCCAGTACTGCATCACCAGGAAATAGACGCGCAGGTCCTGCGCCGTGCCAGGAATAAACTTCAGAATCTTGGGCAGGCGCCGCAACATCGCCATCTGCCCGGCACCGGTGTGACCGTTCTTCACGCCCGACTCTTTCTTGGGCCGGAGTTTCTTCAGCAGCGCCAGCGGCCCCTTGCGCTCTCGTTTCATGTCGAGTTGACCCATCCGGGTCAGCTTGACCAGTTCCTCGGTGGAAACGCAGCACACCATGGCCTTGCACTGCTCACGGCGCTGCAGCAACGCGGGCATAATCGCCTGGACCTGCTCATCCACGAACATCATGCAGCACACCACCAGATCCGAGTTGCCCACATCTTCGATGGCCGCCGCGAGAGCGTCGGGATGGTTGGCCCATTCGGTGGCCGCATGCAGGCGGATTTCCAGACCCGGATAGTGCTTAGCAAGCGCCCTGTTGGCGCGCCCGATGGAGGCCGCCAGATGTCGGTCCAGGGTCACGATGGTCAGCCGGATTGACTGTCCAGCTTTTTTCTTAGGCTTCGATTCCCGCACTAAACGTGGTCTCCAAAAAGGCCGCTGCAGCCCAAACGCCCGTGGGTGCGCTCATCAACGCGCATCCTTTGAGACGGGCTTCCATCGTCCCATCATAATTATTCGAGCGATTGTGTCAATCAATATTGACACACTTGTTTGTCTAAATTATCTTACAAACATGGGGTAGAAATAGCTGGCCCGTTTTCGCGTCGTTCAGCGGCGCGAACAGGGCTCTTTACACCCCGACGTTGACCCACGGTTGGCGCCTCAGCGTGCACGTCATGCGGGTGCACCGGTCAACCAGTAATGGTGAAAAGGACAAGCAGGACTCGTGACATCGGACTCTCTTCACACCGGCAACGGTGAAGCCGGGCTTACCGAAAGCAACGGCTCGATCGGCCAGACCGGTACGCTGCACCGCCTGCCTGAAGAGGCGATCACCGAGATTGCCGGCGACATCATTGCCAACCTCGCCGACTCACTTGCCAGCTCCCTGGCGCCCAACGGGAGTGATGCGGACAAGCTCTCACCCCTGCAGCTCGATCTGTTCTGTGAGGCGTTGACCTGTCCTGATCAGCAGCGCGCCGAGCGGGTCATCGATCAGGCAATCCTGAGCGGCGTCTCGATGGACACGCTTTATCTCGGTTATTTTGCCGGCGCTGCCGAGCGGCTCGGCGAGTGCTGGGAAGACGACACCCGGACCTTCGTCGAGATGACCATCGCGTCTGGCCGGCTTCACGCCATCATGCGGAAGCTAAGGCGATCGATGGTTCCGCCGCTTCCCAACAACTCCCGGCATGCGTTCTTCACTGCCGTTCCCGGTGAATACCACACGCTGGGCGTCTCGATAGCCGCCGATATGTTCCGCCGCCGCGGCTGGGACATCGAGGTCGAGACCAGCAAAACTCATAAGGAGCTGGTGTCGCTGTTTTCGCGCTCAGACCATCAGTTTCTGGGTATTTCAGCCAGCCGCCCCGACATGATCGTCAGCCTGGCCAAGCTTATTCTGGACTGCCGCGTGTCAAAACCCCGCGCTCACATCATGGTCAGCGGACACATCACCACCCTCGAGCCTAACCTCGGCAACTTGATCGACGTTGACTACATCGCTCGTGACGCCCACGCCGCCATCGACCATATGGAGCAGACCCGGCTGGACTGGCTGAGCTCGGAGCCCGCCAAGCTGCTGTAAGGCGCACAACGCTGCAAACTCTCAAAGCACCAGCTGCTGGGTCAGGTAAAAGCCGGCCGCCAAAACCTTCCAGGCTCACCCGCCAAGCACTTACAACCTTTTGTTTAAGCGACCATTTTCGCAGGTCAGGCAATGGTCAACGGATGGTCACTCACGCGTCAGGACCTGCGACCGCCGGACGCGGACACTGTCCTCCATACGCTAAACGAGCAATGGAGGAACACCATCATGAAACGCACTTTGATTCTGGCTTACGGGGCCGTTAGCTACCTGGTTTTTCTGGCCGTCTTTGTCTACGCCATCGGGTTCATTGGAAACTTCTACACGCCTACCAGTCTCGATGCCGAGCCCACCAGACCGATGGTCGAAGCGCTGCTGATCAACCTGGGACTGCTGCTGCTGTTTTCCCTGCAACACAGCAGGATGGCTCGGCGCGGGTTCAAGAAACATCGGATGACGATCTTTCCGCAGGCCGCGGAACGCAGCACCTACGTGCTGTTCTCGTCCGTGGCGCTGGCCGTGCTCATGGCGTTGTGGCAGCCGGTTGGCGGACTGTGCTGGGACCTCACCGGGGAGGCCGGGCGTATCGCACTGGTCACGCTGTACATACTCGGATGGGCGATCGTGCTGGTCAGTACCTTTTTGATCAACCACTTTGATCTGTTCGGGCTGGCCCAGGTGTGGGCACACTTCCGGGGTCGCCAGTACCGCTACCCGGCGTTTCGCACGCCTGGACTGTACCGACTGGTGCGGCAGCCGCTTTACGTTGGCTGGATTATCGTCGCCTGGGCAACCCCCACCATGACGCTTGCCCACGCGGTGTTTGCCTTGGTTGTGACGGTCTACGTCGTTGCAGCCATCCAGCTGGAGGAGCAGGATCTGGTGCACTCCCGCGGCGCCGACTACGTGCGCTATCGGAACCAGGTGCCAATGCTCATTCCGCGGGCGCCTCGGACCTATTCGTCAGGAGCGATTACCGGACAGCTCAAATTGAGCTGACCGTCGGATCAGCAAGACTTAGAGAGGCTCGAAACCGCTCCTGAAGATCACTTCTGTTTTGACCGGCTGGCGTTCCGCCGGCAGCCCAAGTGCCGACTCCTGACCTCGCGCCGAAAAGCTGGTCAGGCGGTAGCTGGCCTGCTCATCCGAATCCCCCGTCACGTCAAGGTAACCGTGGGTAAAGGTGGTCCCGATCGGCACAAACGGCCCGCGGTTGGTCGAGCGGTAAACCCGATAGCCCACTACCCGCGAATCGCTCTCCGGGGAAAAGTCGATCTGCGTTGTCCTGGAGCGCGGGCTGGTCTTGACCGACGTAATCTCGGGCACCGGCAGCTGGCCAAACAGGCGAGTGAGCTGATTGTTGCTGCCGTTGCGGTCGGCAAACTCGCCTTCGGGATCGATCGTGACGTAGAGTCGATGGATCTCGTCGGGGAAGTCGCCCTCCGCAAAACTGACAAAGTATTCGCGCGTGGTCCCGCCGATGCCCGGATCAGGGATGGTCTCAAACCACACGAAGCGGCCCGTATCGGGCGGACCGTCCCAGTTGAGCTGAATCGGCACCTCGCCGGCAAACGGCGCACCGCGATTCTGAAAGCGCACGGTGATGGGCAGGAACGGATCCGGCCACTCGGCGTCCGCGCTGATGCTCACCACCGCCAGATCCGGGACGTTGCCGAGACGATTCAGGCGCGGTCCTGCGCCGGTGCCCAGCCGGCCGGTTCCACCCGAAATCACGCGCTTGGCGCCCGGCAGGTTTTTGCCCGCAACCACCGCCTCGGCCGGCGCGCTGGTGACCAGCAGCTCCCCGAGCAGCGGATCGTAGGCCATCTCCGGATTGAGGTTCAGCGCGCCGTCGACCGTCAGCGGCTCCAGGTAGTTAGCGTTGGTCGCCAAATCGAAGGTGACCATCGCGAGGTCACCCAGACCGCTGATGGCACCGGGGCTGTCGTCGGCGCGCGCCAGCGGCTGGCCGTTCAGGCTGCCGTAGCCCAGATGCCGGAAGACCATGACCGCAAAACCTTCCGGGGTGACTTCAAGCTGAGGCCGTTCGACGTAGATTCGGCGCTGGTCATCGTCCAGAATTTCCTGCTCAGCCCAGCTGCAGGGCTGCAGGGTGCAGTCCGCAATGGCCAGGCGCAGGCTGCGCCGATTGCCCAGAAACGCGGCCGTGTCAGTCGCTGCCGAGTAGGCGACGATAAGCCGGTCCAGCAAATCGCTCCGTACGATCGGCGACGCGACCCCTTTTGCCAGCTCGGTGGGGACAATGCCGGCGTCGGGGCTGTTTAGAAAGCGGTAGGCCAACTCCCGCTGGGCTAGATCGGCCAGGCTGCGGCTGGGATTGCGCACCCAGACCACCACCGGGTTGCCATTAACGTAGGTTGCGCTGGGCTGCAGTTCTTTGGAGCTGCTGCCCGGGTCGACTCTTTCCGGTGCCGACCAGGTGCCGCCGTTAAACCTTGAAAAGAAAACGCGCTGATTGCCCGCAAGGTCACCGTCTAAGTCCCGGGTCCAGACAGCGAGCGCCTCACCGCCAGCGGGGCAGCCGGAGCCCCGAGCCGGATCATCAGCACACACCGCCAGCTTCACCCCACCCTCGCCGCCGTTGGGCAGCGTCAGGTCCATCGGCGCCGACCAGCCGCCGTTTTCGTAGAGCGCGTAGCGCAGGTGCTGCTGGCTGCTGACCGGCTGCCAGTTGCCGTCAAAACCGCGGGCGCGAAAGTCCTGCCGAAACTGCTCGAACGTTGTTTCATCGAGCGCGCTTTGCGCCCAAACCATCAGGCCCCGATCTCGGCTGAACCAGACGGTGTCCAGCCCGGTTATACCTCGGGGGCTCGCGATCGCCAGCTCATCGATCAGGCTGCCGCCGGCGGAGACTTCCTGGGAGTAGATGTGCCCGTCATCACCCACCCAGGCGGCCAGCGAGCCGCCCCGACCGTTGCTGGCGATGGCGCTGTACCGCGCGCTGAGCTGGGGCCTGTTGATTTCATCGCCTTTGTTCGCGTTGAGCCGCAGCGCGCTCAGCTTCGAGTCGGGGCAGATGCTGCCGGGACTGCTCGACGGGCATCCATTTCCTTCGCACAGATCAACCGGCGTAAACGTCCCGCCCGCGCCGATACATAGCGGACATACACCCACGGACACCTCGTAGCTGAGACGCAAGAGGAATTTGAATAGCTCCTCGCTGGTTTGCGGCGCGCCGTCGATCACGCAAAACGGCATCTCGATACCAATCTGCGGGCTGGCGGTCATATCCAGGCTGACGATGTCGAACAGAATCGAGACGTCGATAAACAGATCGAGGCCGGCCTGAACAACCGGATTGATTTCGACCTTGCTGGTCACGCCATCCCCGACGGTGACGTGCCCGAAGTAGGTCAACATGAGCTTGAACCAGAAGTCGACGCCCAGCGTTGCGTCAGCGATCGGCGGCACGCCCCACACGTAGCGAAACAGCGGAATCTTGCCGGTGTCGATCAGCGTCTGTGGAACCTCGCTGCCAAACTCCATCGTACCGCCGCCACCGCTGAGCGGTGGTGGATTCAGGCCCTTCGGCGGATTCTGCGGCACCCGATTCATCGCCTGGTTGTCGCTCATGCCAAAGCGCCGGATGCTCGAGAATCCGTTGAGGTCGACGGATTGGGTCAGGATAGCGTCGTTATGCGAATCGTTCTGGAGTGTGCCGATGTCGAAGTCAGAAACGGTGGCGGAAACATCCAGCATCTGAGGTTTTTCGTTGGCGATCAGCTCGAGCCGGTCGGGGGCCCAGGAAATACGCGGGTTGTCCAGCGTGTCCGACGCCAGCCAGTCGGGCCCAGGCTGAACCACCAGCTGAAACTCGCGAGAAACCGGCGTATCACTCGCCTGCAACGACGCTTCGAGCCGCAGGTCGTAGACGCCAGGCGTCAGCCGGTGGGCGTTAGGAATGACCGTGGCGTACTCGTCTCCCTCAACGTTACAGGTCTCGCCATCCGCGGTGACCTCCAGAGACAAACGAGAGCCCTCGATAAAAAGCGCCACATTCTGCAGGGCGCCGAAGGTCAGCGAGTCGTGCTTGAACCGCACCTCAAGCTGCCGGGTGATCTGGAACACAGAATCAGGGAAGCGAGTGCGATCCGGATAACCGTAGATGTGACTGAATCGAAGCAGGGGGTCGGAACCGGGCTCACGCCTCAGGGCCAGGCCGGCGCTCAACCCCGGCATGAAAGGGTCTTCGGTAAGCTCCAGCTCGTCGGCATTCACCGGCGGGAAGGCGAACGACAGGGTGTTGCTCGGCGAATTGCCGAACAGCAGCGGATATTTGAGAGGGTCGGGGTCTTCACCCGGCGCGGGCAGCGCCAGCTCGAGATTACCTTCGTGAAACCGGTTGGTTTGGACGTCGTAGAAGAAGGGGTAGACGGCGCCCGTAGCCTGACCGTTAGCGTTGATGAAACCGTAGCTCTGCTCCTCGTTGAGAAGACTCAGGGCATTGATCTTGAGCTGGAAAGGAAAGTAGCGGGTCCAGGGCAGCATCGGAACGTTGACGTTGTCCCCAAGCTGGCCGAAGACGCTGCGGGTGGCGTTGAGGGCCTTGGCAACAAAAATCATGTGCTCTGGATCAAGCGTGAACGTGAACTCACCATTGGCATCGGTAAAGCCGCGCGCCAGCGACAGCGGACAGGAAAACCCGGGGTTGGCGACTAGGTTACCGACGTTGCTGATCCAGTCCGAAAACTGGTTGTTGGTCTGCCAGGGGCCTGATCCACCGCTCTCCCGAGCCGGATCGCAGTCGCCATCCGGGCAGTCCGGGTCAACCAGAATGCCTCCCTGCAGGTTGACCAGCGCACCTTCCAACGGCTCGCCATCGCTGAAACCCTTCTTGAGCGACACCGTAAGGGTTTTGCTCGGCAACGGAATCCCGGGGTTCAGCAGACCCAGCTCAACGCTGCCGCTGCGTTCGTCCGGCGAGATAAAAACCAAGCCGCCATCAACGGTGCCCTCGTTGATACTGGGAAAGGTTGCATCGCCAGCCAGAATGCTGACGCCGCTGACGCTGGCGGAAAAGGCGCCGTCCGGCTCCAGTGTGACCGACCCCCGGTTGACGGGCAGCATGATGCATTCGGTGATGTGGTCGGGCAGCGTGCCGTCTTCCGGGCAGACCGAAGTGACCACGGAAATGCGCGTGTCGGGATTCTGGAGCACCCGCGGCGGCAGCTCCAGCTGACCAGAAACACGGCTCGTTTGCTGCCGGCTCAGCGGTTCGCTGGGCAGATCCGCCGAGATAGCCCTGGGAACGGTGTAGGGCCCCTCTCCGTCCAGAATCGAAAACGGCGCGCTCGCGCTGACCAACACCACGCGTCCGCTGCGCCCCCGGAAATCGATGACGACCTCAGCCGGGGTGGCCGTTCGTTGGTAGGGCACAACAAAGCTGCCTTCGAGACTGCCCTCGGCTGCCTGCGGTCCAAAGAGACGCAGCCCTTCGAGCGACAGCGTGTACTGGCCGTAGGGCAGATTGGTGGCTGAGAAGATGACGCGCTCACCCGGAGCCGCAGCCGGCGGATCAAAAGTCAGCTGAGCCGGGTTGGATACTGTCACCCGCTGGGAAACGACAAGCGTTCTGTTCGCATAGAGCTCGAACTGATAGGGGCCGGGGCTAATCCTAGGCAGCGTCGCGGTCAAGGAAAGCGCGCCGATCCGGTCGGCAGTGCCGCCGGCCAGCGGCCAGCTGGCGCCCGACCCATCGCTGAGCTCAAGCTCATAATCAGACCCGGCAGTCAGCCCACCCACGTCGACCAAAACCTCTGCGCCGGGCGTTGGCGATGGCGGCGACACGGTCAGCGCCTCTAACTGGCCCGCCAGAACGAATACCCCCAAAACCATTGAAACAAATCTCATCGACAGTCCCGATTCTGCTGCTGCTCTATCCCAAAAGGCCGACGGCAAGGAGCAGCGCACGGATACGGGGCACCCCGGTCGTGAATTCAGGCCGCCGGTTTTCGAGCTAGAATCAGGAGCCACCACCGTAGAGTCAGCCGATGACCCAGCCGGAACTCAGCTCAACGCGTGAGTTAATCAATCGCAGCAACGCCGGTGATGACGGGGCGCGCGACCGCCTGGCCGAGCGCTGCCTTCCGGTGCTGTCCCGCTGGGCCCGCGGTCGCCTGCCCAAATACGGCCGCGACCTGTCCGAAACCGACGACCTTGTGCAGATCACCCTTGTTAGGGCCTTAAATAACTTGAAGGACTTTGATGCGAGGGGTCCGGGCGCCTTTCTCGCCTATCTGCGAACGGTGCTGCTGTCGTGCGTCAAAGACGAAGTGAGGCGGACCAGCCGGGCGCGACAGCGCATCGTGCTGGCGCAAAGCGTGAAGCTTCGGACCGCCGAAGGGACCGACAGCATCGCCAACCTCGAGGACCTGGAGGCCTTTGAGGCAGCGGTCAATCAGCTCCCGGAGCCGAAGCGGACCGCGGTGATCTTGCGGGTTGAACTCGGCCTGGATTTCGAATCCATTGCGCGAGAGCTGGAATGCCCGTCCGCGAACGCGGCACGGATGATGGTCCAGCGGGCCCTGGCAACGCTGGCGAAAGAATTGCCAGACCGAGAGGAATCGTGAGCGACGACGACAAACTCAATTGGTCTGAGATCGAACAGGAGCTCGGCGACAGTTCGCCTTCGCTCGATCGTTTGCGCCGGGTCGTATCGCTGTTCGACGACTTCAATAGCCCGGGCGCGGACAGGCCCGCCGGCGACTTCACCTGGCGCCACCTAAGCGTCTTCGAGCAGATCGGCAGCGGCAGCTTCGGCAGCGTCTACCGCGCCTATGATCGTCAGCTCCGCCGGTACGTGGCGCTGAAACTCCTGCCCTCGGGATCGAGCGAAATCCGCGCCTGGCTCGACGAAGCGCGCCGGCTTGCCCGGGTTCGGCATCCCAACGTGATCGCGATTCACGGCGCCGAAACGGAAGGCGACTACGGCGGCATCTGGATGGACCTAGTGGAAGGCATTTCGCTCGATCAGCTGCTCGAAGATGGCGCGCTGGCCGAGGACGCCAGCCATGAAATCGCCAGTGCTCTCGCGTCAGCGCTGTCGGCTGTTCACGAGGCAGGGCTCGTGCATGGCGACGTCAAGGGCAGCAACGTGATCGTCGAGCCCGGCGGCCGGGTGATTCTGCTCGATTTTGGAGCGGCCGTGGACCATCGTCAGGGTGAGGCGCTGAGCGCCGCGTCACCGCTGAGCGCCGCGCCGGAGACGCTGGCCGGCGACCCGGCCATTCCCGAATCGGACGTCTACTCGCTCGGCATCCTGCTGTATCGATGCCTGGCCGGCCGCTATCCGTTTCAAGCAAAAACGATTGAAGACCTTCGGCGCCTCCACGGGCAAACGCCCGAGCTGGATGGCCTACCCCGCGACTATCGCGCGCTGCTCGAAGCCATGCTGGCGGTATCGCCAGACTCCCGACCCGAAGCCAGCGAGATTTCCGATCAGCTGCGGGAAATCCTCAAAGCCCCGGAACAGCGTCGGCGTCGTCGCTCGCTGGCATTGGCCTTCACAGGACTCGCCGCGGTCGTGGTAGCGACAGCCTTCGGCTGGCTCGTGTCCAGCAAGGCGCGTGAGACCTCGGAGCTCGCGGCAAGCCAAAGCTTTGAGGCGATGTCATTTCTGCAGCAGGTGATCGGCGCGTCGTTCCAGGGCGGTCGAGGCGTGGATGCTCGCGTCATTGACGTGCTGGAGGAAGCCCGCCAACAGCTCACGAACGAAACTGATGAATACGTGCGCGCTACGGTGGAGTACACCGTCGGTGGTGCATACGTGAGAATCGGCCGGAATGATGAGGGGCTGGAGATGCTGGACTCCAGCCTAGCGAGACTCAAAAACATGGAAATCCCGGTTGAGGCCGAAATCGGTATGACCGCCTCACAGCTGGGCACCCAGCTGTGCGAAGGTGACCCGAACCGGGCAGAGGCGTACGCGGAGCAGGCGCTGGCAGCGGTTAAATCACTACCTTTGACTCACTCAGCCAATCGAGCCAGCTGGAAAGTGCTGGCCTGTGTTGCCGGCACACGAGGAGATCTTGAGGAGGAGGAGCGTTGGCTGCGACGTGCGCTGGAGGTGCGCCCTCCCTCCGACGACTCGAGCGACTGGGGGACGCAGGTCTTGCTGGGAGGCAATCTTCGGCGCCAGGGTCAAGTGACGGAAGCACGCAGCCTTCTACAGCAGGCCTACGACAGCATACTCGCCCTGGAGGGGCCTGAGCACAGGACCACCGAAATGGCTGCCGAATCACTGGCCTCGGTCCTCATAGAACTCTCAGAGTTTTCGAAGGCTGCGAACATTCTTCAGCAACTGCTGACCGCCGCGGAAGCGCGTTACGGAAAAGATAGCGACACTTGGATCTCAACGGCGACAACGCAGGCGATTGTTCTATCTAAGCTCGGAGACTCTGAGCGTGCGATTTCACTCAATCAGGAAGCGCTCGTGAGAATTACCACACTCTATTCAGCAGACCATCCTTGGGCAATAGTATCGCGGATGAATCTGGGAGTGCGCTTTAAGGAATCGGGGCAAATGGAGAAAGCCGAAGCCACGATGGCGGAGACTCAGGAGATGGCCGCCCGAAGGATGGGGGAACAGCATCGATTAACACTAATGAACGGTGTCAATCTGTCTGAGGTCATCCTGATGCGTGGACGCCCTCTCGATGCGGAACCGCTTGCACAATCCGTCGCGGAAGCCGCGGCAGAAAGTTTGGGCGAAGAAAACGCCGTTACCGCCGGCGCCCGCGCAGTCCTGGCCAGAGCGTTACATGCCCGAGGTGAGTTCGAGGCGTCAGAAACGCAGTTTCGTCAGGCAATCGAATCTGATCGCGCCGGCGGCAGGGCTTCACTGATGGCCCTCGAAACGCAGGTCTACTTTTGTGAGCTGCTGGCCGACCAGGGGCGCAATGCCGACGTTCTTGCTGAGCTGGCACCACTTAGGGCCACGATTGAGGAAAAGCTCGGCGCTGACCATGCTTTGGCCAGGAAGGCGGCCAAGCTTGCAATCCGCGTCGACGGTTAACTCCGCCCTAAGCGTGGCTGCTCGGCCGCGCGGCTTACGAAAGGCGAACCGCGAGAAAAACTGCCCCCAACAGTAAGAGCCAGCCGAGAAACGCAATTGCAGGTCGGCTGGTGTCCGGACGGTGACTGTCTCTGGCTCGCTGTTCCCAGAACCCGAGCGCCATCCAGAACGTCCACCAGCCAGGCCGGAAAATCATGCTAAGCGCCAGCGCGACCATGAGGGCGATGGCAACGGCAGCGTCCTGGCTTTCCTGATACCCAAGCAGCACCGCAAGCAGCGCTAACGCCAACGCTATCCACAAAGCCATCCAGACCTCCTCACTCGACTGTCGCTCTGAGGCTCGGCCATACGCTCGGCTTGCCGCGCCTCTCGGGCCGCGCCCGCAAAACTGTCACGTCGGCAGCTCGAGCGACGATCTTTAGAGGCTTTGGCCAGGTGCTTCCAGCTGCTGCCGGAACAGGACCGCGATCAGGCGATTTGTTGGAGCTGGAGCTTAAGGCGTTTCCTGGCCTGAAACATCCAGTTCTTGACCGTGCTCAGGGGCAGGTCCAGCTTCTCAGCCGTCTCGGCCAGCGAGTAACCCTCGATGAGGTGAAGAGAAACCACGCGCTTCTGGGGCTCGGGCAGGCGCCCAAGGCCGGCCTTCAGCAGATCGCCTAGTTCACGGACACGGCTCACCTGATTGGTCCCGTTAACGCTGTTATTCAACGTGACCTGCGGGATGGCATGCTGGCGTCGGTTTTCCCGTTCACCGGCCCGCATCGCTTTGCGCGCCGCGATACCGAAGAGCCAGGTCGACAGCTGACTGTTGGCAAAAAACTGATCGGCCTTGTCCCTGGCCGTCATGAGGGTGTCTGAGGCCACGCTTTCGATCGTGTGGCTGTCGCTCAGTCGACGACTCAGAAACCGCACCAGCCGCGGATGGTAGTCGTTGTACAGCTGCTCAAAACTCTCGTTGCAGCCCTGCCCGACCCGAACCATCAACGACCATTCCCGGATCCTGGCTGCTTTTGCACTCATCGTTTTTCCGCTCCTGACCCGTTGCGGGGACCCCAACAATTAAAAGACAGGTAAAGCGCGGATTTTCTTTCATCGAAAGCTTCAATCGTGCTCATTCACAAAATCCATCGAAGAAAAAAAAACTTTTTGCCTGTTTGGCGGGATGTACGTGTAGGCCAGGGAACGCGGCAGCGAAGCTTGGCCAAAAATTACTTCCTTTCGCCTACTTGCTGAACAGAAAAAAGAGGATCTGACCATGAACCGATTCAAAACATCCCTCGCCGCCGCCGTGACCGGCGTGCTGGCGGCTTCAGCCGTCAACGCTGAACCCGTACGGCTGCGGGTGACGATCGAAAACCTCGCCCCCCAGAACGCGACCTTTCTGACTCCTTTCTGGGTTGGCTTTCACGACGCCACCTTCGACACCTACAACGGCGGCACGCCGGCTTCCAGCCTTCCTATCGAGGGCTCCGTAGCGATGGAGCGGCTTTGCGAAGACGGCAACAACGGCCCCATTGCTGACGATTTTGCGCTGTTGGTCCCCGAGGGCGTTGACGCCACCATTCCCGGCCCCAACGGCCCGATCGCCCCGGGCGACATCACTGCTATGGAGTTCGATCTGGACTCAGAACTGCTGGCCAATCGCTGGTTTTCCTACGCTTCGATGATCCTGCCCAGCAACGACTTCTGTATCTCCAACGGCAACCCCCGAGCGCACCAGGTCTTCAATGTTGACGGCGAGTTTGTCGCCGAGAACTTTTTTGTCATCGGCAGCGAGGTGCTGGATGCCGGCACCGAGGTCAACGACGAAATCCCCGCAAACACCGCCTTTTTCGGGCAGGCAGCCCCCGACACGGGCGTGGTCGAAAACGGGCTGATCGGCACAATCGGCAGCGACGTGGACGGCGGTGGCTTCCTGCCGGCCGGCAGCGGCGGCATTCTCGACGATCCACGTTACGCCATGGCGGATTTCACCCAGTTCGGCTATCCGGTCACCAAGTTCAGCTTTGAGCTGGTGGATACCAATCAGCTCTTTGACGCCGTGCTGTCCGGCGATCAGGAAGTGCCGCCAGTGGCCACCAATTCGTCCGGCGATGCGCTGCTGGAGGTGTCGGATGACGGCATGAGCCTGACCTACGATATCCAGCTGCGTAGTGGTTCAAACGGACCGCTCAGCCAGGTCACCATGGCGCACCTGCACCTTGCACCGGCCGGTGAAAACGGTCCGGTAATCGTCAACCTGCTGCCAGGCATCGACACCTCTCGCCTCGTCCCAATTCGGGAACTGGTTGGCGAAGTCAACGCCGCTGACCTCGTTGGACCGCTGGCCGGACAGCCGCTGACGGCGCTGCTGGACGCCATGGACGCCGGCGATGTCTACATCAACATCCACACCCGCCGGAACCCCGCGGGCGAACTCCGCGGGCAGATCAGCGGAAACTGATCCCAACCCGCCGCATCACTCCCTTTGGCCCGCCAACTCGGCGGGCCTTTTTTGTTAGCTGGCGGCCCGGCGAATTTCCGCCGAGAAACAGCCGTGGGCCGCGTTATGGGCGTGGAGGTACGCCACCTCCGGGCGTTCCAGCGCAGCGGTAATTTTCCGCTCCAGCCCCTGCTCCACGCACAGATCAGCGCCGCGCAGGCTGCCTTCGGCGTCGAAGAGCCTCAGCGCGATCGGCCTTCCCCGCATCACCGGCGGCAACTCGTCGACGAACCTGGCCTCTGTGGACGCGTTTTCCCGCACGTAGATGGCAAAGCTCGATCGATAGGGGCTGTTCACGTGATGACTGACATAGTTGAACAGCAGCACCGGCTCGCCGACCTCCGCATCTTCCAGCGTGACGCGGCAGGGAAACCCTGGCTTGCAGTTCGCGGTTTGGCGCAAAACGCCCTTCGCTTCGAGCTGGGCATCGCTGAGGCCCACTAGATGCTCAAAGCGAGAAGCAGGTATTCCAGAAATCACAAATGACATGGCGACAGGTCCGGTAAGCTGATGTTGCAGGCAGCTTAGGTTTACGGCCGAACCTGATCACTCCGTTTCTTGCGCTGCTCGCTGTTTCTCTGACCGCCTTAGACGCTGCCCGTCTCGCGGCGACGCTGTTCCTGAGTGAGCTTGCTGATGTTCATCACGTTCAGGGCCAGAACCACGTTGAGACCAACCAGCGGGACCAGCCCCAGCACGTGCCGGTCCGGGTCAAAGCCGCCGCTGACGAACAGATACGCGTAGTACGCAAGGTACAGCCCCTCGACAACCATCAGCACCACCAGGAGGCCGGTCAGCGCTTTTTTCTTCTCGGCGAGCTCCTGGTCTGAGAAACGCTGCAGCTTCACGTCCGTCCCTGATGCCATGGTTTTTGTCCAAGCCTAAAAGCCCTAGACTACGGCATTTCGCGCTGAGCGTCCGGTACGGGGCGTCTCGGAAAATGGCGTTAGCGCAAAAAAACTGACACACGTCCCCGCTAGGGTTGCTGCCTCAATCTAAGGAACGCTTACCAATGCCGAAGTTTGCCTGCTGTTTTCTGCTCCTGTTCACCGTTTCCGCACAGGCGGTGGTCGTGTCACAGGAGAGTTTCGAAACTGACGGGGAAGGAACCCGGTATTCCGCCAGCAACCTCTGCAACGATGGGCTGGCCGACTTTTTTACGCGCACCGATGGCAGCAACATCGGCTCTTTCTACGAGGTGAGCGGCCAGGAAGGCAGCTTTTACTGGGCGGCACAGGACACCAATGGAGATGCTCCCTGTGGACAGACCGAGAACCTGACGCTAAACGCCGTCGACGTTACGGGATTCACCAACCTGACAGTCGACGTCCTGATCGCCGAAGACCAGTCATCCGACGGCAACGAGGACTGGGACGACAACTCTGCCTTCATCGTGGAGTACGCTTACGACGGAACCACGTTTACGCCTGGCATCTGCTTTGCGGGCACCGGAACGTTCAACACCGAACCGCAGCTGGACACCGACTGTGACGGCAACGGTGATGGCGCAGCGCTGACCCCGACATTTCAGACCTTCAGCGCGTCGATACCCGATGACGCCTCCGATAGTTTGACCATCCGCTTACGCACGGTGAACCTTGACGACGGCGACGAAGACGTGGCTTTCGACAACATCATCATTAACGGTGATGTGGTGGTTGATAATCCACCGCAGGTGACCTCGACCCTGCCCGAAGACCTGGCGCCCGGCGTCCAGGTGACCTCAACGATCACGCTGACTTTCGATGAGACCGTTGCGGCGACGGCGACAGCAGCGACCCTCGACTGCGGCGGCGGAGCGCTGCCCTTTTCCGGACTGCCGGCAGTCGCCGACACCATAGTCCTGACGCCGGATGCTGACCTGCCCGCCGGCAGCAGCTGTGACGTCACCCTGGTGGCCGACGAGATCACCGACCAGGACGGCACGGCCGACACGCTGGACGGTGACGCTAACGGCACAGCAGACGGGTCTCCGACCGACGATTTTGTCTTCAGCTTCGATACCCTGACGGATCCACCGCCCCAGGTTGCCACCACCGACCCATTGGCAGACGCAACCGGGGTGGCCACCAACACGACGATCACGCTTGATTTCAATGAGAACGTCTCATTGACCGAGAACGCCGTTACGCTCGACTGTGGAACGCCCATCGCTCTCACCGGCCTGCCGGCCAACGACGTCCTCGATATCCAGCTCACACCTGCCAGCAGCCTCCCTGCACTGACGCAGTGCACGGTCAACGTTCTGGCCAGCGGGGTCAGCGATGTCGACGGCGGTGATGATCCACTGGACGGCAACGCAGACGGTACCGGCGGCGACGATTTTTCCTTCAGCTTCACGACTACCGAAGGCGTCTGCGGCGACGGCGCGACCCTGATCAGCGCAATTCAGGGGAACACGGCAACACCCAGTCTGCTGAACGAAACCGTCGTGATCGAAGGGATTGTGGTGGGCGACTTCCAGGACGACACCGGCACTCCCGCCACCGATACCAGCCTCCTCGACGGTTTTTATGTGCAGGAGGAGGACGGTGATGCGGACGGTGACGCAACCACGTCTGAAGGGATCTTCATCTTTGAAGGAGGCGCTACGGCTACCGACGTATCTCCCGGCGATCGGGTCCGCGTTACAGGCACCGTTTCGGACAGTTTCGACCAGACCCAGCTCTCGACGCCGACCATCACGATCTGCGATAGCGGTAACTCGGTTACCCCAGCTCAGGTACTCCTGCCCCGACAAAGTGCTGATGAATACGAGGCGGTCGAAGGCATGCTGGTGCAGTTCAGCCAGGTGCTGACGGTCAGCGACATTTTCAATGCGGTTCGCTTCGGCGAACTGACGGTATCGGACGGACGCCTCATCGTACCCACTCAGATCGCGGCACCGGGCGTTGATGCTAACAACCAGCTCGCGCTGAACGGGCTCAATCAGCTGCTGTTGGACGATGGCCGCGACGGGTCCAACGTGGAGCCGCTGGCTTACGGATTTACGGCAGACAACCCGCAGCGAGCCGGCGACACCCTGACCGACGTCCGCGGCATCATGGGCTTTGCGTTTGGCGCTTACCGGCTGCGGCCCGTCGACAGCGAGTTTTTTGTCACCGACGGCACCAACGCGCGAACCGCGCAGCCCGAAGATGTGGGCGGCAGCCTCAAGGCGGCGGCGTTCAACGTGCTCAACTACTTTACGACGATCGATACCGGCGGCGCAGTCTGCGGACCGGGGCTGGTGGGCTGCCGCGGTGCCGACTCGACCTCGGAGTTTGACCGGCAGGAAGCCAAAATCGTCTCGGCCCTGCTGGCGATCGATGCTCAGGTTGTGGGTCTGGTGGAGCTGGAGAACAACGCCAGCCAGTCGCTGGCTGATCTGGTGGACGCACTGAACACCGAGGCGGGTGAGCCGGGCCGTTATGCGTTCATCGACGCGGGCCTGATCGGCGGAGACGTGATCAAGGTCGGCCTGATCTATCAGCCGGCCGCGGTGACGCCGGCTGGCAGCTTCGCTGTGCTGGACGCCTCCGTGGATCCGCTGTTCGACTCGTTCCTCAACCGCCCGGCGCTGGCGCAGACGTTCACCGCCAACGGCGAGTCGTTCACGGTGGTGGTCAACCACTTCAAATCGAAGAACTGCTCCAACGCGACGGGAGACAACCTCGGCCAGGGCGATGGTCAGGGCTGTTTCAACGCGGCGCGCACGGACGCCGCGTCGGCGCTGGCCACCTGGCTGGCCGGCGACCCCACCGCCAGCGGGGATCCCGATTTTCTGATCCTCGGTGACCTGAACGCCTACGCTCAGGAGGACCCAATCACAGCGCTACGCGACGGCGGCTTCATCGACCTCATCGCCAGAGACCTGGGCAGCAACGCCTACTCGTTCCGCTTCAACCGGCAGGCTGGTTATCTGGACCACGCGCTGGCCAGCGGCACCCTGAGTCTGCAGGTCACCGGTGTGACCGAGTGGTCGATCAACGCCGACGAGAGCCGACTGCTGGACTACAACGAAGAGGCGGTCAGCGGACTGACGAAGCCGGCAAGCTTTTTCTCCGACTCCGCCTTCCGCTCCTCGGATCACGACCCGATTGTCGTAGGGCTGGAGCTGGCGCCCCTGCCTGACGAGATCTTCAGCAACGGCTTCGAGGAGACGGGGCCGATCATGCGTTGAGCTGGGCCGGGCCTGTCCGGTTTAACCGGCGCTAACTGAGCCGCGGCCGCCTGCGGTCGGCCGCTTGCAGCTACTCAAAACCGGCAAAAAACACCAGGCCCGCTGGCGCGGCGCCAATCGATATATTGCTGATCGTGTCGGCTGGTCCTACGGGGCCAATATCGACCGGCCCGGTAGACTCAAGCCCGGGTGCAAGAAAATCCAGGATGATGCTCGGCGCGTTAACGGTCGCGAACTGCCACAAGCCAGTTTCCGGATCGCCAAAGGTGATGTCGTTGACCTGGGTAAAAACCGCGGCACCGGGAATCGCTCGTCCGTTACGAATGTCGCGAACGGTGCCCGACAGCTTGGCGACCAGCGCCGGCGCCCGCTCGCGGTCGTTCACCTCAAACTCAACATCATATGGCTGCTTATCGGCGCCAGCCTGCTCTGCTGCCCGGAGAAATCCCGGACAGCCACGAACGCTATAGAACGCCAAAAAGTCCGCTTCGCCAAGGTTGATCACCGATTCACCCACAGGCGAATCAAAACAGGACTGCAGGATTGTCGGAACAATCGTGAAGTTCAGTAGGGAGTCACGGCTCAGCGTGGCCACCTCCACCCTGAGGTTGTTTTCCGAGAATGCGGAAGTGGGGATGATCCGAATCTGCCCGGCCAGCGGTCGAAACAGATACTGATCGATATAGAAAACGAACCAGTCGATATCGAATGGCGTGGCCAGATCGCGCCCCTGGATCAGCCAGCGTTCAATCTCCGGCAGCTCAAGATTGATATCAAAGTCCGGCGGAAAGACAAAGTCGGGCGATGCGCCGTTGATGATGGCACCGGCCAGCGGAAAGGGATCATCGGGCTCAAATGGATCATCGATGAGTTGAGCATCGACACGCGTCGCGAAGAGCGCGGCCAATGCCAACCAGCAGAGTTGTTGCAGACAGCGCATGGTCCGCGATAGGTACCCCCGAGAAGCCGCAGCTAAGTCTAGCCGATAAAACGAAAACCGCATCGCTATCGCTGTTTCCTACGGATGCACAGCGGGCGTAGTGGCGTATCACTCTCAGGCGCAGAACAGACGACTAGCGCTGGCAATCAGGCGTCAAAGCGATCGTTCAACACCACTTCGCAGGCCGGAATCAGCGAGCCGTCACCCGGGATAAATTTCTCGGTACGGTGAATGACGCCAAACTCGATGTACTGCGTTTGGGGCGGCTTGCCTTGGAATCCGTAGTGCTGCTTGCAGAGATTTCGCTCAAAAGCGAACGCTGAACGGCAGGGCACGGCGCGGTCTTCGTAGATAACGCAGGCCTGGGAGGCGCGTCCGAGAAATGGGCACGGAAGACCAGCCGTTCTTGCGGCGTCACCAAGCTGAACCATCTTTGGCTGGTTTTTCCAGTCCTGGCTGCCCTGATAGCCGGCGCGTCGCAGCATCTTAAGCTGCGCCTTGGCCTGAGTTTCAATTTCGCGTCGGGCTGCGCGGCGCAGCTTCTTCATGGCCCGGCGCATCGTCAGCGCTTCGCCAACCTTAACCAGCAGCAGCTGATGACAGCAGAAGCCGCAGCCTTTTCGGCACTCGATTTCACTATTGATCGGCGCAGTGGCCGCCTCGTTGACCGTCTCGACCGCATCCAGGACCTGCTTGGTTCGTTCGATGGTTTCGTCCGCCCCCCGGACCGGGAGCAGCGCCTGTAGCTCTGGCGCCAATCGAACGGCAACCTTATCCGCCCTTTCCTGCGCCTTCTGCGTGCGGGCCTGATAGTCTTTGAGCCGCTCGACGATGGCGGGATCAATCGGAGAAGGGTTCTGACTTGGCGTATCTGACATCAGCTGAATCGGTTGAAGGGCAGAATCAGGTCTAGTCTCTGTCGACAAAAGCCGCCCAGAGCACCAGCGCGAGACCGCCGTAGAAGACGATCATGGCCGACAGCAGGTGCTGGAGCTGCCAGATTGCGAACGATGCGCCGAACATGACCCACGGTCCGATCAGCAGTGCTATCGACAGGTGACGGGTAGATGGGCGCCCAAGCCGCCACCAGCTCAAACCGAGCGCTCCCAAAGCGGTTGCGGCCTTGATCGCCGCCATGAAGCTCATTAGCGTCAACAGGTCTGCGTCGGCCATAGGCTGGCGGTCCGGGAAAGCGAACGCCACCGCCAGCAGCGTCAGGCCCGCTCCGCAGACCAGCAGGGCGCGAGCGCCGACGGTACTGCCTCCCAGGGGCTTGGCGACCAACGTCGTTTGCATGAGCCCAGTATCCAACGCCAGCCGCCCATCGTCTACCCGATTTGCCACTTGTCGAAGCTGTCGATGAACGTCGCCGGGGCGGTTCGCCACTCAAGTTTCTGTTCGCGCTGCCGATTTGGCTCAGATGGAGTCAATTTCAAACCAAACTTCGGAAGTCGACTCGCCTCGCCAGCAGCAGGATGAGGATCTCCGGCCCATAAAGCGACTGAGCAGTCGTCGCTACAGCGTGCTGGAGGCCGGGGCACACTTTGTCGCGTCGGGCCTTGTGATCCTGCTGTTTTCGCTTGTCGGCGCCGACGTCTCGGTCTGGACCGGACCTGCGTTCGCAGCCACCGGCGTTGCCTACTACGCCCTGGCCTATGCAACGATGTCCCACCCGCAGCTGAGGTCATTGAGCAATGCGGAAACGCAGGTGCCGTTCAATATCGCGCTTGCCTCGCTGGTGATTTATCTCGAGCCGGAGCTGACCTTTTACCTGGGCCTCACCTTCTTTTTCATCTTTTCGTTTGGCGCCATCGTGATGTCGTGGCGTCAGACGTTGCTCAACGCAGCAATGGCAAGCGCCGCCTTTGCGCTTGTCGTTGCGACTCACGGGCTGACGATGCCGCCGACAGATACCCCAGCGCAGGTGATCGTCACCGTCATTGCGGCGCTGTTCCTCCTGATCTGCAACGCTCGCGTCGGGCTCCATACCAACGCAATCCAGCGCAAGCTCTATCGTTCCAAAAGTGAACTGGCGGAGGCGGTTGAACGGCTGTCCGAGCAAGAGCGAATATTGCTCGACCATCGTGAGGCGCTGGAGCGAGAGGTCGACCGCAGGACCGAAGAGCTGCAGGCTGCCAAGGAAACCGCCGAGGCTGCTAACGAAGCGAAAAGCCGCTTCCTGGCCAATATGTCGCACGAGATTCGCACACCGTTGAACGGGGTGCTCGGCATGAGTGAACTGCTCGACCAGACGACGCTTGCCCAAAAACAGAAGAAGATGGTGGCGACAATCCGGGAGAGTGGGCAGTCGCTGCTCGCCATCGTGAACGACGTGCTGGATCTGTCCAAAGTGCAGGCCGGTCAGCTGCGCGTCGAATCAGAGCCGGTGGATCTCGGCTACCTGGCAAAAAGTACGCTGCACGCATTCCAAGGACAGGCGCGGCGACGCAACGTTCATCTTGAACTGAAAATTGCCGACGCGTTGCCGCCGTTCGTTAAGGTCGACGGCACCCGGCTGCGGCAAATTCTGTCGAACCTGATCAGCAATGCTGTGAAATTCACGGAATACGGCAGCGTTACCCTCGCAGTCAAGGAAGCCAACGACGCGGACGTTTGGCTCATCCAGGTAACCGATACCGGCATCGGTATCCCAAGTGACTACCTTCAGACGATATTTGAGTCGTTCCAGCAGGTAGACGACGGAGCCAATCGGCGCTTTGGCGGGACCGGTCTCGGTCTGGCGATCAGTCGTGAGATGGCGCTGCTGCTTGGCGGTGAATTGACCGTGGAGAGCGAGTACGGGATCGGCAGCACCTTTACGCTGACTTTGCGATTGCCGGCTGCCGCGTCAGAACCGCTTCGCGATAGCGAGGCCGACGATACGTTGAGCGTGCCGGAGGCCGTTGTGCTGGTTATCGAAGACAACCCGGTGAACGCGGTGGTGGCCACCGAGATGGTCTCGGGTCTTGGCTGCCGCGCGCTTTGCGCTGAGAGCGCCGAGGAAGGGCTGAAGCTACTGCAAACCAAACCCATCGACCTGGTGTTAATGGACTGCCAGATGCCGGGCATGGACGGATTCGAGGCGACGGAGCGGCTGCGGCAGCTGGGCCTGACAATCCCGGTCATCGGCCTGACGGGAAACGCCATGCCCGAAGACCGCGAGCGGTGCTTCGCTGCCGGTATGGACGATCATCAGGCTAAGCCCTACACCCGGCTTCAGCTGGCAACCGTTATGCGTCGCCATCTGTCGGGACTGAGCCCACCGGTCGTCAGCCGGGCCTTGTAGCGAGGCCCACTCGTGTTATCGTGTGTGCGACGCGTCAATGGAGCTGATGCTGATGGGGGATATCACAAGGAACGTTGTCTTATTTCTGCTGCTGGTTTCAGCGCCGGCTGTTTCGCTTGCCCAAGGGGCCAACTCTTCGTTCGAACGAGCAGAGCTCTTGCTGGACTCGGACGCCGAGGGCGCGCTGAGTCTGAGCCTGCAGCTTGTGGACACGGCCCGAAAGAACGGAACGCCCGGACCCCTGGTGGACGCACTCGGCCTGGCGATGCGGGCGCAAAACACCGTCGGCAACCATGTTGAGGCACTGAAGACGGGCCAGGAGGCGCTGCAGGTGGCGCAATCCGCCGGAGACCCCGCACGCCAGAGCGATATCCACCGCCGCATCGCCGGCATTTACGTCGACCGAAACGATTATCTCAACGCCGAGCGGCACCTCGAGCCGGCACTGACCCTGGCAAACAGCGCGGAAGACCTGCTCCGGCGGGCGCACGGGCTGGCACTTCTCGGTCGCGTACGCCGCTACCAGGTTCGCTATCAGGACGCGCTGGAACTGATGGATTCCGCCATGGCGATCTATCAGCGGCTGGAAAACATGGACGGCGTTGCCAGCCAGATTTCCAACCGGGGCGTGGTGCTGGAGCTGATGGGTCAGTTCGAGCCAGCGCTCGAAGCCCATATGCAGGCGCTGGAGCTGGCGCAGCGCAGCAACGACCTGAGCGCTTCGGCGACGGCGCTCTACAACCTGGGGGAAATTCACCGCGAACTCGGAGATCACGAGCTGTCGCTCAGCTATCTTAAGGACGCGCTGGCGCTGGACCAGCAGGTCGGCAACCAGACCGATATCGCCTACAGCCACAACATGCTCGGGCAGGCGCTGCTGGAGGATGGCGACATCCTGGGCGCTCGCCAACATACTCAGGAGGCGGTGCAGCTGTTTGATCAGCTCAACGCTCCGCGCGACCGGGCCTGGGCCCAGACTGTACTGGCCACGGTCGAACTCACGGCTGGAAATCTGCCAGCGGCCCGGGCATTGCTCGATCAGGCGCTGGCTACCGCGATTGAGCGCGAGTCCTGGAGCCTGCTGCCGAAGATTCGCATGCGCCGAGTGACGCTGGAAATTGCTGAAGGACATTACGCGGAAGCCGAAGCTCAGGCCCTGCTGGGAATCGAGATGACCCGGGGCAATGGGGAGAGCGATCGGGAGGAGGAGCTCACGGGCCTGCTCGCCGAGGCACGCGAAGCGGCGGGTGACCTCAACGGAGCGTTGGCGGCCATCAAGCGCCAGCGTGAGCTGAAGAGCGAGATTCTCCGCAGCGACAGGCAGCAGAGCATGGCCGCAATGCAGTCACAGGCGGAGTTTTTACGGCGCGGTCAGCGCATTGAGCTACTGGAAGCCAGTCAGACGCTGCAAGAAGAGCGCATGGCCCGAGAAGCGCTGCTGCGCAAAGTGTGGATTGCGGGGGCACTGCTGTTGCTTATGGTGTTCGCGCTGAGCTATGCGCGCGTCAGCCAGCAGCGTTCCAATCGGCGCTTGACCAGCGAGGTGGCTCACCGGACACGCGAACTGGAATCTGCCTACGCCGCCGTCGAAGAGGCCAGCCTGACGGACTCGCTTACGGGGCTCCGCAATCGCCGTTTTTTGGAGCAGCTTGCGCCGCACGCGCAGGCAGGCTCCGCCGGACTTGTGGTTCTGCTGCTGGATCTGGACCACTTCAAGAGCATCAACGACTCGCAGGGCCACGAGGCGGGAGACGGTGTGCTGGTGCAGGTGGCTGAGCGGCTCCGAGAAGAGCTTGGCCTTGCAGACGCAATCGTGCGCTGGGGCGGAGAAGAGTTTTTGGTCGCCTGCGGTATCGAAGCCAGCGGTGACGGCGCCTTGCTGGCAGAAAAGCTGCGCCAAAAAATCGCCAGCAACCTGTTTCCGATCGAGGGCGGCGGCGCGCTCCGGGTGAGCTGCTCGGCAGGTTTTGTTGAACTACCGCTGTCCGGCGAAGCGACCTTTGACCTGAACTGGATCGACCTTTTGAACCTGGCTGATAGCTGTCTCTATGCCGCTAAGGCCAGCGGTCGAAACGCCTGGGTGGGAATGCGCGCGAGCATCGGTTCGAAAACCATGCAGAGGGCCGAATTGCGCCGACCCCTGGCGGAACTGGCCGAATCCGGGCGCTGGGCGCTTGAGTCTTCGCTGGGGTCCCGAGCCGAACTCCGCTGGGGCTAGTGTCCCGCTGCCAACCTCTTGACCGAACACCCGACCGACCAGGGTAGCTGTCGTGCAGTCTTCAGGCGACGGTCCAGCCGCCGCAACGTGGCCAGCGGGCCTCGACGGCATCGCCCTGTCCTCCGAGAACCAGGTAAGCATCGTAGGCGGCAGCCGTCATGCAGGCGTGGTTAGGGAGAATGCGGAGCTGCGATCCGATGGGCCAGGCGGCAAAATCCAGCGGCGATTGGTCACTGCTGGTAATCAGTCCATGTTCCTGGTTGACCGTCTCGACGATCAGTCGGTGCTGTACGTTTCCCGTGAGGCCGCAGACCAGACCGTAACCCCGGTCGATCTCCTGGGCACCGGTGCCCCGATCTTTCGATAGGGCCAGCGCTCCGGCATCGACGAGCAGACGGTTCAAGCGCGGCTTGTGGCCGATCACGGTCGCCAGCACGCAAAGCGCAATATCCTCAGGCTCGCAAAGCCCAAGCCCTGCCTGATAAAGATCCATAAACGGGTAGACGCCCGCCCTGATCTCGGTAACCGGGGGCAGCGAGGGCGCGTGCAAAGCCGTGGGGGTGGAACCGACGCTGATCATCTCGCAGGCAACACCGGCCTGCGTCAGTCGCTCCGCGCTGACCAGCACCGCATCGCGTTCCTGCAAGGCCATCGCCTCAAGTTCGGTGTCGCTTCGACAGTCGTACGACCCGCCAGCATGGGTCATCACGCCGGCGAAGTGCGTAAAATCGCACCGATTCAGGATCCGGGCCGCTTCCAGCAGGGCCGCGTCGTCCGGATCGAAGCCGCCTCGATGGTCGTCGGCGTTGATTTCCGCCAGGACCGACAGCGAAACCTGCTGCGATGTCGCCCAGTCGCAGACGTCTCTCGCCGCCTCGGCGCTGTCGAGTATGATTTTAAGATCGACCCCCTGCCCTCGCAGATCGGCCACCTCCGGCAGCTTGGCCGAGGCAATGCCCACCGCATAAAGGATATCGGTGAAGCCGGCTGCACCGAAGTATCGGGCCTCGGCCAGTGTCGATACCGTGATTCCCCCTGAGTGACCAGCGGTCATCATGTTGGCCAGCTCGACGCTCTTGACCGTCTTGACGTGAGGGCGAAGCGGCGCGCCGGCCCGGGCCGCTGACGCGTTCATCCGGGCGATGTTCTTCTCGACCAGTGACAGATCGATCAACGCGCAGGGCGTGACCAGTTCGGAAAGCTGACGATATTGGTCGATGGCGGCCGGGGCGATCAGAGCGTCACCCACGTCGAACTGCCTGTTCAGGTTTGGGTCTCATACCGCCATTTTAAGGCGAGCTCGCGGCCACAAGAAGACCGCCAGCAAAGCATCGCGGCGGCCCCTAGGCCAGCGAGGCTCGCCGGCGGTGCCGCTAGACGATCTCCAGCAGCCGGTCGTTGGGCCGGCCAAGCACCGCCCGCTTGCCGTTGATGCCAATCGGCCGCTGGATCAGCTTGGGGTTTTCCGCCATCGCGGCAAAAACCTCGTCGTCGCTCGCCGTCTCGGCAAGGCCTGCACGCTCAGCGTCCTTGACACGCAGGAATTCTCGCGGGCTGACCTTGCCCATTTTGGCCGCGATGTCGCGCAGCTCGTCTTCGGTCAATCGCTCGGTCTTGTTGGCGTACTTGCGGATCTCCGGCTCCACGCCGTTTTCCTGGAGCAGCGCAAGCCCCTTCTTTGAGGAGCCGCAGCCGGGGTTATGAATCAAAATATAAGCCATGGTAGTAGTCACTTGCTGGTAAAAGTTGAACGTGCCAGCCGGCGTGTCAACGACGCGCGAAAAGGGCCGTGACAGCCGTTTAAACTGCGCATATGGCACAGCGCTATCCTACCCGATCAACCCTGCCGCTTTCGACGGTGTCGGCTGACGTAAGCTTGCTCGGTAACGGCAGATCACGGTGAATCTTCGCGAAATCACCATCCTGGACGGCGCAATCGGCACTGAGCTACGGGCCCGCGGCGTTGAGGTCAGGGACTATGAGTCCTCGTTGTGGTCGGCGCTCGCCTGTGTCGAGGCGCCGGAGGCCGTCACCCGCCTTCACCAGGACTATATCGAGGCGGGCGCCGATCTGATTACGCTCAACAACTACGCAATTACGCCGGTGCTCCTGGCCCGCGAAGGGCGAGAAAACGACCTCGAAGCCCTGATTGCTGCGACGGCGGCCTGCGCGGTCGAGGCGCGCGACAAGGCGGACCGCGAGGTCCTCCTCGCCGGCTCCCTGCCGCCGCTGAACACCTCGTATGCGGCTGAACTGGTGGACACCTTCTCCAACAACCTTGCCACCTATCGCAGTCTCGTTCATCTTCTCAACCCGTCGGTCGATCTCTTTCTGTGTGAAACCCTGTCGACCGCCGAGGAAGCCAGGGCCGCGGCAACCGCAGCGCAGGAATCGGGCAAGCCGTACATGGTGAGCTGGACGATCGACCGAAGCGGCAGAACGCTTCGCGGCGGCGACAGCTTTGCCGTCGCCATCGACGCGCTGACCAACCTCTCGCCGGCGGCCCTCCTGGTCAACTGCACGAGCACAAACGCCATCTCAGCCGCGATCCCCCGCCTGCGGAAGCTGACCGACCTACCGCTGGGCGCCTACGCAAATCCCCTCCGTGACGAACCGGCGGGCGGCGAGCCTCTGCGCACTATCCCGAATCCACTAACGCCCGGTCAATATGCTGAGATCGCTAAGGGCTGGATCGCGTCAGGTGCAACGATCATCGGCGGGTGCTGCGATACAAACCCAGCCTACACGGTTGCGCTGTCAAGTACGTTGCGGCAGGCCTAACGCCAGCGAGGAGCCGCTAAACGCTGAGGAACACGGTCAATGCGGATGCAAATGTTGGCCAGACGAAGCTACGCACAGCCTTGAGCGAACTCTGAAACTTCCTTTGGTACAGGCGATTTCCGGCCACAAGACCCGATCAGCGAGCCGTTCCTGAGATAGCGCCGGCGTTAGCAAACGCGTCCAGTTTGCCCAGGAGAAATGAGACTATTGTGGCAGCGTCGTCGAAAAACCCATCGAATACAGCCACCGACCCAGAGAGGTAGCGAGGCAACTGCTCCGTCGCGGTTCTAGCAAAGCTCGCGGCGTTGATCACTTGCACACCGTTCGGGCTTGATACCTGCAGTCGGGCGCCAGCAGCGAGACTTGCAAAAAGGTTACCGCCGCTGGCAGCTGAGGTTGCGCGCCTAGTCGCAGCGACGTTGAATACGCCCCCTCCCAAGGAACTTAACACGTCCGATTCAAACCTGGACAGTACCGCACCAAATGGGATAACTCGCGCGATAAAGCTCCCAATTAGCACCGAGGTACCCTTTTGCACAAACGATAGTTCTCCCGCTGGCGAGTCTGTCGAGGCAACCGCCCCATCTGGCACCAGTGATGGATATGCGGCCTTTGCGCCCTCTCCTAACGCCCAGATCAATGTATCGCCGATTGCTTGAAATAAGGGGATTGCAAACCTGACACCTACCCCACGGGTCACCCGCGAAACCAACTGCGAGCCAAGGAAAACCGCAGACCTTGCGCTCGCCACAGCAAATGCCGAGGAACCCGTCGCGGCGGCGAATATCCCTGTAACAGCCGCGCTGTAAACAATGGTGCCAACAGAGGCTCCCGACAGAACGTTCGACGTAATGTCTAGCGCGACGTCAACCACAACTAGCGCCGTGCCGACGTTCGCGATTGTGAACTCGCCAGTGGGGTCTCCAAAAGAAACCGGGTTGGCGTTCGCGTACAGATACCGGTGCAGCGTTACCGGATCGCGGAGCACACCCTCGAACGGATCGCGGCTGATGAAGCGCGCGTTGGCCGGGTCGTAGTAGCGGGCGCGAAGGTACGTCAGGCCTTCGCTGTCCTGGAATCGTTCGCCGGCAAACTGATAGGGGTTGGTGGTGCTGCCGGTCTCAGTGATTTTTTCACCGAAGGCAGCGTAGTCGTAGCGGTCGCTGACGCTGCCCGCGCTGTCCGTGAGAGCCCGGACATTTAGGCTGCCGTCACGATGATGGTAGTGTTCAGCCCCGCCGCGGTCCTGCCCGATTAGCTGCAGCCCATAGGTGTAGTCGGCGATCCGGCTGTTGCCTGTATCAAAGTCCGCCAGCACCTGCGACACGCCCGTCAGGCTGTTGCTGTCGACGAGGAAGTTGGTCTGGCCCGAAGCATCGGCCCGGAACAGCCGCTCGCCAAGCGCGTCATAGCCGAAACGGATGGTTTCGCCTGGCGTGCTGACTTCCGCCAGCTGGTTTTCCGGATCAAAGGTGTAGGTGGTCACCGCACCGGCGACGTTTTGCGACTGCAGATTGCCGCGCGGGTCGTAGCTGAAGCTGGTGTCGCCCACGGTCAGAAGCTGATCGAGCACGTTATAGCTGTAGCTGAGAGTGCTACCAGCCAGATCGGTGGCGCTCAGCCGGTTCCCTACGGCGTCATAGGAATAGCTTTGTTCAAATACCCGGGTTCCGCCCGCAGCAAAATGGCTTTCCTTGAGCAGACGCCGGCGGGCATCATAAGTGTATTCGACGCGGGAGCCGTCGGGATGATCAACCCGGGTGCGATCGCCGACGGCATTGACCGTGTAGTCATAGGCCGCCAGCACGCTGCCGCTGCGGGAGTGTTCCAGATTTTCCAGTCGGCTCAGGGTGTCGTAGCTGTAGGTAGACGTGACGCCGTTCGGGTAGGTGACGCTCGCCAGGTTGCCGATGGCGTCGTAGCTGTACGTGGTCACGTCGCCGTCTGCATCAGACACGCTCGCGAGCCGGTTGAGCGCGTCGTAGCCGTAGGTTGTGGTTTGGACGGGCCCTGCGCCAATCTGCGTTTCAACGCTGGTCCGGTTGCCGTTCAGATCGTAGGCATAGCGGACGGTGCTGCCGTT
This sequence comes from Lysobacterales bacterium, assembly GCA_028285525.1. Taxonomy (GTDB): domain Bacteria; phylum Pseudomonadota; class Gammaproteobacteria; order Xanthomonadales; family SZUA-38; genus JANQOZ01. The sequence continues at coordinate 58,636 of JANQOZ010000026.1, forward strand.
CGGGTAGACGATTTCACTCAAACGTCCCGCTCCGTCGTAGCTGTAGCTGACTTCGCCGAGCGTGTTGGTGGCCGTCTCCAGCTGACCAATCGCGGTATAGCTGAAGGTCTCCTCCGTGCCGTCATCAAAGACCGTTCGGACCACACGACCATTGCCGTCGTGTTCAAAGGTTGTGACTGAGCCCGCGGCGTCGATGCGCTGTTCGACCCGCCCGCCCGCGTCATAGCTCTGCGTCTCGACGGTGCCGTCCGGGTAGGTTTTGCTAACGCGGCGCCCGTTGGCGTCATAGCCGAACGCGGTGGTGCGCCCCAGCGCGTCGGATATCGCCACCAGATTGCTGGACGGGTCATAGGTAAAGCGGGTTTCAGCCCCATCCGGTGTGGTGACCGCTACAAGGTTGTCGGCGGCGTCATATTCGTAGCTCGTGATGTTGCCAAGCGGGTCGGTTTCGCTGACGACATTGCCAGCGTCATCGTACGATCGGCTGGCCGTCGATCCGTCGGGGAAAGTCGTCTGGATACGCCGATTCAGGCTGTCGTAGGCAAACTCAAAGACGTTGCCCTCGGCGTCGGTCTGCTGCGTTAGATTGCCGATTGCGTCGTAGGTAAACCGGGTGTCATTTCCCAGCGCATCAATCCTCCGAGTATTTCGCCCCGCAGCGTCGTATTCGAACGTCGTCGTGTTTCCGAGCGCGTCAGTGCGCGAGGCAACCCGCCCGGCGGCATCAAAGGTGTTGGTGATTTCGCCACCGTCCGGATTAACGGTCCGAACCCGACGCGACAATGCGTCATAGACGTAGCTGGTGGTCTGACCGATGGCGTTAGTAGTGCTTGCCAGATTGCCGAGGGCGTCGTAGCTCTTCGTCGAGCGGTTGCCGACAGCGTCGGTAAACGCCGTCTCGCGTCCGCGCGCGTCGACCTCCTGCGAAGTTGCGTTGCCCATCGCGTCAGCGGCATCGGTCAGCGTTCGGCCTGCATTGAAGGAAAACTGGCTCGTATTGCCCAGTGGATCGGTTTTCGCCGTGAAGTAACCCCGCGCATCAACCTCGGTCGTAACCGTGGTACCCCTCTCGTCAGTCTCGCTCAGGGTCACTCCATTGGCGTCAAAAGCGTTTTCCGTACGCTGGCCCCGCGCGTCGATGATCGCCGTTTGGTTGCCAAAAGCGTCATATTCGAAGCGCGTAACGTTGCCATTGGCATCCCGCAGACTGATCAGATTTCCGCTTGGGTCGTAGGCTCGCTGCTCGTCAACGGCGCCGGAGGCATTCAGCCTGCGGGTCAGCCGACCCGCCGAATCATATTCGTAGCGGGTTGTGCGCCCGAGCGCGTCCGTGGCCTCCGTGAGCTGGTCTCGTTCATCATAGGCAAACGTTTGGGTCTGGCCCAGCGGATTGGTCTGGGAAAGGAGATTTCGCCGCGCGTCAAAGGTTCGGGTGACCGTCTCGCCGAGCGGGTTGGTGGTGCTGATTTGATTACCATCGGCATCGTAACTGCTGAGAGTCACGCCGCCCAGCGGGTCCGTGCTGCGAACCACGTTGCCCCGGTCGTCATACTCCAGCACCGTCGTGTTGCCTGCCGCATCAGTAACCAGCTCCTGCTGTCCCGCGACGTCGTGCGTAAACGTGACCGTCTCACCGTCTGAATCGGTAAGGCTGATCAGGCGCCCATCGTTGTCATACTCGTTCCGCGCGAGCGGCCTGCCAAGTGGGTCGCGGACCTGCAGCAGATTGTGGTCCTGATCATAGAAATAGCGCGTGGTGAAACCACCAGCGTCGGTGTGGGCAACGAGGTCTCCAGCGGCCGAGTAATCGTAGCTTTGGATGTTGCCAACTGGGTCGGTGACTGTCGTAATGCGGTTTTCCGCGTCCCGGCTGAAGGCGATGGAGCGGCCCGCTGAATGGGTGATGCCGTTGTTGGTAATAGTCAGGCGATTACCGCCGGGTTCCGTAATAGCGGTCACGCTGCCGTTCTCAAAATCGACCTGTGTGCCGTCCGTCGCGGTATAGCGCAGTGAATCGGCGGTAAAGGTCGACAGGTCACCGTCATTGACCAACACCACCTCACCCGGCTGTGCGCCCAGCACGGCGAGGAAGATCGGATCCGTACTGTCGAGCGACCCCAGCGTTCCGGTTCTCGGTCGCCAGCTTCCGGAGAGGAACGAGAAAGGAACAACTGGCGATATGGAGACGCTCGGAACAAAGTCGAAGACCTCGGCGCGCCGGCCAGGAATCTGGACCGCGCAGGTATGGGGCCGGGTGGGAAACAGACCAAAAACAAGGCCCGAGCGCGCGACGCTCCAGCCCTCGCCCGGTACACTGCTGCAGGAGATTTCCACGGTATTGAGTGCCAGCTGCCAGCCGACTCCAAATTCTCCTTTGCGCTTGTCCCGGCTGTCATAGGTTCGGGCAACGGTAATGGGTATGCCGGAAAGCGGGATCTCGAGATCCGTAAAGCTGACCGTAAAGTTGCCCACCTTCTGGTCTCCATCAACCTGTACGGTGATCTCATCGATCAACCCATTGCCGCCCGCATCGAAGGCGGTCAAGCGAAGCCGGTAGAAACCGTTGAGCAACACCGTAGGATCGAACGTACCGAGCACACCGTTGCTCACCGAGCTTGAGCCTTCGCCAATGACGGTGAAGCGCTCCTCGCCAGCCGGCGAAAGGGCCAGCTCGTAGCGCAGGAGGTTGGCATCGCTCGCCGTGCCCACGACATCGACGGCTCCAAGCACGGTTTCGCCGTCGCCCGGTGTCTGAATACCTACGGTCGGGGGCGTATCGTCCGCGGCATCGAAGGCGACAACCGTGATTAGCGCGCTGCCGGTTTGGCCGTCCAGCGTTGCCTCGATCGTCGCCGTTCCGGCGGCCAGCGCCTGAACGTTGCCGGCGTCGTCTACACTCGCCGCGGCGCCGCTGCTCGACCATGCGGCAAGCGGATCGATGACCCGGCTCGTGCCTTCGGCATCGAATCCGAATGCGGTCAGGTCGATTTGCTCGCCCACCAGCAGCGTCGCCGCGTCCCTGACCACCTCAATCGATGCGACAGGCTCCTGCGCGTCAAACCCATCGCAGTTCTGGTCGATGCCGTCGCCAACGATATCCGTGGCGCCCGGGAAAATCTGGTTGTTGGCGTCGTTGCAATCACCTTCGTTCTCGGTAAAGCCGTCGTTGTCGTCGTCGACGTCCGAGGGAGCCGGACCAAGTGAGAGCACCAGATCCACGGTGGCGCCAAATTCCGCGACCGAACCGGCCACAGGCGTCTGACTGATCACAGCTCCTGCCGGCTGCAGCGGGTCGGTGGCTTCGCTCACCCGACCCTTCTCAAAGTTCACGCCTTCTAATGCGTTGATTGCCGCAGTCTCGGTAAGTCCGACAACGTTCGGCACCTCTTGTGGCTGGCCAGCGATAAGAACAAACCGCTGCAGCGCAAACGCGCCATCGTCGTCTACCACCCGAGCCGTCACCGGTACGCTGGCCGCTGCGTCCGGCGTCCAGCGGATCAGGCCGATATCAGGCTCGATGGTCATCCCAGGCGGACTTTCCTGCAGGGAGAAGACCAGCGGATCGAAGTCGATATCCCTCGCCTGAACCGCGTAGAGGTATTCGAAGCCAACCGTTGCCGTCGTGTCCGCGGTGGAGATGATCTCGGGTGCGGTATTCGGCGGCAGGAGGTCAATAAAAACCGTCGCTTCGGCGACGAGCTCGCCGTCCGACACGCGGTAGATGAAGCGGTCCGCACGACTCTCATCATCCGGCATAAAACCCTGCTGCCGGAAGTTGTTGAGTCCGGGCAGCAGCCAGTTGGGGCGCTGCGGCGCGGGCAGCGTGCCGTCTTCGTTGATGTTGCTGACGCTGTAGGCGTGCTGGTTCCAAATTCGTCGGGTCCGTATCCAGTCCTCGTCAGCACCGCCAATGACGCGAACGCCGGTATCGTATTGCCCACCGGCGCGGCCGACATGACCCGGCAGCAGAAGTTCGGCGTGGCCGTCTGCATCAACGTCCGCGATGGTCGGAAACTCGTTGCGGGTAAGCGACGTCATGGGAAAGCGCCACAGCAGGCGCCCGTCAGTTCCGCGAAGGATCAGCAGTTCGTATTCGTCGCGCACGACTACCTCGGGGAAGCCGTCACCCTCAAAATCGAAAATGGTTGAGCCGGTGACTTGTGAGCCGTCAAAGACCGGGGTTCTCCATAGCTCCGTGCCGTCCACCTCAAGGACACGGTAAAAAAGACCCCCTACGACTCCGATCTCGATCTGGCCGTCGAGATCGAAATCTGCCAGCGTCGGCGCACCCGCGCTTCCAGCCACACTAGGAATAGAATTGATCAGCGTGCCGTCATGCTCGAAGATTCGGATGTCAGTGCGGGTTACCACAATTTCCGGAAACGGATCATCATCGATGTTGGCAGCCGCAGCGACGCCATTTCTGCTTGAAACGTCCTGCCAGATCAGGGTTCCATCGTGTTCGAACGCAGCGCCGCCGAAGATCACTTCCAGGTCGCCATCCAGATTCAGATCGATAGCGAAGGGATTGGCAAAGTTGATCGGAAAGTTGGCCTGCCAGAGAAACTGGCCGTCAGCATCGAGTACCGCATTTCCGGCGAGGATCTCCACAGTGCCGTCGTTATCAAGATCGGCCAGGTTGATACCGCCGTTATTCAGAAATTCGATTTCGTCTGAGCGCCATTTCTCCGTCAGGTCATGCTCATAAGCCACCAGACGGCTCGTTGACACGAACTGCCCCGCCGCCTCAGCAGCAATGATTTCCGGGAAACCATCGCCGTCGATATCGCCGACCCCCACGGTGGTGCCGATGCTGAGCTCCGGCGTCTCCTGAACAAACTCCTCCGCGCCGGTCTCGCCATCGAGCACAACCAGGTGTCCGTTGATGAACGACTGCGGAGAGTTCAGAGCGGCAGCGCCGAAGATCACCTCAGGCATACCGTCCAGGTCCAGATCGACGACCATCGGTGCAGCGTGAACATGCCGGGCCGAACCACCGTTGAACAGCTGTTCGCTGCCCTCGAACGACCACTCGACGGCGGGATTCAGAGAGGTGATGGTTCCGTCGCCGAAAACGTCCAGCTCGCCAATGGCCCCGCGTGTACCCTGCCAGCTAAGGCCTTCGAAGCGAACAAAACGAACGCCCCCAACGGGTGCGCCTGGGACAATTGGCTGTCGCAGCGCCGGCGGCGTCAGGTCAACCGTTCCGCTGTCCCACAGCACCGTAGTCCCGTCCGCCGCCAAAAGCTCAAAGCGGCCGGTCAAGAAGTTCTCGCCGTTGAGTGAAGCGCCGTCAGCGCTCCCATTCCAGGACCGCGCGCCGGTGAACTGGAGCTCACGCACGGTGACGTCTTCATCGAGTTCCACTTCGAGCCACGGCGCCGGGTCCTCGGACTGAGACAGCGGCTGCCAGCGGGTAAAGATCGTCTGGTCAACTGCCCGATCCGCCGTTCGGCGGCCGACGCCAACCGGAGCAACTTCGCTGCTGAAGCCAACCTGATAGAGCGCCAGCGCGGTCAGCTCCACGTTGCTTGCGGTTTTGGTACCCGGCGGCGGCGGAACGTTGGGCGTGTAGGTAAAAGCGCCATCGGGCTGGAGCGTCAGCGAGCCGTTTTGCGGGCCTTCTACGAGTTCGACTGTCAGCGCGTCGCGATTCGGGTCACTGTCGTTATCGAGGATTCCCTCGCCCACCGTCACGCTGAGCGATTCTCCGGTCCGCACGGTGTAGAGATCATCGGCCGCGAGGGGAGCTCCGTTGGCCTCGCGCACCTCCACCACAAACGTCTCGAAATCGACCAGCTGCTCCTGGTCCTGCACCTGAACCGTGATGTCCTGGAGACCCTCCTGCCCGAGCGCGGGTAGCCAGCTGATTGCGCCCGTCTGGGAATCGATGTCTGCGCCGCTCGGCGCTGCCAGCAGCGAAAAACTGAGCAGGTCATTGGGGAGATCCGGGTCGCTGGCCGTTGCGGTTCGGCTGAAGGGCATGCCAACGGTTGCTGTGGTGTCGGCAATGGAATTCAGGGAAGGTGCCCGACCGAGCGGTCGAACGTTGACGGTAAAGGTGACCGAGTCAGCCGCGCTGGTGGCGTCCCGGACAAATATCGTGATGGCGTTCGCGCCAAGCTGATCGTCCGCCGGCACCCAGGTCAGAGCACCGGTTTGCGGATCGATACCTGCGCCCGTCGGGGCCTGAACCAGAGACCAAAAGAGCAGATCGTTGGGAAGATCGGGATCCGTTGCCTCTGGCAGCAGAGAAACGAGGTCGCCAACGCGTACGTCGAGATCGTCGATCGCGGTCAGCGTCGGACCATCGTTGGATCCTTCGAAGCTGTTGGCGAAGACGAGATCTTCGCCGGTAGCGCCCGCCGGGCTTGCAGTGTTTGAGCTTATAGCGCTGGTGGAGAAGGCTTCTGAGGGTTGCCGGCGCTCCGGCACGCTATCTCCTCGCGTCATGGCCGCAACACAGTCTGCATCCAGCACGTCGACGATACCGTCGCGGGTACAGTCGGGATCACCAAACCCCGAACCGCGGCCCAGGAGCGAATCAATGATCGCCGGAATATCTTGCAGGTCGACTACGCCGTCTGCGTTGGCATCCCCGTGGAGCGCGCCCGCAGCCCCTGCCGGAGGGATCGACAAAGTGCTCGCGAAAACCACGCCCGCGATCACGATCGCCAGCCCCATACGGCGAGGACCCAGTATCCAGCACGCCACCGCACCAAGCAGTATGGCCAGCAGCAGCAGTCCGACCGGGCTCAGAGTCGGCACCTGGATGGGCGCCGGCGATCCCTTGCTGACCGTCACGGAGCCTGCGCTTAAGGATACGGGACGGACCCGCCGGCCTGCGCCGTCAACGAGCACAACCGAATCGACCTCGACAGGGTATTTTGCGGCTTCAGCATCGGGCGCCACTTCGAACCGAACCTCGACCGGCGATCGATTGAGCAGCGTCGACCTGGCGGCAGTGGTAACCACCAGGCGGAGGCGGCCTGGGCTGACCTCAGCGATATCCAGGCGATGGTCCTGGAGGCCTTTTCCGACCAGCGCCGTGGGCCGGGTCAATGCATCCGCGTCGAAAGTCAGGTCGAGTTGAAAAGCTGAGATCGACCGGGCATCGGACAGATCAAGCGACAGGATCGCCTGATCACCGGCCTTCGCTTCAATATCTGGAAAAGCAACCGCCGACGCGGCGGCCGTTGATGACCCCGCTCCTAGCGCCAGAGTCAGCGCGACAAAAAAACCTGCGATTCGACTGGCGGCTGAAAAAACCCAGGTGTCCATGCGAGCTAAGTCTCCCTTGCTTACGGGGTTAGATGGTTGAAACCCATTTGCTACCATGGTTTGTGCCTCGCCAACTGTGGCTTTTGCCGTGACTGAGCAGGAGTTTCGAATCACTGCCGCCGAACGGACTTTTCGAAGCCCCATAGGCCTGCCGGCTAGTTTCTGAAGCGTAAATCCACAAAAAAGCGGATCACCGAATCATCTCGGAAGCAGCCTGTGGCGCCGCCAGCGAACCCGAGCTGGATTGATCAGGTCCTGACACTTCTTGGCAAAAGCCATCACACCTTTGCAGGCAGATCCGTATTCTGAAGGTCCACCTAACGGAGTCAGCCGATATGAAGTACACCAACACGATTGTTCTGGCCCTGCTGCTGCAGGTTTTGGTCGGCATCGAGGCGCAGGCCAGCGATGATCCGGGCGCAGCGTTCCGTGAGTCGTTTGCTCAGACTCAGGAGCGACTGCAGCTCACCGACGAGCAAAAACAGCAGGTTGAGCCCATTCTGCGAGCCCGTTTCGACGCCTCTCGAAGCGTCATGGAGAAATACGGCATGAGCCCCGACGGTTCTCGCCAAGGCAAGATGGGGCGCCGGGATATGAGGTCTATGGCCAAAGAGCTTAAGCCAATCCGGGAGAAGGCAGATCAGGAGCTGGCGGAAGTACTGACCGCTGAGCAGCTCGTCGAGTACCGGGCCATCCAAGACGAAAACCGTTCGCAGATGCGCGAGCGCATGAAGGCGCGCCGCGGCGGTCGTTAGCCTCGAACTGAAATCTCTGGGTGGTCAGACGCAAGGTCAGAAAGTACTTCTGGCCCGGAACAGCACCTGAACCGAGTCGATCGAGGAGTCGCCGTCCAGCGGAAAGGCGAAGTCGATGTGCACAATTCGGCGGCTGGCCCTGACCGGCGCGATACGCAGGCCAAAACCGACGTCTCGCAGCCAGCCCTGGTTTTCTTCGCCGATCGGGTTATCCCCCCAGGCCCGGCCGACGTCCGCGAATACCGCGCCACCGAGGCGAAACAGGCGGAAAGGGTACTTGTTGGTAAACCAGCGCTGTTCCACCGAAAGGACGGCCTTTGAGTCACCGCCCTGATAGCGCAGCGGATAGCCCCGGAGACCGGTCCGGCCGCCGAGCTCGATCGGGTCGTCGAGATCCAGGTTGTCACCCGCGGTGCCTGATACCTCAACAAAAAACGTGCGACGGTCGGACTGACGTCGGTAGTACCGAGCATCGAAGCTAAGCCGCGCGTTGCGCAGGTCGCCGTCCTCCAAACGGGCTCTGCCGTCAAAGCCCAGCAGCAGCGCTTCACTGTTCAGCGACCCAAAGCCGACGCTGCCGACGGCTGAAGCGACCCAGGCATCGCGGTCGGCGCCCAGCGATGTGCTCGCGTACCCCAGACTGGCGGCGAAGCGCGCGCCGAGCAATACGTCCTCGGTCCGGCCCATTACGTTGACGTTCTCAGCCTTCTCGAAGTCGTCCTCCAGAATCTCCAGACCGATAAACGGATAGCGCAGGTTGCGATCCGTCGGAATGACGGTAACCCGGTCTGGGTCGGGGTCCAGCGGCGCGGAGAAGCGGTTGTCATCGTGAATATAGCCGGCCGTCCAGCGACGCACCCACCCGTTGCGTAAACCAGAGGACCAGCCGCCGTAGATTCAGTGGAAGTCGCGCTGATGGCGAAATTCAGCGCTCTCTTCACCGAGGCTGTAGAGCGGCGTGACGCGATCGTCGGTGGACAATCGAATGCCGGCCGACCATCGCGCGTCCAGCGCGGGAAACGGCCGCTCCAGCGAGACGAGCGCCGAGTCACCGTCCGAGTTATCCGCCGCTCGAACCAGCAGCCCCCACCAGCCGTGGTTGAGGGTCCGGTCCTCAAACTCCAGCTGGATGGAGACGCGGCCCACGTTGCTCAGGTACCGAGCCCGGAGAAACTGCCCGTTGCCTAGCAGGTTGACCTCCTCGCCTCCCAGACTCACCCGGTTTTCCCCCCCGCTGCGCGAAAACGAAGCCTTGGGGGTGAGAGACCAGACGTCTTCGGTCACGACCTCGATATCCACCATGCCGTTTTCAAAGGCGATCGGCCTGACCGTTGCGTCGATCAAGAACTCGTTGCGCCTCAGAATCCGCTCGGTCTCCTCCAGCAGCCGCGCGTCAAAGCGGTCGCCCGGTTGAAAAAGCAGCTGCCCCCGAACAACCTCCTCTCGCGTAACAACGTGCAGCCGATTGGCCAGACGATACAGAGGCCGATCTTCTTTCGGATCTTCGAGGTTGAAAACGTTCTGCCGATCCAGAACCACTTCACGGATGATGGCGCCGGAAGCCTCGATGGCCTCGGGGTCCAGCAGGGAGGGTGCTGCCCGAGCCAGGGACGCGAGAAAGATGAGGCCAAGCAGAAACGCTGACCAAAGCCGGGTATGAGCAAGCAGGCTGAACTGTGCTTTTACCACCACGCTCTAACGCTACAACGACACACGTGAAATCAAGGTTAACCCAGCGAACCTGACCCGCAGCTGAAGCCCGGCGGCCGGTGCGCTGATCTTTCCCTGCATTGTCAACAGGTGATCACTAGCGTTGGCTGTCGGTTTAACGAGGCGACCGGCGCCCCAAACCCTGTTTTCGGAAATGTTAAGGTAATCCGCAGATTACGAGAGTCTCAGTTTTTAACGGGTGGCTGGTGATGACGAGCAGATTTTTCCGAATCGTTTTACTGATTTTAGTTGCGGGTCCGGCGTTTGCTGCGCCCACGGTCCTGGTGACCGGTTCCAACCGCGGCATCGGCCTGGAGTTCGTCAAGCAATACGCTGAGCAGGGCGCAACGGTGTTTGCAACCTGTCGAACGCCGGCATCCGCGGACGACCTGCAGCAACTGGCCAAAGCCCACGAAAATATCCGGATCCTGCAGCTTGATGTCACCAGCGCGGACCAGATGGCCGCGCTCAAGCAAACGCTCGACGGTGCACCGATCGATATCCTGATCAACAACGCGGCGCTGGTTGAGTTCAGCCCCCGGCAGGAATTCGGTCAGGTTGACTACGAGTTCGTCAGCGCGATGATCAACGTAAACGCCCTGGGGCCGCTGAGAGTGGCGGAGGCGCTGGTGGCCAACGTGGCCGCGAGCGACCAGAAAAAGCTCATCAACATCACCAGCAGCGCCGGCTCAATCGGGCGAACCCGACCGGGTTTTCTCGGCTATCGGGCGAGCAAGGCGACGCTCAACAGCATCATGTACAACCTGTCTATGCAGCTCGCTCAGCGCGACATCCTCGTTGGCTTGATCAACCCGGGCAACGTCGACACGCGAGGCGTGCTGGACATGACCCCGGAGACAGCCCCGCCCGAGTTTCAGATGGCGGTCAAAATGGTGGCTGAAGGAAAGCTCAAGCCGCAGCGTACTCCCGATGCCGTCAAGAACCTGATCAGCATCATCGACGGCATGTCGAAGGAGGACTCGGGCCGCTTCATCGACTACACCGGCGAGACTTTGCCCTGGTAGCCGCAGGGCTAGACCGCTATGGAGTGGGGACGAGGCGCTCGTGCCTGACCCAATCCACCTCCATCTCCCACTGCCGAACGCTCATGGACGATGCGTTGATTTTGGCGAAGTTAAGGACCGCGAACATCGGTTCTGGAAGGTTGGCCGCCTCGCCCGGGAGCCGGTAAACCTCAGCACCGTCCAGGCGAAACACCAGATCTTCGCCTAACCACTCAACCGAATACTCGTGATACTCGGCAAGATCGGCGCCCTGGACCAGCATCTTCGACTGCCAGTCTCCACCTCCGCAATAGCCGAGGCTCTGTATGGCTCGTGCCGCATAGTGGTCCGGACCGCCGTCGGAATGATGTTCAAAAATGTCGATCTCACCTGATCCTCGAACCGGCCAGCAGACGTTTTCATTCGGCTCTTCGACCGGCGGTTCGTTGTTGAGCGCGCCGAGCAGCCACCAGGCGGGAAACATCCCGGGCTGCCCGCTGTCTTTGACCCGAAGCCGCGCGGTCCAGCGCCCGCGGGCGAACTCCACGCGGTTCTTTGAGGCAATACGGCCGGCCGCGTAGCGGCTGGGCGGATGCTGTACACCCTGCTTGTTCCAGTTGAAGCAGGTCCGAGGTTCGCCCAGATCCACAACGCGCAGGATCAGCGTGCCGTTGCTCACCTCGCGGGTGCCGAACTGCCCTTCCCGGACATAGCACTGGTCCTCGTCGTTCACCCACAGCAGCTGGTCCTGCCAGTGTTCGTGATTGAACGTATCAAAGTTATCGAAGAAATCGACCTCCCAGGCTGCGGGCTGTTGAGCCAACACATCAGCACCAGAAAGCCAAAGCAGGTTCAGAACAAAAATGTGTAATGCGCGGATCATGACAAAGCCCTGGCCAAAAGCACGCCATTCACCGGTCGATCGAGAGCTGCATAGCTGGCTCACGCATCGGTTATTGCGGAATCCCAAGGATTGTAGGATCGCAAGACTGCACGCTTCCGGTCCGGCCTCGAAAACACCTTGCAATGCTTATTCAAGAGCGCCGCTACGGCAGAAAAAGTACTGTTGGAGATGGCCAGAGCGTCGGCCCGGGTCAAGATAAAGAAATCTTCGAGCCATTCGGCACCCGGCTGCGGAGCCTGCAGGTCCGCAGCGCAAAGCGGGCTGTATTCCTGGAAGGCCTTTACGATATCGGGGTCGTCGCTTGCGACATAAAGGACCGGATCGTCCAACTCCGGCCACAACGCTGCAAGCCACCGCTGGTACCAGGTTTCCGGCGCAACCCAAAAACGGTCGGGGCCGTAAGTACCGAAGTCGCCCCGCCTCAGGTGCAGGGCCACCAGCGTTTTGCCGAACTGCCGTACATGTTTTTCCGCCGCATTCGCGCGCTGCAACGCCGCTGCAACCGGCTCAAAAAGGCTTCGGAACTGGTCGCGGAGAGGCAACAGCTGAGTCGCCGACTGCTCGACGAAATAGCCGACTAAATCGATGTTGGTGTAATCGCTGCTCGCCGGCCCCGCGAGTGCGGCTGCCAGATCGAGTTCGGCTTCCGTACGTCGCGGCAAGGCGATCTGCGGGAAAGGCTCACAGCAACCAAACAGGTCTCGACCGATCCAGTCTGGAAAACGGGCTTCACAGTTGTGAACCTGGGCCAGCAGAGTTGTCACTGCGTACTGCATCAATTGATTGCCGAAGCGGCCGTTGCGCCCGAGTGTCGTGCAGCTGATCACCGGTCTGGAGGAGTCCCCAGCCTGTGATGCAGGCGGGGGGCCATTGTCCCTGCGCCACAGCAGCAAAGACCGACGGGTACTCGCCAGTGCATGGCCAGGCAGTGCCGCAATGGCACGATCGTAGACGTTCACCGCGTCGCCGAAGCGGCCTAGCGCCTCCAGGCACTGGCCCAGCAAAACCAGAGCGCCATGATGATCGGCTTTCTTGCCTAGTAAGCTGGTAAGCGATGGAAGCGCGTCGGCGGCTCGCCCCGAACCGATCAGGCGGCGGGCTTCCTCGAGGACCTCAGTCGACTGCCTGACGATCATCCGAGCGGATTCGGTTCCAAATGTAGCACCAGCCGATCCTCAGGATCCAGGTCGGAGGGCAGGCGATAGTGCTGCGTAAGCCGGCTGTTCACACGCCCAAGCAGGCGGGCCTCATCGATGTCTTCCCAGTCCTCGGCGCAAGTCCCTGTGCTTGGTCCCTGCCCGAAGAGACGCGCGTCGTCGATGATGACAATACACCGGTGGCGAAAATAGCCCACGATGTGATCAAGCTCCTCGTAGAGGGGGCAATCCTTGTCGCCTCGGCCGGTGACCCCAGAGGACCAATGGCCATCAAGGAAAAAGATGGTGGGGTCATGCAGCCTTTTCACGATTCTTGGGAGCCGGTATGCGCTGTCACCCAAGTGGAAGTGGATCTTGTCGCCAGAGTAGCGATTCTGAGCCCTGGCATGGAGGTCTGGCTGGATCTCGATCGTATGCAGTTCTTTGAACAATGACTCCATGGCAAAAATTGTGTGCCCCAGGTAGGTGCCCGTTTCGACAAATACGGGATAGTGCTCAAGGACTTCAGGCTCGCGGAGTTCGTTAAAAAAAGCAGGGGCCAGGCCGGGCATAGTTCCTCGCAAATCGTGTTGAAATTAAGCAGTTTTGGGGTCGCAATCGTTGCGAACGTGAGCGGCGGTTGCCGCCGTTTGGCCAGGATTGCCTAGGCCGAAGCAATCATTGTACGCTCTCCCTATTCATGGAGTCCTGGCCAAATCCCCTTGCCGACCAACGCACCCTGATCCTGCATCACTGGCCCTTGTCTGTGCAGCGACGGGAGATGGTCTCTCGAGATTTTTTCTACATCACAACACGCCCCGAGAATCACCCTCGGGTCCTTTCGGTGGGGAGGCGAGCACGGGTCGATATGGCCCAGGTGCTGGCCCATCTCAAGCGTACTCACGGGTGGTCTCCTACCCTCTTTATCGCGAACATCGATGCGTATTTCCCTATCATCCCACTAAACGTCGCGGCGCTGAACTGTCCGAAGCTGCTGATTCTCGGCGATTCCCATCACGGCGACGCTCCGCTGCGCAACCTGATCCGGTACGTTCAGACAGAGTCGTACGATGCCTATCTGACAGACTACCTGCGCCAGCATCAATGGTTCTTCCACCTGGCGGGCCTCAAGCGACTCTTCTGGTTACCGGGTCTGTTCGTCCGCCCCTTCGAGAACGAACGAGCGGTGCACGAAAGGCGTGTTACCGAGCTGCTGAACGATGAACCAGCGCCGGCGGCCATTTTTGTTGGCCAGGCCCGGAAGTTTCATCCGAGACGTAAACGCCTTATCGAAGAACTCGGGCAGCGTATGCCTGGCTTCCGCCATGTCCAGACAGATCAGCAAACCGCCCAGCTCCTCTACGGCCGCGTGCCGGTCTCTCTCAACTTCACGCTCAACGCCGACGCGAACCTTCGCTACTTCGAGATTGCCGCCGCCGGCGGCGTCCAGCTCGCCGATCGGTTGTCCGCGGAGTCCGGCATGGACCTTCTCTTCCGAGATGGCCGCGAGATCGTCTATTTCGATGGGATTGAGGATCTGATCGAAGCCTGCGGTCGACTGAAAGTCGATGAACCTGCACGAACGGACATCGGACGCGGAGCTCGCGAACGGTTCCTAGAGACATGCGGGCCGCAGAAGCTCCTTTCTGTGCTGCATGACATTATCGAAGGCAGAGAGGTAGAGCCGCTGTACCGGGCTGAACAGGCCCATCGTATTCGCCACGTCAAACCCGATACTTTCAGCGAGTTCCGTTTGCATCTATACGAGATTATCCAGCAACTCCACAAGGAGCGTGAACGGCTCGAGGTAATGTGGGACGCCTCGGCCGAGGATATCTGGCCCGAAGATCTGATCGACCTTCCGCGCGTCAAGCTGACCGTGGTCGGTGAAACCCGGAGGTCCCGGGCGCGTCTGCGGCCCTTTCTATCAAATACGCCCGATGCTGGGCGTATTCGTTGGTGCGACAAACCCGATAAAAAGCCGTTCGACCTGGTCATCACCAGCTCGCCGAATGAGCTGCCTTCGAACGTCGATCGGACGACGGGGCTGCTGTACCTTTGTCCAGACCGAAGCAAGCCTGATCAGCCCACCTGGAGACTGTTGCGCGCCCAATAAGCGGTCGCGGCCGCACAGTTAGCGCTAAAAACCCTAAAAAGTTCTTCCGGTATGACAGCCGCAGGGAGCCGGGGGAGGCGATTATCTCAAAGCGTCGAGACCAGCAGATGGGCGGTTTGGACCAGCTCGGCATGAACACCTGCTGTCTGCCCAACAGCGGCCATGGTGTCGATGTGAAAATAGACCGCCGCAATGCCGTTGGCGACAGCGATCCGCCGCTCAGGGTCAGCTTGCGGATGGGCACGCTTGACCTCATCGGCAATCCGGTCGATCAAGACGGCGGTCCAGTCGCGTAGCCGTTTCGCCAGACCCGGGCGCTCCGTGGCCGCAAACATCAGCGCGTTAGTGATGCGAACCTCCTGCGGATCGAAATACTGCGGGTCAAACAGCCAGTCGATCATGGTGGTTAGACGGTTGTCCTGCGGCAGTGCGTCGAACAGCTCGTCGACGCCTGCTGTGGCGCTCGCCAGAAAATGGTCCAAGAACGCCTCCAGCAGATCCTCTTTATTGCCCACGTTGTGCCGGATCAGTGCCCTCGCCAGACCAGCGACCTCGGCGGTTTTCTCAAGGGTTGCTCCCTCTACGCCGTAGCGTGCTACGCAGTCACCGTACGCGGCCAGAATTTCCGAACGTCTGGCTTTCTTGAGACTCGGCCTTGCCATCTCAGCGACCCATCGTTAATTATCAATATTGACAATATACATCAGCTCACGTAATTTATCGATATTGATAATTTATTCCCTGGAGTATCCGTGGACCAGATTTTTGCCCCGGTCAGTGTCGATTGGCTGACCCAACTGGAGCTTTGGCTGAACGAGTGGTTTCTGACGCTATCGCTGGTGTTCCTGGCCTTTGAATTCCTTCGCTATGCGCTGAAGAAGCGGCTCAATCTTCGGCTGGTCGGTGACTCAGCCACCAACTTTCTCACGACGGTTCTCTCCTACGGCCTCACCTACCTCCTGCTCGGCGCGGTGTACCTGAGCAGCTACGCGTTCCTGCACCAGTTTGCCCTGCTTGACCTGCCGGTGACGTGGGCGACAGTTGCAGCCTGTATCGTACTGGCGGACTTTGCCTACTACTGGGAGCACCGCTTCACCCATCGGGTTGGGATCGCCTGGGCGACCCACACGGTTCATCACTCCTCTCCCAGCTACAACATCTCGGTCGCGTATCGATTCGGTCCGATGGACGGACTTTGGCCGCTATTCTTTCACGCACCTTTGGTGCTGCTTGGCTTTGATCCGTTTCTCGTGTTTTTTGCAGAGGCCATGGTGCAGCTGTACCAGACGTTCCTGCACACCGAAGCGATTAAGAAGCTCCCCAAACCGATCGAGCTGGTCATGAACACGCCCTCCCATCACCGGGTCCACCACGGCTCGAATGCCGGCTACATGGACAAAAACTACGGCGGAATCTTCATCTTTTGGGACCGCTGGTTCGGCACCTTCGCCGAAGAGCACGAAAAGGTTGTCTTTGGCATCACCGAACCGATCGAATCGATCAACCCGCTGGTGGTTTTCTTTCACGGCCTGACACGCCTCGCGGCCAAGCTACGCGCAACGCCAGGGCTAGGCGGCAAGCTTGCTGTGCTGATTAAGCCGCCCGACTGGGAGCCGCAAGGAAGAGCGCCTGGGCAAGTGAAAAATCGAGCCCTGGACTCAGCAAGCCCGGCCTCCGCGCAGCCTCCACACGGTTAGACACTGGCCTGGAGCCGCGGCCGGCGGCCCAGGTGTTGCAGTTACCGGGACGGAGACGGCGTCGCCGAACTCCGTACCCGTTATTCAAGACCGATGTCGCTCAGTTTGGAGGCGGTGCGTACTGCGTCAGGTTGATACCCTCCACGGCGTCGATGTATTCATCGATGCTTGGCGTTCGACCGAGGATCGACGAGAGCACGACCACCGGCGTTGAGGCGAGCAGCGATTCACCCTTTTTCTCGTCGGAGTCTTCCACGACGCGGCCCTGGAACAGCCGGGTGGACGTCGCCATCACGGTGTCGCCTTTCTCCGCCTTTTCCTGATTGCCCATGCACAGATTGCAGCCGGGTCGTTCGAGATACATCATGTTTTCGTACTTCTCACGCGCGGCGCTCTTTGGCGCGTCGTCGTCAAACTCGAAACCCGAATATTTCTGCAGAACGCTCCAGTCGCCTTCCTCTTTGAGCTCGTCGACAATGTTGTAGGTTGGCGGAGCGACAACGAGCGGCGCCTTGAATCGAATCTCCCCCTCCTGGGCTTCCAGGTTCTTCAGCATCTGGGAGATGATCTTCATGTCGCCCTTGTGCACCATGCACGACCCCACGAAGCCCAGGTCGACCTTCTTTTCGCCTTTGTAATACGAAATCGGTCGGATCGTATCGTGCGTGTAGCGCTTGGACTCGTCGTCGTTGTTAACGTCCGGATCCGCGATCATCGGCTCGTTGATCACGTCGAGATCAACAACAAACTCCGCTGAGTACTTCGCGTTGTCGTCGGGGGCCAGCGCCGGGTTTTCACCGGATCGAATCTCAGCGATCCGCTGCTCAGCCCGATCGACCAAACCCTGCAGAACGCCGCGAGCGTTATCCATGCCCTTGTCGATCATGATCTGGATCCGGCCCTTGGCGATCTCCAGCGATTCGATCAGCGTCTCATCCTCAGAGATACAGATCGATGCTTTGGCCTTCATCTCGGCAGTCCAGTCGGTAAACGTGAAGGCCTGATCCGCCAGCAGCGTGCCGATGTGGACCTCAATGATTTTGCCCTGGAAGACGTTCTCGCCGAACTCCTGCAGCATCTGCGCCTGGGTGGCGTGGACCACGTCGCGAAAATCCATGTGGGGCTTCAGGCTGCCTTTGAAGGTGACCTTGACCGACTCCGGTATGGGCATCGTCGCCTCGCCGGTCGCCAGCGCCAGCGCGACGGTTCCGGAGTCGGCGCCGAAGGCCACACCTTTGGACATCCGGGTATGGGAATCGCCGCCGATGATCACCGCCCAGTCGTCCACCGTGATGTCGTTTAAGACCTTGTGAATCACATCGGTCATCGGGTGGTAAACATCCTGAGGATCCCGGCCCGTAATCAGCCCGAAGCTGTTCATAAAGCGCATCAGCTTCGGAATGTTCTTCTGTGCCTTGAGGTCCCAAACCGACGCTGTGTGGCAGCCGGACTGGTAGGCGCCGTCGACCGTCGGTGAGATGACAGTGGCCGCCATCATTTCCAGTTCCTGGGAGGTCATCAGCCCCGTGGTGTCCTGGGACCCGACGATGTTCACCTTGACCCGAACGTCCGACCCGGCGTGCAGCACCCTGCCGGGGGTTACCCCAACAGCATTCTTATTGAAGATCTTCTCGACCGCGGTCAGGCCCTGCCCTTCGTGAGAAATCTCCCGGGCTGGGGCGTAAACCGGGGTCGGTTCGATCCCGAGGATGCTCGCCGCAACGCTCTGCAGCTTCTTGCCGAAGACGACGGCGTAAGAGCCGCCCGCCTTGATAAATTCGAGCTTCTGCGGCGTCAGCGCTGAGGAAATATCGGCAAGCACCTCGCTGCGATCTTCGTTTAAAAGCTTCTTTTCTTTGAGATCGATAGTCAGGACGGTACCGGTATCGACGGAGAAAACCTGCTCCAGTATGGGCTCATTGTCCTCGTCCATGATCGACTCACCGCTGGCGTCCAGCTTCTTGACCCAGTTCTTGAGGTCAATGCCGATACCGCCGGTGACGCCGACCGTGGTCAGGAAAATCGGCGATATACCGTTGGTGCCGCCGACGATCGGCGCGATGTTGATAAACGGAACGTAAGGACTGGCCTGGATACCCGTCCACAGCGCCACGTTATTGACGCCCGACATGCGTGATGAGCCAACGCCCATCGTGCCCTTCTCGGCCACCAGCATGACGCGCTTGTCCGGATGCTGCTCCTGCAGCGCAAGGATGGTTTCCTGCGCTCCCGCATCCATCAGACATTTTCCGTGAAGCTCACGATCTGACCGTGAGTGCGCCTGGTTTCCTGGCGACAGCAGGTCGGTCGACACGTCGCCGGTGGCTGCAACGTAGGTCACAACCTGAATTTCATCCGCCACTGGAGGCAGCTTGGTAAAGAACTCCGCCTTCGCATAACTTTCCAGCAGGTCGGTTGCCAGCGCATTGCCGGCTTTGTGAGCGGCCTCCAGCCGGTCGGTATCAGCCTCGTAGAGAAACACCTGCGTTTTCAGAACCTCAGCCGCGGTCTGCGCGATCGATGCGTCGTCGCCCAGCGCCAGGTCCAGCAGCACGTCGATGGACGGGCCGCCCTTCATGTGTGACAGGAGTTCAAATGCAAATTCCGGCGAGATCTCTTCGACGACCGACGTGCCGAGAATGATCTCCTTGAGGAAACGCGCCTTTTCCCCTGCTGCCCCGGTGGTGCCCGGCAACGTGTTGTAAATAAAGAACTTGAGCGAGTCTTCGCGGTGCTCGTTGCCCGCGTCTTTGATCTGCTCGATCAGCTCAGCGACCAGCGCGGCGTCTTCGATGGGTTTTGGGTGCAGGCCCTGATCTTTTCGGGTCTCAATTTCGGCGAGGTAGTCTGTATATAAGCTCATGTATTTACGATTATTGGGTTGATACTGCTGAGATGCTAAGCGCGCGCACAGCGTGGCGCGTCCATGAATAAGATCCAGACCCTGGATTATACAGGGCTGGGCAAGTCCGGCGCGGGACTTTAGACCATTGCAGGACCGCTAGCCGGCAGGCCGCAGACGAACAATTTCGTGGGGCAGATTCAACAGCAGATAGATTGATCCGTCGGGGGCCATTTTGATGTCCCTGATCCGGCCAAAACCCTTAAAAAGCAGCTCTTCGGCCACAATTTTCTCGTTGGAAATCTCGAGCCGCCAAAGCTCTTCGTGGGCCAGCGTTCCCACCAGCAGGTGGTTGCGCCACCGCGGGAACCGGTCGCCGTCCACAAATTCGATCGCTGAGACGGCGGGGGCCGGCGTCCACTGCCTGACCGGAGCGTCGATCCCTTCGGCCTGGGTTCGGTCACTGATCGTCGAGCCATCGTAGTTGATCCCAAAGGTGACGACCGGCCAGCCGTAGTTGTGGCCGGCGATGAGACGATTGAGCTCATCGCCACCACGCGGACCGTGCTCCGTGGCCCAGATCGTGCCGCTCTCCGGATGCTGCGCCAGCCCCTGGACATTTCGATTGCCGAACGTAAAAGTCGCCTGCAGCGCATCGCGATGGCCGACAAAAGGATTGTCTTCCGGAATCGAGCCATCTCGGTTGATCCTGAAAACCTTGCCCGACGGCAGCGCGAGATCCTGCGAATTTTTGGGCACGCTCATATCGCCGATCGAGAAATACAGGTAGCCGTCCTTGTCGAACAGCAACCGGCCGCCCCAGTGTTTGCTGTCGGGCAGGTGATAACGATCGTCCAGCCTGAACAGATACTCGGTATCCACCCATCTGTTGCCGTCGACCCGGCCACGAATCACGCGAGTCATCCCCTTCGCGTACCGATCCGTTGGGTCTTCCGAGTGGCTCAACGCGAGGTAGACCCAACCGTTGTTCTCAAACGCTGGATCCAGCGCGAGATCCAGAAGGCCACCGGTGGAGGTGGCGACATCGACCGCCGGCAGCCCGGTGATGGGATCCGGGTCTAGCCGGCCATCGCGCAGCCAAAACAGCTTACCCGTGTTGTCCGTGATCAGAGCGAGATCTCCACTCACAAATTCAATCCCCCAAGGGCCGTCAATCCCGGAGGTCACCAGCCGTTCAGACTGCAGCTCATAGGCCAGAGTCTCGATCGTCGTCGGCAGTGGCTCGGGTTTATCCAGCGGGGTGGTTTGAGCACGGTAGAGGAAGGCGATGAGGCTCGCGATATTCTTATCGCCTAGCTGGCCTCGAAAAGCCGGCATGTCCGTGCCGGGTATGCCGTTACGAATGTTGGTTTCCAGGGAAAACTCGCTTCGCCCGTACTGCCAGCGGGTTTTGATTAGCGCGGTCGCCGAAGCGCCCTGAAGCTGTGCGCCGTGGCAGCCTGCACAGTGGGTGCGATAGAGCTCGGCGCCGGCGTCGACCTCCGCGCCCGTGGCGCCAGTGAAGTACATCAGTAAGACGATCGCCAGCCCGCGCAGGCATGCGGAAAACGGCTGGCGTAAGAAATCAATCAAAACAAATCGAAAACACGTGATTCAGAATCGAGTGCTCCCAGGCATCCGCTTCTTCTTTGGGCGGCTTGACATGGTCGCGATAAATCCAGGTGCCGTGATCAACGTAGTAGGCGTAGAGCGCCAGGCGTTCAAGCTTGGCGAGGGGCCAGCTGGAGCCGAAGTGTTTCAGAAACTTTCCAAGGCGCTTGGCAATCAGTTCGCCGTGCTCTCGGTCAGCCTCTGCGAGCAACGGATAGACCTTAACCGCATGGTGCATGGCGATGACCACGTCGGCTTCCGGGCCGACGGCCACCATGGATTCGTTGAGCTCCGCAAAAAACTGTTCGCGTGACAGCGACAGCCGATCCAGTGAATCAAATTCGTCGAGCACGTCTCTGACTCGGCCCAACATTTCCCGATAGACCTCAAAGATCACGGCTTCGGTATTGGGAAAGTACTGGTAAAGCGAGCCCACCGATATCTTCGCTTCTCGGGCGATATGGTTGGTGGTGATTTTCCCCGTCCGACCGCCTCGCGCCTCTTTTAGCAGCGTCAGCGTCGCGTCCAGGATCCGGCCGACGGTTTTCTGTGAACGGTCCTGTGAGGGCCTTTTTCTGGCTGAGAGCTTGCCCGCGGCGCTTTTGCCCGTGCTCATGATGGGTTCTTGCTGGCCTTGTTGATGGCTATGCGGCGTATTTTGCCGGATCTTTGCGGGCCAAGTTGACATTTCACAAAATAAACACGAATATTTGCTCGTAAATATACGAGCATTTGCTCACTTAAGCAATTTCATCGACCAAGAACGCAGGCGCAAGCTGGCAAATCGCCGGTAGACCGGCGGGGGAACAGGAGGGGATCTGATGAGCAACGTACGAGAGAGCAAAACCGAGCTGAGCAAAGCGATACTCACCGCGTTGCTGCTGGCACCGGGCGCCAGCCTGGCGCAGCTGGAAGAGGTGGTCGTGACCGCCCAGAAGCGCGAGCAGAGCAGCAACGATGTGGGGATTACCCTCAATGCCTTCACGACCGACCAGCTGTTGAGCTTCGGCATCAACCGCCCTGACGATCTCGAAACGCTCGTCCCCGGGCTGACGGTCACCAATCAGCAGCCAGCGGGCGCACCCGTCTACACCATTCGCGGCGTGGGCTTTAACGATTTCACCACCTCGGCCGCGAGCACGGTCGGCATCTACAACGATACGACCAACATCCCCTACCCCATCATGACCCGAGGCGTTTTGTTTGATATCGCCAGAGTCGAAGTGCTCAAAGGCCCGCAGGGGGATCTTTACGGGCGCAACACGACCGCCGGGACGATCAACTTCATCAGCAATCGGCCGACCGAAGAGTTCGAAGGTGGCCTGCGGATGGGTTATGACAACTTCCAGGCGCTCGACATCGAGGGTTTTGTCAGTGGCGCCATGAGCGACAACGTTCGGGGGCGGCTGGCGATCAAGAGCGTCAACTCTTCGGAGGGATGGCAGGAGAGCGTCAGTCGTCCCGGCGACGAGCTGGGCGAGCGAGACGAGCTCGGGCTGCGCGGCATTCTTGACGTCGACTTTTCAGACACCCTGAGTCTTTCGCTGACCGCACGGTACTTTCGCGATCAGTCCGACAACCTTGCCGCCACGGCGACCGCCGTTGCCCCGGGTTTCGACGCCACCTCGCTGCCGCAGCGCTTTACGGCAGAAGCCGCGGACTGGACCGCCGATCATCGCCCGGTCAATGACAACACCACTTTGGGGTTTTCTGCCAACCTGACCTGGGATATCGGCGATCTGACTCTGACGAGCATCACCTCTTACGACGACTTTGAACGAGACGCAGCGCGCTTCGACACCGCCGGGGTGAACTACGAAGACGCCGACATCACCAATTCCACCGACATCTCCGTCTTCAGCCAGGAACTGAGGCTGGAATCGAGCGCCAGGGAGAACCTCTACTGGAGCACCGGCCTGTACTACAACGACGACGACATCGAAGAAAACTACCAGATGGAGTTTCGCGATTCGTTTGGACTCACCGGCGAGAGCCGCTATAACCAGACGACCGAGTCGCTGGCCGTTTTTGGACACCTGGAGTACGACCTCAACGAGCGCAGTCGGCTGACGCTGGGCGCTCGCTACACCGATGAGGACCGTGAATGGTCCGGCTGCACCTTTGATACCGGTGACGGTCTGCTGGCCGGCTTCTACAACTTCTTTGTGTATCCCGTTTTTCTGGAGCCCATCTTCCCCGGCGCCGATCCGATCCCCAACGGAGGCTGCACGGTGTTTAACGATCTTGTCGGGACGCCAAACGTGGGGCAGTTTACCCCGTTTACCGACGCGATCAACGTCAGCCAGCTGATGGGTAAGGTGTCGTTTGATTATCGGCCGACCGAAGACATACTGCTGTTCGGCACCGTATCCACCGCCTTCAAGTCGGGCGGTTTCAACGGCGCGATCGCGCTGTCACACACCATGCTGCAGCCCTATCAGAAAGAAGAGCTCACCGCGTTTGAAGTCGGGGTTAAGTCGACGTTGCTGGACGGCAGCATGCAGCTCAACGCGTCGGCGTTCCTCTACGACTATGAGGACAAGCAGGAGCTCACCACTTTCATTGCGCCCGTCGGCGGTGTCGTCGGTTTTGACAACGTCCCGGAAAGCACCGTCACCGGTTTGGAAGTGGAGATGAGCTGGCAGATCACCGAAGGACTGCGCTGGGATCTGGGCCTTGCGCTGCTCGACACCGAAATCGACGAGTGGCAGGCACGCTGCCCCGCCGGCCTCCTTGGCGCGCCGGTAGACCTGCCGGATGGATGCCCAATGGAAAGCGTGTTTGGCAACGTGCTGTTTTTTGACGCATCGGGCGACTCGTTGAACAACGCGCCCGAGGTGCAGGCCACGTCCACGCTCTCATACAGCTGGAGCGCGTCACCCGCTCTCGACGTCACCGTCGCTGCGGACATCAGCTATAAAGATGACAACATCGGCAGCCTGGCCGCCCCGGATCCCGCCGCGCGCAACCTGCAGTTCTCCGGCTTTATCCCCGACTATACGCTGCTCAATGCCCGGGTGATGTTTCGGCCGAGCAACGGGCCGTGGGATCTGATGCTGTGGACCCGCAACCTCACCGACGAGTACTACTGGCACTCCACCTCCGGGAGTAACTCTACGGCTACCCGCATCAACGGTATGCCCCGGACCTACGGCCTGACTCTGTCCTACGGATTTTGACCCGGTCGGAAGATCCAGTGGCGAGACCCGGGTCCAGAGACCGGCGAGCAATGCCGAGGATTCTGGCACTGCTGCTGATCATCAGCGCAACCGATCTGCACGCCCAGTATGAGCCGCGGATCAAGACACAGGCGTCGCCTGAGGCCGATCTGATCTTGCGCAACGGGCTCGTTCACGCGGAGTCGGGCCTCCACAGCGCACTCGCCGTAGAGGGCGCAGTGATCATTGCGGTTGGCGACGACGAGCAAATCAGCACGCTGTCAGGACCTGATACGCGAATCATCGACCTGGCGGGCGCCAGCGTTTTTCCGGGTCTGCACGATATGCATGTCCACCCGGCGCTGGCAGGTTTCGAGGAGTTCTCCTGCAAGCTGTCCCACCGATTCAACCTGGAACAGATCTTTGAACGCCTGGAACAGTGTGTGGCCGCGGTTGAACCGGGCGAATGGGTGATCGGTCGAGCCTATGATCCGGAGGCGTTCGGCGACGCGGCGCCGCACCGCTCGATGCTCGATAGGGTTGCACCGAATAACCCGGTCTTGCTCAACGACATCAGCGGGCATTCCGCCTGGGTGAATTCGAAGGTGCTAGAGCTGGCGGGTTACACCGCCGCGACGCCCAACCCGGACGGCGGCGTGATTGAGCGAGACCCTGACGGCACTCCGACAGGCCTCCTGCATGAAACGGCGATGGGCCCGGTCTACGCGCTGCGGCCAGAGCCGTCGCGGGCGTCCTACCGGAAAGCCACTCGCTGGGCACTGGACGTCATGTTGTCTCACGGCATCACCTCGCTTGTCGACGCATCAACCAACGAAGCTGAGGCGCAGGCCTACGCGGACCTGTTTGATGAAGGCTATCTCAAGCAACGCGTTCGAAGCTGCGTCTGGGCAGCTGAAACCAGGATCGTCGAACGCCGCAACCACTTTGCGAGAGAACGGTTCCGGCCTGACTGCGTCAAGCTGTTTCTGGACGGCGTTCCCACCGACTCTCACACCGCCGCCATGGTCGACCCCTATCTGCCCAAAGACGGACAGACCAAAAAGGACCGGGTGCGCGGCATCTTGATGATGCCCGCCGAGAAGGTAGCGGAACTTACGCTGAAGTACGACGCCATGGGACTGGTCGTCAAATATCACGCCGCCGGTGACCAGGCGGTACGCACGGCCCTGGACGCAATCGCCGCCGCCAGAGCAAGCAACGGAATGAACGGACTGCGCCACAATCCGGGGCACACGACCTTCATTCAGCCCAGCGACATTGCCCGGGCCAAAGAGCTTGGTGCAACGCTCGAATTTTCGCCCTATCTGTTCGCCCCATCCCCGATTGTGGTGAA
Source organism: Lysobacterales bacterium (assembly GCA_028285525.1). Taxonomy (GTDB): domain Bacteria; phylum Pseudomonadota; class Gammaproteobacteria; order Xanthomonadales; family SZUA-38; genus JANQOZ01. Next base: position 84,204 of record JANQOZ010000026.1, read on the forward strand.
CATCTCGAAGGCCGTCGGCGGCCCGCGCATGGCCAGAATGTACGCGCTGCGCGAAGCTGTCGATGCCGGCGTGCATGTCGTCGTCGGCTCAGACTGGCCGGTGGTTCCCTTCGTAAACCCCTGGATCGCGGTTGAGCTGATGGTGACCCGTCAAAAGGCCGGTGGTTCCGATGAACGCACTGCACCTTCGCAGGGCATTTCACTGCAGGAAGCCATCGATATCTTTACGATCAAGGCGGCGGAACAAATGAACATGGCGAGCTTTGTAGGCTCCATTGCTGTCGGGAAATTTGCTGATCTTGCCGTCGTCGATCAAAACGTATTTGCTGTGCCGATCACAAGCGTTCATAAGACGCGCACGCTAAGAACCTTCATTCATGGAGAAGAGGCATACCTTGCCCCCGAAGCTGAACCGCAACGAACGAGTCAAAGAGGCAGCTAAATGAAGCGAATTTCACGTCGAGAGTTACTGCGCAATGCAGGTTTGCTTGCCCTGGGCACTTTTTCGTCCATCTCCTGTTCGGTTAAGCCCAGGCCGGGATCGAAGGCGGTCGAGTATGAGTTTTTCCGCAACGTCACGGCTCGCTTGACCTACGGCGGACAAACGCTGCTGCTCGACCCCATGCTCTCGCCCAAGGGGGCCCTACCATCGTTTGCCGGTATCTCACCGAATCCCACCGTTGAACTCCCGACATCACCTGCAGCCATCATTAGAGATATCGATGCCGTGATCGTCACGCACATGCACTCGGATCATTTCGACCCGGCGGCCGGGGAACTGCTCGATAAATCTCTGCCGATCATCACGCCTCGAAACAGCGCGAGGGTTAATCCCGCAGACCCTTCAACGCTAGCCAGCTTCAAAACGCAGCTCGAGGAGTATGGATTCAGTGACGTTATGGAGATCGCCTCAGAGGAATCCGAAAGCCTGAGCTTTCGAAACCTCACCTTCAGACAGGTGTGGGCGCGGCACGGTAAAGGCGTGGTGGGCGACCTGATCGGCGACGTTAACGGGATCATCGTCACCGCCGACGGAATGCCGACAATCTATTGGACTAGCGACACGATCTTAGACGAAGCCGGTGAGATCGAAGGAATCCTCCAGCGCTTCAAGCCGGATATCGTCATCGCCAATACCGGCGGCCCCGTCATCGAAGCGGTCTCTCCCGAGCTCTTATTGATGGATGCGGCGCAAGGCATTGAGCTGATCAAGCTTGCCAATCGCTACAACCCGAAGGTGCAGGTCGTTGCGATACATATGGAGTCTTTGGACCACTGCTTCTCGACGAGACAAGACTTATTGAAGTTGGTCAACACGCTGCCTGCGGAGCTACAGCAGCGAGTCTTCATACCGGAGGATGGTGAGCACATAACCCTGGGTTAGTGGCGCGGCGTTCTAGCTGAACCCAGGCTCTTCCAGGTTTCCTCAGCGGGTGTTAGTTGGGTCATCGATTGTCCGTTGGCAACCATTACACATCGCTATAGCTCGATCCCGCGGCTGCACCCCGAATCGGCTACAATGATGGGGAATCCTGAGATGCAGTGCTATGCCAATCCGGTGTTTTGCGTTCTGGCTCGGCCTAATCCTGTACCTGTCGTTAGTGACGGCCCAAGCTCAGCCTCAGGAAACGTTTCTTGCCCTGCGCGCCACCCCAAGCCCTGAGCTCGAGGCGCTGGCCAACGACACGGCCGCGCCAGACCAGGCCCGGCGCGGCCTCGCGAACCTCGTGCTGGCCGATCGGGCGATCAATCGATCAACGCTGATCGCCGAATCTTTCCTTAACAACGCCGAACCTCTGCTGGAACCAGGCTCGCCCGCTGCGCAATGGGCAAAAATTGTCCGATGTCAGCTTGAACACCGGCTTAACCGACCAACAAAAGCCGAATCCTGCGAGCCTTTGCGGCAGGGCATCCTGAATGCCAACAGCTTTGTTCAGGGGGCCGCCAAGGCGACGCTGGGGTATCTCTATTATCGGGAGGGGGATCACGACCGCTCTCTCTACCATGCGGAACAAACGCTCACGCTGGCTGAGCAGATCGACGACCCCGGGCTTCGCGCATGGGCCCACAACGCCATGGGCATTCACTTCAGCACCCGCCTGCTACCTCGTCGATCCGTGCATCACCTGGAAGCTGCCTGGCGGGAGGCGGAACGAATGCCGTTCCCGGACTTCAAGGGCGTCATACAACTGAATCTGGCCGGCGACTATACGTTCCTCGGTCGCCCTCAGGAGGCGCTCGCCATGCTGGAAGAGGTGAAGTCGACCCCGCTGGTGGACCTCTATCCGGCCCGCAGGCTGCTGGTGCAGTCGATGATCGCGCAGGCGCAGGCGGCGCTTGGACGAACCGAAGGTGTCGAGGCCGAGCTGCTGACGGTCTGGGAGGACGTCAAAGACGAGGTGTTGCCCGACGCCGAAACTTTCGCCTATACCGGCCAGGGCTACGTGCGCCTCGCCGCCGGCGACGCGGCCGGCGCACAGCAGAGTTTTGATCAGATTTTCAGGCTGACAGGACAAAACCTGGCGGACGATCTCAGTCACCCTAGGGTACAGCCGATCCTTGTGCCCTACGCTCAAACCCTTCGAATCGCCGGAGACCTCGAGGGTGCGCGCACCCTGCTGAATCGGATCATTGAGAGCATCCCGGTAGACCAACCCGATCAGCGTCAGCTCGACGCCACCCGGGAGCTGGCCGTCATCTATGAGGAGCTGGGTGAGCTCGATACAGCACAGGAGACCCGAGAGGAAGCCGCCCGGCTGGAGACCGCGCTCTGGGACGGCAGCTTCGAATATCAGATTGCCCGCCTGAATGCGTCGATGGAGAACGACCGCCGCAAAGTTGAGCTGGCGCGATCCGCTGAGCGGGAGGCGACGCTGCGTGAAACAGCGGAACGAGAACAAACGCTGCGCCGTCAATCCTGGGTCATCGGTACGCTCCTGGTCATGCTGTTGCTGGGATTGCAGTTCTGGCGGACCGAGAAGCGCCTCGCTCGCACCGAACGCGAAGCCAATGAACGGCTTGAAGAGCTCGTGGCGATGAGAACTCAGGAGCTCAAAAACGAGATGGCCGAGCGGACCCGGATCGAAGAAGAGCGGCGTCAGCTGATGGAAAAGCTCTCGGAGGGAGACAAGCTTCGCGCCCTGGGCGAACTGACGGCCGGCATTGCCCACGATTTCAACAACCTGATGACGGTCATTACGCTGACCACAGAACATCTCAAAACGTCCGATGAAGCTCGTTCAGACGAAGACGGAGAAATGCTGAACTACATCAGCAGCGCTGCTGATACCGGCGCACGAATCACCAACCGGTTGATGGCTTACGTTCGCAAGCAGCCGCTTCATCCAGAGCCGGTCGACCTGAGCGCATTTCTCAAGGATTCGATGCCGCTTTTCCAGAAAACACTAGGGGAGCGAATCAGTCTGATCGCCGATCTGGATCAGTGTCAGGTCATGATCGATCGAGGGCAGCTGACCACCGCGCTCCTGAATCTGCTGGTGAACGCGAGGGACGCGCTCGACGACGCCGGCGTTGTATCGCTCTCACTGAAGGCGGAGGGGGGTAACGCAAAAATCACCGTTTCCGACACCGGCATCGGCATGAACGAGGAAACGCTCAAAAAGGCATGCGACCCATTCTTCACAACCAAAAAGACCGGTGAAGGAACGGGGCTCGGATTGTCTATGGTGTTCGGCTTTGCCCACCAGTCTGGCGGCGATTTTCTCATCCGTTCGGAGCCTGGCGCGGGAACCGATGCTATTTTGCTGCTGCCCCTTTGCGACGAACGGGCAGATACACCCAAGACTGAATCCGAGTCCCCCGCCGCGCTGCCCAGCGGCGCGAGTGCCCTGATCGTGGAGGATCAGCAGGCCGTTCGCGAGATGCTCTCCCGCACCCTGAAGTCGATGGGTATGGAGGTTGCGCTGGCCAAGAGCGCTGACGAGGCGCTGCGTCTGATCGACCCCCAGACGCTGCCCGATCTGGTTATCTCCGATGTGCTGATGCCCGGCTCAATCGACGGCGCGGAGCTGGCTGCCCACCTGCGTGAACACCACCCTTCGCTGCCGGTGATTCTGATTTCGGGCAACGCCCAAATCGAGGCGAGGGATTGGGTGTTTCTTCGCAAGCCATTTACGGTGGAGCAGCTTCAGCAAGCGGTCTCGGAGGCCCTTCGCGCCAAGAGTCCCGCAACCACTGCATAGTCGGGAGAACACTTGCCTCAACTTCGTCTTTTGGGCACCTGGGGTAGCACTCTCACGTAAAATGCCGAATAAAACTCAATCTCGGTGTCCAGTCGCCTGAATCCAGACCGAGGCGATTTGCTGGAAATTTCGACAAAGCGCCCCTATATCTTGGACATGTGAAGGGGTGCCGTCGGCACAATTGCTGACGAAACAGACAGTTGCTATGCTTTTGTGCACGCCTACACAGGTTGGTCACAAGCCATTGACGGCGGCCTCACCGCCCCAAACGCACGCTGTCACCTCCTTAACGCCCCGCGTCTACATCGTCCGCACTCTACTGCCGCGACGATTTGCCCGACGGCGAGGCCTACGAATTTGACCGGAGAAATTGCCATGAGCACTGCTGCGCTAACCCTGTCCGACGCTGTCACCGCGGACGCGCACCTGACCCCTGAGGCCATTATGGTCCGCGACGCGCTCGTGGCCGCCGGTCTGGAAACCCCCATGCGCGCAACCGGGCTGAGCCCGAAGCAGAAGTACGAGCGGATCCAGCGACTCATGGGTGAAGTCGTCGAGACGCTGGGGCTGGACCTCACCGACGATAGCCTGGCAGAGACCCCTCACCGGATTGCCAAGATGTATGTGCATGAGATCTTCTCGGGGCTCGACTACCGGCACTTTCCCAAGCTGTCACTGATCGACAACAAGATGGGTGCTGACGAAATGGTTAAGGTGCGCGATATCGACCTGACCAGCACCTGCGAACACCACTTTGTGACGATCGACGGCACGGCCAAAGTGGCCTATATCCCGGCTGACAGAATTATTGGCCTCAGCAAGATCAACCGCATCGTCCAGTTCTTCGGCCAGCGTCCGCAGGTCCAGGAGCGGCTGACGCGCCAGATTCTGGTCGCGCTGCAGACCCTGCTCGGCACGGAAAACGTTGGCGTGAGCATCGATGCGGTCCACTACTGCGTAAAGTCCCGTGGCATCAAGGACAGCAACTCACAGACCAGCACGACCGCTCTGGGCGGCTGTTTCCGCGAAAACATCCATACGCGCGCCGAGTTCCTGAACCCCTAATGCAATCTCAAACGCGCCGTCGCGACGCTAGTCCGGAGCGACGGCGCGGCTCAGGGCCCGAAACAGCGAAAGCTGCAGGGTCATATCTTCGGTAGTGAAGGCGGCATCACGCGCGCTGTGCTGAGCGATGACCACGTTCCTTTGGGTATCGATGTAAATGGCCTGGCCGAAGATTCCAGAAGCACGGAAAACACCCTCTCGCTCTAGCCACCAGAAATAGCCATAGCCTGGGAACGCTTTCGACGGAGACGTCGATTCCTGCATCCAGCCCTCGGGCAAGACACGAGTGCCGTCCGGCAACCGACCGTCATTCATCGCAAACACGCCCAGCCTCGCGTAATCGCGAAGCGTCGCGTTGATGCAGCAACCCCCGAACTCACCGCCGCCGGGCTCCGTAAGGTTCCAGCTGGCGTCAAACTCCATCCCCATCGGGATCCAGATTTTCTCAGAGAGGTACGTTGCCAGGTTGTTGCCAATTGCCGAGCGCAGCAGCGTCCCAGCGAGATTGGTTTCCGCTGTGTTGTAGTTGAACCGCTGGCCAGGAGGCGCCGCATTTGCCTTTCTCCCTAAGAAATCATAGAGCGCCAGCGTTTCCCAGTTGGCGGTACTGACGTCGGACGCCGGGTCGTCGTAATCCTCGTTCCACTCGACGCCAGAAGCCATCTGAAGCAGGTTGCGTATGGTGGACTGTTCGTAGGATGAGCCTTTCAGGCGCGGCAGATAATCGGTCACATGTTCGTCGACGCTCTCGATGTATCCATCCTGTATGGCAGCCCCGATCAGCATCGAAACCACCGACTTGGCAACGGAAAACGAAACCCACGGTGTATCCTTGGCATTCCCCAGCGCGTAGCGCTCATAGCGGATGGTCCCGTCTTTCAGTACCAACAGGCCCGCCACGTTTTTGCGTTTCATGTACTCACGAGTGGTCAACGCTCCTCCACCCGCATCAAACTCGAGCTCATCCAAGTCGACCTCCGCCGCAGGGAACGGTCGGGGCTTCGCGGCTGCCGCAATCCGCCGAGTCGGAACGATGCGCGCCATATTGCGGAATCCGGCGACCTTCTGGGCAGAGTTCCAGAACAGCAACCGCTCGGGCGGCCCAAAATGCGACGAGTCATCCGCCGGATCGATGGACGGCGCTTCCGCGCCACACCAGACAGGCGTGGCGAGCAGGAGAGCGAGAAAGGGTCTAGCAAGGCCGCGGCGTGTCTTCGTCAACTTGAATCTCCCGTTGCGAGCGACAATGGTTGGGACCCTCATGGTACGAGACATGGTTCGCTAGAACTATGTGTTGAGGCCTGTACTTCAGCAGCGGGCGCATCGAGAATTGGTGGATTGTGGTGCGGCTGGGCTGTCATCGGCAGTCTGAGAGCAGGAATAGTTAATGAACTCAACAAATAGGAAGATTGGGATATCACTCTTGCGGTGGCGGCATCTCTGCTGCTTCGTAGTGATGGCCTCGGTGATCAGCTGCTCGGGGGAGAGCACTGATAAGGCCCTGGGGCCGTCGATAACCGATGCCCTGCTCAAGGAAGGATTGGAGACGCTTCAACAGAGCCGACCGGATATCCCGGGGTTTGCGGTTGCCGTGGTCACCTTCGACGGCGCCGCTGCTTCAGCGGCAACCGGTAAAGCCGATCCTGACGGCAGGCCTATGACCGCCCATACGCCTGCGCGCATCGCTTCGATCACCAAAACCTTTGTCGCGGCCGCAGCCTTACGGCTTTGGGAACAGGGATTGATCGACCTTGATGCCCCCATCAGTACCCTCATCAGCAGTGCCCACAATGCGCTGCTCACGGGCGACGGTTATGACACCAACGCGATCACGCTACGCCAGCTGTTGATGCATGCCAGCGGGATGGACGATCACTTCGCCAGCGATGCCTTTAGAGATATGGCGCTGGCTGATCCGCAGCGTGTCTGGACCCGTACCGATCAGCTTGAGGTGCTGGTTGAAACCAGCGATCCGCTAGGACCACCAGGTGAACGTTTTTCCTACTCCGACTCTGGCTACCTGCTCATCGGCGAGGTCATCGAAAGAACAACCGGCAAAACATTGTCCGCGAGCATCTGGGAGCTGTTGAAGCTAGATGATGTCGGGCTAAAACACAGCTGGTGGGACGAAGAAAGGCCCTCAACGGCATCAGGCCCTGATCGCGCTCATCAGTGGCTTAGCGGCCTCGACAGCTATCCCATCCACGGCAGCGTTGATGCCTTTGGGGGTGGCGGAATCGTCGCAAGCGTTGAAGACGTAGCGCGCTTTTTTGCTGCGCTGTTTAACGGGAAGATCTTCGACGATCCCGCGACGCTCCAGCTCATGGTGGAAGCGCCAGGCCACCCGCCGGGCAGTCCTTATCGCATCGGCCTATTTGCCGGCGAGATTGACGGCAATCCAAGCTACGGACATGGCGGTTTTTGGGGCACCGACGCGCTGGTTGTGCCGGCACTTGGTGTTTCGATAGCGAGCGTCAGCCTGGACCAAAGCGGCATGCCTGACATTCAGGAGCTAGACAGCAATATTGTCCGACTGAATCAGTGATTTAACGTGAGCGAAACACGGACCATCACGTCCGCAGTCGCAAGGTCCCGTAACCCAGCAATGAAATGATCAACACGAGTATCCCCAGGGGAAAAATCGCAGGAATCGCCTGAGGTCGGAGCCCGATACCGAGCGAAAAGGTCACGGTTCCAGTAGCACCATTGCTGTAGGTGCAACTCAGCTCGCCGGAAGGCTGCACCCCCGAAGCAGGCCTCGTGCCGCTAATGACAATCTCGAGGGTACCCCCTCCCGGAACGGTCCCCGAGTTTGCGCCGACAAACGAGAACGCACCCTGGTCGTTTCCGAGAAACTGGCAGGTGACGTCGTAGGTTAAAATGGGGAGCGCATTCGTCTCCTGAAAAATAACGGTGCGGAGGCTCGATTCTCCGGGCAAGAGAGATCCAAAAAACAGACTGGCGGTCGTACCAGCTGGCGGATCGGGGTTGGGAAGCGCGTTAGACACAATGCACGAGATCTCTGTCGAGTCATTCTTCTGCCCAAACCCCTCCCGGTCACAGGTATAGGTGGCTCTTAAGGTTCCAAGCACCTCGCCAGAACAACGGGCAAGAACTGTGGCGCTTTCACCTGACAGCAGCGAGCCGCTGAAGTTATCTACAGTAATTGAACCACTCCCAATAACTGGCCCAAGTTTACAGCTCACGTTCATTGGCAGATCGCCGACAGGGCCATCGTTGGCAATCACTATTTCAGCCGATAAAGAGGGAATAAAGAGGGCAGTTTCGAGCGCTAAATTGGGCGGTCTAACTTCAAGCAAACCGGACCCTGGACCGCCCAAGAAATTGACAGTACTGTTGACGGAGGTTCCTGGCTGCACCGGATTGCCAATAGCGTCGCGGTATTGCTCATCACGGACCTCAATGGTTTCGGAGAGAGCGGTTGGGGCAGCAGGATCAATGTCGAAAGTCACCCGAACAGCCTCACTGAGATCCGCCACTGCAGCGCCGTCGGTGCTAGCAAAAACGAAATCGTCATCCAGTGACGCTGGGCATTGAAAGGGTGCTCGACAGGTAAGGTCATTGATCAGCAGTATACTGTTGGCCGAGCCAAGCTGTAATCGAAACCGCCCGCTTGTCACGCCCGAGCCGTTACCAACATAGTCAAAGGTGACAAATACGCCGTGGGTGCCGGGCGGCGCCCCGGCAGAAGTTCCAACCAGTGCCGGCCCGGTGGAGCCAGCGAGTGATTGACCAGCAATGAACTGCATCATGGCAGCGCTGACCCAACCGAGAATACGAGAAAAGATGGCGAGTCTTAAGCCTAATTCCTGCATCAGCAAGTCCCGCTTTTGTCATCAGTTACTAGCCGACTGAAATTATGGCAAGCGGCCCAGCGAAAGTCAGCTACGGGTTAGTACGGCAGGTTTTCCGTGGAGAACAGCGCCCGTATCACGCTTTCAGAGCGCCGCTTTGGCTGCGTATAGGGGTGGGATTCGAGCGACAGCCGGACGCGAACGTACGTCAGCCCCTCCCACATAGAAATCAGATAGTCCGCCAAGTCGCTGGGTCGGCTCTCATGTTGAATAAACCCGGATTGTTTTGCGTGCTCGATCAGTCGAGTCATCTCCTCGTGGGATCGACCGTACGCGTTCTGATAGAAAAGTTTGGCGATATCCGGATGCTGCCGCGCTTCCTCGTGCATCGTTTGATCGAGCTGCGCGCAGAAGTCTGAGTTCAGCAGCCGCAGCAGCTGCGCCCCGTAATCGCGGAGAGCGAGCCAGAAAGCTTCGGCGGTGGCGGGCAGCGGCTGGTTGTCGATTGAAAAGGCATCACCCTCAGTCTTGACGAGCGCTTTGAGCACGCCCGCCATATCCCCGAAGTAACGATAGAGCGTGGTTTTCGACACGCTCGCCTCGCGACAGAGCTGATCCGTCGATACGGCGGAATAGCCTTCGGCTAGGAAGATCTTTCGCGCCGCCTCCAAGATGCGCTGCTCGCTGTTTGCACTTCGTGACATCGGTGTTCCTAAAGATTGCCCGTCAGATTATCCATAAAGATAGGTCTTAAGGCTTGCGATACCTGAATCAGTACTGTACCGTATCATTCAAATGATACGGTACCGTATCGTACATTCACCTACGGAGCAGTCATGAACGGAACCAATCTTGGTGAGGTATTGGGTCGGCGCGTCGCCTCATCGAGTATTCGAGCGCGCTGGGTCGTCATTGCCGTAACCTGCCTGATCAGCCTCGGCTTGGGCTACGGTGCAAGCTCGCTGCAATTTGCCGGCGACTATCGGGTTTTCTTTGGCCCAAAGAACCCCGACTTTGTTGCCAACGAAAGCGCACAAGGGACTTTCGGAAAACCCGACAACCTGGCTTTTGTCGTCATCGCTTCCGATGGTGATATCTACGATCAGCGAACTCTTGAGGCAGTGCATAAGCTCACGGACGCAGCGTGGCGCCTGCCCTACGTTTCTCGCGTGGATAGCCTCACCAACTTCCAAAACACCCAGGGCGTCGAAGACGACCTGATCGTGGAAGATCTGGTCCCCAGTCCTTCGGAGCTGACGCCACTTCGTTTGGCCGAGCTACGTCAGACGGCCGAGAGTGAACCGTTGCTCAACGGGTTTGTGGTTTCCCCAGACGGCGGGGCGACAATCGTCAACGCCGTCATTCAGCTGCCGGTGGATGTGCCAAACGCTTCGTCGTTAATTGCGAAGCAGGCTGGCGCCATACGGAACGAGATTCTTGCCGTTCACCCCGACCTGGAGATCCACATCACGGGCGTCGCGGCGCTTAGCGCGGCGTTCGAGCAGGCGGGTCTGAGAGATTCCTCCACCCTCATTCCGCTGGTTTATCTGCTGATTCTCGTCGTCATGTTTCTCACGCTGCGGTCGTTGGCCGCCGTTTTCGCCAGCCTCCTCCTCATCGCGTTGTCAACGATGGTCGGTGTAGGTGTGGGCGGCTGGACCGGCGTTGCGCTTACGCCCATATCGCTTTCCGCGCCGACAATTATCCTCACCATCGCCGTCGCTGATGCGATTCATCTCATTGCGGGTATCCGAAGCGCCATGCTCGACGGCGCGAACCGGCACGAAGCCATTGTGGCCGCAACCGGCCTGAATTTCACTCCGATTCTGGTCACGTCGGTCACCACCATCGTGGGCTTTCTGACCCTCAATTTTTCTGACAGTCCTCCATTTCATCACCTGGGGAACATGAGTGCCGCCGGCATTGCCGCTGCCTGGCTGATGTCAGTAACTTTCCTGCCTGCGCTTCTTTCGGTGCTCCCGCTGAGCTTCAAGGCTAAAGATGGACGCGCCACGGTCACCACGGCACTCGTGAATACCGGCAGCCTAATTGCAAAGCGACCCAGGACGGTCTTGCTGAGCACCCTGCTGGCCACGGGCGCCGTCATCGCCGCGATACCGACGATGGAACTGAACGATCAGTGGTCTACGTACTTTTCGCCGTCACTCGAGTTTCGTCAGGCGATCACGGCCACCGAGCCCTACTTTGGCTCAGATCAAATCGAGTTTGTGTTGGACCCCGGCGCAACCGGCGGCGTGACCGAGCCGCAGTTTTTACGGACGGTTGATGAGTTTGCTCAGTTCCTCCGCAGCCAGCCTGGTTCGGTTGCCCATGTCTTTGCAATCTCCGACATCATGAAACGCGTGAATCGGAACATGAATGGTGATGATCCGGCTTTCTACGCGATTCCAGAAGATCAGACCCTGGCATCGCAATATCTGCTGGTCTATGAGCTTTCGCTTCCTTACGGCTTAGATCTGAACAACCGCGTTGATATCGATCGACGGTCGACGCGGATCACGGCAACCATGAAGGATATCTCGACGACTGAGACCAAAGCTTTTCTGCGTCGAGTCCAAGACTGGTTCGCGGACAATGGTCGTGGTTACAAAATGGATATCACCGGATCCATGGTGCTGTTTTCTTTTGTGGCGGAACGCAATATCGCCGCAATGTTTGAGGGCGCGGTTTACCTGGTTCTCGCGATATTCGTCATTCTCGCGATTTCCTTTCGCTCTCTGGTCGTTGGACTGATCAGCCTGCTCCCTAACGCGTTGCCGATCCTCGCGACGTTCGGCATCTGGGCTTTGCTCGTGGGCTCGGTGGGTTTCTCCATCGCTGCCGTCGGTGCCGTTGCGGTGGGCCTGGTCGTCGACTTTACTGTCCATTTTCTGTCCAAGTATCTGCGAGCCAGACGAACGGCGGAGTTGGACCCAGAACACGCCGTGCGCTATGCGTTCCAAACGGCCGGCGCAGCGATCTTCGCGACAACTGTGATCCTGGCGGCGGGTTTTGCCATTCTGGTGACGTCCAGTTTCAAGCTCAACGCTGATCTCGGTCTGCTGACGGCAATTGCCGTAGTGCTCGCCATGGTGATCAATTTTCTCTTGCTGCCTAGCCTGTTTCTCTCATTTGGGCGAAGCGCAGTGGTCCAGCCTACGTCTCCGAGTCCCGGCTCCGCGTAGGCTACCTGTTCAAACCCCAGCATCCATTTTTCCCTAGGAGAACCATCATGAAACAACTCACGGTTGTTACGAGAACCGTGCTGGCAGCTGCTGTCATTTTCCTGGCTTCAGCGACACCAGCCTTGACTGAAGAGGCCAAGGAACGAGGCTTTGCCATCGCAAAACGCTCGGACTTGAGCGACGCAGGCTTTGGGTCAAGTAGCGTGGAGCTCACAATGACGCTGAGTGACCCCAGCGGGCGGACCACCACGCGCGAAATGCGGATCGACACGTTGGAAAAAAGCGGCGAAGGCAATGGCGATCGTTCGTTGACCGTCTTTTTCACCCCGCGGGACGTGGAAGGCACTGCGCTGCTGTCGCACGCCAAAATCCTTGAATCCGATGATCAATGGCTCTATTTGCCCGCCCTTCGCCGGACCAAACGGATTTCGTCGGCCAACAAATCCGGACCTTTTGTGGGATCCGAGTTTGCGTTCGAAGACTTGACGGCAAACGAGCTGGGCAAATACGAGTACACCTACCTTGAGACGCGCGTCGTGGACGGCACAGAGATGGACGTCGTGGAGTGTGTTCCCCGCTATGAACGCTCCGGGTACTCCAAGCTCCTGTGCTATTTCGACACCGAACACTTTCAGTCTCGCCGGATTGAGTTTTTTGACCGGGGCGGCCAGCCGCTGAAGACCCTCGTGCTCGAAGACTACCGACAGTACAACGAGTTTTGGCGACCCCACAAGCAGACGATGACCAATCATCTAACCGGCAAAGTGACCATCATCGAGTCCGCCGAGTATGAGTTTGGCGTGGATTTCGATCGCGAGGATTTTGAGCCCGCGGTGCTGGACCGACTCTGATGAGCCGCACCGCGGTACTGAGTCTGCTTTGCGTCTTTTGCCTGACCGTTTCGTCGGTCGGCGCCCGCGGGCTAAGCATCAGACCGGAGCTGTCGATCGAGGCCCGCGGCTTCGCAGACGAACCTCAGTTTTTCGATCAGCTCGGCACGGCCCAGCTTGGCGTTGTGCTGACCGGCCAGGCATCCTGGCGCAGCCGCGACCGCAAAACTCGCTTTGATTTTGAGCCTTACATCAGGCTAGACAATCGCGATTCGCGGCGCACCTACGCGGATATCCGGGAGCTCAGTTTTTCCAAAGACTTTGGCACTTGGGACATCCTCTTTGGAGTGTCCCAGGTCTTCTGGGGGGTCGCGGAGTCACGCAACGTCGTTGACGTCATTAACCAGATTGATGCCGTCGAAGACCTGGACGAGGGTGAAAAGCTGGGGCAACCGATGCTGCGCGCTGCGCGCTCCCTGGGTCCGGGCAACATCGAACTCATTTACCTGCCCTACTTTCGTGAACGGGGGTTCGCCGGACGAGACGGACGCCTCCGGTTCTCGCCTGCCGTCGACGCTAAAAACATTTCTTACGAACGCGATGGCGAAGCCTGGGCCGGAGACTGGGCGTTACGCTATACCCAGCGCCGCGGCGCGTTAGACCTGGGTCTCCACGCCTTCAGTGGGACCAACCGCAATCCCTTCTTGGCGTTATCCGAATCGGGTGAACGATTTCTCCAGACCTATCAGTCTCTGGATCAGGTCGGGGTCGATCTGCAGCTTACTCGCGGCGCATGGCTGCTCAAGGGGGAGTGGGTTGCCGCGGAATCGGGCGGCAGTTCCTACCGCAGCTGGGTTGCCGGCTTCGAATATACGCTGTTTGGACTCGGTGGTACCGCGGCGGATCTAGGGCTGATTGCAGAACACTTGCGCGACACTCGTGACCTCACCAAAACACCGATCACGGTATTTGATGACGATACCTTTGCCGGGCTCAGACTGACGCTCAACGACAGTCAGGATACCGAGCTGCTTGCGGGCTTAATCCGGGATCACCGCACCAGCGCGATCCAGTATTCAGCCGAGTTCCAGCGGCGTATCGGTGCTCGGAACCTGCTTGAGCTTGAGGCTCGGGTGTTTAGCGGCGGTGACGACCCATTCATTACGGCATTTGAAGCCGATGATTTTCTGACAGCTCGTTGGACGGTATTCTTCTAGGCCGAACGGCACCAACTCAATTGACTCCTCGGCCGTAGAGCTCCGAAACGCTGCAAACTGTAGCGCCGTTTCCTTTTTTGCTGTGCTTCCGACTCAGCGCCGTCGGTCGCAGGTCAGCAGTCCCCGATTGCTCGAGTGGAGACTGGCTTTCGCCTTCTTTGGTAGCTCTGCTAAACGGCGTTTCCCCTTATGGGACACTGGCGACACAACCGCACTTCACACAAGCGGCAGATCCTGTGTTTTGCCATTTCGGTATCGGGCAGGTTCGCCAGGACCTTCTCCAGCAGATTACCGAGGCGTTGACGATCCTGTTCGGATAGCCCTTTTAATCCTGCCTCTAGAACATCCAGCCGTCTGCTCAGAAGCTTTTTCCGCAGCCTGCTGCCTTTTGGGGTTAGATGCAGTGCGACAGCGCGACCATCTTCTCCTTTCCTTCGCTCAACGAGACCGTCATCCTCGAGTCTGTCGATCAAGCGCACGGTTCCCGGATGAGAACGGCCGAGGACCTGCCGCAACGTTTCTACCGCAAGCCCCGGCGCATATCCGACCACCACCAGCGCCGCCGCGGATTCACCCTTTCGATGCAAGACCTCGTCGAGCCCCGATCGAATCCGATCGTTGAGCGCGATGGCGACTGCGCCAAGCAAATTGGTTGTCTTATCCACCGCCGCAATGTAAATCCCGCGACCTGCCATTTCAATCACAGCCTGGACATTTATATGCATGCCGCATATATTTAACCAAGATCAACCAGGACTTCTCTGCCATGACAGACAACCCTCGTCGACAGTTCCTGGTGGGTGCCGGTATGGCCGGCGGCGCAGCGATAGCAGGCACCGTCTCCGCCCAAACGCCCATTGCAAAGACCCTGAAACCCGAAAGCTATCGCGAAGCGGTCCTCCGGCCAGATGACTGGGACGCCGACACCGCACCCGGGCTTAGCTTTCTTTTTGAAGCGCGCGTTAAGCTCTATCTCCCTCCGCTGACGGTGGGTTCAACGCCCGAGGGCAATCGCATCATCTACGTTGTGAAGGATGGAACCTTCGAAGGACCACACCTGAAAGGCCGTGTCGTTCCCAACTCGGGCGCGGACTGGGTCCGCATTCGAAGCGACGGGACCGGCGTGCTGGACGTCCGGTTCTGCCTTGAGACCCACGATAATGCGTTGCTTTATGTGTACTGGCAGGGCCGATTTTGGACTAACGCAGAGCATGCCGAATACGCGTTAGACCTAACGAAACCCGACGATCCTGATGGCGCGTGGCGTTACTATTTCCGTACCGCTCCGCTATTTGAGACCGGTGATCCACGATACGCATGGCTTAACAACGTCGTTGCTGTCAGCAAATCCAGAACTGGTGACGGCGGCCCAATTCACCGGGTTTTCGCCGTGACCTGATGGCAGCCCCCAGAGTCGCGATGAACCACCCAAGACGTCATTCCCGGCTGCCCTCCGATGTCCCGGCAAGCCCTCAGAGGAAACACCGGCACCATTGGACTCGGTGGTACCGCGGCGGATCTAGGGCTGATTGCAGAACACTTGCGCGACACTCGCGACCTCACCAAAACACCGATCACGGTATTTGATGACGATACCTTTGCCGGGCTCGGACTGACGCTCAACGACAGTCAGGATACCGAGCTGCTTGCGGGCTTAATCCGGGATCACCGCACCAGCGCGATCCAGTAATCAGCCGAGTTCCAGCGGCGTATCGGTGCTCGGAACCTGCTAGAGCTTGAGGCGAGGATTTTCAGTGGAGGAGACGACCCGTTTATTGGAGCCTTTTCTGACGATGATTTTTTGGTGGTGCGCTGGACTCACTACTTTTGACCCGGATATTCAAACTCCTCTGGATACTCTTTTAAGATCCCCCGTAACACCCTCCGCCAAGCGAAGCAGCGAGGTTTTGTGCGGTTTCTTTCACCCGCGTCATTAGACAAGTTAAGCAGGGCGTCGCAGCAGTGGACGCATGGTTAGTTTCAATGACAAAGGTACTTATGTTTACTGAAAACGTACGTCTAATCGCAATACTTGCCGTGGCAACGTATGTGGCAAGCCCAGCAGTGGCCGAAGACACCTGGACTTACCCGCAGGCGAGAGTCAGCACCACAACCGATACCTTCCAGATCTCAGTGCCTGACCCTTATCGCTGGCTTGAAGAGCTGGAAAGCGCGGAGACGACCGCGTTTGTTCAGGATCAAAACGCGCTGGCAACGGGATTTCTGGATGCTTTGCCGGAGGTCGAGCGATTCAAAGAAGCACTTTCCAACACCGAATCGGGCTCCTGGCCAGGCGTTCCTGCCTGGCGGAATGGGTTCTGGCTGCGGCGGTCCTACCAGGAAGACGGGTCTCAGCAGTGGTTAATCCAGAAGGCGCTGGACGATGCGCCAATCTTTACGATCAGCAGCGCTGAGCTGGAGGTTGCGGAGCTGCGCTGGATCGACCCGTCGCCCGACGGCAGGGTGCTGGCCTATAGCGTGGTCGTCGACGGCGGCGATCTTGAGGAAATTCGGTTCCTGGATATGGCAACGAAGCATCCTCTTCCCGACACGCTGAGGGGCATCAAATTCAACTATCCCGTTTGGCTTCGCGACAGCAGCGGCGTGGTCTATCCCCGCCTGGAGCGCCCTGGCAACCTTGAGAGCGACGGCGTAGATCGGCATGCGAGTCTTGCGGTGCACCGCATGGGCGCCCCGCAGAGCGACGATCAAATCCTGTTCTCTGTCCGGGAAGCGTCCTCGGACGGTGATTTGTTCAGCGTCGATCAGGACCACGCGAGCCGGTTCCTTGTCGTCACCCACTACCTCGTCGCAAAACGCGCTTACTCAACCTATCTGATCGACCAGGGAAGGGGCGCCAGGCCTCATCTCGCCGATAGGGTTGAACCTATCTTTGAGGCCGCCACGGCCCAAAGGGCTTTTGTCGGCGCCACGGACGATCTTTTGTACTTTCAAGTTCAGGACGAGGTCGCGCCAAAGGGAAGAATCATTGCCGTCAACGCCGCTAAGCCAACTGAAGTCAAAACCGTGGTCTCAGAGGGCGATGCGGTTCTGAGCGCCACCACCATGACCGGAGACCAGCTGGTGGTGCTCGGCCGCAAGGACGTATTGGCGGACATGCGAGTCTATTCACTGACCGGAACCCTGTCGCATCAGGTGAAAATGCCGGCACCTGGGTCTGCCTTCAGCCTCAGCAGCGCTGGACCCACCGGCGTTGTCCATTTCGGCTTTGATGCGTTTACGGTACCCGCCACGGTCTTGAGTCATGATCTGACCGAACAAACTACACGCCGCAGTGATCGTCGAGACCTGAAGTTTGATTCCGAGCAATACGTCAGCCGACAGCTGTTTGTGACCTCCAGTGGCGGTGCTCGCGTACCGCTGTTTGTGTCACATCGAAAAGGGCTCAAGCTCCCGGCACCCACCATGCTGCACGGGTATGGCGCAGTAGGTATGGTTGTCGAGCCACAGTTTCGCAGCGAGTGGGGCGCCTGGATGGCCGCTGGTGGCGTGTTCGCCGTGGCCAACGTTCGGGGCGGTGGCGCCTACGGCCGCAGCTGGAGCGAAGCGGGCATTCTCGCCCAACGCCAAAACACCTACGATGATTTTATTGCGGCTGCCAGCGAGCTCGTTGAGCTTGGCGTTACCTCAACAGAGCAGCTTGTTATCGATGGTGCCTCTAATGGGGGCATGCTGGTTGGCGCCGTGCTGGCACAGCGTCCGGACCTCTTTGCTGCGGCAACCCCACGGGTACCTGTGATGGATGTCGTCCGCTTTGCTTCGCAAACCGCAGGCCCACGCATGATTCCTTTCATCGGCGATCCAAACAACCCTGCGCAACTCGGTAACCTTCTTCGCTGGTCACCGCTTCACAGTCTGCGCGATGGCGTTTGCTATCCCGCAACGCTCATTGTGGCCGCTATGAATGACGACCTCGTCCATCCCAGCCAATCCTATAAGTACGCTGCCCGACTGCAGGCGGTTCAGGACTGTGAGCGACCGGTCCTGATGCTCACCAGCACCGAGGGTGGTCATATGGGCCCTACCAACAAGGACGCAAGAACGCTGGGGTCGGCCCGGGTCCTGGCATTTGCGGCGGCTAGGACGGGACTCAAGACCGATCAACTGATGACTGGCGCGACGGCTGCGACGAATCAGGTTGCTGCGGCTGGGACCCACGGCGAATGACATCGGGTGCCGCAGAGATCGACACGTAGGCACCGAGCACGATAAGCGATAGGCCTAGTAAGCGACGCCAGCTCAGAGAGGTTTGGGCTGCGCCGAACAGCGCAAATTGATCAACGATGGCGGAACTGGTCAGCTGCCCGAGAAGCACGAGAACGATGGCGTTCCCCAGCCCCAGGCGGGGAGCAGCAAAAGTGACCGTCGATAGATACGCGATAAACAGCAGACCCGGGAACACGTGGACAGGAGAAAGGCCATCGATTGCCGGAAAGCAACGGCCTTCATTGAGCAAAAAGAGCATCCAAGCGAACACCGACGCGATCAACGACAGAATAAGCGCAGCTCCAAGTGAGCTTCCGAGATGAGAGGCCAGGCTTGCGTTGAGCGCCGCCATGATCGGTATTCCAGCGCCCGCCAACACGACCAGCGCTGACAAAACAGTCTGTGTTTGAAACATCGTGGTCAGCCTGTCAATGCGGGGCGCCCGTCCGGGCGCGCCGCCTCCGTTAGTCATCGAGGCAAGGAGCGAAGCTCGGTGACGGATCGACCGCCGATGCCCCAGTTATCGGTTTCAACCTCGTCAATGACGACGACGGTGGTCGCGGGAGACTTGCCCAGAACATCCTGCAGAAGGCTGGTAACGCCCTCTATCAACCGTGCTTTCTCCTCTGCACTCGGACCGGCGCCATGGCTGCCGCCCTCACGTGTCACTTTGATATTGACGTAAGGCATGCGTTAGCTCCGCAGCTCTTCGAACGTGAAGACTTTTGTGATGATTCTCCAGCCGTCGTCGGTCGGAATCAGCGTCAGCGCGTCCTCGTAGCTGCGCGCCAACATCGTGGCGCTGGCCCGCACAGTTGCCATACGATCATTGATCAACGTCACCTCTCCAATGTTAAAGGCGCGGTTCTCGCCCCGCGTCATCGGAGAAATTCGCCGATCGATTTCATGGAGATACGTATCGAGGGAGTGCGTCTCGAAGCGACCCTCTGTTGCGTTGACGTAGAGCAGGTCGGCGTGAAACACCGATTGCAGCGCTACGCTGTCGGCGCGGTAAAGCCCATCGAAATACGCCTCCATGACGTCAAGTACGGCGTCGAAAGCCGTTTGACTCACGATCCGATACCTTCAGCCTTGAGAGCGGCCCTGACGGTTGGACGCTCGGCGATACGGGAAACGTAGCTTGCCAGGTATGGCCAGTTGCCGAGGTCGATATGCTGAACCCGGGCCCAGCTCGCAACGACAAAGAGATAGGCGTCCGCCGGCGAAAACCGCTCGTCGACCAGGAACTGGCGCTCGTCTCTCAGCAAACCCTCCAGATAGTCGAACTTGGATGCGACCTTGGTCCGGGCGTCTGCCTTAGTTGCTTCGTCAGATGATTGCGCAAACAGCGGGCTGAACGCTTTGTGCAGTTCCGAGGCCGTGTAGTTCAGATACTCCTGCATCTTGGCGCGCGGCAGCGTGCCCGGCGCCGGCATTCGGATTTGATCGGGAGATGAATCCGCAATGAACTGCAGGATAGCGGCGCCTTCGCTAAGCACCTCGCCGTCGTCCAGCTCGAGCGCCGGAACATAGCCTTTGGGGTTTATCGAGCGGAATTGTTGTCCGCTATCAGTCAAACCAGAACCTGGGTAGACGGCTTCCAGTTCAAAGTCTGCATCAACTTCTCGCAGCAGGATGTGGCTCGCTAGAGAACAGGCGCCGGGCATGTAGTAAAGCTTCATATTGGCTCACCTTTGAGGTTAGGGAGCCCATAGGTTGAACGCAGACTTGAATTATAGATAACATCGTTTTCTCATTTTAATGATCGATTTAATAGATCAATTGGGCAGATGATGACGCTGGACCAACTGCTGGCGCTGGAAGCGATTGTCTCTACCGGCACATTTCGAGGCGCTGCAGATCGATTGCACAAAGCGCAGTCAGCGATCAGCCACAAAATCCGCAAGCTGGAGGATGAGCTCGAATTTGATCTCTTTTCCCGATCGGACTATCGGCCGAAGCTGACGCCACGGGGCGAGATCTTCTATCGAGACTCGCTGCGCATTGTGAATGGCATGCAGGCGCTGCAGGCCACGGCAGCAGAGTTGCGCTCGGAGCAGGAAGCATCGGTCACCATCTCGGTCAGCGCGACCATGCCCCTGGATCCGCTTCTGGAGGTCCTGGGGCCGATCAGTGAGGCTTATCCGGCCACCCACATTCGAGTACTCACCGACATGATGGGCGGCCCGATATCGCGACTGATGAGCGGCGAGGCTGACCTGATCCTGGCAACGTTATCAGGCGTTTCTGTCGACGATGTGGAGACCCTGCCCGTCGGATCGGTCACGATTCGCCCCGTGTGCAGTCCCACCTTCGAACCCGCCGACTTTCCCGGCGTGCGTTCGATTGCGGAAATGCAAACCTATTGCCAGGTGGTGGTCGCGGATACGGTTGGCGGCGACTTTGAGCAAAGCCGGGACGTGCTCCCGGGCGGCAGGCGCTGGACAGTTTCCGACTTTGCGACCAAGAAGTCGATTCTGCTAAAAGGGCTTGGCTGGGGCGGCATGCCGGAACACCTGATCGAAAAGGAGCTGGCGGACAGAAAACTGACGACGCTCGATGTCGAGGGCTTTCGACCGCGGCACTCCGAAATCTACGCGGTACGAAAGCGCGGGAAGAACGTCGGGAGAGTCCAGGCCGAACTCTGGAAATCGCTGGCGGGATCCTAAAGGGCCGGTTGGTCAAAATGCGCCACCCGAACAGCGCGTCTCGACGTTACCACCGTCGAACCCAGAATCGAGTCGAAAACGTTTATTGGCCAGCCGAACTTAAGGTAAGCACGCTAACAGCGTTTTGCTCGATCATGGCATCGGAGAACCACAAATACTCCGATTTGCCCTCGCGAAAAGCTTCAATCTGGTTGTCGAGCAACGGGTGACGGGTGCGCCCCACCACCCCGCCAGGCAGGACGGCCAGCACCTTATCAGGATCAGCTAGGTCCGCCACCATGCGCAGGGAAACGGACCACTGTGGGTCAAAGCCCGCCTCGGAGAATTCAAACAGCGCGCGATTGAGCGTTTCACCGGATCCCGGTTGTGGATACGCCTGATTGCCCGTCAACCTGCCCAGCAGTCCGTCCAGCCGCAACGGACCCGTCCGGTGCATGGACCTTACGTCACCCCAACGCCAGTTTTCGGCGCCCGGGCCATAGGTCTCGGTCAGCTCGGCAAGCGCGTCTTGCCCTGCCAACCGGAAAAGGTCATCGCGGGTTTCGCGCCGCGGGGTGGTGACGTCGTCGAACCATGAGCCCCAGGCCTCATCTTCCAGCACCATGGCATGCAGGCGCTGCTGCCAGAGATACCAGTTGCTCAGAAAGCCATCGGTCGCATCACCCAGCTCGTCGCCAAATACTCTTCGCGCAAAGTGGCGGTATGTCGCCTGGAACACGGTCGGCGCTGCGCTGTCGAGCCCGTCACGGAAATCCCAATCACTCAGGATTGCGCCCAGCGACGCCGTCATGTCATCTTCGGCCAGCGCGGCCGCCATGATCGGCGCTACGCTTTGAGCAAAGACATTTTTGTTGTCGCGCTGCAGCTCGTAATGATCTTTGGCGCTGAGCACGCCGGTACCGCCTAACAACTCCTGCAGGCGTTCATAGCGCCAGCTTGGGGAGGCATAGGTAGTGAAGGGATAGGGATAACCGTTGGGCTGGACGTATTGGTTGGCACTGCCGGCCCAGCCTTGGTCCGGATCCACATCGCGGGGCATCTCTGACGTTGGAATCAAGCCCGCCCACGTCTCCTGCCCGTCCGCCAGTAGAGGGACTGATCCGTCGCCGCGAAGGCGCATTGGAGCGGCACCGGTGGACACTCGCGCCGTGTGTCCATCCACATCACCCAGGACCATGCTGAAACCGAACATCCGATGCTGGCTCCATGAAGCAACGGCCTCGTCCACACTTTGGGCCTGTGATGCTGCCTTGAGGCCAAGATCAGCCTGCGGATACTCCGCGACTGCCCAGCGAACGCTGATCACCCTGTCGCTGAAGGGCGTCCAGTCATGGTCAGAAATCACGGGTCCACGCCTGGTTAACCGCACGGTTACCACCTGATCAACACCGCCTTTCACTTTGATCGTCTCCTCGATTTCGCGAAACGGCAGGGACCGGCCTCCTTCCAGGTACCGCGATGAATCGCTCGGGTCTAGCGTTTCCACATACAGATCAGCCACGTCCGCATAGCCGTTGGTGACCCCCCAGGCCACGCGTTCGTTACGGCCCGCGCTGATGCCTGGGACACCGGCACTCACCCCTACCGCCCGCCAGTCTGGCGTGATCAACCCTACGGGATGCCAAAAACCCGGCAGGTTACGCACGTCCACATGAGGATCGTTAGCGACAACGGCGGCTCTGCCAGGCGAACGCGCACCACTCATAGCCCAGGCGTTGGAACCGCCGATACCGGCAAACCGTCGAAATGGCTTCGCCGTCTCCATAGGCGCGAACCGCAGGCCGAGCGCGTCATACCGCAATGAGGATGCGACCCTGGGCTGTGGCTCATCCGGGTTGATCATCAGCGGCGCAATCTCCGCAGCGCGATCCGGCCCCACGGTTTCTACCAGGCTCTGGGTGGCGATCTCCGCGTAGAAATTCGCCCCGTTTTCCCAGGCAAAAAACAGCATCACCGTCAGAAGATCTATTTCGGACCACGGTTCAGCCGGCGCTCCGACTAGCCGCAGCTCCCAGGGGTGGTCCGCCGCGTGCAGGTTGATATAGGCGTTCAGCCCGGCCACAAAATCGGACAACGTTTGCTGATTTTCCTCGTTCAGGACGGGCCAATGATCCTGAGCGATCCGACGAAAGCCGAATAAGCGGCTGTCGGTGTCGGTGATCAAGGTAGCTTCGCCGAACAGCTCCGAGAGCCGCCCAAGGGCGGCGCGCCTGGCCATTTCCATCTGGAACAGGCGATCTTGGGCAACTACAAACCCCTGGGCACGGATCACGTCACGAAAGGAGTTGGCGCGGATGTAGGGGACGCCGTTGCCGTCTCGGACCACGGTGACCGGCGCGTCCAGCGCCGGCAGAGTCATCTCCCCAGAAGTCTGGTAACGGTTCGCATAGCCTGCGTACCAATAGACACCCGCCGCAGCAAGCAGCACCAACACGATCAAACCGCCCACAATCCGACTCAGCCACCGGTACAAGTTCCTCACTCCCTCAAGGTTTTGGTTGATCATCACAATACATCATCAAAAATCACAATTTTCCAATGACGCCCGGTCTGGCTAAGTGGATGCTTTGCCGCAACGATCTGTCTGGAGCGGCACATGAACCTTCGTTCAGCAAGCAGCAACCTCTTTCTTAGCCTGGTCCTTATCGTTCTGGCATCTCCGGTACGCGCAGAGCCCACCAAGGCACCCAGCGTTCTGTTTATCCTGTCTGCCCATTCGGAAGGCTACTGGCTGCCAGAGGTTGTCACACCCTATAAGATCCTGACCGACGCCGGCTTCTCGGTGGATTTTGCAACGCCGGGAGGCAACCAGGGTATCGGGGCGGGCGGCGACATGATGTCCGAGGAAGAGCGACTTACTCTCGTCACCCTTTCCGACCTTCTGACCAAGCCACTGACGCTCGAGGACATCGAGCCGCAGGATTATCAGGCTCTCTACGTCCCCGGCGGTGCCGGACCGATGTTCGACCTGTATGACCATCCGGAAGTCAATCGCATCACGGCCGCGTTGTTTGAGGAAGGCAAGCCGGTCGCCGCTGACTGTCACGGCCCAGCCGCCTTTGCCGGCGTGCGCCTGAGCAGCGGCGCAATGATGGTGCGGGGGAAGAAGCTCACGGCTAAATCCAACGCAGAAGAGGGCGAATGGGCGCGCGAGAACTACCCTTTTCTGCTCGAAAACAAGTTTAACCAGCTATCCGCGCAATTCAGCGCAGCCGAGCCGTACCAGCCCTGGGTGGTTCGGGACGGCAATCTACTGACGGGTCAGAATCCGGCATCCGCCGCTCCGCTGGCCCGGGTGCTGGTCGACATGCTGTGGACAACCAACCGGGCGTGGTCGCCCAAAACTCAACGTTAACCGGGAGACACCATGAAAACGATTGCTTGCTTTACCCTTGGCCTCTACCTCATTGCACCTGCCTATGCCGATACCGATCGTGAACAGATCAAAGCCGCCATGGAGTGTTTCTATCAATGGGATTTGCACGGCGGCAAAGAACACTCATCGCAATGTATCTCCAATACCGTGCTGTATCACCGAATCGACCAGGACGGCCGGCACTCTTACGGCACACCGCCGCTCGACAACGACACCGGCAAAGGCGCTGACGCCGTGATTCATAATCTGCTGGACATCGATATCTACAACGATATGGCTGTGGTGACCTCGCTGCACCGATACCAGCCGGAGGCGCCGGAAAACACCTACGTGAAGAACATTGTGCTTTACCGGCTGGCTGACGGCTGGCGGATTACCAACGTCGCCTGGGGTCGGGTGACCAACCGGCAGTAGCTGCCCTGCCCAGCTTCGAGCCTGGACCGCCAGGCTCGAGCCTTCCTCGCCACTACCTCGTGCGGCGCGTTCGCATGATGTCGCTATGAGAGCTGGCGACGTATGTGCTGGCCAGCAACCCATCGCGTGCGCTGAAAAACTCAAAACGATGGACAGCCGCGGGAAACCGCTCAACATTCATGGCTGCGTCGAACCGCAGCAGATCACCTGCGGCGTCCGCCGCGTGGCAATAGAGGCTCTCGCCGTCGAGTCGAAAACGCAGCTGATAGCGCCAGAGCGGACTGGCGCATTGATTCAGCGCCGGCAATTCCTGGCCTGACCGAAACACCCTCAAGGACTGATCGAGCCACAGCTGCTGGTACCCGTTGCCGAGCGTGAAAGCCCAGCGGGAATCCAGAGGTGATGGCTCGCCGCCGCCGTCAAGCGCCACTCGATAAGCGCGCCACTGGCCGTCTTCGAAATGGCTCAGCGAAAGCGTCTCTTCATCGTGCCAGCCTACCGCGTAAGCCGGCAGCGGCAGGCTGATGTCGTGTGTATACGTCTCTTCGTCCAGCGAGAAAACCAGCACGCCAGTGCTGGTATTAGCCAGCAGCCGGGTGTCATCAAACGACCAGGCCAGGTCGTAGAAACGCCTGCCCGCGTCCGGCATCTCGATCGCCGTCAGACTGCTGTTGTCGAAACGCTGGATCCAAATCTGGCTCTCCCCAGACCGCTTGGAGATGAAAGCCAGCCGATCGCCGCTGTGCGAAAGCGCCGGCAGGTAATCCATGACCGCGGAGCTCACCTTCGTGTCGGCGATGCCCACCAGCCGGATATCGCGGTTGTACAGATACGAGGTAAAAAGATACTCACCGTTGTCCTCGCCGGGAATGGAGATTCGCCTTGGACTCCGGATACGCCGACTGTCGGACACCAGCACCTGCTCTAACCCACCGTCCAGCGACGATTCCAGCAGCTGATAAGAAGGGTGTCGGGAAGGATGAACTATAAATCCTTCGCGATGGCTCCAGATGGCGCTGTCCAAACCGTACGAAAAGCGTCGGCGCAGGGCAAAGCTGTCGCTGGAGGGGTCCAGGACAAAAACCGAGGTCTTGCCAGGCGCATGATCACTGAGGAGCAGAAGAGCACCACTTTTCGGGTGAACGTCAACAAAGTGGTTGCCGTAACCGGAAACCATGGGCTGAGAGAGACGCTTTTTGCTTTGCTGGTCGATAGCAAAGCTGTAGACAGCGTAAGGAGCATCCGGCGTCGGACGTTCAAGAAAGTACAGCGTGGAGTCGTCCGGCGAGAGCGACAGCTCCGAATAGCTACCGGGCATACACTGATAAAGCACCTCTGCATTGCGCGTGGCAAACTGATCACGTGCTATCCGGTGAATCTCGCACCGGTCGCCAGACATAAACTGATACACGAGAAAGTCGCCGCTGTGCGCCCAGGTCGCAAAATTGGCGTGGCCTGCCGGCGCGCTGATCGGTTGCGGCGTCGCGTTATCCCCGGAGAGAAGGAAGATCACGTCCCACGTCCCGTCACTCGCGGTGTAGGCCAGGCTCTCGCCGTCGCTGGCGAGATGGGCGTTGAACTGGTTATCGGTAAGCCGGGAAAGGGGCGCCATCTCGCGCATCGCAGGCGCCGTTGGCACTGACTCGGTCCAGGATAAGACCACCAACAGCGTCAAACAAAGCCCGCTAGCGCCGAGGGACAGCTGTCGCCAGCCAGCCATAGGTCCGCTGGGAGTGGCGGTCGCCGCGGACTGCTCAACGCCTACAACCTCGGCAATCAGGCGATAGCCGAGCTTGGGAATGGTCGCGATATACCTTCGCGCTTTAGTGTCGTCCCTTAAGGCCTTACGAAGCAGCACGATAGCCCGGTTAATCGAGTTATCTGACACAATCTGTCCATGCCAAACGGCACTAAGCAGCTCGTCCCGCCCGATGCTCCGGCCAGGGTTTTCACAAAGATAAGCCAGCAAGGCGGCCGGCTTTGGCTCAAGCAGCACCTCACGCCCTGCGCCAAAGAGCCGATTGCTATTCGCGTCAAAGTGAAAATCGCCGACTTTCCAGCGGGTAAATTGTGGGGGCTCAGACTCGGGCATTGAGGGGGGCGGAGACGAGTTTATCTAGATATCCAAAAAGCATAGCAAACCCCGTTGAGCGGACCGACCATGGGGAAGCCCCATCGCGGCGATTGCAATCACACCAAAATGATATAACGTAACGCCCCCGATACAGCACCCGAGCCTCACCACAGGAGCGGCTCAGCTGCTGGTCTTGAGAGCGGAAAGCAGCGTGTGCATTGATAGTTACAGTCATCCTCCGGAGAGGGTTCATCCGTACCAACCTACCCGCACAAGGTTGGGTCGGAGCGTGCAAGAGTTCGTTTGGTGTGCCTCACGGCGATCATGGACAGCGAGCCAATGAGTGCTTCGAACATGGTCAGCCCTGCCGTCGCCAAAGGAGCAGCTGGCCGCAACACGCCGCGTGTCATCGAACCCGCACCCGACATACACGGCGAGGCAGCACACGCTGTTGAAGCTTTAATCTCGGAAGCAGGTTGGCTAGACGGGCCGTCAAGAGTGCCTCTTACGCGCCGTGTCCAGGATTATGTTCATGAGCGCCATAATCGAAGCCGGTACGTTTCAGCCGCGACAGATTACCTGCGGGGAAAACAGCCCGGCGCTGACTCAGATTACGACGTCATTCTCATCGGTGCAGGCCTCCATGCCGCGATGTTTCTCTACACCGCGAAACAACAAAACCCTGCTATTAAAGCGCTAATTGTCGAAAAAAGCCCAGATGTCTGTTCGACGTTTGCCCGCCTCGGCGACTCGCTGGTGCTCAACTCCCCAACTTTCACCAAGGTCGGACTCAACGCGAACCTCGCGCAAGGCCACTTCATTCAGGTGAGCGATTTCGATGAGCTTGCCGAGCGACAGTACCCAACCGCCAAGCACCTCCACGAGCTTGCGACGATGATTCTGTTCCACGCGGATGCCGATATTGTCTTCAACTTTAGCGTGGACGGTGTTCAAAGAGCAGGTTACGGCTACGCGGTCTCATCGAAAGGCCGAACCCTAACCGCTCAAGCGGTAGTCCTCACCAACGGCATGGGAGAGCAACGAGACAACGCTTTCCGGGTCGATCAGCGGTCGAACCAGATTATCGACGGCGACGAATTCATTGCCGCCTGCTATGGCGAAAGCGAATTCCGCGACCTTATTCGAGGCAAGCGTATCGCGGTGATTGGAGCGGGCGATACGGCCAACTGCGTCATGGAGCATCTTCTGCCGCTGACCTATCCCAATCATCGATATCCCTCATTTCAGAAGGGCCCCTTTTTGCCGTCACGCGTTTACTGGATTGGCCAGGGCGCGGAAAACATCCAGGACTTCTACTTCGCCAACAAGCAGCGTTATGGCCACTCTGGCGGCATCATCGAATTTTTTTGGGACGGGGAAGCGCCGTTTGACCTACCGGCCGATGACTGGGAACAAGCGCGAGCGCTGATAGAGCGAATTCCGGCACGGCTGGACTCGGTGACTCATGGCACAATGTCGCTCGAACTGGTGGCCGACGGCGAGCGTTTCGAGGCCGACCTGGTGGTCAACTGCACTGGACGCAGCAACGATTTGAGCGCCAAACTGCGTGCCGAAGAGTATGAGTTCGTTTTGGGCGACATCGTGTTCCAAGGCGGAAAGTGGGACGACTGGGAGGATCGCTTTGTCCTCTCGCCTAGACCTGTGGAGCGTCAGCGTATCGCCTGCAAACTAGTCAACGAAAGAATCTTTCTCCTCGGCTGCGCCTGCCCGCTGGACGAGTTGATCGACAATAACGAAGCGCTGGACGGATCGCTCAGGTATCAGGAAGAAAAGACGAGCCTGACAAACGCCAAGTACTCGCTGGAGCACACCCTGCCGCGAACTGTCGCCTTTGCGGAGCAATTCATCAACAACATCGGGCAGTAGTCGGACCTTTGCTTACCAATCAAATCTGAGGAATCAACAAAATGAGCACGATTCGCATCGGTGTCATCAGCGCGTCTGATCGGGCGACGGCGGGTGTCTACGATGACATCTCCGGCAAGGCTATTGAAGAGACCTTGCGCGAATACCTGACGACCGATTTTCAGGCGGTGTATCGCGTGATAGCCGACGAGCAGCCGCTGATCGAAGCAACCATGATTGAGATGTCGGATGAGCTGGGATGCTGCCTGGTCGTCACAACCGGCGGCACCGGCCCCGCGCCGCGTGACGTCACGCCCGAAGCTACCGAGGCGGTGTGCGACAAGATGCTGCCCGGCTTTGGCGAGCTCATGCGCTCGACGTCTTTGCAGTATGTCCCGACGGCGATACTCTCACGCCAGACAGCAGGCACTCGCGGAAGCACTTTGGTGATCAATCTGCCGGGTCGCCCCAAAGCTATTCGCGAGTGTCTGGACGCGGTCTTTCCTGCGGTACCCTACTGCATCGATCTGATTGGTGGACCACGCCTGGAAACGGACGAGGCCGTCATCAAGGCCTTTCGCCCCCGGTCCTAAGGAACGCAATGACTGTTGAGACTGAAACCCATGCAAAGGACGACGGAGTGGCCAAGACGTGGGACTTGGAACAGCTCACGGTTAAGGGACACCCTCAGGCCATGGGTGAGCAGCAGGGCGAGCACTTCCGAGGGCGGATCCAGCAGTTTATTGCCGTACGATTCGACGCCGTAGCGCAGTACGCCGCCGACCTCGGTCGGGACGACGTTGCGCCGCTGCGTGAAATAGGGCGAGCATCACAGGAAATCTTCTCGCAGTGGGACGCGGAGGCTTCCGCTGAGCACGACGGCATTGCGCGGGCAGCAAACGTCGATTCCCTCGACCTGTTTATCGCGACCAACATGACGGACATGCGAGACGTCCTGCTGCTGCCGCGCGGCGAGAGCGGCCCACCCGAGCTGGAGGGATGCACAGCCGTGCTGGTCCCGGGGCGTTTGACCAAGTCTGGTCATGGCCTCGTGGGTCAAACCTGGGACCTCAATCCTACTGACGTTGAGTATGTTGTCGGCGTGCACCGCCAGCCGATAAGCGGACCTGAAACCTGGAGTCTGACCTGCACGGGATGTCTCACGCTGATCGGCATGAACAGCGAGGGTCTCGCCGTTGGAACCACAAACATCAAGATGCATGGCTCCAAGCCGGGCATCGGTTACCTGAACCTATTGCACCGCGCGATCCGCAGCCGCAGCGTGGAAGAAGCTTCCCGACATATCCTGGAGGCGCCGCGTTCGGGCGCGCACACCTACTGGCTGGCGGATCCAAGCCAGCAAATAGAATGGGAGGCGGCCCCGGACGCTGCAGTATCCCGAGCGGCCAATGAGCACGCGGTGGCGCGAACCAACCACTGCCTTGTTCCGGAGTTCACCGAGCGGCAGGGTGAGCCTACGACCGAAACCAGCGCCACCCGGCTCAACCGGGCGAGCACCGTCCTTGAGGACGGCGAAGTTGACCCCGATTCGCTGCGAGCGCTGTTCTCAGATCGCAGCGACGGCATCAACAGCATCAACCGCTACCACGAAGACGGCACGGACACCGCCACCAACGGCGTATTCATTGCCAGCCCGTCGGAGCTTCGCCTTTGGGCCTGCCGAGGCCCCGCTGATCGAGGCGAGTGGATCGAACGAGGCTGGTAGGCCCCGAGTCAGAGTCCTCCCGTCAGCTCGAGTCACTGCTGTTCGGGAGTGTGGTTTCGCTCTACAGCAGCGCGCGCCGGGCCCAAACCCAGAGTCTAATTTACTTCACGTCAACCAATCGCTTCCCCCTGCGTTGTAAGTCATCGGAAAGGTCTTCGATCCGGGTAATTCCAGGTCATACCTTACCGTTTGTTGTCGTTTGGACGTTGCACAGGAACGAGGGACCGATCCTCCATGCTGATATCACTCTTGCGAAAGGCAAAATTTCTGGTGGGGTTGCTAGCGGCCTCTGGCTGCAGTTGCGCCAGTGCAGCCCTCACGGTAGGTGAGGATAACCGAGTCACCCTGCCCGGCGGGGAGGAGTGCGTGGTTAATCCTGAGTTCACGCCCAGCGGGGAATGGATGCTCTACATGCAGTTCATCGGTGCGCTGTCGCCGGTCAGCCAGGAGCCGATGGTCGATATGTTCATCGTAGAGCACGACCCCGCGACGGGTGAGTTCCTGGCCGAGCCGCAGCTGGTCGGCCAGAGCACCGCCGGCGCGCGCCCGTATCTGACCGAAGATGAAGACGGCCGGATTGTGATGGCCGGCATCGACATCAGCAACGGCGCGGAAACGATGACGCTTTATTCGGCTGACCCCGAGGTTGCACCGCTGGACTTTCAGAAACTTGGCCTCGAGCTCGAGGATACTGAGGGCGAGTGCCTGCGGTCGGTGTTCCCCTACACCACCGGCACCGAATCTCACCTTTGGTGGCTCCAGGGTGACTCCTGCCGGCCGGGTGATACCCGCTACGTAGAGCTTCGCCATGCCGTGGTGGAAAATGACCAGGTTACCGCGCAGGGATTGGTGGAAAGGCAGGCGTGGTCCCCACAGTGCAACGGCAACTGTTCCGTTGGATTCCTCCCCATGGATCTTACGTACGCACGCTGGGTACTCAACGTGTCCAGCCCCATCTTGCTGTTTGGCACCGCCCCCGACCCGCTCAACTTCGGGACGCCAGGCAATCAAACGCGAGACATCACGCTGAATGAGTATCGACCCGACTTCGACGCGGTCACGGCGGTCGACGCCGGCGACGCGATCGTCAAGGTGGCACCGTTCGGCTACAGCGAGACGGAGATGGTGGCGGGTATTGATGATCAGAGCAGTCTGGGCTTCTGGCAGAGAACCTCGCCGACAGGACCTTACGAGCTGCTGCAAACCTTTCCGATCGACTTCAATCAGTCGAGTTTTGATGAGCCGCTACCCGGTCAGCCCGTTAGCGAGGTAGCATCCCAGGAGGTGTTCAGCCTGCTGCTGGACGGGTCGCTCGTCAACTTTGCCGCCTTTCAACTGTGCGAGAGCGCCTTGCGCTGCTTTCAATTCGGGCTAGGCGAGATTTGGATCGCCAGTCTTTCAGAGCGATATCCACAGCTTGAGCCCATCAGCGACAACTCGGTGAACGACAAAACCCGCAACGAACCCGAACCGGTGGTATCGCCGGATCAGCAAACCGCCTGGGTGTACTACTCAGCGTGGCCGGAAAACGGACTGCCAACAAACTCATGCAATGAGCTGCGCCGGACCAAGCTGTCCGTTGCGCCAATGGCGCTGTTTCGGGACGGATTTGAGCTTTGAGAAAAGGACAGGACCGGAGCGGGCCTGTCCTTTGAGATCATACTTTGACCTTACGGCCGGCTGAGCGTGAAGGTATAGCTGCCGCTGCCGCTGCCGGAGTAGGAGTAGATCCGCCAGTAGTAGTAGCCCGACGCGCCATTGTAGCTGATCGACTCGTTCGAGCTGCTCGACTGAGACACGGCTACGCGGCTCCAGCGGCCAGTCCAGCGGTACAGCGCCAGATCAAAATCGGCGTTACCGGGACCGGTCAGCGTACCCTGATGCAGACCCGCCGCCGACTGGTAATAGGTGCCGTTCGGATGCACATCCCGGTCGCCGCGACCCGACAGGAAGCCGGTATAGGTCTCGCCGCCCGGCGGTGTCGTATCCGGATCCAGCCACTGATCAACGCGATCAAAATAGGCCGCTAGCGCACCGTCAACGGTCGCATTGCGGCTGTCGCAGGCCGCTGAGGGGTTCGGACCACAGCCACCGGAGAGCTGGCCCACCACCTGGCCGGAGGAGTTGAGAACCGGGGAACCGCTCGAACCGCCCTCGGTAGCGCCGATCGCGTCCGTCGAGTAAATCCAGTTGCCGCGCGGCCAGGAGCCGCAGGTGCCGATCGATGTGCTCACGTCGTGTCGGCTGTAGGCTTGTGGGGCGCCTTTAGGATGACTGATGCGAAACAGGTCACGGCCGTTGGAGTTAGCGACGGGACTCGCCGTCCACCCAAGAAACGTGCTGCCGGAAGGTGCCGCCTGGTTGAGCTCCAGGAGCGTGTAGTCGCTGGTGGATCGGCTGCTGAGAACCGTAGCGCCGCTGGTGCGCGGCACCGCGCCGTTCGGGTTGTAGCAGGCCCCGCCGCAGCTCGCGCCGAACCGCCAGAATGCCTCCATGCTGGATGCTTCAGCCGAGGTGCTCAGGCAGTGGTTCGCGGTCAGAAACAGCGGCACCTGGGTTGAGCTGTCCGTGTCGTTCAGCAGACCGCCGCTGCAGATAAAGGTGCTGCCGCCGCTGACAAACTGGATATGCGCAACGCCGTCTTTGGTGTTTTCCATCTGCGACCAGTCGCTGTTGTTGTAGCAACCGCCATTTTCCACGCAAGACTCGTTGAAGCTGCAAAAGGCCTTTTCGCCAGTGGGGTTCAGCGCGCCGGCAACCTGAAAGCGAGGGCCGATGTGAGCAACCTGGGCGATCTGAAAGTTTGCCAAGACGCCCTTGACGTCTGCCGGCAGCCAGAGCTGCAGAAACGCCTCCTCACCGGTGATGGTCTCGGTCCAGAACTCGCCGTTCTTGTTCGCTCCGTCGAGCACGTAGGGGCCAAAGACTTCGCCAGCGAGGTTATAGAGCGAAAGGCTCGCGCCCTCGGGCAACGAGAAATCGGTGAGATGAAGCTTCAAGGCCGTTGCGCCGGGCGACATCACCCCACCCTGCCAGGCGATGGTGCCATTCTCCGGCTTCAGCAGCTGACCAAAATCCGCGGTGCCTTTGCGCTGAAAATCCAGCAGATCGACCCGCACGCCAAGCGGCCGGACTTTGCCGGATTCCAGTGCCCGAGGCGCCGCCCTCAACTCATCGTCACAGCCGACCACACACTCGGCTTCGCCGATGTCGACGCGGTCAGCGTGGGTGAGGCTGATTTGGCCAAGTTTTTCGGTTGCCAGCGTTTGGTGGCGTTGAAGCAGCTGACTTAGGTGCGCCGCTTTGGCGTCTATGGCGGCTTGGGAGACCGGGGTGGTCAGCGAGGGTTCGGTGAAGGTTTCAGGGTATTGCGCAAACGCTGCGCTGCTGGCGACAAGCGCCGCCGTCAATAAAGCTGGTTTCATAAAGACTCCCGTCAGGCGTTGGGGGCCTAACCCGCAACGGGCTAGACCCGGGATTACTCGTCCCTGAGTCTGAAGTCCTGGGCTTTTGGTCAAGAAACAATGACATCTTTGACCGTACAGCGACCTCAACTATACGGCTTTTTTCCCCTCAAAAAGCAAAATTCGTCACAGAAATCGTGAAGATTTTGTGATTTACGGGAAATTATCCTTCGAAAGCGCGCAGCTGGTTGGGTTCGGGTAGAGGCGTCTTATACCTGTCGATTTTTCTCGATCAACGCCAGGATCTCGCGTACCGCCACCAGTGCGGTGTCGTATTCCTCGCCAGCATGAAGCCAGAACCCGTAGCGAGCCTGAAGCAAGGAACGGAACTTGCGGTCGGTCAGCAGTCGCCGGGTTTCTGCTTCACTCTCATTGATCGGGCTCGGCACTGTTCCTTCGTACCGGAGCCCCTCAAGCGCCGCACCGAGGTCATAGCCCTGGGATGTCAGGTGAGGCAGCAGCTTGTCGAAAACCATTTCGCGCGAAAACACTTCGTCATCCAGCACCTCGGCGTAAACACCGGGCCATAGGGCAAGCTTTTCACGAAGCGTTCGGTCGGAGATCAGCTCCAGTCCGCCGGCCTGGACGAGCGCGTCGCGGACGCCACCCCCAAGCTCCGTTGTCGGGGGCCAAAGGGTGCGCATCAATGCCGCATCCAGAGTGATATCGGTAGCGCTCCAGATGCCCTGGTCCGTGGCCTGATAGATGGCCTTCATCGCATGAGACATCTCGCCATGCTTCTTAAGCGCGAACACAAGCCGATCCTGGTAGTCGGTGAACTCCCTTTCCAGTCCGGCCAAAATCTGCTGTTCTTCTTCACGGTTCTGCCGCTCGTCCCACCAGGCTTCAATGCCAAAAGCCAGCAGGATGGAGGCGACAATGACCACAATTTCGACCAGCCAGCTCCCAAGCTTGCGCATCCCGTCAGCGGACGTATCTCCCATGCAAATGATCCCTCCTTCCGTGGCGCAGAAGTCTAGCAGACGCCAAACGACGCACTGAGAGTGCAGCACCGCAGGGGAAGGTACGAGTAACTGTGTGTTGTCCCAGTTGAACCCGTGAGATTTCTCGACGAATTCGACATCGCATTTCGAAACCCCATCCACAACTATCCAATCAGAAGAGAACAATCCTCACTTCAGTGGTGCGCTACAGGTCTCCGCATAAGGTTGGCCGGAATTGGGCGCGGATTCCGATTAGGCCGTAGAAAAGGAGATTTCTATGGCGCAGATCGACAGGCAGCGAGCGGCAATGGCGCTCGTGATGATAATGATGACCAGCGTTGCGGACGCGCAGACGGGGCCCTTCGAAATTGTCCCGTCGCAAACCAGTCAGGTTCTGGAGGCAAAGCCCGAGGACACCAATGACCGGCGACAGGAACGTGGACCGGACGAGGGAACCTGGGCGGCGTCGCTGAACGCGTTGTCCGGGCCCAGTACCGCAGGTCTGCAGAGCCCCTACGCGATTGTGACCCATCAGTCTCATATCGGGCCATCGCGAATCTGTGGTCAGGGCACCGGTGCGTCGGCGTTCGCATACGCGCAGTTCTCGCAGCGGACCACCGGGCAATCGATTGCCTCTACCAGCCTCTCCGTCACCTTCGACGTGGCCGAGCCGACGCGGGTGTCGGCGCTGATTCGCTCCCGCAGTATCAGCGACGCCATCGGCTCATCGCCAGGTTCCGGGTCGCTGACCGGGCCGTCGGGAGCGTTACTCCAAATTACCGGCGTGGAAGACTTTCAGATCGGCGAGTTCACCCTCGAGCCCGGACGCTACACCTTTGGTTCTGGCGTAAACGGAGGCGCTACCTGCGTCGCCAACAGTTGCGACGTCCGCAATTCCGGGAACTGGCAGGCCTCGCTCCGCGCACTGCCGCCGGACGGCACACCCGGTTCAAGCGAAGCTGTGCCTCGCTTGCCCGACGACATCAGCGACAGCAACAACGAGGGTGACCCCTTCGTTAACGAACTCGGGGGCCTGCGCCTGGAATCGCAAACTCAGACCTGGGAATTCCTGAACCTGGCCAGCGACAGCTGGATCTCATTGCTGCATCCCGGGCAAAGCCGATTGTCCGCCATAGGAGATGCGTTGATCACCGCCGTCACGCTGCCTCAGAGTGGATTCACCGGCACGGCAAGTGTGGCGGTAGGAGATGTTGTGATCCGGGCCAATCCTGGGGAGACAATCACGTTCGCCGACTTCACTGCCGAGCTGGGCGCCAATGCTCTGTCGGACAACGGGGCGATCGGGGTGGCGGCTTTCGACCTCACGCTGTCTCCAGACCGAAGCTGCGGAGACGCTGCGGAACTGGCGCTGCAGCTGTCTTTCAGTCGGGGAACCAGCGACGCGTCCGCGGTGCTGACCTATGGAAACCTGTGGTTTTTCCGCGATGGATTCGAGTGACGGACCTTCAGGCTGCTCTGACCCGCGTCGCGGAGCACTGATTCTCGTTACTCAAAGCCATCGGCAAACAGATCGTCACAGCGAATGTCGGCGCTAAAGAGCTCTTTCACACCCTGCGTGTTTTGATCTGCCAGGTACACGACACGCATACCGTCCAGCGTCTGCTGAAAATCGTCGTTAAAGCTTGCGCCAATGGCAGCACCGTCGGGTAGTGGCGAGTTAATCCGCCGCACCGGACCAGGCACATTCAGGCTTACGGCGAACAGTTCCCGCTGGCCGTCGATCAGGAAGTCGCCAGAGAAAACCAGCTGCTGATTGTCGGGAGTGATTTCAAAAGTTCGAATATCTCCGCCCGGAACGCCTTGGCCGGTGATCGGTCGATCGTTACTGCCGTCAATTGACACGGCACGGACAACCCGAAAACCCGGGCCTACGGCGCCGGTGGATACGGCTGCATAGGCGATCTGTTGGCTGTCCGGCGAGACGACAAATTCATCGGTTGTGCCGATAGCGGCCGGGTCCCCGCTAAGCTGCAGCAGGGTTCCGCCGGCAATCGGGACGGTGAAAATACGCTGGGAACCGTCGAGGAATGCTTCATAAATAACCCGGTCGCCGCTGAGCACAAACTCCCTCACGCTGTCCGGCGAGTTTGACTCTGTCAGATTGATCGGCATACCGCCGGCGAGGGGAACGCTATAGAGGTTCTGCGTGATCGGCTCCAGGTAGACAACTCGACTTGAGTCGGCGCTGATCACAGGGTCCTGGACCGAGTTGGTGACTTCGGGACCGCTGATTTTGACCGCAGCACCGCCGGCTGTCGGTACCGCAAAGAGTTCAAGCAAGTTGCTTTCCTGATCGGCGCGGTAAACCACCGTTGCACCGTCGGGAGAGATTTGGAAGTCGGAAGATGCGCTGCCTCGATTATCTGGATTGGCGTTGAGCTGAACTCGATTGCCTGTCGTCAGGTCCGCGCTGAAAAGGTTATTCCGAAACGCACTATTCCTCGCCCGAAAAACCGCAAAGCGACTGTCGCTGGAGACTCGAAAACGCCGGTCTACATCTGCCCCGCTGTCCGTCGGGTCACTCAGCTTGATCACGTTCCCGCCGTTCACGTCGACACGATACAACTCGATCTTCTGATCAATCTCCTGATCAGCGGCGTAAACAACCGTTGTCCCATCAGGGCTGATGGCAAAAGCTCTGACATCACCTTCTGCAACCATGGACGGGTTGAGCTTGGTGAGGGGACCGCCTCCCGTGGCGGTGCCCACGCTAAAGATTTCGTCCTGATCCAGCGTTTCAAAATCTCCGACAATCACCGCTCGACTCGTGGGGACAGCAAGCTGCGGAAAACCATTGAGGAATCGGCCTGGGATACGGTCGATGTCAAATAAAGTGGGCGGCGCATTGCCGTCCTGCGGCACCGTCAGCGCATCAAACTCCTCGTCGAGCACTACATCGCTGAGAAACAGCACACGCTCCGTACCGTCAAGCGCAACCTGAAAGCCGGGAACTTCCTGGTCCGGTCCTAACGGCGCGTTGAGCCGAACGTTTTGGCACTGCAGCGGCACCGCCGTCTCGCCAGCCAGCGTCGCCAACGAGGGAACAAGAACAGCGGATAGAACGAGTAAAAGTCGAGGCCGAATCGAAGTCACAAAGATCACCATTTTTGTCTCTCTTTTCTGTAGCGCAGTCCGGCACAGAAAGGGATCAAGGAAATGGCGAGAAGAATTAGCTTAGGGTTTGCGCCTTACCAGTTGATTATGAGGCGCCCGAATTGTCGGCGAAGCAGCAACTCGCTGCTTCGCCGACTGACAAGAAACTACTACTCGAACCCGTTGGCGAACACGCCGTCCACGTTTTCGATCAGCCGTGGCAGCGTGTAATCAAACAGGATGCCGCCCAGCAGTTCGTCTCCGATATAGCCTTCAACGGCAAGGTCGACCCGATCGCCGCCAAGGTTGCTGACGCTGGGATACAGCGTGAGCGTGACGATTTCGATCTGCCCTGCATCGAGCGTGACGCTGCGGTCGCTGAGTTCGTAGGTCCAGTTGCTAGGGATGTTCAGCGGCTTGACCACCAAATCTACGGTTTCGGTGGTGCTGCGATCGTGGCCCAGACGGAAGTCGTAAGCCACCGGATCGAGCTCTGGCTCAGGCATCAGCCCTTTCCCGGCAAACTTGTTGGTGGTCGCGCCGAAGCGGCTCACCAGACGATTGCCTTCTGCCAGAACTTCGTCTCGGGTCTGGCGGATGACGCCATAAAAGCTCACCGTTCGAAAGTTGGTCTCTTCCAAAACGCTGATGGCGTCGGCCAGCCGCTGGTCAATATCCGCCTGGGGCCAGCCGGAATCCAGCAGGTAGTCCACGTCACTTTGCTCGAAGCCAACCGCTTTCAGGCTGGCCAGATATGCCTCCTGCTCGTCGGGCGTTGTCAGCTCGTCCGGAATTCCGGCGGCCTGCACTTCGAGGAGATAGTTATCGATCGCGGCGGCCAGCTCGAGCAGCTTTTGCCCTTCCAGCAGCGATAGCTGTCGGAAATAGAAGTATTGGGTGTCCACCCACTGCTGGTCATCAGCCTGAGCGGCCCAGGAGAGCTTCTGGCGGGTCTCGCCGTTGGCCGTGATCAAGCCACTGATTTCTGCGCCAATCGCGGACAGCTCGGTCATCGCAGCAGCCAGGCCAGACGTAATTTCTCCACCGGCACTGAAGGTCGGCGGCGTCACCGTCGGCGGAAGCGACCGGGTGGTGTAGAGCGTCGAGGTGGCCAGGCCTTTGTTGAAGGTGAGGTTGGTATCCAGGCAGCGCTTGACCTTGCGAGACTCTCGGTCGACGTTGCGGAAGTGCTTGCGCACGCCACCGAGTCCAAGCTTGGTCGGAATCAGGCTGGTCGGTTTGAAGTCATTGCAGGACCGTGGGTTTTTGTTTTTCTGCAGTCTGAAGGAGCTGCCGCCTTTGTTGGTTCCGCTGCTGAAGGACACCAGTGCTTCCACGCATTGATGACCGGTCATGGTTGGCAGGAAGAAACCCAGCGCGTCCCACGTCTCGCCGGGATCCAGGCTGCGATTGACGGTGTCCACCGGCGTGAAAGGCACGCCGATATGAAGGCCGCTGACGCCATACTGAACTTCCACGTCGATGGGCGTCGACCGCGTGTTGCGCATAGGCACCGTGAAGTCCACCGGGAATCCGGTCACGAAGGGCGGTCTCTCCAGGACCAGATCCACCCGGGCATAGGGCGTGCCGTTCGGATCCACCAGTCCGCCGGTGTCGCCGGGTCCCTGCCAGAAGCTCAAGCCCCCAGACCCCGCAACCTGATCATCGTCCGTGAGATTGGTTGCGCTGATCGAGGCAAAACCGGTTTCCACGGAGGTCATAAACGCGGTGGTCTGACCGTTCGCATCGGTAAGCGCGAGCGGCTGCTGAATCGTCCCCAGGGTGGACTGTACCTCCACCATCTTCCCAGCCAGTGGATTGCCCGCGAGATCCCGCAAGGTCACGGTAATTTCAGCCTCGCTGACGCCGTCAGCGATCACAAACCGAGGCTCTGCACTGATCTGGGATCGGTTGGTAACGTCGCCGTTGAGCGAGGCCAGCCAGGGACGGTAAAGCACACCCGCGGTCACGCTATCGCCGAGGCCAGCGTTGGTGTCGCCAGCGCCACAGGCGCTGTCTCCATCGTCTGAATCGGCGGGTCCGCCGGCATCACCCCAGAAGTTGCCGACCGCGTCGATGCAGGAGTTTCGGGGAAAGTTGTTCCTGATAGCGCCGAACAGGTTATTGACAATCGCGTTGCCTCGCAGAGACGCATTGCTTTCGCAGCAGCTGAAAATTCCCAGGCCAAGGTTGTTGGACAGACTCGAATCGCGCAGGTAAAGGTCTCCGCCAAACTGGAAAAATCCGCTGGACTGGCTGAACTCGATCGTGCTGTTCGATATGGTCAGCGTCCCTTCGTCGTTTTGGCGAATCATCCCGGTGGTGTCTGGAGAGCCGTCGGTCTCGCCGCCCCAGCTGATATTCACATACTCCAGGACACTGTCGGTATTGCCGGCGAACAGGAGCTGCCCCCAGTAGTCGCTGGAATCATCGATCCGGGTAATCGTGATGGGCTTGGCTTCCGTGCCTCGCGCCAGCAGCGTCGCGTCGGTGTTGGAGCCGATGACAATAGTCTTTTCCGGCCGAACCAGCAGCGTCACGCCGGGATCCAGCGTCCAGCGGACCGCATCGGGCGTCAGCCCGGTAGTGCGGACGTAGATACCCTCGGTCAGTTCGTACGGAATGCCGTGATCCTGCCAGGTGGCGTGCTGAAAAATGCCGCTGTTGATGCCGCTGCCCACCTCTATGCGCTGTACCCCGTTGTTGCTGAACGAATTGCTGCCGCCAAGCCCGCCCAGGGCACCGGCGTCAGCCAGGATCGGGGCGTTGGCAGATTCGTTGATGGTGATGTTGGTGACGCTCGGGGGCGTGACGTCGTTCTCATTGTGCTGCAGATAAAAGCCGTAGGACCCGCTTCGATTGATTGTCACGTGATCGACCATCGGCATCGCAAACGGGCTGCCGAAGTTGTCCTCAAATTCCAGCGCGGCCGTTTCTTCGCTGGCGTCATTGCCGCCGCCGTCGTTGAGGATCACATGACGCATGATGGAATTGGGCAGCAGGTCGATAGCCAGCAGGATCTGATCCCAATTGATGTTCGGATCCAGGGCGTTGAACACGATGGGCTGGCTCGCGGTTCCCTCAGCAATCAGTCCGCTGCCGGTCGCCACAAACAGCCCCGCGGTGGCATTACACATCGTGATCTGCGTGCCGGGTTCGATGGTCAGCGTGCCGCCGTTTCGCATCGTCACCCGCTGGTTAAAGAAGACTTCACCGGAAATCGTAATGTCGTATTCCAGCAGGCCAGCCAGCGTGGGGTTGCTGCAGTCGAAAACACCCGCCCCTGCTGGCGCTGCCAGCGCAACCGCTGCAATCGCCAGTACTCCCTGGGCAAGCCCCGTGGATGTCCACTTCCTTGTCATAAGCCGTCTCCGATTCACAATTTACGTCCGTTTTTACGCAAGAAATACGCACCGATACTTCTGAAACGAATTGGTGGCTCAAAACACGACATGACATTGCCAGCGGCCCCAGGCAAAACGCTGAGGGGCGTGCTCATGTCGTTTTGACGATATAGATCGCGGATGGGCTAGGCGAAATCTGACGTCCGGCCTATGATCCTCCAGCAGTTTTTCCGCCAGAATAGGCAATATTCCAAATACCCCCGCATTAGAAAGGAGCCGCTATGCAGTGCCACGAGGTTGACTATGAAATCTACGGCGACGATATGCAGATCGTCGAAGTTGAGCTGGACCCCGGCGAAACCGTGATCGCCGAGGCCGGCGCCATGAACTACATGGAGGACGGCGTCAGCTTCGAGACCAAAATGGGAGATGGATCCAAGCCTTCGGGCGGCGTGCTGGACTCCATCATGAACGCGGGCAAGCGTGTTCTAACCGGCGAATCGATCTTTGTGACCCATTTCAGCAACTCGGGGGCCGGCAAAAAGCGCGTGGCGTTCGCTGCGCCCTATCCGGGAAAAATCATTCCGATTGAGATGGGGGACATGGGTCAGGAGCTGATCTGTCAGAAGGATGCGTTTCTATGCGCCGCCTACGGCACCAGCGTCGACATCGCCTTCAACAAGCGGCTCGGCGCCGGCTTTTTCGGTGGCGAAGGATTTATCCTCCAGCGCCTTCGCGGCGACGGCAAAGCCTTTATCCACGTGGGCGGCACGGTCATCAAGCGCGAGCTTCATGGCGAAACGCTGCGCGTCGACACCGGCTGCCTGGCGGCCTTCACGCCCGGCATCGACTATGACATTGAGCGGGCGGGAAACCTCAAATCCATGGTGTTCGGCGGCGAAGGTCTGTTTCTCGCCACGCTGCGAGGCACGGGTACGGTCTACCTGCAGAGCCTGCCGTTTTCCCGGCTCGCCAACCGGGTCATGCGCGCCGCGTCATTTGGCGGCGGCTCAAAAGGCGAAGGCTCCATCCTCGGGGGCCTTGGAGACCTGTTCGGCGATCGATAAAACGGCCAGGGGGTGGGTCCCTAACCCGCCCCGCCGTGACCCCCGAGTTTTGGGGGATGGCGACAGTCACTACCGCTTCTCACTATGGGGAACGCCCGCAGGTACCGGGCTGAACTCAGGAGAGAAGCATGCACAGAGGGATCTTTCTCTTGTGGCTGCTGGCGATCACGCCGGTTCACGCGGCCACCGTTGCGGTTAACACGCTATCCGATACAACGACCTCAGGAGACGGACTGTGTTCGCTGCGGGAGGCCGTCAGCGTTACCGATTCCAACAGCGTCGGCGCCACTGGGTGCGTTGCCCAGGGGCCTTTCGAAAATACTGATACGATTTCACTGGCCGGCCTGTCCGGCACCATCCAGATTGGTTCTACGCTCCCGATCATCGACAACGTGATTGTTGCCGGCCCGTCGGACGGAAGCGTCACCATCGAAGCCGTTGGCAACATCT
Source organism: Lysobacterales bacterium (assembly GCA_028285525.1). Taxonomy (GTDB): domain Bacteria; phylum Pseudomonadota; class Gammaproteobacteria; order Xanthomonadales; family SZUA-38; genus JANQOZ01. The sequence continues at coordinate 127,253 of JANQOZ010000026.1, forward strand.
TGCGGATGGTCACGCTGGACGGCGGCACTTTCATCCTGCGCGACCTGACCTTTCTCAACGGCCGCTTAAGCGCGATCGCGATTGAGCCGAGCACGCTTGCGGTGATTCAGCGCTGTCGGTTTATTGCCAATAGCGCCGGCGCCAACAACCCCGGCGGCGCGATCCTGGCAAACGGCAGCAATTCACTGGTCGACGTTCGCGACAGCTACTTTGAGGGCAACACGGCGGAGACGGGCGGCGCAATCTACGTCAACAGTACAACTGCCAGCCTGACCGTCACCCGGTCCACGTTCACAGCCAATTCGGCGTCGTTCGCCGGCGGCGCCATCATGGCCCGGCTGGCACAGAACGTGTCGATCACCAACTCAACTTTTGTCGGCAATTCGGCGGGCTCCAGCGGTTCGGCGCTCCGATTTGGCACCGGAAACATCAGCCCGGCGCCTATCGCTACCGTGTCCTACGCCACGGTGACCGGCAACACCGGAGCGGCCCAGATCGTGGCGTCGGACGGCTCGTCCGTCACCATCGAACGATCGATCCTGGCCAACGCCAGTAACAACTGCAATACGGGTAGCGGTGGCACTATCACGCTGGACAGCGAGAGCATCGACGACGCCGGCACGTGCGGTGGAACGGCCGGCGCTCAGGTCAACCCGCTGCTTGGGCCGCTGGGGGACAACGGCGGGCCGGTGCCAACCACGAGCCTGCAGAACGGGTCGCCAGCGCTGGATCGGGCCGCCAGCTGCGGGTTTGTCAGCGAGGATGCCCGGGGTTCACTCCGGCCCTCAGAAGGTGATGGCGTGCCGCCAGCGCGCTGCGACGTAGGGGCGTTTGAAGCCCAGGGGGCCAACGTCTTTGCTGCAGTCAGCGGACTGTCGGGAACGGGCCTGCGGATACAACTGAACAGCCTGCCGGCGCAGCTGACCACGGGGAACGGACAGGTGTATCTCGGCAGCCTTCTGTCAGGCGACAGCTACAGCGTGACCGTGGCTAGCCAGCCGACCAATCCGAGCCAGGTCTGTACGCCGACGGCCGGATCCGGGACGGTGGCATCGACCGATATCAACGTAGCGGTGGACTGCGAGCTGGCCACGTTTTCCGTCGGGGGTACGGTGACGGGGTTAGCGGGAAGCGGCCTGTCGCTGAGGCTCAATAACCAGAGCACGCTGGCGATCGCCGGCAACGGCACCTTTACCTTTGCCAATCAGGTCCCGGACCAGCAGAGCTACAGCGTGGTGGTCGACGACCAGCCCACCGGACCTGATCAGATTTGCAGCGTTAATAACGCAACGGGCTCCATCAGCGGGGCGCCGGTCACCAACGTTGACGTCGATTGCCAGACCGTTGCCGACCTCAACGTCACGAAAGACGATGGCGTTGAGTTTTTTACGCCGGGCGAGCCGCTGACCTATCTGATCGTGGTCAGCAACGAAAGTCCGAGCACAAACGTAGTCGGTGCCCAGGTGCTCGACGCCGTGCCGAGCGAACTCACGGGCGCGACCTGGATCTGCACCCCAGGAGTTGGCGCATCCTGTACAACAGAAGGCACGGGCAGCATTAGCGAGACCGTGGACCTGAACGCTGGCGCGTCAGCGGTGTTTGCCCTGACCGCCTCGACGGCACCGACATTCAGTGGCATCGTTGAGAACAGCGCCGAAGTGCTGACGCCATCGGGTCTGGTCGATGTAAACACGAGTAATAACGTCGCGACCGATCAGTCGGCAACGGGGCAGGTTTTCGCCGACGGGTTTGAGGATGTGGCCGCTAACATTGCGAAGAAGATCGAATCACTCACTCGCTGAGCCGAACGATGGAAGGAGACTGATTGTCTGCTGAGCAAAGGGACTATGGGGTGGTACTGGTTGAGGACGACCCCGCTACACTGGACGCGCTGTCTGCCCAGGTGAAAGGCATTCCGGGTTTTCAGCTGCTAACTGCAGCTGCCAGCTATGCCGCCGGCGCGCGCGGCCTTTTGGAGCCTTATGATCTGCTGCTGGTAGATCTGGACTTGGGTGACGGCTGTGGTATCGATCTGATTCGGGCCAGTCGACAACGACAGCCGCAAGCGCGGGTCCTGGTAATCTCGGTGCTCGGCGATGAGCGTACAGTCGTAACGGCTGTCGAAGCCGGCGCTGACGGCTACGTACTCAAGGACTCAAGCGTCGGGACGCTGGCGGCTCAGCTCACGGCAGTCATGGCCGGTGACGCCCCGATCAGTCCAGGCATTGCCAGACATCTGCTCAGGCGTTTTCGCACCGAAGCTAAAGACATGAAAGCGGCCCGGCGCGCCGACGCCGCCCTCACTCCTCGGGAGGTCCAGATGCTGGAGTGTCTTGCCCAGGGACTGAGCTATAAAGAGGTTGCCAACCGATTCGACCTTTCTGTGCATACCGTGGGTGATTACGTAAAGACCCTGTACCGCAAGCTTCGGGTTCGTTCCCGCGGGGAAGCGGTAAACGTCGCTCTGAAGCACGGTCTCCTTGAGCTGGACGGCCCCGGCACTTCGTGACCCAACTGCTTCAGGGCGTCTCCCACGAGAATATTTCTGCGTCCAGGTGGATCCGAGCCTTTGGCATTGCTCTCGTCAGCCTGCTGATCTTTGCGCTCGCGCTAGCGGCAGGGGAACGGGCCGCAAAACCCTCGGGAAAATACACGCGCCAACTTGAAGTGCGCACCACTTCGCAGCCTGGAGAAGCCAGCCCCTGGCATCCCGTCGTACTGCACCCGGCGCCTGTCTACCGCTTCGCCGACGCCGGCCGTGCGCCGCTGGCTGTCTTTCGCCATCAGTTCGATCAGCCCGAAAGCGCAGAGAAGTTGGGGCTTTACCTCACCTGGAAACGACGCGTGGCGGAGGTGCGCCTGAACGGCGAGACGCTGACAGCACGAACGCCGGTGCAACCGCCCTCGGCAGTAGGCGGCTTTGACCCGGTGATCTATGAACTGCCCCGGGACATACTCCTGGAGGCTGACAACACCCTTGAGTTTCATGTGCTCGGTACACGCATGAAAATTCTGCCAGCCTTTTTTGTCGGGCCTATCGAAGATCAGTTTGCCGCCTACGCCTGGTCCCGTGCGATCAGCGTGGAACTGGTCGTCGCCTCGATCGGCGTCATGCTGTTTGTCATTCTCCTCTGTGCCGCCCTACCCTGGTTCGGGGATGAACGCAGCCGGGCCCGGGCACTGATGCTGCTACTGGTGGCCTGGTCGGTGCGCAACCTGAGTTTTTTCGGCATCGACGCGCTGCTGCCGGGGGCGGCGCAGCAGGTGTTCCACTATCAGGTGACCTTTTGTTTTCTTGTTGCGCTGGCCTGGTTCGCCTCAGCCTGGACCCGGACAGCAGGCCCTCCTGCCCATATCTACCGGCACGTTGCGCTTGGCCTAAGCGTTGGCGCCATACTGCCGGCACTGATTGGTGACTCGGGCACCGTGTTTCGCTGGCTGTTTCCCTTGGAGTCATTGCTCACGCTGGCGGTAGTGGCTTTTGCCGGGCAGCGGTTTCTCAGCTATTCATCCACGGGGCCGGCTTCCCGTAGGTACGAAGCGGTCCTATTCTGTCTGTGTCTGATTGCCGTCGGCGTCGATGCATTGGATGACCGGTACCACTTGTCTCTGCCCTTCTCTAGCGATCTTTACCTGACGTTTTACACCGCACCCGTCTGCGGGTTGCTGCTCGCGCTTGCGAGCATGACGATCCTGGTCCGGCAGAGTCAGCGCGCTCGCGTGCTGACGGAAAACCTCAACCAGGTTTTGGATCGTCGGCTGGCGAACCAAGCGGTAGCGCTGCGGGCCGGCCATGAACGGGAACAGGCGGCCACCAGAGCCCGGGCCGTATTGGAGGAGCGTCAACGGCTGATGCGGGATATGCACGACGGCCTCGGCGGACAGCTAACCTCGCTGCTGGTTCGTCTGCGCCGGGGCCGGGCAGGCCACGAGGAAGCACTGGTTGAGGTAAGCCAGGCGCTGGACGACCTGCGGCTCATCGTCGCTTCTCTTGATCATGCGGAAGAGAACCTGGGAATTGCTCTCGGTGGCTTTCGGGAAAGGATGGAACCACGGCTGCGTGAGGCCGGAATCGGCTTAGCCTGGCGACTGGATGAGTCCGCCGCAGCCCGGCATCTGGAGGTCGCGAGCATGCTGCATGTGCTCAGGTTCTTGCAGGAAGCATGTTCAAACGTGCTGCGCCACGCCGGGGCGGACTCCATCGAGCTCGGGCTAATCGAGAAGTCGGACGGCCTGCTGGAAATCAGCATCACTGACAACGGCCAGGGTCTGGCCCTTAAAACTCGTGCTGGCCGCGGCCTGAAAAACATGCGGGAGCGGGCACAACGCCTGGGCGGTACTTTCGAGCTGCGCCAAACCGATCACGGCACCCGAGTTTCCGTGCGGTTTCCAGCCGCTGAGCGGTCGACCGACTGAAAAGTGGTGTCAACGAAACAGGCGGATGTTCGTTGAGGGGCGTATGAGAAAGAGACTCTTTCGTTCTATCGTCGCTTTACTCCTGGCGACCTGCACGGCTTTTTCAGCCTCGGCCGGCACAGCATCCTGCACTTTTGACGGGGTTGTAGCCGAGGTTGAGGCACTTCTCGCCCGTTATCCGGCGATCCCCGGTGCCGGCCTGCAGCTTGGCTACGCTGATGAGATCGTTTTTGAGCGCTATTGGGGGAGCTACGGCGCCGATACGGTCGTCCCGATTGCCTCCGCCACCAAGCTGCTCTCCGCCACCGCGCTGATGACCGTCGTGGATGAGGGACTCATCGATCTGGACGCCAGCGTCGATCGCTATCTGCCTCAGTTCGAGGGCGCGAAGGGGACGATGACGGTACGGCAGATGTTCTCCCACACGGCGGGCATGCCGAACAACGCGCAGCTCCTCAACAGCAGAGTGCTGAACGCGCGCAACGGCTTGACGCTCGAGGAAGCGGTAGATCTGCTCGCCTGCTGCGAGCCACTGCTCTATTCCCCGGGCGAGGGTTTCGCCTACGGTGGCGCATCCATGCACATCGCAGGACGGGTTGCCGAAGTTGTCACCGGTCAGGACTGGTTTGACCTGTTTCTTGAGCGTCTGGGTGAGCCGCTGGATCTGCAGACCACCGACTACAATGGGCTTGGCGTGACCCGCAACTACCGCATCGCAGGTGGCGCACAGGCAAATCTCCGCGACTATGGGCGTGTTGCTCAGCTGCTGCTGGCAGAGGGGCGTTTCGGCGACCGGCGGGTTCTCTCACAGGCAGCCGTACGCGCGATGCGCGCCGACAACGTGGGCGACCTGCCGATCCTCTACGCGCCCCCGCAGGTGCCGCAGCCGGTTCGCTACGGGATCGGCGGATGGTTAAACGAGGACGATGGCACCGTAGCCGGACTCACCAGCCCCGGTGCCTTCGGCTTTACCCCTTGGGTCGACGATGACCTCGGCTACTACGCCGTACTGATGGTCGAGGATTCCAATACTCAAGTGGCGCCGTTTGCCGCGTCGATCCGCGAGGAGGCCCGCGCGGTGTTCGACAACGCCTGGTGCGGCGAGCAGCCTCGCGCGGTTACTGATCAACCTGGGCTGTGGTTTGATCGCTCGCGCCCGGGTCACGGCCTCGATCTCCAGCGGTACGGCAACAGTTACGGCGGCATCTTCTATACGTACGACGCAACAGGTGCACCCGAGTGGTATTGGCTCGATCTCGTTCAGACGGACCAGCATCTGAAGGGATCCCTATTGCGGTTCGAAAACCAAGGCGATCAAGAGATGCTCAATGCGGTCGCGAGCCCCGTTGGCACCGTCGAGTTGAATTTCAGCGAGACCAATCGCTGCGGGGCCGGAAGCGCGAGCTTTGACTGGTCGGTAAACGAAGAGTCAGGCGCCTGGTGCATCGAGCCCCTGCTCACGACCGAAAGCCTGCCGCGTACCAATTCAAACGGCACCTGGTGGAACGGCTCTGCCGACTCAGGCTGGGGATTGAGCGTCTACGCGGACGCCGAGCAGTCTGTCCGCATCATCTACTACTACGACGAGAACGGCGTTCCCGTCTGGGCCTTCGGCCAGGAACCGGCCGGAGCCAGCCGTTTTGAGATCCTCGCAATGACGGGCTATTGCCGGGATTGTCCGGTCGCCGAGGTGCTCGGTGAGTCTATCGGTTTCTACCAGGGCGTTGTCCCCGGGCCGATACGCGAAGGAGAATCGGGCGGGCCCGCCGCTGCGCTCGAGCTGGTTAACTGGACACGCCCTTCTTTTGTACCGCGCATCCTGTCGAATCCAGCCTGGTGAGGAAATATCAGGTACGTTGACAGATAAAAGACGATTCCTTATCAGTTCGGCGCCGGCTGAGTCAGTAACTCGGCATAGCGCTCGACTAAAAACTCGGTGAACGCTACCGCACCCTGGTATCGGTTGAGGTGGGTGGTATCGCTGAACATGTCGTTCGAGACGGGCTCGATCACCTGGAAGTCTCGCACCGGCAGGGCCGTCTCGGCTTCAATCTGCCTGATCGCCTCAGCCTGGCGCGCAAGCGCTTCCGGCGGATTCTTAATCCAGTCGGTGTTCTTGGGCAGCATGATGATCTCGACGTTGTCCGAGATGGCCTTAAAGTTCTCCACGACCCGCACAAAAGCCGCCACCAGTTCCGCGTCGAAATGCAGCTCCTCGATATCCGCGCTCTCGACTCGGTCGAGCCGATCGACCGCCATGCGGTAGTCCGACGTGATGAGGTCGTAGTACTCCTCAAACAGCTCCAGCGTTTCCGCGGAGCGCTCGGTCTTGACCGTGCCGCCGCCTTGCCAGGGGTAGTACCAGTCCGACCCATCAAAATCGGGATACTCCTCGCTGAACTTTTCACCCAGCACCCTGAGCACTTCCCGCAGCCGTTCTTCAGCGGCTTCGTCACGTTCGAAATCCACGCCATCATCAGAGCGCGGCGCTCGAAACGGCTCACCCCAGAGAAAGGTGGTAATCATCTCCGCGGAGATGCCGTCTCGCAGGTAGCGAATCAGGGACATTCGTAGACCGGACTCGGGGTCGTCGAGCGTGAAATCCGCCAGCTCAGCGGGACTCGCCAGAAGTGCAACGTAAGACTCCTCCAGCGGACGTTGGAGGTTGCGTCGAGAGACGGTGGTCTGGAACGGGTTGAACTCAATCATGACCAGCTTGAGCCGACGATCGCTTGCTTCGAAGTCTTCGCGGATGCGTCGCGCCAGGTAGTCCTGAAACAGCGGATTGAGCCCGCCAAATCCGAAGTTAAAGGATTTGACCGAACCTCCACGCTCCGCAACAGCGAGGTCAAATTCTCGTGGCGAAAAACCGGCGCCGGTCATCGAAGAACCAAACATCATGACAAGCTCCTGCGGCTCGTCGACAATCTGCGGAATGGCGTCTCGAGCTTCAATGACCCGTCCCAGCAAGCTGCTTGAGCCCGCGCCCAGTGCCATCACGAGCCCCTGAACCAGCGCCAGCGCGATCCCCATCCCAAGCGAGACGGTCAGAAAGATGCGGGCGAAGATCCGCCGCTGCGCTTTCGCGTCAGAACTGGAAGTAGATGAACTCACTGCTCGGTTCTCCGGTCATGAGGCACAGCCCCTGGAAAAAGATCAATACGGGCCAAAACAGCCACTTCCGATTTTCGAACGCCTCACCCTTGCGGATGACAAACCAGTCCTGAAGGTGCATCCAGAGGACCGCGACAACGGTTGCGATAAACACGCGCCCGGCCACCGCACCCTGCTCAGGCAGCGCAGCAAAGGTGTGCAGGTTTAAGAAAATGTTCCACGCATCGTCGATAGAGTGCGCGCGAAACAGCACCCAGCCGATCAAGACCAGATAGAACGTTAATGCCCACTTCAGGAGGGCAACACTCCGGGAGGTTGAGTTCGCGAACCCACTGAACGTCCGCAGGCTGCCGAAGTAGTGGGTGGCGACAATAATGAGACCGTGAAAGAAGCCCCACGCCACGAAGGTCCAGGCGGCACCGTGCCAAAGCCCCCCGAGCAGCATCGTGATCATCACGTTGCGCACCCGCTGGTGTTTGCCGCCCAGCGAGATGTAGAGATAGTCACGCAGCCACGTTGACAGTGAGATATGCCAGCGACGCCAGAAGTCCACCGGCGACACGGCAAAGTACGGCAGGTTGAAGTTCGGAGGGATCTTGAAGCCGATCATCAGCGCGATCCCGATCGCCATATCGGTATAGCCCGCAAAGTCGCCGTATATCTGTCCAGCAAAGGCCAGCGTTCCCGTCCAAGCCTCGATCAGACTGACCGGCCCATCGGCCTCAAACAACACCGCAGCCGGGATAGCGAGCAGGTCGGCAATCGTCTTCTTGATGAGGCCTGACGTGACGAGCAGCATCCCGTGCCGAGCTCCGGTCCAGGTGGGAACCGGCAACGTGTGAAACTGCGGCAGGATCTGACGCGCCCGGAGAATAGGCCCGGCAACAAGCTGCGGAAAAAACGCCAGCGCGGTGGTGAAGTGGACCAATCCGCGCCGCGGCTCCATGTCCCCGCGATAGACGTCGATCGTGTAGGAAAGGCTTTGAAAGGTGTAGAACGAGATCCCGACGGGCAATACCCATGACAGGGTTGGAACGGACGCCTCCATGCCGAACACCAGCAGGAAATCGGCGACGGACTCGAGCACAAAATCCGCGTACTTGAAGAGCCCGAGAATACCCAGATTGACCGCGACCGATGCAGTAACGAGGAGCTTCTTGCGTCGCTGATCGCTCGCCGCGGCAATGGCCAGCGCGAGGTAATAGTCGATGATCGAGCTGCCGACCAGAAGCGGAATGAACTTGTAGTTCCAGGCCCCGTAAAAGACGAAGCTTGCAACGAGAATGAAGTACAGCCGAGGCCGCTTTTGAACGAGCAGCAACCCGTAGATCAGCAGAAAAACGACAAAGAAAACAAAGAAAATCGGGGTGTTGAACAGCATTCGTGCGGCGGTTGTCCTGAGATTGTTATTTGACGCCTGGCCCCGGTTTTCGGTTTGGGCTTAGGCAAGGGAGTAGAACGGAGACGCTGGGCCGGCGGCCAGTGCCAATAGCTTGCTCGCAGGTGGCTAAGCGAAAGGCTACGCTTGCAATCGGGATTGCGAGCTACTGCGGAGATAGCTATCTACCGTCCGGTAATCGATACACCCTGTCATTGGGCTTTTGTGAGAGAAAAAAGCGTTGGTCTCTATATGAATCTCTTCCTCAGCAACCGTCTGACCTACCTGCTGCTGGCAATCTTGGCCGTCAACGTAGACACAACTGCAGCAGCGGACCGCGACAAACGACCGCCAAACATCATCGTCATTGTGGCGGACGATCTGGGCATAGGAGATCTGGGTCATACCGGCTCACCGATCCGAACACCACATATCGATCAGCTTGCGATGGACGGCGTGAGCTTTACGCACTTTTACGCCAGCGCCAACGTGTGCTCCCCTTCTCGAGCCGGACTGCTCACCGGTCGTTATCCGATCCGTATGGGGTTAGCCCACAAGGTCGTCGATGCCGGTTCTGGCAAAGGCCTGCCGGCTTCCGAAGTGACTTTGGCTGAGGAACTCAAGGCGCGCGGATACCGAACCGCGCTCGTCGGCAAATGGCACCTGGGCGACGAGCCAGAGTTCTGGCCGACGGAACACGGGTTTGACACTTTCTTCGGGGTTCTACACAGCAACGACATGAGGCCTTTTGCGCTGTACGAAGGTACTCGAGTGGTGGGCCGGCCAGTCGACCAGAACACGCTGACGCGCCGCTACACCGAACGGGCCGCATCATTCATTCAGAAAGATCCGGAAACGCCCTTCTTTCTCTACCTTGGTCATACGTTCCCCCACTACCCGCTACATGCTTCCGAACAGTTCCGCGGAAGATCGGAGGCCGGTCTCTATGGTGATGCGGTAGAAGAGCTCGATTGGAGTTTGGGTCAGGTGGTCAACGTGCTTCGGGTGTCGGAACAGCTTGCCAGCACGCTGATCGCGTTTACCAGCGACAACGGCGCCTGGTTTGAAGGCAGCAACCAAACGTTGCGGGACGGCAAAGGCCATACGTTCGACGGCGGATTCCGCGTGCCGTTCATCATGCGCTGGCCGGGCCAGATCGACCCAGGCACAACGGTTCAGAGCATCGCGTCAAACCTGGACCTGTTGCCCACCCTGCTGGAAGCACCGGGCGTAGACCACCGACCGCCACTCGGGAAGCTCGATGGCCAAAGCCTCTGGCCTTTGCTCCGAGGCGAAGAGTCGAATGCCCGAGTCCTCTACCTATTTAACAACGAGGACGTCGCCGGAATTCGCACCGAGCGATGGAAGTATCTGGTGCGCGGCTACTATCGGGACAACTACGCGGCCTTCGACCGATTCGAGGCGGGGTTTGGGTTTGCCTATCCACTGCTGTACGACATGAAAGCCGCCATGGCCGAACGTTACAGCGTCGCGGAGCGCCACCCAAACCAGTTAGCCGAGATGAAAAAGCTACTGGAGGCAGCTCGGAGAGAATTTGAGCCGATGCGGACGGTGCCCGCGGCGCCCGTCGTGCCTTGATTCGGCCTGAGCAGACCGTCAGAGCACACCAGGCAGTTAACTCCGACTTTCTACAGGCGAATCGCGACCGATTTGAGCTCGGTGTACTGCAGCAGCGCTTCCTCTCCGTTTTCCCGCCCCCAGCCGGACTGGCGGTACCCGCCAAACGGTAGCGCGTTGTCCGGAATACCGTGGCAGTTGACCCAGACAAGGCCTGCCCTCATCGCGGCAGCCATGCCGTGGGCACGGCCAACGTCGCGAGTCCAGATGCTGGCCGCCAGGCCGTAGGGGGAATCGTTGCCGAGCCTCAAGGCCTCATCGTCCTCATCAAAAGGCGCGACCACGAGTACCGGGCCGAACACCTCTTCGCGGACGATAGCCATCGTCTGTTCAACCTGGTCTATGACGGTAGGCTGGAAAAACCATCCCTCAGCCCCCTCGACCGGTTCGCCGCCCGTCAGCACGCGTGCGCCGTCAGCCGCCGCCTGACGGACGAACCCATGGACGCGATCTCGGTGGTCGGAGGAGATGAGCGGCCCCATCTGAGTGTCACCCTCCCACACGGCCCCCACGCGCAGCCGCTTCGCTATTTGAATCACCCCCTCGACTACCCGGTCGTAAACCGAGCGATGCACGTACAGGCGTGACCCCGCAACACAAACCTGACCGGCGTTGTCGAAGATCGCCGCGGCGGCGCCGGCAACTGCCGACTCCAGGTCGGCATCACCACAAATGATGACCGGCGATTTTCCACCCAGCTCGAGTGAGACCTTCTTGAGATCTCCGTTAGCCGCGTGCACGATCTTCCGCCCCGTTGCCGTCGCGCCGGTGAAGGCAATCTTGTCGACATCGGGGTGGCTGGCCAGCGCGTTTCCGGTCAGTGCACCATCGCCGTGCACGACGTTAACGACACCAGCAGGGACGCCGGCCATTGCCAGCAGTTCCGCAAGCAGATTTGTGGAAAGCGGCGTCAACTCAGCCGGCTTCAAGATCACGCTGCAGCCGGCCGCCAGCGCCGGCGCCAGCTTCCAGGCGGCCTGCACCAACGGACCGTTCCACGGGACAATGAGTGCGGCGACGCCAACCGGCTCGCGCCGCGTATACACATGAAACTGATCGTCCGGCATGTTCGACAGCTGCGGCGTTGTGCCTTCGATCTTGGTACACCAGCCCGCGAAGTATCGAAAGCACTCGGCTGCAAAGGGCACCTCTCCACCTTCTATCGCCGCCAGCGACTTGCCGGTGTCCAGGCATTCCAGCTCCGCGAGTTGCCGCGCGTGCTGCTGAAGCAGATCAGCGACGGCCCAAAGCACTCTGGCGCGCGCGGAGGGGGTTTGCTTGCGCCATACGCCGGCTTCGAACGAACGCCTTGCTGCGGCAACGGCGGCATTCACCTCGCTGGTCCCAGCCTGAAAGCAAAGCCCAACCTGATGACCGGTGGATGGATCGATCAATTCCCGGGTCAAAGGCTCATGGGGCGCAAGCCACTCGCCGTCGATAAAAAGTTTCTGGGGTTCCTGCAGGCGAGCCCGAACCTCGTCCGCCAGTCTATCCATGGACATTACGACGCCATGTAGTCGGTCAACGCCTCGATCACCGCAGCATTCTCATCGTCGGTGCCTACCGTTATTCGCAGATACTGATCAGACCCGCCAGCCGGCCGGGGAATAATGCCTCTGGACTGCAGGAACTGGTCGGCCTCCGTACCGCTGCGGCCGGATGCGGGATCGAAGCGCATGAGATAAAAGTTGGCCACGCTGGGAATGACCTCGATACCGATCGCGCTCAGCGCTGCGGTGATGGTCTTGAGCGCCTGATGATTGTGGTTGCGCAATTTTTCGGCAAAAGCCTGGTCTCGGATCGCCGCCGCTGCCGCCGCAAGCGCCGGACCGTTGGTGTTGAACGGTGTACGGATGCGATTGACGTAGTCGACAATGTCGGGTGGCGCATAGGCCCAGCCAATGCGCAGAGCGGGCAACCCGTAGATTTTCGAGAAAGTGCGGGTCATCACAACATTGGGATATTCATCCACCATGGCAATGCCGTCTTCATAGTCCTCTGCCAGCACATACTCGGCGTAAGCGTTGTCGATCAGCAGCACGCAACTTTCGGGCAACCCATCGCGCAGCCGGCGCATTTCCGAGCCGTTGAGATACGTACCGGTCGGGTTGTTGGGGTTAGCGATTGTGCAGAAGCGGGTTTTGTCAGTGACTCGGGACAACAGATTCGAAACGTCGACCCGGTGGTTGGTCTCGGGTGCGAGCACCAGCTCAGCACCCTGGGACAGGCAATGGATGTTAGCCATGACAAAGCCGTTCTCGCTCAGCAACGCCTCGTCGCCCGCGCTGACAAAAGCTCGCACAACCATTTGAATCAGTTCATCAGAACCGTTGCCGCAGAGAATACGGTCAGGGTCCAAGCCGTGCACCTCGCCGATCGCTTGACGCAGTGCCGTTTGACGCCCATCAGCGTAGCGATGCATTTCGGTACCCGCAGTCTCGTAGGCCCGCAGGGCTTCCGGGCTGGGCCCGAACGAAGACTCGTTCGACGACAGTTTGATCGGCTCGGCGACACCGGAAATACTGCTCTGGCCCTGTACGTAGGGAGAGATCTGCTGAACGCCCCGATTAGGCGTCAGACCCGCCGTCAAGGGCTGCGCCTGCTGTTTATCAATCACAGAGCGCCTCCCGATTCTGCGGCATCATGAGGAAAGGCCACGGGGCCGGAAAAAACTGGTCCACCGCAACTTCAATCATCGTTGGCCCCTTCTCCTCGAATGCCCGACGAATGGCGGTTCGTAAAGACTCGGGATCGGTCGCATGGTAAGCGGCTGCCCCAAAGCTGTGTGCCAGCGCAACAAAGTCCGGGTTATGGAGATCGGAACAGATCACGTTGCCGTCGAACCACTCCTTTTGCTGGCGCTGGACGTTGGTGTAACGGTGGTCGTTAAAGACGATGCTGATCAGCGGAAGCGCGTATTGAACCGCCGTGGCCAGCTCCTGGATATTGAACATGATGCCGCCGTCACCGCTGATTTGAATCACCCGCTTGCCGGGATGGGCGGCGACAACTCCGAGAGCGGTTGCGAAGCCAAAGCCGAGCGTGCCCATATATCCGGCGGACACGTGCTGCCGCGGTTGCTGCACCGGGAACCCATACCACGAGACGAAACCCACCTGGGTTACCTCATCCACAAAATATCCGTCGTCCGGTAGCTCGTCGCGGATCACGTCCAGGAACGCCATCTGCGGGGCGACATCCTGACGCACCTTCTGATCGATATCGGCGCGCAGCGCTTCGAGCTCCGACCGTCGATCGCCGGGCGTCTCGCCAGCCGCTTCGAGGTGTTGCTGCAGCGCGGACAGCACCTGGCTGGCATCTCCAACCAGTCCCACCTCAGGGTCGCAGATTCGGCTGATCTGCTCGGGATCGATGTCCACCCGGATGATCTTCAGACCATCGTCTTTGCCCCACATCACCAGGGGCCAGTGCAGTCGGGTACCAACCGCAAGCACAACGTCAGCCTCACCCCAAAGCGCATGCCCGGCCGGAAAATTAGCGGACAGATAACTGTCAGCAGGGATAATGCCTTTGCCGCCGCGACAGGCCATGACCGGCGCCTGGAGACGTTGCGCCACCGCATCGATCGGCTCGCGCGCATCAATGGCGCCCGAGCCCACCACAATCATGGGTCGCTTTGCCTCCTGGAGAAGCGACGCGGCGGCGGCAAGGTCCGCTTGCGACGGCAGCGGTGGTTCCGGCAGGGCCACGGGCACACCAACATCAACCGGAGCGCTTTGCCCCATGACGTCCATCGACATTTCCACCACCACGGGCCGTGGAACGCCGGAGTTAAGATCTGCAAACGCCTGGTGAATTGCCGACGGCGCGGCCTCCGGCGACGGGATGTGCACCGTGCTTTTCGCGATGTGGGAGATCATCCCGATCTGATCGTTGATCTCGTGAAGCTCCCCGTAGCCCTTGCCCATAGCGTGGGATGGAATCTGACCGGAAATACACAGCACCGGCGTGTAGTTGCCCCAGGCCGTACAGAGGGCGGCGGAGGCATTCAGGAGGCCCGGACCGGGCACAACCGCACAGACGCCCACCCGACCCGTAGATCGAGCATAGCCATAGGCCATGTAGGCAACACCCTGCTCGTGTCGGGAGTGAATCACCCGTATCTGATCCCGACGCTTGTAGATGGCGTCAAACAGATGGTCGAGCTGACCGCCGGGGAGCGCGAACACCGTGTCGACGCCGTTTGCGATCAGCGCCTCAACAATGGCCTGCGCGCCGGTGAGTTCCTGCGATTGATTGCCCATGCCTACTGTCCCGTCTCCAGCGCCCGGGCCCGCTTGCGGCGCCGATAGCGCAGCAGAAAGAACGGAAACCCGAACAGGTATCCCCAGACCCTCGGATTGCGCAGCGCGGTGCTGGCCGCGGCGACAATGTCATCCGGGCTGACGTAGACGCGCGTCTGCATGCGTTGCGACGTCGCGCTGTGCACGATCAGATGGTCCTTTTTGTACTCAAAGCGGCCGAACTCGAAATCTACGTCAGCCAGCTTGCTCTTCACTTTCATCAGCGTCAGCTCATGACTTTTTCAGGCGCCCTGTCTTCTGGGCGTAATCGATGCGTTTCTGCAGCAGCTCCGAGACCTCATCCGGCGCAACTCCGGCAGGCGGCGTGAACTGCCCCCGGCCGTAGATGTCGTCAAAGACCTCCTTACAGATCGATACCTTTTCAGACAGCGACCGTGGCGGCTTGCCGGACGGGAAGCGGTTCGGTGGATAGATGGGCCGGGTGTACATGTCCCGGAAACCCTCGGTGCGCACGTCCACCCAGGTGTTGTGGTTGGTGCGCGTGCGGTATTGGCGCAACGCTTCGATATCGATTGTGGTCGCCAGCACCTGCTCAGCGGGATAGGGCGCTTCCCGCATCATCATGCCCGTATAGTCGATCGCAAATGAGTGACCCGGGCAGAAGGCTTTCGGATAAAACTCATAGTTCACCGAACCCCAGTTGGAGCCCAGGAGGTAACACATGTTGTCGTGAGCACGCGCGCGTCGGGTGAACCGCCAGAAATCCCACGGTTCCGACACCCCTTCCACCTCCTGAATCGCGCCGGGGTGGCAGATCACTTCGGCACCGTTATAGCCAAGGGCGCGCGATACCTCGGGCGTACACCCGTCATGACAGGTCATCGTGCCGAGCTTGCCAATGGGTGTATCGACGACCGGAAACAGGTCGCGGATCCCACCGCCGATCTTTTCGCAGTACTCATCGAAGATATCGTGTGGGCTGGTCCCCAGCCCGATCGATGCCGGGATATGCCACTTGTGGTACTTCAGGACCACGTCGCCGTCGGGTCCAACGATAAAGTTGGTGTTGAACCAGCGGTCCGGAAAGGCATCGAGCTGTTCAACAACGCCGCCGCCGCAGATGTACAGGTCGTACTGGCGGGCGATCTCGCCGAGCTGGTCCACCTCAGGGCCGGGGATCGTCACGGCCTTTTTCATCTGGTCGGCAATCCGGGATTCACCCTTGCCGGGCGTTCCGACACCCTGCATGAAGTACTCGGGCAGCACCACAAGCCGAACAGGCACCTCCCAGAAATAGCCGACGCCGAAATGAATGAGATTATTCACTCGATCCAGATTGCGCTGGATGTCCGCGCGGTCTTGCACCACGGTGACCTCCGGCTGAACAATCAGCGCGGTGTAGGGGTCGATTCGATCTGTCATATCAGCCTCGGTTAGAACTCAAAATCATCGTCATCGTCGGCGGACCCACCTCGCAGATCAGCCAGTATCTCCCGCGCGGCAATGCTGCCCATGCCGCAGATACCGCCGCCGGGATGGCAGGAAGGGCCGGTCATGTAAAAACGGTCCACGGGTCCGCGATAGTTTGCGTAATTCGGGAACGGCCTGAACGGCCCCATCTGCGAAAGAATTCGTTCGCCACCGGTCGTGACGCCCTTGTGGAAACACCAGTTCGCCCGCTCCAGACTGGGCCCGGTTTCGACGTATTCCCCGAGGATATTGTCATCATCCATATTGGTGGTGTAGGAGCGGAGCTGCTTCAGCAGCACATCGCGGATGTAGCTGGGGCCGACCTGCTCCCAGTCTTCACCGCTCGCGAGGTTCACCGGCACAAAGGTGTCCATGATCAGGGTGTGTTTACCCTCCGGTGCCCGAGTGGGGTCCATGGTGGTCCACGCCGCCGTCCAGAGAAATGGGTTGGTCGGCGCAATACCCTGAGCAATCTCGTGGTACTGCCGGTCGATGTCAGCAACCGTACCGAAGATTCGCTGAAAGGCCGTCTTGTCCATTTCCGAACCGTTTCGAAAGCTCGGTGCTTCATTCAACGCATAGTGCACGCGAGCGATGGTGACATCGCCAAACACGAAATTACGCACCATGGTCTTGAAACCCGCGGGCAGTTCGTCGTCGGCAAACCCCTTGAGATACGTCTGGAAGGGATCAAGTCCGCTGACCACCGCCTGGCTGGCGGTGATTTCAGTGCCGTCTTCCAGGCGGACTCCCTGACAGGCTTTGTTGCTCACAAGAAACTTGCTGACCGTGGCGCCGGTGACCACCTTTCCGCCGTTCGCTTCGACATAGCGACGCAGCGACTCGGACAACATGCCGCTGCCACCCTCGGGAATTGACTGCCCGTAGTAGTGAATGCTGGGAATCATCACGTAAAACCCGGCCGCCGTGCCGAGCTGATCCGGAAGCGTCTGTGGCGCCGTCGCCCAGCCGAGGATGAACGCCCGCACATGTTCGTTTTCGAAATTCTCGAGCGTGAACTGGCGGGAACTCAGCTGATAATCCCGTAGCCGGCGCAGTCCCTCCGGACTATTCTCCATGGCCTGATACATGTAGCTCGGCGGCGTCGGCGGAGAAAACATGCCCTTGATGACGCCATCCTGAATCTCGCCAAACTCGTCATAGATCTCCCGATAGCGCCGCGCATCCGCTTTCGAATACTCGGCGATGCTGTCGCAGGTCTTGTCGACATCCCGGTAAACCACAATCCCCTGCCCTTCGTGCTTATTGGGGTGACCGGTAATGTGGTCATCTGACCACAGGTATTTCAGCCCGTAGTTTTCGAGCTCAGGCTTGAGCTTCTGGAAGTCCGGATTCAGGTGAATCCAGACATGAGAAGACCCAAATGGATCGTGCTGGAAACCGGGCAAGGTCAGCTCGCGGGTAACGACGCCGCCGCCCACCCAGTCGTTGCGTTCGAGCACGATGACGGAAACGCCCTCGCGCGCGAGCATCGCCGCGCACATTAGGCCGTTGTGCCCACCACCGGCTATGACGACATCTGCATCACTCATGTTCGAATTCTCTTTTCCTGACTCACCAGTTCCACATGCCGCCGTCCTCACGGCGGTTTACCGGGAGGTAAGCGCGTTCGTAGGGATAGCTGGCAGCCAGCTTTTCATCGAGATCGACACCATGGCCCGGCGCTTCACCCGGATGCATCAATCCATTCTCAAAGGTGTAGGCATGAGGGAAAACCGCATCGGTTTCCTCCGTATGGCGCATGTATTCCTGGATACCAAAATTGCTGATCGCCAGATCGAAATGAAGCGCGGCGCCCATGGTGACGGGCGATAGATCCGTTGCGCCATGACAGCCGGTGCGAACGTGATACAGGTCTGCGAGATCCGCAATACGTCGCAGGTGTGTGATGCCACCGGCGTGCAATACAGTTGCCCGGATGTAATCGATCAGCAGGTTCTGGATCAAGGTGCGGCAATCCCAGATGCTGTTGAACACCTCGCCCACCGCCAGCGGTGTGGTTGTGTGCTGCCGAATCAGTTGGAAGCCATCTTGATTATCGGCCGCTACTGCGTCTTCCATCCAAAACAGCCGGCTCGGCTCGAGCGCTTTCCCCAGACGCGCCGCTTCGATCGGCGTTAGACGGTGATGCACATCGTGCAGAAGATGCGGCTCGAAACCGTAAGTCTCGCGCAGGCGATCAAACAGCTGCGGCGTATGGTCGAGGTATTTTTCCGTGGACCAAACGTTTTCCTGGGGCAGCCCATCGGCGGCAGGCTCGTAATACATCTTGTCGCTGGAAACGCCGTAGGTAGAAGCAAGGCCGGGCACTCCGGTCTGCGCGCGGACCGCGCGGTAACCCAGCTCAAGGTAACGTCCCACCTCATCGACAGTTTCGGAGACCGTTTCACCGTTGGCGTGACCGTAGACCATCACCCCTTCCCGGCTGGCGCCACCCAGCAGCTGGTAAAGCGGCATTCCTGCTGCCTTCGCCTTGATATCCCACAGAGCGACGTCAACCGCGGCGATAGCCGTCATTGTCACTGGGCCACGCCGCCAGTAGCAGCCCCGATAAAGGTATTGCCAGGTGTCTTCGATCCTGCCGGCATCACGCCCGATCAGGCAGGGCACCACGTGTTCCTCCAGATAGGCGACGACCGCCTTCTCGCGACCGTTCAGCGTCGCGTCTCCAAGACCGTAGATGCCGCCCTCCGTCTCGATTTTCAGCGTCACGAAGTTGCGCCCGGGGGAGGTTACAATGACGCTCGCCTGGGTAATTTTCATGGGGTGCCGGGCAAACGAAAGGCCGGTTTGGCGTGACTACTCATGGTAGCGATCATACTAATTATCCTACTAATGCGCAATCTAACAATCTGGGATTCGCACTCACTCGTTCGTTGGTCAAAAAATATTTAAATTATTGATCTGAATAACTATTTCTCAATTTACAATGAATAATTACGAGCTTACCCGCTCGCAAATGAAAAGACCGGCGGCCATTCTATTTAACCAATTAGTCCTGTTAATTGAGATGCGACCATGGCCATAATCCCGAACTCAATCGCCAGAAATCAGGCTTACCCACCATGAGCAAGCGAGAAGCAAAACCCCTGAATACCCGGTCCCGCGGCCAGACCGCACTGGTGGTAAAAACCCTGGGCCGAAAGATCGCCTCAGCCGAGTTACGCCCTGGGGACACGCTGCCCGTGGAGCAGGATCTGGCTGACAGCCTTCAGGTGGGGCGAAACTCGCTACGCGAAGCCATAAAGATCCTGTCGGCAAAAGGCATGATCTCTACCGCGCCTCGCAGTGGAACCAAAGTCCGACCGCCAGAAGACTGGAACATGCTCGACCCGGACCTGCTGAGCTGGCATGCAGATCCGAAAATCGCCACGCCGGAGTTTCTGCTGTCCTTGACTGAGACCCGAAGGATTATCGAGCCCGAGGCCAGCCGACTGGCGGCACGGCGGGCAACCCGGGAAGATGTGGCACGCATCCTGTCTGCTTATGAGCGCATGGAGCAATTTGAGGAAACGGAAGTCGACCTCGACGCCGACATTCAGTTCCACACCTCGATTCTCACCGCCACCCATAATCCGATCCTCGCCAACTTTCGCCATTGCATCATTACGTTTCTGAACGCACATTTTCGCTACGCCGACAAAGACGTCATGACCACGGCCAGCAACCTGGCCATGCACCGCAAAATTGCCTGGGCTATCGCCGCCGGTAAGGAACAAGACGCGTTTGACGCGACAGCGGAACTGCTGGAAGTGAACCGGGGCAAGATCGAGAGCGAAATAGAGACGCTCAAGGACCAATAGCGAACCCTCGCCCCTGCCCCACCGCACTGACCTTCGAAGAGCCCAGAGAGCCGCTGGGCATGCCCCCCCTGCAGCTCGGGCCCTCCGTGCAGCAGAAAAGACCCGGAAACCGCCCATTTATCCGCCGCACATTAACCTCGGCGAACTTGCGCCCGAAAGTTGCCGCCCGGGCCGGGCTCCGATCGACGCAAGGGATAATCTGACATTTAGTAGGATTATTAATAGAATCCCGGGCTTGCTCCTTTGATCTTAAAATATTGTTTTTATTATATTTTTTAGTTCCTTTTGGGCAAGGCTAAGGTAATTTCGTGGCGATAATGACTATTGATTACTGATTAATAGTAGGTTTTAATCGGGCTGCAGTGGTTTGCTGCGAGCTCTCTAAAACGGAAAAGAAAAGGGCTTATGCTGACTTCGGCGCAGAGCGGAAAGGACACCGCCAACCGCCGCTACCTGGGAATCGCCATGACAACCAATGCTCCAAAACTGTCTGTACTGGCCCTATCGGTCTCCCTTGCTCTTCCCCTGGTGCCTCGAGACGCTGTTGCACAAGCAGCGCTGGAGGAAATCATCGTAACGGCCCAACGGCGCGAGCAGTCTCTCAAGGATGTTCCGGTCAGCGTTACCGCGTTCACCGCCGGAGAGTTGGAAAAGGCCAGCATTTCGGAAGCACGGGATTACCTTGCCATGTCCCCCAACGTGAGTTTCTCCGAGGACGGAGAAGCCGGGAATCGCAGCATCAACATCAGCATTCGCGGGGTGAGTAATGTCGACCTGGGTGAAGTCAGCACCGCCAATTCAATTGGCTACTACATTGACGAACTAAACGTCGGCACGGTGACCAACGGGACCATCAACCCGCAGCTTCAGGACATGGAGAGAATCGAGGTTCTACGCGGTCCGCAGGGCACATACTTTGGTCGCAACTCTCTTGGCGGCGCAATCAACATCACAACCATCAAGCCCAACGAAAAGCGATTCGGCGAGATCGTTGCCCGCGGCGGCAACTTCGGCGGTCTCGGCATCCAGGCAACCGGCAACCTGCCAGTCAGCGACACTTTTATGCTTCGCGGCGTGATTGCCTACGACGAGAGCGACGGCTTCGTGCGCAACGTGAACCCCAACGGCGCACCGAACAGCGGTTTTGAATATCTGACGGGCCGAGTTGCGGCGCGCTTCCTGCCCAGCGACAACGTGACTATCGATATTTCGGTAACCCACACCGATGAAGAAGAAGGCCATGATGGCGGGGTTGGATCGGGCGTGCTCGACCTCGATACCCAGAGCATTTTTGGATCGTCTTTTGTACCCATCGACGATCAGCTCGGCTTCTTTCCTGAGAACCAGCGACTCGTGAACCACAACACGCCAGAACTGAATAACAACCAGTTCACGATCGTCAACGGACGCGTCACCTGGAGCCTTGGCGACTATGAAATCCGGTCCATCACGGGCTTCCTCGGCAGCGAAACCGAGCGAGTATTCGACCAGGACAACATCAGCGCCGACGCCATCGTTCGATTCAACGACTATGAAGGGGAGTCTTTCAGCCAGGAGTTTCGCATCGCTTCCGTTGGCGGTGACGGTTTTAACTGGACCGCTGGCGTTTACTACGCGCAAGACGAGATTGAACAATTCAACTCCATCCAGGCAGGCACCGAGACCAGCTACACCAATCCGGTCACCGGGGAAGTCATCGGGCTGCTGCCACCGATCCCGCCGGGCTTCCGGATCAACGAAAATAATCGGGTTTTCGAGACGACAAGCTTTGCCGTGTTCGGCGAGGCGACTTTTGATGTCAGCGAAAAGCTGTCGTTGACCGCTGGTGCTCGCTACACGCGAGATGAGATCGATAACCGGTTCTTCGACGTCGTGGCATTTGAGGGCGCGGTTCCGGATATTTCCGGCAGCGACGACTTTTCTGACTTCTCTCCCCGCTTCGTCGCCCGTTATGAACTCTCAGATCAGACCAACCTTTACGGATCGGTATCGCGCGGCTACAAGGCCGGGGGCGTTGATCTGAACGTTGATTCGTCCAGCTCCTTCGATTCAGAGGAACTGGTCAACTGGGAAATGGGCTTCAAATCGGAGTTCAACGACGGCCGCACGCGCCTTTCCGGTGCGCTCTTCTACCTCGACTGGGAAGACCTGCAGGTGCAGACCAACTTCCTCGCCATTCCCGGCGACATCTCCTCAGCGGTTGAGAGAACACTGAACGCCGGCTCCGCCAGCAGCGCTGGCTTTGAGCTGGAGCTCACAACACTACTGAGTGACAACTTTACGCTGGGCCTTGCCGCCGGCTATCTGGACAGCGAGTTCGACTCCTTCCCTGACGCAGTGCTCGCCGGTGGCAACGTGGTTGACCTGACCGGCTCGGAGCTACCCAACACCCCCGATCTCACGGCCAGCGCCGTCCTCGACTACGGCTTTGATATCGGAGGGAATGACGCTTTCGCACGGCTGGAAGTCCAGCACCGGGCTTCCACTGCCGGAGACCTTGAAGGGCTGGGAGCACCGCAGCTGGGACTGCCGGATTTTCCGTACCAGATTGACTCGTACACCATCGCGAATCTTCGCGCAGGCCTCGACATGGGTGCGCTGCGATTCAATCTGTTTGTCGAGAACCTGTTCGACAAAGAGTATTACAACGGCACGCAGGATAACTTTGGCCTGGCGGGTATTCGCGTCCGTCCGCACCCTCGAGTCTACGGGCTGAGCATCAGCTACCGCTTCGGCGAATACTGATCACCCCAAAACAGGCACAATAAGATGGCGAAGCCCGGAATGTTTCGGGCTTCGCTTTTTTTCTGCCTGTTACCGGGAGCCTCATGCCACTGATCACCGCGGAAAACACGTTTGCCCTCGGCGCGCTCCTGTTTGGTTTAGCGTGGCTGGGGTTTTATATCGACGAGCGGCCGCTGGGAAAAAAGACGTCCGGGGTGGTCTGGGTGCTGGTGCTTTCGATGGTTTTGTCCAACCTCGGTGCCATCCCGCTGGAAAGCCCGGTCTACGGCTTTGCGTTTGGCACGTTGGTACCCATGGCCATCCCGCTGCTCCTGCTTCGCGCCGACCTGCGATTGATCTTTCGACAAAGCGGCCGCGTCATGATCACGTTTCTGGTAGCGGCAGCCGCCACGCTAATCGGCGCTGCGCTCGGGTTCTATCTGTTTGACCTGGGCGAAATCGGCGCAAAAGTGGCCGGCATTTATGCGGGGGGCTGGATCGGTGGTGCCGTGAACTTCCTGGCGGTGTCCGAGGCCGTCGAGCTCGGTCCAACCGACTTCTCTGCCGCGTTGAGCGCAAGCAGCGTGGTAAGCGTATTAGCGCTTATGTCACTGCTCGCGCTACCGACCCTAAAGTGGCTGTCAAGCTGGCTACCCGCCAAAGCACCAGGGACACACGCGACGCATGAAGAGACAGCAAGCGCGCAGCCCGAAGAACCGGCTCTCAAGCTGACCCATATCTCAGGCCTGCTGGCCCTGGCGATGCTGATCGTATGGCTTGGCAATACTGCCGGCGAGTGGCTGACCGGATCCGATCAGTACAACATCCTGTTCGTTACGATTGTGACGCTGGTGGCGGCCAATCTGTTCCCGCGCCAGATCGAGCCACTCCAGGGCGATTTTGCCCTCGGCATGCTGTGCATGTATTTGTTTTTCGCCGCGATCGGCGCCAGCACCAACGCCAGCGCTTTCCTTGAATCGGCGGTGATTCTGTTTTTCTTTGGTTGCTTTATCATCGCCGTCCACCTTGTTGTGGTGCTGACTGTTGCCAGACTGCTGAAAGTCGAATTGGCGGAAGCCATTGTTGCCTCGGGCGCTGCCCTTGTCGGCCCTGCAGCCACGGCCGCCATCGCCAGCGCCCGTGGCTGGCGATCGCTGGTCACACCGGGAATCATGTGCGGCATCTTCGGCTACGCCATCGCCACCTTTCTTGGCGTCGCTCTTACCCGCGTTCTCGCGTAACGCCCTCGTGAGCCACACCATATTGATCACGGGAGCCGGAGGCGGGCTCGGCCGGGCTATGATCAAGGCGGCGTGTGGGGCAGGCCATCGGGTCATCGGGCTGGTTCGGAGCATGGAGTCGGCCGAGGCACTGGAACGAAGCATTCCCGAGAACGCAATCTGCTGCGTATGTGTTCAGGACCTGGCACATCCTGAGCAGCTGGCGGTCCACGCGGATTTGCTAGGCATGAGCGACATCGACGTGCTGGTCAATAATGCTGGCAAGATCAAGCCCGGCCCGCTGGAATCACAGAATCTCGCGGATGCCAAAGATGTTTTTGCCGTCAACTACTTCTCGCCACTCGCGCTTATTCAGGCGGTCCTGCCAGGAATGCGCCGGCGACGATCGGGCACTATCCTCAATATCAGTTCGCTCTCCGCCCATGCCGGACTGGTCGCTGACGGCATTTACGCCGCATCGAAGGCGGCGTTGGAGCGAAGCACCGAGAGCCTTCATAGCGAAGTCGGCCCACTGGGGATCAGGGTCTCGAATATCGTACTCGGCAAGATCAATACGGCATTTGGGCAGTCATCGACGCCCCCAGAGAAAGACGTTTACACGGCCCTGATGACGAAGCTAGCGGCTGAACGCAGCCCCGGTGGCGAGGACCCCGCTGACATTGCAGAGGAGATCATGGCAAGCATCGGACAGCCAAACCTCCCTCTCACGCTTCCGATCGGCACACAGGCCCGTCAGGTGCTCCAACAATTGCGGAAACTCAGCCCGGTACAGCGCATGGAATGGCTCGAAAAGATCTCTGCCGCAGGTTGGTGGCGGGCGCACCACAGCCGCAGTTAAGAGATCCTCATTCACTTCAATCAGCACATACTGAGGTCACGACCGATGCCTGGCGATTCGAACGTCGAGTCGGACTTTTCTGGCTTGGATGATTCTTCTCGGCTAGCTACTGTGATCCCGAATTGCCCCGTCGACAAACTCTGTTTGGAATAGCGGCCCTCCTGAAAACTGGCCCGGGCTGAGTTTGTCGAGCGCATGCTGACGATACGCTCTTGGCGTCATATTCATTGTCTCTTTGAACAGCCTGGAAAATCTTGCGGGACTCGGGATTCCAACCTGATAGCCGACACCTGCGATCGTGATATCCGGCAGCAGCAGGAGCTGGCAAGCTCGTTCAATACGCCGGTGATTAATTTCTTCCGTCAGCGTTCGCTGAGAAACCTCTGACCATTTGCGACGGAGCGTTCGCTCCGACATGCCACACGCTCCAGCGAGGTCAGCGATCCGTAGCGGTTGATGGAGCCGATTCTCGATCAGCTCCACAACTCTGTTTGCGTGAAAGCGTTCGACGATGCCCTCCTCTGACAGCGCTTCGGGGCTGGCAAGCGCCGAAACAATCTGCTGAACCAGCAGTGAGGACGCCTGATGGTAGTAGCGGTTTTCTTGAAAGTCGGCACCTTGCCGCGCGAGCTTCATCGCGTGTTCAAACAGAGGAATAAGGTGAGACTGTCCAGGCAAATGAACGCGGTGATTCAACAAGAACTGGAGGAGATCTCCCTGATTGAGTTGCCGTGAACGAGAAGTCTTGGCCGATCCACGAGCTCTGGTGATGGTGAGCATCGTGAAGTAGAGCTTCAGGTCTCTCGAGTCCAAAGAACGGATTTCGTGAAAAGTCCCGGGGTTGGCAACAAACAAGTCTCCTTCATTCAAAGCGAACACCCGGGAGTCATGCTCGAACTCTCCATTGCCGGAAATGACAATACAAGGCTCGTAGAATGAGTGTCGGTGAAGTCGGTTTCTACTGACCGATTCGAACGAAACGTAGCGGGTCCTGCTGTACGAAACGGAAAAAGAGGCGTTACGAGGCATCAAGAAAAGCTAGACGTATTGGCCGAATCAGTCAATTTTTTGACCGATCCGGTCGTTTAACAGGACAGCCTTCTAACGGACAATGCCAGTGAAGTTTTTCAGGAGACAGGTATGTCAATCGCATTGGATTCGGCCACCAGTATCGGCAGCTTCTTTGAAGAAAATGGTTGTTACCTGGCGCAGGGGATTTTCACCGAGGAGAACCTGCGGTCAATGGAAGACGATTTCGATCGTATCGTGGAGCAACTCGGAGAGAGTGGCGAGGACGTTAACGCGCGGTGGGACAGTAAGACCCTTGATGAACTTGACGGCGGATCATCCAGGATCATCCACACCCATAACGTCCAGCGTTACTCAGCATCCTGGCTGCAAGCACTGCAACATCGGGGCTTTCTCGACGTGGTGGAGCAAATCATCGGGCCCGACATCATCCTCCATCACTCCAAATTGTTCCTGAAGCCCCCGAGGGAAGGTGCTCCCTTTCCTATGCACCAAGACTGGTGGTATTTCCCGACGCAGAAGGACACGATGATCGCCGCGATTATCTTCTTAACCGACGCCGACGAGGAAACCGGGGGGCTGCGCGTCTACCCCGGTTCACACCGGCTCGGGCGGCAGGAAAACTCCTCAGGTCTTGAGCCTTCTAAACTGCTCGAACAATACCCGCTGGATAGCGCACATCCCGTTAACGCGAAACGCGGTGATGTCCTTTTCTTCAGCTACTTCACGCTGCACGGCTCGACACCCAATCGTTCCGACCACCACCGGAAAACTGTGCTGGTACAGATGCACAGCGGCGACGACTTCGTGCTTCCCAACGAACAAGTGAATCACGTCAACGAGAGCCTGGTGCTCCGCGGATGGAACCACCATATGAGCCGGGACCGGGCAAACGACTAGGCGCCCGGAATCTGATCTTCTCTAGCGCTGAAAATGGCAGGCTCTGGTCCTCGCAGAGTTATCGACGATACGAGTATTCTTTACGATCGAAGGCTGGACTAGCGATCTCGCAGCGCCGTGTCAGCCTGAAACAGACTATAAGCTGTTTCCCGCATCGCCTGACCTGGTACGGACTGTAGCGACTCAAGACTAGCGACCGAAAACTCTGCCATCAGCGCCGCAAGGATCTTCTTGTTCGCGAAGGAGTGGGGGGATGCCGGGTCGTCACCCTGATCTTCGATGAACTTTCGAAGCACCCTCGACTGCGTTTCATCAGCCATCGCCAGCTCCATCAGCTTTGCGCGGTACTCCAGCTCCCACGACGCCATGCCAGGATAGTTGTCGAGGTCCAAAAAGTGCTGCGTCTCATGACCGAGGAAGGTGACTCTAAACTCCTCGCCATCCAGGTCCTGGTAGCTTGGCACAACGGCAAACAGCGTTCGGTCAGCAACCCAGCCACCCGCTCCTCGAGTCTCGCAGGTTGCGTAACGCCCCCAGCCGGAGATCAGAAAATCGTCCAGAAACGCCACGTCCGTCTCATAGGTGCCATGTGGCATCTCAACGGAGACAGATCGCCGATCTTCTCGGCGCCAGATCATCAGCTCGCGCAACACCCCAGTCTGGCCAAGCAATCCGTTCAGGCCCTCATCGTTCAACCTCGCCTGAATCGCTGGCTCAATCTGAAGGCTGTCGGCCTCGTCAGGCAGGCGCATGATTTTCCTTAAAGCGCTTTCAAGGTCGAGGGTCAGTTCCCGTCGTCGATCCGGGTCGCGCAAAGCCTGGTGCCAGTAGTCGATGTAGGTAGCGACAATCTGGCCTGCAAAGGAATCCGTCTTTGGAATCCCTGCGGCGGAAGGCGCCGTCTCGCCAAAGCGCTCGAGCATGCAGCTTCGGTAGTCGCGCTCGCGTTGACTTAAGTTTGAACCATCGACTGCCTTGAGGATCTCAACGGCACGACGCGCGTCACCCTGTAGCCCAGCCCCGATGGCTTGGGCGATCTCGCCCTCGGGACGCGCCACCTCTTTAGCAGTGATGGAATGCTTGGAGCGGTCAACGTCCGAGTTGGGGGAACACGCAACAACAGCAAGACTCAGGCACAGAATGAGACGACGCATGGATCATGACTCGAGAAAATGACTTCTCGGCAGTATCAGTTTCGCGACGGCTTCCTGTCTTGAAGATTTTTGACCCCGCGCCAATAGCCTGGTGGTGCACCGGTCAGCGCCCGGATCGATCGGGTGAAATGCGCCTGGTCTGAGAAATTGAATTGCTCAGCAATATCCACAAGCGCGATATCGGAGTGGACGAGCGCGCGGTACGCGTTGCGAGCGCGGGCGGTCGCGCGGTACTGGGCGGCGGACACGCCAAAGGCGCGCTTAAACCCCCGGCTCACGGTGCCAGCAGCCAGACCGAAGGTGCGGCACCAGTAGCTTACTGGCCTGGACGGATCGTCCCGGATCGCCTTGGCCAAAATTTCGGGCCAATCGGAGAGCGAGGCCGCTTTCGGCGTTACTGTTTGCAGAAGAGTGGTGGCCGCGGCAGCGAGATCCGATTTGGCTATCCTCACTACGGTATCGACATCGGTAGCGAATCCGACCGAATCTATTGGCGATGCAGCGCTCAGTTCGAAATTCAGGGTCTGAACGTCACGGCGCTGGTCGATCCAGTTGGCGTGGGACGAAAAAACCTCATGGCTCAGCACGTCGCCAGGCTCCACCCTGAATCGCCCCTGATCTCCGGCCTCGACATAACTTCCCCGCAGAACCAGCGTCACGTAGGGCCTGGCGTGTTGATGCCGCGGCAGAACGGCTCCCGCCGGCAGTTTTTCGGCAGCAGAACTTATTGCCGGCCTCATCAACCGCATCGGAAATGACTGGCGATACGCTTAGAACCGAGCGGTGACCGACAGCCGAGCGTGAATCGGGGGCGCAACTGTCGCTTGGTGCGTACTGTGTGAGTTGGGGAAGTAAAGCTCGTCCGTCAGATTTTCGACGTTCAGCTGTACTCGGGTATTGTTTGAAAGGTCATAAAAAGCTGCCGCATCCACTCGCGTATAGCTTGGCAGAACGGCGCTGTTGCTGTTGTTGATAAAGCTCTCGTCCTGATAGGTCACGCCGAGACCCAGGCCGAGTCGATCGGTCACCTGAAAGGTGTTCCAGATCGCAAACATATGCTCAGGTAACTCACGCGGACGCAGACCGGTAGGACCAGAGCGATCCACCTGCTCGCCGTCCAGGTTGCTGTAGCTTGCCGAGACAAACCAACGCTCGTTCACCTGTCCCTGGAGCTGAAATTCGAATCCCTCGATCTCGGAGTCGATGACATCGAGCGTTTCCGGATCGTTGTCCGCCACCTGCGGCGAGCTTTGTTCGATCTGGAAAACCGCTGCCGTCAGACTTAGCCCTCGGCTCAAGTCCCACTTCAGACCCGCCTCGAGATTGTCGAACGTGTTTGGATCGAGCTGGTTGTTGTTGCCGTTGATGTTGGCAAACTGCTCTCCGCTGCGCGGCAGGAACGACTCGCTGTAGCTCGCGTATACCGACACGTTTTCCTGAGGCTTGTAAACGAGGCCGGCACGGGGTGAAACCTCTTCGTCTTTTCGGCTGCGGGTCTCATTCGATACCACGTTGAAGACCTCGATATCGAAACTGTCGAAACGCGCGCCCAGAATCAGGTCAAACTTGTCTGAGATCTCAATCTCGTCCTGCACATAGAATGAAAAGACGTCGATGTCGACTCGGGTGTCGTCGTTCAGGTCGGTGGTATAGCTGTTGGTTGTTGCCTGGCCAACGGCGTTAACGCCAACACCGCCGCGCAGATTCAAGGGGCGAGTGATTGAAAAAATCTCGTTGTCGTCCTGCGTTGTGTCCCAGAATGAGTTGAACCGATCCTGATCGGAGGAAGTGTCGATCAATTCTGCACCCGCGAGGACGGCGTGACTGATGCTACCGGTTGCGAACTCCCCAATCATGTTTCCAGACAGAATCAGATTCTGACGGTCAGTGGTGTCGAGGTAACCGTCCAGCGTGACGACATCGGGCGTTTCTGCCTGGTTGTAGCTTGAGGCGTAGAAGTTCTCGTACAGCTTGTCGTAATCGCCATAGAACAGGCTGACGTTGGCCTTCAGCGAATTCGAGAACTCGTGCTGCAGGGCGGCACGAAACACGTTGGCCTCCATTTCCGTAGTGTTGAGATCCGGATCGCCAAAGACCACTTCTTCAAAGGCTTCGACGGGTCGACCATCCGTTCCGGTTGGAATGCCGCGATCAATGAAGCGCTCGTGGTTGATGTACTCGTAAGACAGGTCGAGCGTTGTTTCCGGACTGAACTGGAATCTGAAGGTCGGGTTCACGCCGAACCGGTCGCCGTCGTAAAAGTCGCGATGATTGTCGAGGCCTTCATAGAAGGCATTAATCCGAAACGCCGACCTATCATTTATCGAGATATTGTGGTCAAGCTGCACCATGTACTCGCCGAAGGAATCGACCCCAACCTGGAAGCCAGTCAGGTCCTGGCCAATCAGGCCCTTTTTGGTGACGCGATTCAAAATGCCGCCGGTACCGCCGCGACCAAACAGCAACGCGTTGGGCCCGCGAAGAATCTCCACCTGCTCAACGTTGTAGAGCGGCCGATAGTACTGAACATCATCGCGCGCGCCATCGATGAAAAAATCCGCCGTCGAGCGAACGCCGCGAAACACAATCGCATCTCGGTGGCCTTCACCCTGCGAGTTGTTGACCCCTGGTGCGTAATTAATGATGTCACCAATACTGGTGAAGCCCTGCAGGGCGATCTGGTCGGCGGTAATGATCGACAGACTTTGGGGTACATCCAGAACCGGCGTCGGCGTCTTGAGCGCGTTCACCTCGTCCGAATACAGGTACTTTCCAACGACCACCAGCTCTTCGACTTCTTCAGAATCCGTGTCTTGAGCCAGAGCATTAGGGGCTGTCATGGCGAGCGAAAGCGTCACGCCACCTAACAGGCGAGCAGGAAAACTAGGCATATTGATGGTCAACTGGGATTGGCAATGAAGCAACGTTATCGCAAATGTAAATGATTCGCAATTGCTGAATTATTTCTTATTCTCCGCGACTCCTAAGTCGTGACGGGGTTGCCAAGACGCAACGTGAATCCGGATGGTTCAACTGCCCTCTGCGCCGTCGCTGAAGCCACACAGAGGTGGCAAATCCCGTAGACTTTGGCCAGACAAAACGTGGGTGCTTTGGATGCCTTTTCGCCTTCTCTCCTTTTCAATATTGCTGCCGGCAGTGCTCTGGCTGCAGGCTTGCGCCACCGCCGACCAGCCATCTGCTGCCGTCGACCCCGAACAGCTCACCATTGAGACAGCGCTGATCCCAGTTGTCACCTTCGAAGGCGAAGGGCCCCAGAGAAGCCCCCTGCTGGAACGGCAGGCTGAGCTGGGTGTGCCGGCGGTCAGCGTCGCCGTGCTGCGCAACGGCGAGCTGGCCTGGGCGAAGGGCTATGGCGAAGGCGTGACGGTCCGGACCCAGTTTCAGGCGGCGTCGCTGTCCAAGACCATCGCCGCTGCAGGCCTGCTGATGCTGGCGGAGGAGCTCGGGGTGGGCGTAGACGAAGACCTGGGTCCCACGCTGCCAATCAATCTTGCCGTGCTAAACCCGGAAGGCTATCCCCTCACGCTGCGCAAGCTGCTGTCTCACACCAACGGCGCCGCCGTGTCCGGCTTTCCGGGCTATCCCGTGGGTAGCGACATTCCAACCACCGCACAGGTTGTCACCGGCGAGGCCCCTACCAACACTGCGCCCGTGACCGTCCGCCCCAACCCTCAAGGCGAGCGACGCTATTCGGGCGGCGGCTACACCATGGCCCAGCTTTGGGCCGAAACCGTAACCGGTGAGCCTTTCGCCCAGTTGATGGACAGACTGTTGCTTAAGCCCCTGGGCATGGCGGACAGCACCTTTAAACTTGCCACGCCCGCCGAAGCGGAAGACCTGGATCGTGTCCGCGCTTTCGATCGAACCGACGTGCCGGTAACCGGAGGTTGGCACCTCTATCCGGAGATGGCGGCAGCGGGTTTGTGGACCACACCCACCGACTACCTCAAATTTGTTGCTGCGGTGCTGGCCGGCATCAACGGTCGCGACGAAGGCATTCCGCCGCATATCGCGACACTCATGAGCACCGAGGTGGCCAGCGAATATGGCCTGGGTATTGGCGTGGCAGACATCAATGGGGACGTCCGCCTTAGCCACAGCGGAGGCAATCGGGGCTATCGCTGCAACTTCATGGCGTACCCCGCGACCGAAGACGCCGTGCTAACCATGACAAACGCCTCGGCGGGCTGGCCGCTGGTGGGCGACGTTGGGCGTACCGCCAACGCAACCTACGGCTGGCCAGCAAGCCCGCTGCTGGTGCACAAACGGGTGCCGATCACGGCCGAGGAGCTGGCGGTGTTCGAGGGTGAGTACCATCCCGCCGGCAGAGACGATACGGCCTATCTACTGACGGTCTCCGGCAACGAACTGGCGGGCCGGACGCCTGATGGCAGCTATACCTTTACCCTGATCAAAATCGGTCCGACAACCTTCGTCGATCCGCAGGACGGGGAGGAGGCAGAGCTTGTCCCAACCGGCGACGGCAAGGTACAGATCACGACCCCAAACAATATCTACTTCAAGCGCTGACTCAGCTGCCTGGTCTTAGCGGCTCGAGTGTTCATGCCGGCAGCTACTCAGACGCAAAAAAACCCAGCGCAGCCTCAATCGCGGAATCACGCTCCGCGTCATACTCAGCGTCGGTGAAAACCGGAACGGCAAGGTCCGGCGGAATGCCGACCGCCTCAAACAACTCACCTTCGGGTGACGCAATCTGACCGATGGTCAACGACACGGCCCATTGGTTTGGCAGCACCCGCCCAGTCCGAGACAACACACCTGCGGTGGGTGCGCCGATCAGCGTTGCGTGGGGGAGAGACCGAATGGCAAAGGTAAACGACTCTGCTGCGCTCCCGGTGATGGGGCCAATCAACAACACCAGATCGCCGTCGAAAGGCGGTCGATCCTCCGGCGAAAGGGTCGTGAGTACAGGTCCCGACAGACTGCCCTCTTGAGTAAAACGACGTTCCGAGAAAATTGTCCGCGATTGGCCGCGTAGGAATCGCCCAGCCAGCTCGTAGCTCACGTTGGCATTGCCGCCCCCGTTGCGTCGCATATCGAGCACCAGCTTGTCGACGTTCTCCGACGCGAAGAATTCAAAGACCCGCGTAAGCTCATCGCGCAGAAACGCCACCTGTTCCACCGTCGAGTCTCCGCCCGCGTCAAGCGACCAGGATCGAACCTCCAGATACCCCACACCGGGGCCAAGAATGCCGTAGTTGATGTCCCCCGCGGCAGCAATGCGTCGAGGGCCTAGGACATAGCTGCGAATAATGTTGTCCACCTCGACGCCGCTCACCGCCCGCTGAAAATACGCCTGGACCTCAGGTGTGGCGCCAGACCCGAACCAGCGTGTGGGCGACTGAATACTGGTGTGCAGATCGCGCAGCGGCGCGACCATATCGGAGAAAACGTCAAACAGCTGATCGTCGTTTGTGGCTGCGGTTACACGAGGTCCGAAGGTGGCTTGCTGCGCCGCCCAGTCAACGCCACGGACGTCAAACGCCGCATAAAGCTCTTCAAACGTTGCAGCAAAAGCGTCGTAGTTCACGACGGGATCAGCCGTAAACGCCGTTCCGCCTCCCTGGCAAACCGCAGGCAGGGCCGACACCCGTCGCAGCCGAACCGTACTCACCGAATCCAGCGTGTCCAGCTCCAGGAGCTCACCATCGGTACTCACCCGCAGATCGGTCGTCGTCTCCACCAATTCATCGGTTGGCGCGGACAGCACAGGCAAACAGGAGTTGGCAGTTACCTGGTATGCCGTTGCGGTCTCGGCCGTCACGTCGGCGGCAAAACCAAACCCGATGGACAACCACTGCCCGACGAATGTTGATGCATCGGCCGGAACAAAACGGGTTTCGCGGCAGATCAGGCCGTCGATGCCCGTTAACCGCGTGAGATTGTGGTTTCCCGAAGGACCGAATTCGGGATTTAGATCGTAGTTTACCCAGCCGGTTTCACAGCCAAGGTTCAGCTCGAGACGACCGACGGGCTGGCGAACCACATCGTCCGGATTGTGGTCTGGACCAAACCGCCCGCCGGAGGTCGAAAGCAACTCCATCACCAAAGACTCGGCAGCAACATAGGCAATCCCGGTATACCACGCCGGGTTTCCCACCGCGTCGAAGGTAAACCAGTTGATAAAAGCGGTTGTGTCATCGAGCACCTGAACGATGAAGCCTTCACCGTTGCGCTCCGGCAAAAACCAGGAGGCCGTCTGATTCAGAGCCGGAGTAGCTGTTGCACCGGTCGCCACCGAAGTGCAGTCAAAGTCTGCGATTCCGGTCAGGCGTCCCAGCGCCTGAGTTCCGGTCTGCCCGTCCACCTCATAGTCAGCGCTTCCGGCATTACAGGAACTGAACGACAGGGTGAGCGTGCCGACGGTCCGGAGACTCACCTGATCTGGATCAAATTCCGGCCCAAATCTGCCGCCAGTTGCTTCCTGCAACTCGGTAATTTCAATCGCCGAGTCGGTGGCCTCCCCAACGCCGATATACCAGCGCTGAGCACCGCTGTCGTCGTAGGTAAACCAATAAACCAGTGCCTGGTCTTCCGCAAGCACCTCAACAAGAAACCCCGCACCCTCAAACGCTGGATCGAACCATGCGCCGGTCACTGTGCCGGAAAGGGCTTCAGCCGTTGGGCTGTTGAGGCCAACCGCAAGCCACAAAAAAAGTGCGGGGATACAACGATTTGACATGAACTACTCCTACGACAACCCGCGGAGTATAGGCAGAACGTCAGGTCCCTCGCGTGTACCAAAAGGTCCACGGCGGCAGCATCGGCATAGCGCTCTGCTGATCACTCGGTGGACAAAACACGGCACGCAGGCGAGCCATCACGTCACGCCGCCGTGGCGCTGATTTCACACGCTGTGTGGAGACTCACCGGTCTTGCCCGTGGGCTGAAGAATCATGCCAAAACGCACCTCACCTAAAGACGCTGAACGAGTTGCTGTAGCCAACGATGTTGAAGAAGTCGTAGCCGACAAGCGAGCCGGCTGGCGCGCAAGCCCGGCGAAAGCGCGCCGACGACAACGACGCTACAAGAAACGGATCTTGGATGAGTTAGTGCTCATGACCCGCGAGACAGAATTCGGCGAGGACCATTGACTTCCATCCGGTTATTGAGCTGAGGAGAAGAGGCGAGCAGGCGTGGCGCTTGGTGTTGCACAACCGGGCAATCATTGGAACCGTCCGTTCGCGGTGGCTTTCGCGGATTCAAGAGGCTAAAGCTGACCACGCCACCGACCACCAGCGTGATACCAAGCAAGTCGCTAGGGGTGATACTTTCGGGCTGGATCGATCCGGGCCAGACCGCCGCTACCAGCCACTCACTGGCCAGCGTAAACAGCGGCTGAAGTGCCATGACAGCGCCGGCAGTCATCATGGTCGAGTATCTGAGCCCGATTCCAAAGAGCCCGTAAGCCACAAGGGTATTTGCGGCGCATAGAGACAAAACGAGCCACCCCGAAGCATCCAGCGACGACAGTGACTCGGGACGTGTCGCCGGCAACATAGCAAGGACGGCAAAAGCGTAGATAAACAGCAAGACATTACTGGAGGAAAGCTTTGCCCCAAGCTTCTTCTGGAGTAATGCATAAACGGCCCACGACAACGAAGCGGATATGGCCAGCGCCGCTCCGGCAACCACGCCATCGCGCCCGGTCATGGATGTCAACAAAGACTCAACAAAAAAGAGAGCGAGCCCCGCGGCCAAAATCACCAGACAAGCCAGCTGAGAGCGGCTCGGGCGTTCAGCGAAAAAAAACAGACCTCCCAGGCATAAGAACAACGGCGTCACCTGGCTGAAGACTTGCGTGGCTGCCGCACTGGTGTAGTTCAGCGCCAGGGTAAATCCAACGTAGTCGACGATCAGAAACACGGCGGCAGCCACCAGGCACACCCAGTCCCTGGCACTGAGATGAGCAAACGCACGAAGCTGACCGCGACCCGCCTGCCAGAGAAGACATACGGCAGCGGCTACGGAAAACCGCCACCAGGTGACCGTGACGCCGTCGACGTCTTGCAGCACGTACTGCAGCCCCAGGGGCAAAGCGCCCCAGCACAAGGTAGCCGCCAGGCAAAACAATATCCCTGCAACATCTCGGCGCATGATCTAGTGACCCTTTTCCGGTGTTCGGTGAAGAAGACGGGCGAGTATGAGCGCGAGGGTCAATTGATGTAAATTGAATTATGGAAATAGCGAATATGCGTAAGACTCATAATGATTGATCTGCGGACTGTTGATCTGAACCTGCTGATTGCACTCAATGTCCTGCTTGAGGAGCAGCACGTCAGCCGCGCCGCCCAGCGCATCAATCTGACGCAGTCGGCCACCAGCAGGCTGCTTGGACGCGCGCGCGATTTGTTCGATGATTCCCTGCTGGTTCGGTCGGGGTCGGCCATGATGTTGACCGAACGTGCCAGAAGCCTCCAGCCGCAACTACGGGAGACAATCGAACAGGTTCAGAGTCTCTTCGAGGCGCCAGCATTTGATCCAGCCACCACTGAGCGACGGTTCCGGATTCTTGGAACCAGCTATGTCGCTCAGACATTTATCCCGGCCGTCGTCCGCCGATTGGCCGATCATGCCCCGGGATGCTCGTTGGCCATCGAGAACATCCTTCCAACGCGGAGCTGGTTGCATGAACAAACGCACGTCGACCTCGCGGTTTTTGGAACCGGCATTGAGGTTCCGGAGACCTTCCATGTGCGACGAGTGGGCTCGGACAACATGATCTGCGTCATGCGACGAGATCATCCGGCCGCTCGCGGCAAATTCACCTTAAAAAAGTACGTGGCGTTTGATCATTGCCTCCTGTCGATGGGGGGCGAGTCGTTTACGACGACAATCGATCGCGCCCTGGATGAGCACGGTCTAACGAGACGCGCGGTGCTGAAGTTGCCTCAGGTCATGGCGTGCATGGAGGTCGCCGGATGCACAGATCTTTTTTTCACGGTGGCATCGAGACTTGCCGAAAATTTCCTGGACCTTTTCGATTTGACGATGCGGCCGCTTCCCGTGGATTTTCCGGAGCTCATCTACCGTTTGGGTTGGCACCCCATTCACCAGAACAACCCTGCTCATCAATGGCTGAGGCAGGCTTGCGCGGAAGAAATCGCAGGGCTGCTGGAACGGCGCTGAATGCCGTTGCGCGAGAGTCGTCAGTTCAGCGCGTTCATTCGGCGCTGGTGCCACTCGCTTCCGGCGAAGGTACTGGATTCTGGGATAACCACTCCAGCGCAAGGCCAGCGAGTGCTTTTACACCGACATGCATCACGTCGTCGTTGACGACGAAAAAGGGTGAATGGTTAGGAGCAGCACTGCCCAAGCCTCGACCCTCCGGCGCCACTCCCAGGGCAAAAAACAGGCCAGGAATTTCGTTCGCGTAAAAAGAAAAGTCTTCCGAGGCGGTAATCGGCGGAATCAACTTGGCCTTTCCGCCAAACGCATATCGATCTAGCACAGCCTTCATATTTTCGGTCAGTTCAGGATCATTACGGGTAACGGGATAGCCACGATCGATGGTCACCTCTGCCGTAGCCCCATGACTTTCCGCCGTCAGCGTCGCAATTCGAGTTTCGCGCTCGTGAATATCGTTCCGCATAGCTGGATCGAATGCCCGAATGGTTCCGGTGAGTTCCACTTGCGCGGGAATGATATTGCCGCGATTGCCCCCGTTGATTGAGCCGAAAGTGATAATGGCTGGGGCTTTCGTGATATCAATCTGCCGGCTCACAACGTTCTGGACGCCGCTGATGACTTGCGCCGCGACTACAATCGGATCAACGCCCGCCCAAGGCATCGCGCCGTGAGTTTGCTGTCCCTTGATCACAATCTTCAAACCGTCTGATGCCGCCTGCATCCCGCCAGGACGATAGCCAATCGAACCTGCACGGAAAGGTGCCACATGCAGACCAAAGATTGCGCCCGGCGCGTAGTCTCCGCCCAAAACGCCCTGGGCAACCATCAACTCGGCCCCGCCCTCTTCGCCGGGCGGGGCACCCTCCTCCGCCGGCTGAAAAATAAACTTCACGCTGCCGGGGATGTTCTCGCGCATCCCTGCGAGCACTTCTGCCACACCCATGAGGATTGCCGTATGCGCATCATGACCGCACGCATGCATGACGCCCGTTTGCTGACCTCGCCACTCCGTGGTAACAGTCGACGCAAAAGGTAGCCCCGTTTGTTCCGTCACCGGCAACGCGTCCATATCGGCCCGCAACGCGACGACGGGCCCTGGCTTGCCGCCTCTCAGCACCCCCACAACGCCGGTGTGTGCAACCTCCGTTTCTACGCGATCAAAGGAGAGTGACCTGAGATGGTCAGCAACAATTCTCGCCGTTCTAAACTCACGGTTGCCGAGCTCAGGATTGGCATGCAGATCTTGACGCCAGGCGATGACTTTCTCGGCCACTGCGTCTGCCGACTCTTCGATCGTCGTGGCCTTGGCTGCTCCGTGACCAGCGCCCGATAAAGCGAGCGCGGTAACGACTAGAAATGAACGCATCGGTAACCCTCCTTGCCGCAGAGTATAGGTCGGCTTAGCCACAGGTTTTAGATTTCCCAGCGCTGTTGGGACAAGATCCCGAGCGATTTCGTTCATCGAAGCTCATAGACCGCGAAACATGCCACTACGGGATGTCGTCGGATTGGGACGCTTGGGAGAGATCGTTTCCTGACGCGACGGGTGCGAGGGTGGCGCCGCGAGGACGGGGGGACAAAGCTCGGTTACACTGAACGGGGAATGAGGGTGATGAGGATATGGGTGGATTCAGCATGAAGCCGCTTCTGGCGTTGGCCATTGGTGCGCTGACGACTACCACTACAATTGCTCAAGACGCTTTTGAACCGGACAACACGCCGGTGCAGGCGACGTTTCTTGAGGGTTTCGACTTCCTGACCGACGGCCCGGTGGTGATCGAGCAGGAGCACACGTTCACAACCGCTTCGGATGTCGACTTCACCACGTTCGCAACCACCTTCAACTACCCCACTTCTTGGTCGGGCAGTGACCCCAACACCCGACTATTTCTGCAGGTTTGCGACGGCGCCTGTGATGACACGGCGGATCTCGCCATCAGCGTTGAGCTCTTCGATTTTGATCTGATCGCTAATCCCGTGAACGCGACGCCCGTATTTGCCATCAACCCGTGTCCCGGCGGCATCAGCGATGAGCAGGAGCGCGAGCTCCCGAATTTCCCCCTGGACGAAACGCTCTTTGTGCGGGTTACCGAATGCAGCGGTAATGGCGCGGGCCGACCCTATCGGCTGCTGCTCACCCGTGACGCCGTCGGTATTGATCTACATAAAATCTCCGGAACCGTTGGGTTCCTGGATGGTTCATCCCAGCTGCAGCCTGCCCCGGCTTTTGTCGTAATCACCTCGAACTACAACGATTTTACGTTCGCCAACCCCGTCACCGGAGCCTATGCGCTCGGCGTCTTGTCTCGAGACTTTCAGTCCGGCGCCGATATCGTCGACCTCGAGCTCACCGCTCAGGTTTTCGGCAACGATCGAGACTTCGATATTCAAACCCAGGCTGTCACCGGCCTGACAGCCGCCGACGAACAAATCGTGAATTTCCAGCTCAACATCTTCCTGAACGGATTTGAGTAGCCGCCCCGAAGACAATATTTTGCGTGGAGAGAACTTCCGTCTAGCGCCGACGAAGATGATGCAGCGTTCCGTCTCCGGTTTGAAACAACACTGCTTCGGTTGCTCCGTCGTAGAGCGTATCGCTGAAGTGGAAGGCATCGGGTTGGATCGCGATGCGGGTAAATGACACCACTTCCGTAACCTCCTCCGGTAGATTCATGCCCGGCAGCGGCTCGTAGCGACAAGCACCCCAGGCCATGGAGCCTCGCCAGGCGCTCGCCTGTCGCTGGAGGTATATGTCGCACCCCGGCAGCACAAGAAAGTCATCGAGTGATGGTGCCTCGCCCAGCTCCAGGCTTTGGGCCAGAGTATCCCCGGCGCGGGGAATATAGAGGCGCAGGGTGACCACCTGTTCACCCGGGCCAGCGCTGAAGCCGTAAATGCGCCGGCGGAAAACTCGTCCTTCCTTCCCCAGATCCCGATAGTCCACCTGAACAGTGAACTCGCCGGCTTCAGGCATCTCGATCGGTTGCGCTTTCACCTCAACAAACCGGTGCTGGTCGTCGACAGTGATCCCGGCACCGTTTTGGGCTTCGATCTGTGCGCGGTTGTCATAGGTGCCGCGGAGCCAGCCCACAACCTGCTTCAGATCATCCACAGGCGAGGCACAAACCGGCAACGTGAGGGCAGCGAGCGTCGTTAGCAGACAGAGTCTTTGGAGCAAATGGACAGGCATGACAACGGGAATTTTCACGTGACGGGATAGCGGCGGTCAATCGTCAGCTGTTTTGTCCAGTCGTGCGAGCGAAAACGACGCCTGAGCTTCTTGGCAAGTTGGGCGGCTCATCCGGTTCCACTGGACTACAATGAAGGAGGAATCAACGCTTGCTGGAAAATTCATGACGCTCAACAAAAGGATGCTTGCCCGGCTGGGGACAGCATTGGTGCTGGCTACCATTGTTTCAACGACGGTCCAGAGTCAGGATCTTCGCTTCGAACGTCTGGTGCCCGCGCTGCAACAGCCCTGGTACTTTGCCGACGGTGTCGATGGGATCGTTGTCCTTGATGGGCGTCTGATGGCAACCAGCGAAGCCGTCGGTTACGTCATGACAAGGGCGGGTCGTGTGATCACCACCAATCGACCCTTCCTGGCCTCCAACTCCCATGGGCTGACTAAAAAGGATGGCTTTGTTTACATGGCCACCTTCAACGGCCTGGTGATCTTCGACGAGTTTTTCAACAACCTGGCGTTTCTCACGAGCAGCGGGCCCGGTGAGATCAGCAAGGCAACGGATGTCGATTTTTTCAACGACGGTCGGTTTGTGGTTCTCGATTCCATCGACAACGAGGTATCGGTCTACGATCCCGGCTTTGAATTCCTCTACGCTTTTGGATCCAGCGGCAGCGGCCCGGGTCAATTCAACGCGCCCGAGGGTCTGTACGTCGACGAAAACGATCAGATCTACGTGGCGGACAGCCGCAACCATCGAATCCAGGTTTTCGATTCGACTGGCAACCAGCTTCGGGAATTCGGGTCTCTTGGCATCGATCCCGGAGAGTTGAGCTCGCCTCAGGACCTGGTCATGGACCCCGATGGCAACCTGTTGATCGCCCAGTCTTCGCGGATCCAGGTGTTCAACGCAGCGGCCGGCACCTACGTCAGCGACTTCGCGCCACCTGCCAGCGGCAGCAACTTTTTTACCAGCCTCACCTTTGATACCGATGGGTCATTGCTGGTGGGCAGCATCTCGGCCATACATCGCTTTACCCCCGATTATGAGTTCGTCAGCAGCATTCGGGGGTCCGGCACCGAGCCAGGTTTTGTCGATGAGCCCCGCCAGCTGGCGGTGGACTTTGCGAATGATCGCATCTACGTCACGGATTCGCGCAACAACCGGGTCTCCGTTTTTGACGGTGACGGCGAATCCGCCGGATCCTGGGATTCTTTAGGTGTCTTCGGCCCCCAAAGCATCGTCCTCTTTGAACCCGATCTGGCTGCCGTGGGTGGCTTTGGCGTAGCCATTACGGATCGGTCCGGAAACGTCCAAAGCAGTTTTGCTGTCCCGTCGGGAACAGGACAAGGCGAACTGCAATTTTCCAACGTGGGAGCAATCGACACCATCGACGGCAGCGAGTTTTTTATCACTCAGCTGGCTTTTGAAAACGGCAAGGTGGTCGTTTATGACAGCAACGGTCAATTCGATCGAGAATGGTCGATCAACGACCTGACCAACGGCGACCCCCTGGGTACGGTTGATCTTGCGGTGGACGGACAGGGCGAGATCGCGGTGCTAACCCGTTTCAATTCGGCCTTTTCCATCATTCGATACGAGGCCGATGGAACGCCCATCAATCAGTTTCCCGTGATCGACGGCGGCGGCATCTCTGTCAACGACGACGGCAACCTTTTGTTGGCGGGTTCAGTCAACTTCATGCTGTCCCGAATCGTGGAATACGACCTGGATGGGAACCTCATTTTTTCTCGGGACATTCCAGGAGGCACGGGCCCCGGCCAGGTGAGGGACGGCGTCAACTACCATGTCGCGGAGTTCGGACCGGAGCAGATGGTGCTGTCTGACGCGCGGAATAATCGCCTTCAGTTCTTCCGTCGCGTTTTCACCACGGAAAACCCCAAAGCGATTGTGGTCTCCGGCGGCGGACCCTACCCAGGCAATGCGCTGTGGGACGCCACCCGGGCCAATGCCAAATTTGCCTACCGCACTCTGCTCAGCCAGGGCTTTGATAAAGATCAAATTTTTTATGTGTCGGATGACGCCACGGCGGATCTCGATCAGAACGGCATGGCAGACGATGTCGACGGCCCGGCCACCGGGCCCACCATCCAGAACGCCATTACCGGCAGCTTTGCCGCGGACGCCACCGAGCTTGTCGTCTACCTCGTGGACCACGGAGGCGTGGACGCCTACCGGCTGAGCGGATCGGAGATTCTATCCAGTGGCGACATCGCCGGTTGGCTGGACACCTGGCAAACGGCGGCGGGGGGTGCTCGCCTGACCTTTATCTACGATGCCTGCCAGGCCGGGTCTTTTGTTGACGAGATCAGCACGGGCTCGAGCAATCGTATTGTCATCACCAGCGCCAGGGCTGACCAGAGCGCCTACTTTGTCTCCCAGGGCACTCTGTCCTTTTCGACCGAATTCTGGACTCAGATCTTCAACGGCGAGACGTTGCGCACAGCCTACGACCTCGCGTCTCAGCGCATCGAGGCGGCGTTCCCGACCCAAACCCCGGGACTCGACGCCGACGGCAACGGCATCACGGATGAAGCGAATGACTTTGCAGCCCTCGATGCACAGAATGGCGGCACCATCGGGAATCGCACCATCATCAGCGGCTCGCGCCCCACAATTGGTGGCGTCAGCGCGAGCGCGCCGACAGGCAATACGTCCACAATCACGGCGCTCGGCGTGACCGACGCTGACGGTATCTCCCGCGTGTGGGCAACCTTCGAGCCGCCCGGCTATACGCCGGGATCGTCAGACAACCCCATCGTGGATTTTCCCACGATTGATATGTTTCGGGTGCCGGCCACCGACGACTACGTTCTCGATTACTCCGGCCTGAACCAGGTGGGCGAGTACCAGATTCGGGTTTATGCCGAAGACTTTTTCGGCAACATATCCGTCGCGGGCCTGACCACGGTGACCATCGACAACCCCCTCCGGCGGCGGGCCGTGATCATCGGCGGCGGTGATATTGATGATGTCGACTTCCCGTCCATCCGCGCGAACGCGGACATTGCTTATGCCGCCCTGATCCAGCAGGGATATGGCCCGGACGGCACGGACTGCACCGCCAGCAGTTGCGATGAAATCCAGTACCTGATCTCTGAGGCGGTTCTGGGTTTTGATTCCACCCCGGATTTGTCGAACGTTCAGGGAGCGATCGAAACCTGGGGCA
Source organism: Lysobacterales bacterium (assembly GCA_028285525.1). Taxonomy (GTDB): domain Bacteria; phylum Pseudomonadota; class Gammaproteobacteria; order Xanthomonadales; family SZUA-38; genus JANQOZ01. Next base: position 170,790 of record JANQOZ010000026.1, read on the forward strand.
CGGACCAGGTTCAGGACCTGACGATCTACCTGACGGCTCCGATTGCTGGGAACAACTATCGCCTGAATGGTTCAGAAACGCTGTCGGGTGCGCAGCTGGATGCATTCCTCGATACCGCTGAATCGGCGATTCCCGGACTGCTGACGGTGATCATCGATAGTGATCGCGCCGGTGCGTTTGTCGACGCTCTGAGCCCCGTCGATAACCGCCGCATCCTCATTTCCAGCACATCGGCAACCGACCTAGCCACCAACCCGCTAGCCGGAGGGCTGTCCTTTTCCCGGTATTTCTGGACCCAGATCCTCAACGGCGGCACGGTCCGAGCGGCTTTTACGCTGGCGCGAAACGGCGTGCGATTCGCGGATAACTGCCAGAACCCCGAACTGGATGACAACGGGAACCTGACGCCAAATGAGCTGCTGGACGGGGTCCGTTCGAACAACTATCGGATTGGTTCGGGTCTGCTGTTGGCCGGCGACGACCCGGTGATCAACGACGCCAGCGCCCCTGACATTGTGACCGAAGGTCAGAGCTTTAACCTCACGGTCACCGGCATCACCAGCACGGGGACAATCGACCAGGTTGTCGCGATCACATCCTCCAGCGAGGGCTGCGAGACCACCACAACGCTGACCAACCAGGGCGGCGGTGTCTGGTCCGGTACGGTCCAGGATGTCACCGCCGACTCCCCGCCACTTCAGGTTGCGGCCTTCGCCGTGGACTCCGAGGGCAACGTATCTCTGCCGGTCGTACGGAGCGTTTCTGGGGACTTTATCCTCCGCGACGGGTTCGAGTGAGCTAAAGCTCAAAGCCATCGTTGAAGATTGTCACCGGCACTTCATTGTCCTCGTTAATTACGTAGGCGATACCCGGTGCAAACCGATCGTACTCGGGACCCGCGCTCACGGTCGTAAACGTCAACTCGACCGTTCTGTTGCCGTCGAGCTGCTGATCGTCGAGCCCAGTCACGGTCACGTCCTGGACGCGCTTGAAATTGTCCGGCGTAAAGATGAGGGTCGCCGGCTCAAACGCGATCTCAGCCTCATCATTGACGCTGAGTTCAATCGTGACGTCCTGGCTGGGCGTTGACCAAAGAGCAACCCCGAAAGTCACGCTTTCCCCGTTTTCGCTTGTGCGCACCGCACCATCGACCTCAATGTCCACGGCGGTAGGCAACGCAACCTGCAGCTCGTCATCAGCGATAGTTACTTCGTAGCTCCAGCTGTAGATCAGATCGCCGGATGCACCAAAGGCAATTCTCAGGGTTTCGTCGCCTTCATTGAACGGGTCATCGACGGTCTCAACCGTTACCTGCTTTGGCTCCGACTCACCTTCCAGCCAGGTCAGCTCACCCATCGTCTGGACGAAATCCGTGCCTGCGCTTGCGGAGTCTGGCAAGAGTCGATAGGTGACCGTAACCTCACCCGTCGAGGGCGGTCGAGGCACATCGATGGTGATCGACTCTGCTTCTCGGACGCGGATCGCCTGCGATTCAGCGAAAGTTGACTCCGAGGTATACACCGCGCCATTGCCGCCGGTGATGATGAGCCGACCTTCTGCCCCTAAAACGCCGCTCGTGAACCGGATACGGCTTTCGCTGGTCGGAATCTCCACGGGTCGCCAGCTTTCGCCGTCATCTTCGCTGATGTAGGCGAAGTTGACACTAAACGCGCTTGAGACTGGCGAATTGCGTGAGGCAATGGCAATCAGCCGACCCTCGGACTCCAGTAGCTCGAAGATATTCCAGTCGAGAAAATCGTCTTCCAGCCGCTCCAGGAACAGCTTCACTTCCCAGGATTGCCCCCGATCCCGGCTCAGCAGCAGTTCACCGTCGTCTCCCAAGATAATCAGCCTGTCGCTGGCAGTCTGGTAGATCTTACGAAGATTGATGACCCTTTGATCTGGATCGTTTGAGACGCGATCGAGTTCATCGATGGATTGAAACGGGTCTTCAATTTGCCACGTCGAGCCGTTGTCGTTGCTGGTAAGCAGGCGCGGATTGAACGAAGCAAAGCCGTTGAGGAGATAGATTATGCGACCTCCCCCAATATGAATCCCACGCTTGAGGTTGTCTCCGAAACCCAGCGGTGACGCTCTGACGTCCCACGTGTCACCATCATTATCGCTGACCCAGATATTCGGACTGAAAGTCGCCTGCGGCGCTATAAGCCGACCGCCATTACCGACAACGACCGACCCTATGCCTTGACTGCTCGTCGACGGCACCATCAGCTCATCCCACGTAAAGCCGGTATCGCGACTTACTAGAATTCGGTCGGAGAAGCCCGCGGTAACGTAAAGACTTCCGTCAAACACGGCAGGCACGCCCAGACTTGTACTCTGTGCAATGTCGGCGATTTCAATCGCCTCGACCCAGGTTGTTCCGTTGTCGACACTTCGATAGAGAGAGTCTTGAGCCGTATTCACCCCTTTACCCCGCCCCAGCAGAACATCGTTGACCTTGGCAATGATGTTGATGGACGAGCCGGGATCCTGATCAAGGATTTTGTCCCACGACTGACCCGCGTCGCCGCTTTTCCATACCTCATCGCCATTGCCAACCGCCACCACGCCCTGCGCATCGACGCGACCATAGCTCAGCGCCAGGGGCTGCACCGTACTGTCCACGTTGGACCAGTTGATGCCGTTGCCGGACAGCCAGGCGCCATCAACAAGACTGAGCAGCGTTGAGCCCATGTCGAGCCAGCGCGGCCATATCCGACTGACCTGCGTGCCGGTCCAGTCTCGTGTCGGCGCAAAGGGATCATCACTCTCAAAGATCACGGACCGCTGGTTGGATGCCACGACGATCTGTGGATTGTTGGTCGACCGCCGAAACTGCTGGGTCTGCAGGACGTATTTGCCGTTAATAAAGGCAATATCGCTGCCGTTCAGCAGGTCTTTCTCTTCAAAGTTCAGCGGTTGACCATTCAGGACAAAATTGGCATCGAGCGTGTCATAGCCGTCCCAGAAACTGCCGTCCTCGCTCTCAAGCAAGGTGTTGTAGCCCGTTGCGATCAGCTCGCCGGCACCACCAACACTCATGGACTGCAGTACGCCGAGCTTAAAGGCGACCTGAGTCCAGATGCTCCCCTGGTTGCGAAACACGACGCCGCCAAGGAACAGCGCGTTAGCACCTGTCGATTGGGCTGTGGTTCCGTAGGCCAACAGCTCACCGCCAGGCGTCACGAACAGATGAGGAAGCCAGATTCCTGGCACAGACACGTTGGCCAGGGGCCCTTCAAACACCGCAGCAGGCACCGGAAAGTCCTGGATCGTCCAGCTGTTCCCGTTATCGGTACTGGTCAAGATTTTTGTTGCGCCAATAAACGGCAAAGGCGGGCCACCGATACCCGTCTCTCCGATGGATTGGCGGAAGCTCACTAACGTGGCGACCAGCCGACCGTTATGAACCACCATATCGCTGATATTGCCGAAGATCGGGCGCCCCGTATCGTCGGTGATGACGTCGTAAGACCAGTCCACGCCTTCGTTGTCGCTATACATCAGTGCGCCACCATTGCCGGCTGCCAGCCAGCGGCCGCTGGGGGTCTCAACAAAGGTGGAATAGCTGAAGCCGGGACTGTTGTCACCTCGAACCACGCCCCAAACATCGCCGCCACGAAGCTGGGCATCAGCTGTCGACGAGCATAGGAAAATCAAAACGAACAGTCGAAGTGATAACCGCAGGGTAACTGGCATAGTTTTGAGCTCTCGATCACCGGAAACATTGGTACCTAGTAGATAAAGCGGCAAACGGAGCAAGTACGGATCAAACATGGGACCGTCGACTGGTCATGTGGTCGCGCAGATGCCGACTATCGGATATCCAGGGCTTTGTGCGATTTGAAGCCCTTTTTGCATTTAGTTAAGGAGACTCCAATACCCGAAACTTTATGCGCTACCTCTCAGCTATCGATCCAGTAAGCCCGTGAACAAATCCGAACGTATTCCAGAACTGGACGTCCTGCGTGGCTTCGCGCTGCTGGGCGTATTCATCGTCCATTTCGTCGGGGTTCCGTTTTACGAGCTACCGCTGGAAGAGAGTCAGCGATTGCTGTGGGAAAGCCAGCTGCAGCACAATGCGGCGGTTTATATCTCCGACCTGCTCTTCCAAAACAAGGCCAATACTCTATTTGCCACACTCTTCGGCATGGGGTTCTGGATCATGCTGCAGCGGATCAGCGCGAGAGAGCCGAATTTCGTTCGAATCTATCAGCGGCGCCTGGCGGCGCTGCTGGCGATCGGCTTACTGAACCTATTCTTGGTTTTTCCGGGTGATGTTCTCCACGTATACGCCCTGATCGGCTGGCTTCTGCTCGCCATGAGAAACTGGTCATCGAACACTATGTTGTATCTCGGCCTGGCGCTTGCGCTGTTGGCAGACCCCGTCTTTGATCATGTGTTGCCTTCGCTTGGCGGGCCGGAAGCAGTCTACGAATCCGCCATGATGGATGCCTTCAATGAGGAACGCTATCTCGTCTGGGTGAAAATCATGACTGGGGCATATATCGATGAGGAGTTCGTGCACGGTGGTTTGATCGCCTGGGCTCTTTACCTTTTGGGGCGGTTCCTGATTGGAGCCTGGGTGATGCGGGAGCAGTGGATACAGCGGGCCCGCCGTCATTTACCGCGGCTGCGAAGCTCAGCCGCTTGGCTCCTGATCGTGGGCCTGACTGCGGAAGTCTGGTCGCTGCTGATTTTCAAAGAAAAAGTTTCCGGGAGCCCGCTGCTCGACGGCCTTCTTCATGCCGTTGGCGCACCAATGATGGCGGTCGGCTATGCGCTCACGCTCGTGTACCTGTGCAACTCCGCCCGCTGGCAACGACTAGCGCTTTGGCTGGCACCCGTTGGTCGGATCGCTCTAACCGCCTACGTGTTACATGGGGCAATATTCACGTTGCTATACATGCCGTTTGGACTCGGAATGTTGGGCACCCTGGGCCCAGCCCATGCGCTGCTTGCAGCCATTGCTTTGTATTCCTTTTTGACGGCCTTCAGCTTTATCTGGCTGCGTCGCTACCGCTACGGCCCGCTGGAATACCTTTGGCGATGGGTGACCTATCGGGAACAGCCGGCGTTTCGCGTCAACAGGAACAGATCCAGAAGGTCAGCAGGACACATTTAGATCGATGCCCGAAATGAGGCTGCGTGCTTTTGGGTACATGCTACGTTGAGGCCACGTTGCTTCATACACCAGCTACTTGAAACTGAACGCCGACAATCTTGGTCGCCGAGGGAGTTTTCTCCGTATGTCACAAGTTGAAAAGGCCACGCGCTTCGCCGGAATGCACCAGCAAGACAAGCCGGTTGTGCTTTACAACATTTGGGATGCGGGCGGCGCCAAGGCGCTGGTGGAAGCCGGCACGCCGGCCGTCGCGACAGGCAGCTGGTCTATGGCAGCAGCGCACGGGTTTGACGACGGCGAAGCCATGCCGCTTGATCTGGTGCTTGCGATCGTTGCTCGGATCTGTGACACGGTCGATGTGCCGGTAACCGTCGATTTCGAGGGTGGATATGCCGGCGACCCGGGGGCCGTCGCTGAGAACGTTCGGCGCGTCCTGCGCGCGGGAGCCATCGGGATCAATTTTGAAGACCGCATCGTGCAAGGCGAGGGCCTTTACCCGGTTCGTGCTCAGGCCGATCGTATTGCTGCAATCAAGTCCATGGCGGAAGCGGAAGGCGTCCCCTTTTTCATCAACGCGCGCACGGATCTTTTCCTGGAATCCGTTGCGGCAACTCACGGTGGGCACATCGCAGAAGCAATGGATCGCGGAGAAGCCTATCGCGCGGCTGGTGCGGATTGCCTGTTTGTACCCGGGTTGACCGACCCGCAGCTCATTTCCGACGTTGTTGAGCGGGCAAAAATGCCCGTGAACGTGATGATGATGGGCGATCTTCAGTCCATCAAGGACGCAACTGCGCTCGGGGTTTCCCGAATCAGTTACGGTCCAGGACCTTTCCTTAAGGCTCAATCCGACCTGAAGGCGCGGTACCAGCAGCTTGCGTCAATGACATCCAACGGGTAACCAGGTGCCTCCTTTGATTATCGTGAAAACGGCACAGCTAAAGGGTTTCGTTGGAAAAACGTCAGGATTCCGTTGAGATTTTCCCCGCCCTTTCTGAGCTAATAATCCTGTGTTTTCAATCGATAACAGGGAGTGCTCAACGATGTTCAACACAACCACATTCCGGCGGGCGGCCGCCATCCTATTTGTCCTCACCTTCGCCGGCCCGGTGGCGGCGCAGTCACGAGCCTATCTTCAGCTTGAGATAGACGGTGACGTCATCACGCTTGGCGAGACCAACTCCAACCTGGTCGGGCCTGATTTCGTCGAGATCGAAAGCTACGCATTGGGCCTCGAAAGCATCGTTTCGAACACCGGCGGTTCGGCCGGGCCGCGGCTCGACGTCAAGCCCATCGAATTCACCAAGGCGATCACGCCGAGCAGCGTCCTGCTGCGGCGTGCTCTGGCCGAAGGGCGAATTGTTTCCGCGGAAATCCGGATTTACGCGAGCGACGGCAGCGAGCTTGCCGAGCTCTATCGCGTCAACGCGATCAACGCGCTGGTGACCCGCATCGCGCCGTATTACGGCCCCGGCCCAATGGGTGAAGTCTTTTACGAGTCCATTGCGCTGCTCCCGTCAGCTCTGTCGTTCCTGCACGTCCCGTCCGGGACGACTTACGACCTTCAGTCCAATCTGGCGCCCTGAGCGCGGAATCGCGATGCGACCTTTGCTCCTTCTCCTCGCTTGCCTGGCCGCCGCTCCGATCGCTGCGGATCCGCTGCTGCTATGGCGTCCAGCCATCAGCAGCAGCGACAACCTGTTGCAGGGTTTTGCCGGACGGGTCTCCAGCAGCGAAGTTCGACAGCGCTGCGCGCAGTATCCCGGCGCGGACCTATGGATTTACCAACCGCAGGCGAATACCTGCGGTGATCGCCCGGTCAATCGTGCTCAGCTCAACCGCTGGCTTGGGATTGATGTGGTGGGCATGGCCGGCTCGGTCAGCCAGGCACTGGAGACTTCACCGGTTTGGGTCTGGCCTGAACGGCGGTTGGCGTGTCTGCCGGGAACGTGCCCGCTCGCTGGTAGTGCCACGCCGGAGTTTCCTCCTGAGGGCTTCTCGCCACCTCCCCCGGTCAGCATCAACAGCTTCACGGCGAGCAGCCTCAGTATCGTTGCAGGCGAGGGGACTACGCTCAGCTGGACAGCCGCGGGTGTCAGTGTCTGTCAGCTGGGCCCGCAAGGTCAGACCGCGTCGGTAGCCGCATCGGGCAGCCAAACGGTGACGCCTGCCCAAACCACCATCTATGAGCTCAATTGCTCCGGTGCGGGCGGCTCCGACAGCGCTCAGCTCCTGATCACCGTCACACCGCCACCCGAGGCGCCAGCGATCCAGAGTTTTGCCGCAAGTCCGTCAAATATTCTGGCGGGCAACAGCTCGCTGCTCACCTGGATCTCCAGCAACGCAAGCACCTGTGCCATCGTAGATGTCGCAGACAACCTGCGCCGCAGCGGCAGCATCCTGGTGAAGCCCACGACCACTCGGACCTATCGCCTGCTGTGCAGCGGCAGCGGCGGCGTCGCTGAGCGTATACGCAAGGTCACGGTTACACCGGCGGATATGCCGGTGGCGATCGATCAGTTTGCGGCGAGTCCGACGTCACTGAGGCAGGGGCAGTCGACCACTCTCAAATGGAAGTCGCGTAATGCCGACACCTGCGAGATCGCGAGCGTCAATCGTCGATGGCGGGTCAAGGTTGCGGTCAACGGCAGCTACCGGCTGGCGCCGGGCGAAACGGATACCTATCGGCTGACCTGCAGGAACGCGGTCAGCAAAGAGGCACAATCATTGGAAGTGACTGTGTTGCCGGTTAGCGGCAAGGTTCGTCTGCCGACCTTTTCGGTCACGCGCTCCCGCCTGCTCGCCGGCAGTCAGGTGCAGCTCGACTGGGACTCTGACCTCGCAACCAGCTGCGGTCTGCGCCGCGACACCGGCCAGTACACATCTGTGCCGCCGGACGGCAGTGCGCTGGTTCAGGTCGACGAGACGACCACGTTCACCGCTTCGTGCGTCTCCTCAGCGGGTCAGGCCACCGCGTCACAGACCGTCGAGGTTGTCGACGAAGTAGTTTTTGTCGCAGGACTCGAAGGAGACTGAGCCAAGTCCGCTGCGCGTGTTTTCTTACGGCCCCGCGAATCACTCTCGCGGGGCCGACTCTGGCCGGTGCCACGCTGAATGACAAAACCCAGGATGAAACCAAGCCGTTCTTGATCTGAGCTGGTCAGCCGCCTCCTCCCCGGGATTGACTATCGGACAAGCAGCCCTTGACCCGCCTTATTGCCTGCTCGCCATCGGACCATCCCGCAAAATTGTGGGAAATGGCGAAGTGAGGGCAGTGGCAACTGGCCTCTGAGACAGGTGACAATAGGGGCATCGAAAACTGGGAGCTCACGGCCGACACCAACATGAAGAAGTTTGCTGCTCTGTTCGCCTTCACTTTTCTGATCCTGTCGGAAGCACGGTCGCAAGAGATTCGATTTACGTTTGCGCCCGACGACGACCTCACCTTCGTTACAACTTCAACCGTCGTCCGAGAGCGCGACAGTGGTGGCGTTACACAATCCGATGAGGTTATTGCCGTGACGCGCACCAAAATTAATAAAACCACGACAGGCTGGACGGTCCTTACCACCCCCCTGTCGGTTGACATGACACGCAATGGTGAACCGGTGACTTCCAGCCCAGTCATGGACATCCTGTCACGGACCGCAATTACTTATGAGCTCGACGCGGACGGAGCCCTCGTGGCCATCAAGGGCTTTGATTCCGTCCTATCGGAGTTGTCGGCTCAGTTTTCGCCCGAGGTCGCCGACGCTCTAGCGCCCATGCTCAATCTCGAAGCTTTAGAGGCCCGTACCCAAGCTGAGTGGGAAGGCAGGATTGGGGGCTTTGTGGGAAATGAGGTTGTTGTTGGCGACATTTTTGAAGGGGATTCGCCATTCGAGCTACCCAACGGTAAATCGATCGTCTTTCAAACGACTACAACCATCGAGGGCACTGAGCCGTGCGGAGGCACAACCTGTGTCCGAATCAAGCAGGTCTACACGACGGACGCAACTGAGGCAGGAAAACTCGCCAACGCGGTAGTCAATGAGGTTTCAAAACAAGCAGCCCCTGGGGCTTCGCTGCCTGAAATGGATGCCATGTCCGGGTCGATTTCGGGCCAGCTAACACGGCTGATTGACGCGACCACCATGTTGATCTACGCAGAGCAGTCTGAACGGACAATTGAGTTCGTGACAGGTTTTTCCGGTTCCGAACCCGAGACAAGCAAAATGGTAGAGAGCCGGGTATACGAGTATGAGTACTAGCCACAAGTAACCGAAGCGCACTCACCTTCTACCCAGGCAACTATCGATGTCCTGGGGGTCCGCCGACAACAGTCACGGGGCCGTCACAGGAAAGCGCGGTTCTCAAGGCACTATTTGCACAAAAATGGCAACGGGAAAATTTGCAAATAACTAGCCAAATCCGCATGCTGAGGTCAGGCAAACTAGAGTCTCAGATATGCGTCATCCGCTAGCTACGCTATTACTATTCCTGGTGTTTGCGGCACAGACACCGTTTGCTCTCGCGGATGAAGCAGAAGATTCAGACAAGGTTTACATCGCCCGTCAGCTCGACTGGGTCCTAGGCGATATCGATGAGCAGCGTCTTGAGATGCTGCGGGCAAGGTCTGAAAGTCTGCGGTCGGACGAAGCGAAGCGGCTGGCCTATCTGGATGCCTTGGTCGAGGAAGGGGGCGCGGCACTGCTGCTGGATCAGCCTCGCTATGGGCTCGACCGACTGGAGACAGCGGAGCGGATCGCCAATCGCTTTCTTGAGCGAGACGATCTCAAGCGCCTGCGACTGCAGCTGCTCCTTTCCATGGCCTACGAACGGAACCGCGAGCTGAAGCTCGCCGCCGAATCGCTGTCCCGCGCCCAGCAGGTGGTCGCGCTGCGTGAAGGCGCTGGAAGCCCGTCCCAGCTCAAACTCATCTACCGCCGGGCAAGGCTTTTGACAGCAAACGGCTCGCTCTGGCTCGCCGGCAAGCAGTATCGGTCAGCTTTACGACTGACGCGCAAAACCTACGGCGACGCCAGCCCGGAAACTGTGGAAGCAACGATGCGGCTAGGCACTTTTCTGCGCGTCAACGGTGAATACAAGAAATCACTGACGGTCTTTCGTAAGGGAATCAAACGGCTGCGCGATGACGATAAACAGTATCACCCGCTGGCAGTAACTCTCCTGATGGCGCGGGCAGAGACCGCCTTGACCGGCCCGCTGGCCGAGCACGCGCTCGATCAGATGGCGCTGGCAAATCAGATCATGGACCAGGACCCGGCGTCTTTTTCCGCTGAGGAACGGATCGAGGCAGCCTATCGGTACGGTGAAGTGCTCATGCTGCAGCACCTGGAGGGGCGGGCCATGGAGCAGTTCAGGACCGCCTGGACGCTGGCGGAAGCGGACGGCAACTCGCAGTGGCTGGAGCGTCTCGCCAAGCCAGAGCTTGTCAGCAACCCGCTGTTTCGCGCGGGTAGCCCGGGCGAAGCCGGCTTTGCGCTCAGCTATAACCTCACGGCCGACGGCCGACCGAAACAGGTTGAGGTGACCGCCGCGTCAGACGACCGCATTGCCGTCACCGAGTTCGCGAAAGACATGCTGCGCAGCGCGAGAGTTCGCCCGCCCGTGATCGCGGGAGAGGGACGTGCCGTTGAGGATCAGCAGCTCATCATGGTCTTTCAGCCTTATGACGGGCGAAACCATCACCAGCCGTTGTTCCGGCTTCAGCGCAACCGGCCCCGCGTGACTTTGCGCGACAACTTCCGCAATCGACCGGCTTACCGCCCGGACTATCGGCCGCCAGCGCCGGGACCCGACGGCCGTAAAGTGAGCGTTTAAACCTGGCCGCCAATCCCCGGAAAGAGCCTGGGAAAAACCTGGGGACAAACTCCAGCGGACAGGACCAAGCGCCAAGCGTGGGCTCAGCGCCAGATAAGGGTTGATCTCCAGTAACGCGTTGATTACGCTCCGATGGAAGCAATATTTCCCGATTCCATCACCTCAGGAAGCTGACGATGACCCGCAACTCAGGCGCCGTCCATGAGTGCTCAGGCCCATGAGCACCTATGTCACCTTTAATGTCGTCAGCACCGGCGAGATCGCCGAAGGCTTCAGCGAAGCTGCAGTCCAGGACACTCTTCGAACCCGTCTGCGCCTTGGCGCAGAGCAAGCGGAGGCCTTTTTCAGCAAACGGCGGATACTGAAAAAAGGCCTGATGAAAGTTGACGCCGAGAAATTCTCCGGCCAGCTTGCCAAACTCGGCATTGTCTGCGAGATCGTTAAGGTCGAGCCACGCATCAATCAACCGACGGTGGGGCTTGAACTGGTTCCCCAGGATCCAGACCCGGACGTCGCGCCCGAAGCGGCGGCCAAGTCCGAACCGAACCCCGGCAAAATGATGGTCTGTCCACGCTGCGGGCACGAACAAGCTGTCGCTGAGCAGTGCGAAAATTGCGGCGTATGGTTTCACAAACTTGAGCCCGAGCAACCTGTCGATGGAGATGCCGACCGGGCAAACCCTTTAAGGTCGGATGCTCAATCAGCGAACGACGCGGAAGCGAGCGCCGAAGATTCCCTCAACCCCATAGCAATTGCTGCGGCGGCCGGCGCGGGTTTGGTAGGCGCACTGGCCTGGAAGTGGATAGCGGTAACGTTCGGCTACGAACTGGGAGTTGTCGCGTGGGGGATCGGCGGGGCCGTCGGATTCGCTGCCGCCAGCGCCGGTTCGCGGGGCGTCAAGGCAGGGATCATCTGCGGAATGCTCGCTTTTGCCGCTATCGGGATGGGCAAATACTGGGCCGCCAAAGCCGTCATCGACGACCTGAAAGAAGTTGTCGGAACAACGATTCTGAGCGAAGACGGGCTCGGCGCGATCTACGACGAGTACGCCGAAGACGCACGAATCTTCCGCGCCGGATCGGGCAGCGACGAATTTGTCCGGCAGTTCATGGTGGACCGGGGTTATACCGAAGCGGCTCGTGCCTCGGCGATCTCAGACGCTGAACTCCGGGACTTTCGAGAGTACACGGAGCCTGGCCTGCGCGACTTTACGGAAGAGCAGCCCGATACAGACGCCTGGGCGACGGAGGCAATCGCCGAGTTTGAAGGGATCTCGGCAACCGAGGTGATGATGGAGGGGTTCGGCGTGCTGGACGTTTTGTTTCTGCTGCTGGGCGTTGGGACCGCCTTCCGCCTCGGCAGCCAAATGGAGTAGGAAATCCCAGGGACCAGGGGCCAAAGCAGAGTTTCAGCGCGCCCTGGCCAGCAACGGCCTCTCTTAGATAGAGCTGGCAAATCAGATCATGGGTGATACTCATGACGACGCATCATCCGGCGCTGCTCCCACCATATCGCCGCTACCATGCCGAGGATCCCCCGGCCGGCACGAAGGGAACCGAGCAGTGTGCCGCTGATTTTTGATCGTCCGATTCGCTTCAGGCTGGAAACCGGCACCTCCACCATCGATAAACCGTGCTGAATGGCGCGGAGCTGCATCTCGCAGGTCCAGCCGAATGCACGGTCCTGCATAGCCAGACGATCCAAAGCGCCAACGCGAATAGTCCGAAACGGACCGAGGTCGTTAACGTCGCAGCGCCATAGAAGACGAATCAGCGCTGACGAAAGCCAATTACCAAACTCCTGCTGCGGGCTGAGAGCGCCCGGTTCACGGGCCCCGGCGACCCGGTTCCCGATCACCAGGTCCGCGCCGTCGGCGAGCGGAGCCAGCAGCGCCGGGACTTCACTGACATCGACCGAATGATCCGCGTCGACAAACAGCACAACGTCGTTCTCTTTGGCACCGCCGCTCCGCACTCGACGTAGCGCGCGAAGGCAGGCGGCTCCGTAACCCCGCCGGCTTTCGCTAACCACCGTCGCCCCAGCATCTTGTGCTACCGCCGCGGTAGCGTCGCGGGAGTTGTTGTCACAGACAATGATGTGATCCACAAGCGCCTTTCCCGCGGCATCTGTCAGCGCCCAAAGCTCGGTCACCACCAAACCAACGCTGGGCGCTTCATCCAGCGCGGGAATCACGACCCATACCCGCGCGCCGTTAAACATCACACTGACCAGTTCGGCTGCGCGCCGTTGCTTCTGTTCGAAAGCGGTGCGGGGTTTTTCTGGTCATTAATGCAAGCCTCGCTTGAGCGTTAGCCGGTATTGATCAAGAGACCTGAACTAGCTGTCTTCCATTTCAGCGGCCTCGCCGCTGTGCTGGTCTGCGCTTCTCTGGCTTACCACTCCCGGCAGGCCTTGCCGCCAGCTATCACGGTATTCCTGGGTTTGTGCGCAGCTGGATTTTGCCTTTCGATACTTGGCGCAGGTGCCGTGTGGCGCGCTAACGGCGCAATCGGGATCAAACCGATACTGGTTTGGTGTGTCGCTCTGCGCCTGGTAGCGATATGGGGCGCGCCGATTTATGAAGACGACTATTTCCGATACCTGTGGGACGGCCGGCAAACGGTGGAAAGCGACACGCCCTACGCGAGCGTGCCTTCGGATGCCTTTCTGGACGAGAACAACGAACGCTGGTCGGACATCCTGGATGAGATCAACAACCCCGACATCGGCACAGTCTACGGTCCGGTCAATCAGTACGTCTTTGCGCTCGCGTACCTGATTGCGCCCGGTAGCGTGTTTGTGCTCCAGGTTATGATGGCCGCAGCGGACTTGCTGCTGCTGTTACTCCTTTCCCTGCTGCTCAGAGACCTGGGCCGCTCCACCCTGGCGCCTGTAGTGCTCTATGGGTTCAGTCCGCTGATCTTGAAAGAGTTTTCGATGACCGCTCACCCGGATGTGCTGATGCTGACCGCGCTTGTGGCCAGCCTGCTTACCTGGCGCCGCGGTCTCTTTCCGGCGACGGCAGTGCTTCTGGGCATAGCCGTCGCAGCAAAAGTGTTTGCGTTTGCTGCCGCGCCTCTGCTGCTGCGCTGGCGCTGGCGAAGCTGGCTGGTTTTGGCGGCCGCGGTGTTAGCGTTGCATCTGCCTCTAAGCGGCCGTTTTGGAGGCAATGCGGGACTTGCAGCCATGGCCGGAGAGTGGCTGTTCAACGCGCCGCTCTACTATCTGCTCCTGGATATCCTCGATCTCCAGACGTTGAAACTTGCGCTGTTTTTGATCTTTGCCGGAATCTGCGCCGGCTACTTCTTTTTCAGCCGCTATCACTACACAGCACCACCCACGCCACCCAGAGGCGACTGGCTGTATCTAGCGATGCTGTTGGCTGTGCCAGTGCTGAATCCCTGGTACTACCCGCTGGTGCTGGTGTTTGCGGTGATCTATCCGACAGTCTGGGCCTGGCTGGGCTCCTTCACGATTCTGCTGGCCTACGTTACCGGACTGCAGCTGCTGCAGCCCGGCTTACAGCCTTACGAGCAGCCGAGCTGGGTGCTTTGGGTAGAGTTTGTGCCGATGCTTATCGCCCTGCTGGGTTCAGCCATCCTGCCTTTTTTGCGCGCGAAAGTTACACGAGCATCAGCTTGAAACGTTTGTTGAGGTAGTACAAAACCGCAACCAGATCGTCGCGAGTCAGGAGGCCAGCAATCTGCTGCTCCGGCATTTCACAGTTGTAGAGGCTCGCCGCAAAATCGTTGACGCCAGCGTCCCGAAACTGCGTCGCAGTTTTGCGTTTCAGCTTCGCCAGCTCACCGGACTCAGGGTTTACGACACAAAACCTGAGTTTGCCGTAATCCCGAACTCTTCCTTTAAAAACGGCTTTGCCCTGGTCGTAAAGCGGATCAACCTGCCGCTGCCGAGCCTGTAGCTGCTGGTCCTGTAACTGATGTGGGCGAGCGACGCTGCCGGACGCTTCCGCGGGAGCGTCCGCTAAAAACAGGCTTCCAATCAACATGATGCCGATCGCTTCTTTCATCGGTTTAGTCCTCCGTTTGGGACAGACGAGACGTCCGTTCAAAAAGCAGACCGTGAGAAGCAGAGATTAATCGCAAAAGTCGGAGAAAAACTTTGGTGTCAACAGAAACCGCAGGGGCGGCGTACCGCTCTACTGGTTGTGAGGCTTACCCTGGCACTTTACCCTGACCTTATGGGTGACATGACAGATGTCTTCATTTCCTACGCTGCAGAAGATCGTGACGTCGCAAAAGCGCTCGTCGCCGCCCTGAAACGCGCAGACTTATCGGTTTGGTGGGATCAGCAGCTCGATGCGGGCGCCGAGTTTTCGGCGGAAATAGAAAGTCGACTGGCTGCGGCGAAAGCGG
This sequence comes from Lysobacterales bacterium, assembly GCA_028285525.1. Taxonomy (GTDB): domain Bacteria; phylum Pseudomonadota; class Gammaproteobacteria; order Xanthomonadales; family SZUA-38; genus JANQOZ01. The sequence goes on from JANQOZ010000026.1 coordinate 186,117, forward strand.
TTGTGGTCATCTGGACCAAGGTTTCGGTCACCTCGCTCTGGGTAAAGGACGAGGCTGACATTGCGCTGCGCAACGAGTCTCTGGTGCCAGTGCAGTTCGACGACAGCGACCCGCCTATCGGCTTTAGACAGGTTCAGACGCTAGACCTTTCGCATTGGGATAGAAATCCTGCTCACCCGCTGGCTCGCGTGCTGCTTGACGCAATCCGATCAAAGATCGGTCACGCGCCTTCGAAACCGGACGAAGTCGGCGCACCACGGTTTAGATCGCAACGCATAAAGTACTGTCGTTCGGCTGACAGGACGCGAATCGCCTACGCATTGATGGGAGAAGGCCCCCCGGTGGTTAAAGCCGGCAACATCATGACGCATATCGAACTCGACGCACAGTTGTTTGCTTGGCGTCACCTATTTACTGCGCTGGCGCAAACGCAACAGCTGGTTCGTTATGACCTGCGAGGCATGGGACTCTCCGAATGGGACCCGGTGAGCGTGACCTTCGATGACTACCTGGCCGACTTAGAAGCGGTCGTGGATGCGGCAGGACTTGAGCGCTTCGCGTTGCTGGGTTTTTCTCAAGGATGCGCGCTTTCATTAGCCTACGCCGCGAAACACCCAGAGCGAGTCAGCTGTCTGGCGCTAACCGCGGCCTATGCTCGTGGATGGCGTGTTCGACTATCGCCGCAGGAGCAAAAGCGGGAGCAGGCCTTTCTCGACATCATCAATACGAGTTGGGAAGACCGTTCGTTTATCGCGCAGCAGATGTTTACCAGCTCGTTCGCGCCTAACGCTACCCGTGAAGAGGCAACGATGTTCAACCAGCTTATGCAAAAGACAACCAACGCTGAGAACCTGGTTGCCAACCTAAACGCAATGGCTGAAGTCGACCTAACGAACGTATTGAAATCCATCGAGGCACCGGTTCGACTGTTTCATGTCGTCGATGACACCTTGAACTCCTCAATCGATGAAGCCCGACTAATTGCCAGTGAGATGCCGGATGCGGAGCTCATTCCGATTGAGGGGGCTGCCCATCTCGTCCTGGAAGATGACCCGGCGTGGCCGCAGTATCGGGATGAGTTAACTGACTTTCTGGAAACGCACAATCAGTAGCGCTCTAGAAACGCTGCCCAGAGCCTGCGGCACAGCATAGTCCGTTGAGTCGGCTGTGAGGGGCGCCTTGCATCGGATCCTCAATCACCTACCCTTAAGTCGGAGCAAAAGGAAACCTAATGAAGCATATTGCATTGCTGCTGGTCGTTTGTGCCATCGCATTGCTTCCTCCATCGGCCGGCGCCCAGTCCCTGGAATACCGATTCGAACGGTTATGGCCAGGGCTGCAACAGCCCTGGTACTTCACCGAGCCGGGGCGACTGGCGGTGGGCGAGGACGGATTCATTTACGTGCTGGACTATCGCCGACGCGAGGTATTCAAACTGGCGGGCGACGGGCGGGTGGTGAAGAACTGGACGGTATTCCCAATCGGGTCCCCCAACGGTGCCATGGGCGGAAAAATCACCACCGCGGTGCACGTTGACAACGGATTCCTGTACCTCTCTGATATCGACGGTCTGATAACCAAATACACCACGGATGGTGAATTTGTCACCACCTGGGGCACCGAAGGCAGCGATGGCACCGGCCCCGGCGAGTTTCAGTACACAGGGTTCCTGTCCGGCGGCGCTCAGGGTATCGCTACGGACGCCGCCGGCGACGTCTATATTGTCGATCCCGCCAATCATCGAATCCAGAAATTCTCCAGCGACGGCACCTACCTGACGGAATGGGGGAGCGAGGGCACGGGAGCCGGGCAGTTTGAATTGCCGAGTGATATCGCCTTTGACAGTGAGGGCTACGCCTACGTAGCCGAAGTGTCAGAGCTCCGCGTGCAGAAATTTGCGCCGCCCGCCAGCGGCCTGAGAGATGAACCCTATACCTACCTGACAGAGTTTTTAAGAGATGCTCCGGCAAACCGGACCATGGAGCCGGTTCGCATGGAATTTGGCCCAAGCAACGTGCTTTACACCACTGTGAGCGGCGAAGACGTTCGGGTGTTTACGCCACCGGTGAGCGGATTACCCCAGGATCCGCACACGGCGCAAGGCCCGCTGGTGGGTCCTACCGGAGCTGACATCGCTATTCTTGGCGAAAGACTCTTGCTGGGCGACATCTTCTCAAGCACCGTGGCACTCCACCTGCCTGAGGGTCTGGAGCTGGCGCGCTATTCCGCTACCGGAGCTGCCAATCGGTTCTTTGCGACTTCGCGCCGGCAGAGTGCCTCGCCAGGCCCGATCGCCATCGGAACAAACGGCGATGTTTACGTTGGAGATCCAGGTAACCGCAGGATTCAGGTGTTCGACACAGACGGGCGGCATTTGCGCAACATCAACGATATCGTCCCCCTAGACCTGGTGATCGATGCCACCGGTCCGAATGATGAGGTGCTGGTGCGCCACGAGTTTGAGGCACCGGTGTTTCCCAGAACGATTACAGTGACGCGCTATTCCAGCGACGGCGTCATCCTCGATTCATGGCCAACCATTGGCACCAACGCGCCCACCATCCGCTCGGTCGATCAATCGGGTGGGCTGGCCATGGATAGCGCGGGCAATATCTACGTGGGTGTCGGGGTAGATCCGGACGCTTTTGGGCTCAATGCACGCACCGTTCAGCGCTACACATCAGATGGCAACCTTCTTGCCCAGTGGGGAGCAACCACCTTTTCGATACGCGGGCTGGCAATCGACTCTCAGGATCGGTTGTACGTTAGTGAAAACCTGTTTGAAGTGCAGCGTTTTGTGCCGCCGGTCGCTGGGGTATCCAGCACGGATCCACATGTTTTCGACATAACGATTCAGGCGCTCGGGAATCTGGCTAAGGTCGCGGTCGATGCCAACGACAATCTTTATGTGGTCACACCGCCGGACCGGATAACTCAGTTCGATCCGGATGGCAACCAGCTTTCCCAGCTTGTCGAACGTGGCAGGCTGGCCGGCCAGCTGGATATGAGGGCCCTGAATGGTGTCGCCGTTGGCGCTGATGGGAGTGTCTTTGTCGCCGACGGAGGAAATCGTCGGGTCCAGAAATTCCGCGAAGTGGTCACCGCAGAAAATGCCCGTGCAATTCTGGTTGCCGGTGGCGGACCCTATCCCGGCAACGCCCTTTGGGCCGCGACGGAGGTTAACACCAACTTCATCTACCGCACGCTGGTGACCCAGGGCTTCGACCGAGAGACGATCCAATACCTTTCCGACAACATCGAATCCGATCTGGACCAGAACGGACTGTTCGACGATGTGGACGCCACGGCAACCCGAGCGAATCTCATGGATGCACTGCTGGGGTCTTTCTCTTCTGACGTGGAAGAACTTGTACTGGTTCTGGTGGATCATGGCGGGCTGAATACGTTTCGCCTGTCTGCCACGGAAACGGTAACGGCGGATGAACTCGCCGGCTGGCTGGACACTTGGCAGAGCAACAACCCCGGCGCTCGTGTCACCGTTGTCTACGACGCGTGCCAAGCCGGATCGTTCCTGGATGAGCTCCGTGCGCCCTCGGAGGACCGGGTGCTAATCGCCTCCACCGGCGCCGACGAAAACGCCTATTTTGTTTCTCAGGGGGCCCTGTCTTTCTCCAACCAGTTCTGGACCGGTATTTTTAATGGGCTATCGGTCGGCAGTGCGTTCGGACTTGCGGCGCAAAGTCAGACCGCGGCCTTTCCCCGGCAGGTGGCCATGCTCGATGCGGACGGCGATGGCATCGTGAATACCGCGGCCGATGAGGCAGTTGTTGCCGCGCGATTCATTGGCAACGGCGCGACTAATTCGGGTGAGGTTCCGGTGATCGGCTCCGTGTCCTCGCCCCAAACAATTTTTGGCACGAGCGAAGCTACGGTCTCAGCGGGGGGCGTAGCAGACAGTGATGGGATAACCCGGGTGTGGGCCGTGATGCGGCCTCCAGGTTTTAATCCAGGCTCGCCGGACAATCCGGTCAATGAACTGCCAACTTTTGATTTGTCACCCGTCGGGGGTGGAAACTACCAGGCTACCTATCGTCAATTCTCCGCCCCTGGTACCTATCAGCTCACCATCTATGCCCGGGACACCTTCGGCAATACCGGCGTCCCTCAGACTACGTCGGTGACCGTAGACAGCCCGCTGGTGCGAAAGTCGGTCATTATCGCGGGTGGGACCAGTGAGGACCCGTTATTCGACGCGATAACCACCAATGCCCAACTAGCCTTTAACGCGCTGACGGCTCAGGGCTACGGGCCCGAAAACGCAAGCTGCGGCAGCGCCGGATCGTGTGACTTTTCCTGCGACAACATCTGCTATCTGAATAACGTGGCGGGCACCGGTTTCGACTCAACGCCAACCCTGGCCAATATCGCTTCCGCCCTCGAGAACTGGGCCACTCAGGACACACAGGACCTCACCGTGTATCTGATCGCACCCCAGGATGGGAACGGCTATCGCCTTACCAGCAACGCATCGCTATCGGCTTCACAGCTCAAGGCGCATCTCGACGTTGCCCGGGCCGACATTCCCGGCACCCTCACGATTATCGTTGAGGGGACGGATGCAGAGCCGTTTGCGGCCGCCCTCTCAGATCAGGACGACCGTATCGTCATTGCATCCAGCGCCACCGGAGAAGCCACCGACCTGAATCGACAGGGCAACGCCACCTTTTCCAATTACTTCTGGAACCAGGTGGCCAACGGCGCGACGGTGAGAGCAGCGTTCGAAGTGGCGCGCAGTGGCGCTCGCTTCAGTGCGTGCCCTCGAAATGCCAGGCTAGATGACAACGGCAATGGAGTATTTAATGAGTTGGCAGACGGCGTTCGCGCCCAGAACTACGCCATCGGCAGCGGCGTGCTGCTTGCAGGCGACGATCCGGTCATAGGCAACTTGGTGTCACCTTCAGTCATTGGCACCGAAAGCTACAGCCTTGTCGTAGAAAACGTCACCACCACAGGATCGATCACCGAAGTGACCGCGCTCATCTCCGACGCGGATGGATGCCAACAGGAAATTCAATTGGCCAGTCAGGGCGACGGGCAGTGGTCGGCCGACGTTCCGAGTCTTACCCTGGATTCGGCGCCGTCAGAAATTTCTGTGGTGGCTTTTGACGACTCCGGGGTTGCCTCAGCGCCATCCTCTCTCTTAGTGATCGGGGATCGAATCTTTTTTAGCGGGTTTGACCTTGAGCCCTGATTATCGGCCAGCGTCTAGTCCCGACACCAGGTCATCGGGTCTCTCGGAGACCGAGACCATTTAGCTGATCACCAGCGACGAGCCAACCCGTCAGGAAGGACCCCGGTCTGCGCATGCGGCCTGGGTGCTTCGCCCACCAGGCTGCCATCGAATAGCAAGGGGCCTACAGCAACTGCCTTTCGCCATTTTGTCTCAGGCGAAAATACTCTCCGTTCTCTATCAGGAGTCCCTCGCTGCTGCGAAATGGAAAGCTGGAAAGGTAGTCCTTAGGATGGGGCACGTCGATCGCAAAGACGCTGCGATCGAACCTTGCATTGACCTTTCCTTGTAGCGTGTGCCCAACCACCACAGCTTTTGCGCCAATCGTTGCCAAAGCACCTTCAACCTGGGCCTGCGTCAGGTCTTCTTTGAAGTACCCGCGGTACCAGGCAGGGCCGGTTGTGCTTGAACGTAGAAACGATTCTGGTGTGTTCACTGTCGGCGTGAAATAGAGCTGCCGGTACCCCGACCTGACAATCTGATTGATCTGCGGAACCGAAAAGTCGTGCTCGACAATCTCAGGATGTAGGCCTCCGTGAACAAAGGCTACGCCATTGATGGTTTCCAGCACGTTTTTCGATGCCAGCCACCGACCGATCAGTGAATCTTCGCCATAGAGCTGGAACTGTTGCCTGCCCAGCATGCCGGCGATGTAGAAATATTTGTCTTCTGCAGCCTGGAAGTTTCCCTGCAGATTTTTGATCTCATGGTTGCCGATGATGTAGTGCACCACACCACCTTGCTGGCGCGCTGACTGCTCGAGCTTGTAGATTGCCCACAAGACCTGTGTTGTCGAAGCACCTCGATCAACGAAATCGCCCACCAAGACCAGATGGCCCTTGCCGAAGGTCCAGTTCAGTTTGTTGTCTGCCACGCCGTGAGCAACAAGGAAATCTCGGAATGCGCCAAACCCACCCTCGACGTCTGAAATGGCGAGTATCGGCTGATCGGTTTCATAGATGGCTTCCGGAACGCTGACGTTGGCATAGGGATTGACGGTGAACACACTGCCGTCGGCTGGGAATAGTATTTCGATTTCCGACTTTCCGTTCGGATCGAGAGCCTGAGTCTCAACGTAATAGCCGTCGTTGCTGTTACCCCGGAGCGTTTTTCCGATCAGAGAGCCATTTTCGAAAAAAACGTGGGTTTCCCCATCCAGGCGATAGGCCAACCGGTCTTCAAAAAAATGGGCTTCGGCTCCGATGGATAAACCAAAACAGACCACAGCGACCAGTAGCAATAGGAACGTGACCGAAAAATGTTTGAAATTGGTGATAAGCAACGCCAAGAGCCGCCGGCGTTTGCTGGAGCGTCTTTCTGATTCAGTCTGCATGGCATCTCCCGTTCTGGTATCGCCGCCGGCAGTGACCTCTCCGCTTGTCAAATGGGACGAGAGATTTACCAGCATGAACCACCATTATGACATTAATTAAACATATTGCGCAATATGTTGCATATAATTCGAAGGTCAACTCCCAGAGGCTCGCTTCATTACTCAGGAAGCTTCCGGAAACCGCTGAGCCGCTGCTTGAAAGGTACCGTCGAGCCGCCACGATCGCGGCGGTAATGGATGTCGCGCCGCGCAGTCAGGTCTTGCGTGACCGGGTATAAGGGAAGTCAGGCATCAATCAGGTGGGCATGAATCGCACCCGCCGTCTCACCCACAATTAGCGCACTCGATGTCACTTGCATCGTCCAGGCCGAATAATTCCTTTCGCTACTCCATACTTCCTGGCCCTCGGCCTGTGTGTAGGCGGTTACGGGCCCAAGAGTCTTCGGAACTGCGAACACCCAGTCGCCAGCCGTCACCACACTACGGAGGTGGTGGCCCGCATTCTCACTTTCAGCCATCCATACCGGGTTCAAATCAAAATCGAATGCCCGGACTCCGTGCTGTTCGACCCGGTAGATTCCTTGCGACCCCATGGCTACCGATCGGCGGCCGCCGTTCTCGGAAAGCTCAGCGTAGCTTCGGGAGACGAAGCTTCCGTCCATCGCGTTGACAACGGAAACGTGGTTCTCTCCCGCAATACATATTTTGCTATCGAGCACCTGCATCATCCCGAGTTCCATTTCGGCTACCCAGAGCACTTCCTTGGATTTCATATCTAGGGCCGCCAGCTGGTAGGGCGGTTCGGGCCGCGCGCTGCCGAACCACACGTCGTCGTTACCGCCGCCGATCCAGAACATATTAAACTTTAGAATCTCAGCATTACCCAGCCCGTCGACACGAAAACACTCCCCAGGTCGTTCCATCACCTCCACGGCTCTTACCACGCTACTACCGGCAACAAAGACAGGGTTTTTCTTGAGTTCGACACCGGGGGCCATCGTCTGTAAATCGATGATGAGTTCGCCGGTGCGCTTGTCGAGCACGCGCGTATCAGCCACGACAACCTCACCGACATGGGCGATCGACTCTGGCTTATGCATTGCAGCGGTATAGTCGGGCGCGTGCTCCCAGCGTAAAGCGCCCGTGGCCAGGTCCAGGCAAACAACCGTGTGGCGTGCTGTCAGGAAGAAACATGCCTGACCGTCGGACACCGCTTTGCCGAACATGCACAGCTCATGGGCTTTGTGAAAATATGACCAGCTTGGCTTGCGGGGAGGCAAAGCCGCGAGCGGCCCGCCACACCCCGAGTTGCCGGGCCCGTGCACTGCTGGCCAGCCCACAATTTTGGCTAAGGACTCGGACACCCGGCCGCCAGACGCGGTCGGCTGCGGTGGCTGTTTTGCCTTTCGCAGCACCTCTTCGAGGTAGTTGAGCGCGACGTTATCACCACGAGACTTCAGGATGGCTAACGGCGTCAGTCCATCGCCGCCCCCATCCATCTTGCCCCAAGGATCGCCGTCGCTTTCAATGTACTCGACGACGTCTCGGCCATCGCTCGATAACCTGTCGACCAGCAGGCCGAGCACCTCACGCGCATGCTCGGTATTGCCGGCTGCCGACTTGAACTCTGTGGCGTCCGAGTATTTGAAAGAATAGAAACCGACGCCCTTTTCAAAGAGTGCGCTTACGGCTGCGGGGGAGCCGTTCTCACAGGCATACATGAGTAGCGTCTGATTGCTGTAAGGAGTGTCGCGAGTCAGCGTGTGCAGCGAGTACTCCGCGAGCGCCACGTTTAATGCGTCAATGTTGTCATCGTCGATCAACTGCGTGATCTGCCGATAGGCTTTCTCACTCTTCATCGCAGTGCACTCCTTGTTGGTCGGCTGCTCAAAACCTGTCAATGGTGAATGCTGCCCAATAGAACGGATGGCTTGCGCTACGCTCCCCGCGCACATTCTGGGCCCACCAGCCAGGTTGCTTGGTCAAGAGATCGAGCTGCGCTTGGCGTAACGCTGCCGCCGGGGATTTGCCCGCCGCCAGGGCCCGGTAGAATACGGCCATCAACCGACTGGTCGACCGATCAGAAACCGGCCAGAGTGATGCCATAACGCCCCTGGCACCAGCCAGCGAAAACGCCTTTTGGAGGCCCAACAGCCCTTCCCCGGTGTAGACTGGGCCGACAGCAGTGCTGCATGCAGACAGCACGACCAGCTGGGCAGCAAACCCGTTGGCGTTGGCGATCTCCCAGGCGGTAAGCTGGCCGTCGCTGCGGTCGTCCAACGCGAGGGCGATGAAGGAGTCGCGAGGCGAGTCATGGTCAACAACCGCATGGGTCGCAAAGTGCAGAATGTCTGCTCGACTAACTGTGCGCACCTGCGTTTCCGTAGCCGAGGGTCCGGAGAACAACGCCGCGTCCGCGTCGAGCGCTCGACTGGCTTCCCTGATTTCCGTGTCCGCGCCTGGCAGCGGCCCGAGTTCAACACTTCGAGCGCCAGTGGGCCCGCTCTGGCCTGAATAGGCAAAACCCCTGAAGGTCAGGCCGTCCGTGGTCAGCCTTCGCGGGCGCCCTGCGACGCCGCTGAGCGATCCGGCCTGAACAACCTCGAACCGTTCGACGAGGTAGTTTTCGGTGACCTCGTCGAAGAGCGCGGCGAATGGCACCAAATGAAGCTGGCGGTGAGGAACGACCACGAGCCGATTTACCTGGTTGAGTCGCTTTTCGATGGGCCTAACCACCGAGTTGTAGATCGCGGCGCCAGCCTCCCTTACCGTTTGCACATCGGCATCCGCTGACCCAATCATGGCGCGAAATCGAATGATCTGGCGACTCAGTTCACTACTCGACGTGGTCAGGCGGTGGCCCGAGACCTGCCCGCCGGCCAGCACAAAAACGACCGCGTAATCACTCTGCAGATCGAAAAACAGCGCGGCCTCATCACTGGGTTGTGACGCCAGATAAGTAGTAACGGCAGCTCGCTTATCGGCGCGAAGCTCTTGCGAGTGCGGGCCAGGTAATTCACTTCGAAGCGCCTCAAGGCTGGACATCAACACTTCTCGTTCCACGGCTGGCAAAGGAGCCTTGTTGGCAGCATCTAGCAAGGACTGCGCTCGTTTCGACACCGCCTCGCGAACCTCGCTGTTTGCGTCCAGCAGCGAGGCATCGAGACCCGCTGACAGCAAGGAGCGTTCGCGATACCGCTCGAGCACCTCCAGCGACCGTTCATATTCTCCGCGGGAATAGAAGATTCGCGCCAGCGAAAGGTAGAACCGTTCAAACGTCTGGGAAAACTGAGCAAGTGTTGAGGCGCTGCCGCCCAGTAAGTCGTACTGAACTTCGAGTACATCGATCGCTTGCAAAAGATAGGAAATCGCTGCGTCATCGTGCCCTAGCTCACTAGCCAGGATGCCAGACAACCCAAGTGAACGGGCGTGATGGGCCGTAAAGGGTGCTCGAGTCTCACTCAGCTCAAGCGCCTCCGCCAGGTAAACGTTTGCCTCGCCGTATCGGTCGAGAGAAATCAGCACCGAAGCAGCCGCTGTCAGGGGCAGAGCCAGCTCGCCCGCCTCGGGCGCAGCGGCTCGACTCAATTCTACTGACTCCAAGTAGCGGTTAAGGGCCTGAACCAGGTCGCCCATCGCCAGCGCAAGCTCTCCCAGGGTGTACTGTGTTCTCGCTACGTCGATACTTTCAGGCGCGAGCGCAAGCTGAATATTCAGGGCCTCCTGCAGCGTCATGCTCGCTTGCTCGAACAGGCCTAGCTTTTGCTCCATCGCCCCCAGATTGGCGAGCCGGTTGGCCAGTACCAGGGAACCGGGCTGGTGTTGCCGGCCGTGTCGCACAGTGTCGGCAAACATGGTTCTGGCTTTGTCGTATTCTTCGCGTAACCCGTATACCCAGCCGAGATTGGACTTGAGGCGAACACTGTCGACCTCCTGGTCGCGACGAGTTTGAAGGAAGTCCAAAGCCTCGATGAGCAGGCGCTCCGCCTCACCGTACTCGCCTCGCATCGCTGCATTGATACCCAGGTTTTCGAGCAGGCGGTCGTCGATGGCCTGCTCCTCGGGGAGCGATCGGGAGAGCTCAAGAGCCTGTTGATAGCTAGCAGTCGACGCGGGTTCATCGCCGAGGTTCCCGTAGTAGTTCCCCAACAGGCTCAAAGCCTGCATCTTTTCCCTGCCAAGCCCACCGGTCGAGTCGATAAAAGACAGCGCCTGGTCAACAAAGTGTTTTATCGCGACGTTGTCACGTCGATAGTCAGCCACGATGGCCAGCCCGACCAGGGCTTCCGCCCGCACCGCGGGAGGCGTTGGCGGCGACGGACTCTCGACCAGCGACTGGTAAATCGATTCTGCGTCATCCAGACGCGCTGAATTGACGAATCCCAGCGCTTCCTTGAGTTGGTCAAGCTGAGCTTCGGATGCGGCCACCGGTAACGCAAGCCAGCAGCTGAGCACAATCAACAAACGTAAAGCCATTCATCTTCCCAGCGAAAGCTGGCCAAAATTTTACACTGAACACGCTTAGTGGGCCGCTTGCAAAGAAAGGTAACTTCAGCGAGCGGCCCACTAGGTGGCGCTGGGCGTCATCGGCCCATACCAAAAATAAACCAGCGCAGACAGGCCAAGCCAAACTGTAAACATGAGCAGATAAGGCCAGCGACGCAGCCAGACTCTGGCCGCCAGCAGTGTCGTCGACGCGGTGCCAGCCAGAGCGATCAGGACCGGTATTGCCGCCAACGTGCCAGTCCCGGTGATCGCAGTCTGGATCGCAATACTGGCCCACTGTGCGGGCAGCAGCGCGAGAAACCAATCGGGCAGAACGCCGGGAAAAGCGTAGACGATCAGTAAAACAGATCCCTCGCCGGCGACGACAAATAGCGCCATCCACCACCCTCTGTCAGACATCGTTTTCGCAAAAAGCGCGCCGCGCGCGGCGAAACTGAGGCTTGCGATGACCATGGCCAACGCGGTTGAGAAAGGGTGCGAGAGGGCTTGCATGCCCAGCGAAAGAGCCAACACCATTAAGCACGCTGCATTCAGCAAAGCCAGAACGACACCGACCCAAAAGCGTCCGGCAGTTGCAGCCGCAATGATCCCAACGCCCATCAGGCCCAAGGTGAGTATGGGACCACTCACCACGGCGAGCGGTGAGGACTTTTGCGAAAGCACCAGCAGAACCAGAACCGGGATTGCGACGCCGGCCAGCACCGTGGTGCTCCAGGCTGAGGCTTGCCAGGTCAGAGGTCTGTTAGACGTCGAGAGCCTCATGCCGAGGATACTGACTGAAGCGCCTGGTATTGTCGACCGCCTCTGCGAGTCGTTTTGATAACGCATCGATACGCTACCGACATTTTGCGTGGCAATACAAAGCCTGGCCTGCGAGCCAGCAAGGTAGAATCTCGGTTTTCTAGGGGATTGGGTTCAGATCATGCGCTGGTTTCTTTTATTAGCTGCGACCCTGGCGATTTACTCCGTATCCGGTGAAGCCAGGTCACAAGAATCGACCAAAACCATGGCGGACGTTATCGCGGAAGCGTCAGCTTCCGACTGGCGGACGCCGGAACCTGTGATGACGCTCTATCTAACGCTGCAGGGCGGAACAGTGGTCATTGAGCTGGCACCGGAATTTGCACCCGACACCGTTGCCAATATCCAAAGACTAGTAAAAGCCCGGTACTTCGATGGTCTTTCGATCAACCGGGTCCAGGAAAACTACGTCGTGCAGCTGGGCGATCCACAGGCCGAGGATAACGCTGCCCGTCCGCATGGTTTGGCGGACAGGCTTGAGCCTGAGTTTTTCCGACCACGGTCCGGCCTGAGCTTCGTCGAGCTCGCCAGCGAAGACCCGTACGCCGATACCGTGGGTTTCGCCGGTGGATTCCCCATGGGTGCCGATACCGAGCGGGCGTGGCTGACTCATTGCTACGCCATGGTAGGCGTCGGGCGCGATGTGCCGCCCGACAGCGGCATCGGCACTGAGCTGTATATCGTCACCGGACACGCCCCAAGGCATCTGGACCGTAACGTAACGCTCGTAGGGCGGGTTCTTCAGGGTATGGAACTGCTCACCACGCTGCCTCGAGGCACGGGAGCACTGGGATTTTACGAGCAAGAATCGGAGCGAATCCCCATCGAGTCCGTACGTCTTGCGTCCGAAGTTCCTAGAGGCGAGCGCGTTGGCTTAAGAGTGCTCCGTACAGACACCCGAACCTTTCAGGAACTCATCAAGTCCCGTCAATTCCGAACGGAAAACTGGTTCGTGGATCCGGCAGGACGCATCGGCGTATGCAACGTGCCGATTCCAGTTAGCGGGAGATAGGTGGCTGGAGGCCTCTCTTGGACTGAGACCCGCGCGGTAAGACTGATAAGCACGGGCCGCTAACCTGTCGGTACAGCATTCCTACGCGGCATGCTTTTGCGCGATGGCTCGCTTGACGGCGTTTTGCAATTCATCCAGAGAAAAGGGCTTGTGCAAAAACTCCACGTCAAGCTCTACTGAATCGGTGTAGCCGGATATCATCAACACCGGCAGGTCGGCGAAGCGCTCTCTTACTTCAGCAGCGAGCTGCTGACCGTTGATCTCTCCTGGCATCATCAGATCGGTGATCAGCAGATCGGGGCATTCTGACTGTTCGAGTATTCGTAAGGCTTCAGCGCCGCTGCTGGCGCTCAGCGTCTCCAAACCCGATTGCTCCAGCAATCGACAAAGAACTTCCCGAATTGCGGCCTGGTCATCAGCAACGACGACAACGCCTTCAAGCGGCAGCTCCTGTGCTAGATCCGAGGCTGCAGTTTGCTGCTGACCGGATGCAGCGTAGGGCGGGATGAACAGCGTCACTGATGTGCCATTCCCCTTTTCGCTGTCGATGTCCAGGAAGCCACCAGACTGCTTGGCAAACCCTTCTACCATGCTTAGCCCGAGCCCGGTGCCCTGACCGATATCCTTTGTCGTGAAGAACGGCTCGGTGGCACGTCGCAGTTCCTGCGGAGTCATCCCTTCACCATCGTCAGCGACCGAAAGCGCAGCCCATTCGGTTGTTTCACCCTGCTCATCCATTCTTGACTGCGCATGTGCCCTCAGCACGACGTTGCCCTGGCCCTCCAAGGCTTCTTTGGCATTGAGCAGCAGGTTGATGACAGAGGTTGTGAGTTGCGCCCGGTCGACTCGGATCGTGCATGGCTCAATTGCTGTGGTCAGGCTCATGCCGTTGCCCAGCGTACTTTCAAACAGCGGCAGAGACTCAGCCAAGAACAAGTCCAGTTGGGTCGGCTGCGGTGTGAGCGGCTGTTTGCGGACGTAGGCCAGCAGACTCGCGGTAATGTCAGTGGCCGACTCTGCAGCAGCAAGGATATTGTCGACGTCCCGCACCGCCTCGTTGCCCGCGCTGCCTACAACTTCCCGCAGCTGACCCGCTGAGAGAGTGACCACCGTCAGCAGGTTGTTAAAATCGTGAGCAATGCCGCTGGTCAGCTGGCCCAGCGCCTGCAGTTTTTCGTACTCCGCCAGGTTTTTCGCCAGCGCCTGTCTTTTGCTCTCAGCTTCCAGTCGTTCGGCCATCTCCAGTTCGAGCGCGGCGGTACGCGCCAAGACCTTCGCTTCAAGCTCAGCGTTCGCAATCTGAGTCGTCTTGGCCAGCTTTCGCGCATAGCGGCGCGACAAACCCAGGTAGGTGATCATTGCGAGCAGCAGGCCGGTCAAAACCAGCGTATTGCGCATGGCGATGGCGGATTCGGCCCTGGCTTCACTTTCCCTGGTTTGCTCGCGTGCTGCCGCCAGCTCGATCTTTTGGTCAGCGAGCTCCAAGGATTTTCCCAAGGCAACAAGCTCCATGTCATGGGCAACCCCGGCAACTTTCAGCTGCATCTGACGAGCCTCCCGCCTGGCGGTATTGGCGGCAATCCGCTGCCCCGCAGCCTTCAGCAGATCGCCTCGCAGATCCAAGGCTTGTGCCAGCATCATGCTCGGCCCACTTTGATTGAGCATGTCGACAGCAGCATCGACCAGGGGTCCAGCATCGCTGTAGCGCTCTAAACCCACAAGCGCATCAGCGTGGGCAAGATCCACTTTTATAGCGCTTAGCGGGTCGCCGCTTCGCTGCGCGTATTCCCTCGCTCGCGCAAAGCTACCCATCGCGTCGTCGACCTTGCCCAGGGCAACCTGTAGCTCAGCAAGCACAGTATGAGCAAAGGCTTGAGTCCCGGGGACTCCGTATGAACCCACGGCCTCCAGCACCGAGCTGAGCCGGTCGAGACCTTCCGGCGAGCGGCCCAGGGCCAGGGACGCTTTTGCGAGGAATGCTTCATCCATCAAGTGGACGGGGTTATTGCGATCGTAGAACTGGCTTTGGGTTAGCGTCTGCAGGAGATTGCTGGCCGTCTCAAAATCACCGAGCTCCAGATGCGTCGCCGCGATATTGGACGTCAACATCGTCAGAATCGACTCGTTGTCCGCCGCGTCCATAGCCCGAACTTGTTCGAGGGCTGCCTGAAATTTGTTTAACGCCTGGACCGGCAAACCACGAGCCAGGTAGCTCGCACCCAAGTTATTCTGTGTCGACGCAGCCAAATGCTTGTCGCCAGACGCCAAAGCCAGATCTTCCGCCAGACGGAGCGTTTGAAACGACCTCTGGTGCTGACCATTGACATCCAACCAGATACCGAAATGAATTTGCGCCACGGCAGCGGGAAAGGGATGAACAATCTGCCTGACAGACTTGCCCCGTTCCTCGCAGGTGGACATATCAAGGGGCGAACCCTGTAGCTCTCCGAATGAACATTGCAGCATGCGAGCAAGCCGGGCCTCGTCGCTGTCTGGCGTTGCTGCGGACAGCGCTTCGGCTAAGTGACGAGAAGCAACGGCAACGTTTTCGTCGACCGTAAGAAGCGCGAGGTAAAGGCGGTACCTGGGCGAATCGTTGGCATCGTTCAGGCTGCGTAGCTGCTCCACATTCATGTCACGCAGCCGTTCCCAGCTTTCGCTCATCCTGGGTTGCGCAACAGCCGCAGCTATGCCGCTTACGAGAAGCAGGACACCGATAAAAAGCCGCGTGTTTGAACCACTCTTCAATTGCGCACAGTCCGAAGCGCCTCAGGCGACTCCGAATGGTAATGGTGGAACTTCCCGGGAGCCAGCCCCCTGCGATTAACAATTGCAAACGCCCGCACCGCGCAATGTACGCCTGAGAATGGCAGGTATGCCGAAGCAATTTGACCTGACGCGATTACTGGGGACTAAAAGGCGGCAGACATTGGGAAATTATGCGATTTCCTTGCGTTGTGTCTCCCAGCAATTTTGAGCGTTCCCCTGCCCCCGGAGTTCTATTGGTTTTCCAGGACGTATTCCCAACGTATGGGGTCAGAGTAAAGTGCCTGGCACTTTACTCTGACCCCGGAGTTTTCGGAGTTTTCAGGGCGTGTTCCTGGAGCCACCGTGTCTGCACTTCGAAATAGTCTTGTGTCTTCGTACGGGTCGACATCGCTTGCATCTCCTTCATGCTGCCGGTCTCTGCGACGTTTAACGCATGATCCGCGTCAGGGAACGTGCGAACAAACAATGAGGCGTTCGGATTCTCGCCAATCGTCGTCGTGTACAGGTCCCGCGTTTTTCGCCAGTTCACGTTGAGATCTTTCTCGCCGAACAAGGCAAGTACATCGATGTCCAGGGATGACAGCATGTGGTCAAAGTTCTCGATCCAGACGTAGTCGCACATCTCGTCGTCGACATTGGGGCATTTGCCGTCCTCGCATGATCTTTGATTGAACTTGTACTGCAGACGATTTGGCCACGGGCCACGCATGGAGACGATGTACTCATTGGCGCGGAGCTTCTCTGTGGCCTTTTGATACGCCCCGAAACTGCCCTGTGTTCGGAAAACCTTGCAGCCGGCCCGCCATTCTTCCGCGAACTCCAGCGCCTCTTCTTGCGTGCCACCCTCGTAGGGCAGGTTTGAAAGCAGCAAATAGGTGAAGTTGTCCTCGGCCGACGTTCCGCTTACAGAGACCCAGAAGTCCAGATTGGGGTCTTGCGACAGGGCGATGGGCGCGATCCAGCCGGCTCGACTGCCGCCCCAGAGCCCGATCTTCCGTACGCCAGGCGCCCCGATCTCACGCAGGTACGCGACGGCATCGAGCACTTCCTGCGCGCTTTCATGAACCGACTGGTCGATATCGAAGGTGCCTTCGCTCCGTCCCAGGCCGGGTTTGTCCCAAAGCGCCGTGGCAATCCCCATGTCGTTGAAGCGCTGACGTTCGTGAGCGTACGAAATCCAGTTCCGCACATCGGTTTCGCCGTAGCTGTGGACAACGATGATGAGTGCTTCGGCGGGCTGGTCGGCCGGAACGTCGAAGATGCCGGACAGCATCTTGCCGCCAGATTCGAAGCTGAAATCGACCGTGGTACCTGGCTTGAATTCGAGCGATACAGGATCGGAGTCGCCTGCCGTGGAAGTTCGGCAGGCGTTAAGGCTCGCAACAGCGAGGCAGATGCCGACAAAGATCAGACAACGCGTGGCGGTACTAAAGTTCATGCTTTTGCCCGGACGAACTCAAAGACCTTGGACGCCCGAGGACCCCGCATCGCTTAAATCGATCTTATGATTACGGTGGCATTTCTCCCCTCATCGGGCTAATTTACCGGTTTCGACACCGTTGCGACGATATGCCTCGCTCATTGATTTGGCTTGTTAGCTGCGCAGCAGCCGGCCTCGGCATGGCGTGCTTCCCAACGCTGGCTGCCGATTCCTTTGCGCACATCCCCTGCCTTCCTCAGACCGAAGCGGAACGAGCTGAGGCCAATCGACGCCTCGACGAACTGCTTGAAGCGACACCTCCGTTCGAGCATCGTTACGACGCGTTCTGGCGCGACCCAAGCTTACCTGAGCTGTTCGCTTCGGAGGGGACTGCAGAAGCCTTGCTGCTGGGCGCGATGCACGCCTGGTCCGCTGAAGTGGCTGAATGCGCGACCTCAGGGGAATGCGTGCAATCGGCCGGGCTCTTCACGCCAGCGTTCCACGATCGTATGGAGCAACTCACTGAGCAGTTCCCCGAGCATCTGGCGATTCGCTTGACCGCATCCGCCGCATGCGTAGTTGCGACAACGCCGACCGCCTGCCAGTTGAATCATGCCGCGGCACTGCAGGCCCACTATCCAGCTAATGCCGCGGGGGCGCTGATCGCAGCGTCGGCGCACCTCAAAGAGAAAGACCGTGACAGTGCCATCAGGCTGCTCCTCGAGACTCGCGAGGCCCATTCGTTCGACTTAGGCCTTGAGCCTGTTTACCAAGCGGAGCGGCGTCTCCTGGACAAATGGATGCCCGCGCCGCTCGACGATGAGCCTGAGGGGCTTCGGGCAGCGACCGTCAACTCCTTCCCGTCAACGTTTATGCTGCTCACGCAACTGCTACGCCTGGGCCGAGAACCCGGCGAGTCGCTCTGTCAGCCGCCCTTCAGCAACGAAACGATTCAGGCCTGCGAAGCCGCAGCGAGAGCGATGGAGCTTCCGGGTGCAACGATGATGGGTCCCCGGCGAGCCCAGCGGATTCGAATGGCGTTGGCTGAAGCGGACAGAGACCAGACAGCGATTGATCGCCTATCGGCAGAGTTTGCCGCGCATCAACATGCCGTTGACTCCGTGGGCAGAGCGCTCGTCGTGCCCGAACACACCGTCGCCTACATGGAGGATGTGTTTACCTTCGGCGAAAACGAAACACAGGTTGCATGGGCGCGCCGCCAGGAGACCTGTCCTAAACTCTCGGACAGGTAAACCCAGAGCTAATGCAATCTGTTCTGCTGGCTAGCGATCGCAGCGAAAAGGCAAGCCGAGAACGACACGATCCTCAAGACCTTGCCCTTGCATTCGCGTCATAAACTTGCGGAATGGCTTGGGGTCGAAATGCGGGTACGGCAGCATCTCGGCGAGCGCTTCGAAGTCCTCGGCATCGTCATAGGGCATCAAGTATTGATTCGCTTGATCGATGCGCCCCATCATATGAAGCCCATGCCAGAACCTGGGGTCGTCGGCGAACGATTCGCTCATGCGCTGGAGGACCGCCTCGGCGTCAGAGATACGTTGCTCAGCGCACAGCTGCCGAAGCTCGGCGAAATCCTGGTTTCGCGAAGGCAGGTTGCTGTTTTTGATGCGGGGGATAAGCTCGGCCGCGCCCTCTATGTCACCTGCCCAAAGCAGCAAACGGTGAGACTGATAAAGAATGTCCACTCCGTTATCGCCAAACTCCTTGACGGCTCTATTGGCGACCTCTCGCATCAGCTCAGAATCCTCTACAGTTCGCAGCCCAAAGAGAGCGTCGTTAGCGACATCTTCAGAGAACTCTCTTTCTTGTAGAAGCTCGCGAACACGCTCCGTAGCCTCATGATGCCGCCCCAGCGCTGTGAGTAAATCAAGAGTCAAATACTGTCCACTGTCGCCGTTGGGCCTGAGGCTGTGGTACTCAGAAAAGAGCCGAAGGGCTCGCTGGAAATCGTAAGAACTCCGCGCCCGAATAGCGCGGTAATGGACCTGCTCAATCTCATCGGTTTGATGACGTATGGCGAGTTCCAGGTGCTTGTCGCGCTCAGGGCGGATCTCGTCGCGGCTGAGGCCCGTCAGGCCGCTGGTGAATTGGTTGCGCGACATTTCCGTGTTCCAGAAACCGCTGAGTCGAAAATGAGCTTCGGCAAATTCTGGGTCTAGTTCGATCGCACGCAACAGCTCATCGCGACCTTGCAGCCGCGCTTCGATCCGCGCCGCGCCACCCGCTTCGCGAAGTAAGCCGACGCCGGCCAGGTAAGCGTTGTAGGCAGCCACGGAACTCGTGCCGGCGGACATCATTGCCCTTAACGCGACGGGATCAAGTGCGGTTTCAAGCGCAGTAGCGATCTGCACGGCAATGTCTTCCTGCACAAGGATTGCGTCGTCCAGCGGACGATCATAGGTTTCTGACCAGAGGTTGAAGCCATCAACCGCTCGACTCAGTTGTGCCGTGACGCGCAGAGAGTCACGACCACGCCGGACGGACCCCTCCAGAATATGATCCACACCGAGCGTTTCAGCGATATCCGAAATGGACGCGGTCGATTCCTTAAAATTGAAAGACGAGGTGCGCGCTGCGACCAACAGGTCTGGTGTCTTCACAAGCGAATTCAGTATTTCTTCCGTCAGACCGGCTGCAAACCACTCCTGCTCCTGATCCGCCGACATATTTACAAACGGCAAGACAGCAACCGAGCGTTTGCTCGCTGTATCCGTGCTCGCAGCAATTGACGATGGTTCCTGCAGCGCCTGCCTTTGCCAGACGAAATAGGCCAGCGCCACCACAAGCGCGCCGATGATAACCAAGTTGAGTTTGCGTCCCGATGTCGCTGTCGGGAAATTGCTGCGATCTACGTCCTTTTCCCGCTTCACGCCTTCAGGGGTCAATTCAAATGCCCATGCGAGGATCAGTGCGATCGGCAGACCCAGCAGCAGAACCACCACAAACGCCTTCAACACCCAAGCTGGAGCCTCAAAAGCTGAGAAGGCAAACTCGGCAAGCTGTGCGACCAGCCACCCAATGACTGCGTATGCAGCCCCAACGCGAAACACATTGCGGCGTTTAAGTTCTGCGAGACGTGGCATGCTCGTTCGTATTTTCTGTTTATGCGGCGGTTGAGTATATCGAGCTACGCTTTATGCGAGTAAAGGAGTCAGGCTAACTTTCTGGCCGCGGGCAGGAAGACTTCTTAGGAACATTGATCAACCCATTCCCAGGTTGCCGGCCACCTGGTCTGCCGTCGCATTGGTCCATTACACTACAGTCTAATGCGCCCCGTACACCGATGCCGGAGGCGGGCGGCGTGATCGACCGCGAGTCTCGTCGTCCTGCAAGGACCTGCTAGACCATTGGAAGCATTAATTATCATCTTCGCCGAACTGGCGACTGCCCTCATCACACCAGTTATCGTACTGGTTGTTGACCTCGTGGGCGCACTCATAGCGGCCATTGCATCGCTGTTCGGGGTGACGGTCTCCAGCGCGGGTTCGTCGCCGCCGTGGCTGAAAAGGGGCGTCCGCACAGTCATGTACCTGCTGTTCGGCGTCGCAGCAGCCGTTGTCATGGGCATGGCGATTGCCAACCAGTTCTTCTTCTCAGACGTCGTGCGCTATGTCTTCGACCAGACCGAACAACGCAGCGGCATCGCCGCCGAATGCGACAACATCGACGGCTCGCTGTTTGCCGGCCGTGTCAACGTCGAGGATTGTCGCCTGCAACGGAGCGGCCATCCAACGAACAACTTTGATCTCAAGGCCGATCGGTTGACGGTCGATCTTCAGCTCACCTCAATACTCGGTAATGTGCGTTTCGAAGAAGCTGCTGTGGCCGGTTTGGAGGGCCGAGTCTCGACTCTGCGCCCGGCTTCGGATCAGCGCGAACGCGACGAAACCGAACGACCACGCCGCCATTTCATCATCGATCGGCTGGAGCTGACCGATACACGACTGAATCTGTCTGGCAGCAACAAAGACGGCAATCGATTCCAATTTCCCGTTGAAGCGAACAGCGTCGTGATCGAGCCGCTGCGCTCCCGCTATGCGTTGTTCGACGTGCTGTTTCGCTCCAATTCCACCGGTGCCATTGCCGGAGCACCATTTCGCATTACGTCGTCCGAAATTGCTGATGGGCGCCGAACCAGCTGGCAAGCCGACGACATTCCAGTCGCCCAACTGGGTTCTATCACTGGTGGCCTCCTGGCGTGGTTCAAGAGTGGCAGCGTCAATGTCGACGTCGAGGATGAATGGCAAATCGACGATAACGTCAGTATCGACATGGACTGGCAACTCGACTTCGAAGGCGTCGAGATCGAAGCGCCCGAAGGTACCGGTAAGCTGGCCCGGGTCGCCGCCGCCCCACTCACTCGCTTCGTCAACGGTCTGGACGGCGACTTTCCTCTGCGGTTCGGCATGGTGGTGAACGAGTCCCAATTCGAATTCCAGTCGTCCCTTGTGGCCTCGGCACTGTGGGATGCGATTGGCGAAAGCGTCAACCGGGTTCTGGAAAAACTTGGCATTAAGCTGGAAGACGCTGCCGAAACAGGCAGAGAGCTTAAGGAAGGGGCCAAGTCGATTCTCGATCGCCTCAGACGGACCGACAACAACGAAGGCTGATACACGAGTCTGCCTGATGAGTTTTTCTAATCAGCAAATTAGCGGCGACCGATCAACGATTCGCTCTTGGTCGACTCAGTTTTGAGTAGCTTTACGCGGCGAACTATATCCAAGCAAAGGTTTGAACCGAGTTTTCTGGAGACAGTTTCATATGAGTCGGATTGACCCGGTTGTCGGGATAACCATCGGCATGTTCAGGCAACCGTCTCTTATATCGCTTTCACCATATTCGTTGCAGATCCATTCCTTGAGCTTGTCGTGGTCTGAGACCCAGGTCATAGAGCTTGCAAGGCGATTCAGGCCTGCGAAGCCGCAGCCAGGGCGATGGTACTCCCGGGTGCAACGATGCTCGGTCCCCAGCGAGCCCAGCGGATTCGAATAACGTTGGCCGCGCTTCACGACCGATATTTAGAATTCCTCGAATCCATTTCCGAAAATCAGTCCACGTTCGAAGACGTAAACAGCGCCCGATCGCGTTCCTCGATCGCTATCACTGGGCGCACCTGTTACAACCAGAGTGGACGACATGGCGATCGTCGCGCCAGCGTTCTTCCCCCGGTCGCCATCGACAGGCTGGTATTTGGCAGACTGATGCCAGCGGCCGTCGTCCATCAGGTCAAAAACGAATGCAGCACCTCCATCGACGGACGAAGAGGCTCCGATCAAAACCTGATCATCGGCAAGATCAATAGAGGCTCCAAACCGCCTGGATTCGGCGGACGGTCTAAGGGTCTGAGATTCCACCCATTGATTACTTTCCTGTCGCTTGTAAACGTCAACAAAACCCGTGAAGCCGGAAAGAGATTGCGTGCGCGAACAGCCGATAAACAACCAGTCTTCCGAGACCGCTAAATCTCCTGAAGAGCAGGTAGAATCGAGCGGCAGTTCCAACGTCTCCATATACATCCAGGTACCGTCTGGCATTCGATCAAAGACAAAACCCCGCTCACTCGATCCTGGCCCTCCTGAACTGATCACGACTGCGCGATCTCCGTTCAGCGACAGTTGAGATCCGAAACCACGTATGCCGTCTGACTCCGGAGGTATAAGCTTTACTACTTCGACCCACTGCCCGTGATCAGTGCGTTCAAAAATGTATGCAGCTCCGGACCTTCCGTCTTCAGCGATGGAGGCTGGCGCCCCGATAAGGGCACGATTGTTCTCGGTTTCCATCACAACTCCGAATATATCCTGGTCGTCAGAATCGTGTCCCAGTAGTTGCTGCGATTGCTGCCACACGCCACGATCATCGCGATTGAATGCGAATAGGCGCGCAGACTGCACGAAATTTGGTTGAGAGTAGACAATGGAGGATATCAATGCCCAGTTTGGACCGAGGGCCATTTCCCGACCCGCATCGAGGGCTTCACCTCCAAGTCGTGGAATAAGGAAACCCACCTCACGCCAGTTCCGGTTGGGGCCTCGTTCCAAAATATAGGCCACACCTTTGTCGTCACTCGGGTCCAACGCCATTGACCCGACAAGCAGACGGTTTCCGTTGAGCGATACATCAAGACCGAACTGCCTTTCCCTAAAAGCATCTGCAGGGACTAATTTGCGCTGGTCGACAGGCGGCCTTTTCTGTGTAGCAAACACGGCGCCAAAGAAATCTCGCTCACCTCCATCGGTAGCTTCTCTGATTTGTAACGTGTCGAACGGGATTTTTGACCAGACGCCCAAGAAACGGCCCTCTGGGAGAAAGAGCGGTCCGGTATCGATACTGATTTCACCCACCGAACTGCCGCTTCGAACTGCTGTCAGTGTAATTTTCGACGGCGGCACGGACGGGCTCAAAAGCACCTCGACTCCCATCCCATACACGGGACCGGGCAGGTGACGAATATCCAGGTTGGTTCTCCCATCGACAGACAGCTCCGCCTTCTCCTCATGGCTGGGGTAGAGCCTGCTCCAAATCTGAAAGTTCAGCTGTGAGGGCGGGATGGGACGGAGTTCGACGTCAAGGGTCTGTACCGGATCAGGTGTCACTCGATTGTCGAAATACCGCCCGCTGACGACGTTCGCTTCCGTAGCAGCAAGGAAACGCGTTTTATCAAAAAAGCCGAATAGGTTGCCCGTCGGCTCAACATCGTGAGCGAGGCTCGCAACATGCAGGACAAGGGCTGGAACTATCAACTTCACCTGTAAATCCAAGTTCGCTAAGGATCCAAAAGTCTGGTCTCCGCCAGTCTACCAAGCGCTTGGACCGACACGCAGCCGACTGATTGAGCGCAATATAGGATTGCCCAACGAAATTAGGCATCCGTTTAGCACGCAAACCGCAGCGATCGCAAAACTGAGCCAGAATGTGACGTGCTCCATCGCAGCCAAATGCCTTCCCTTCATCAATGGAAGATCGAACGGGCCGTGTAGCTCGTTCCATACATCGGAGAACGACTCGCATTGAGTGCAGGTGCTCGCGACGACGCCACCGCATAAGCCTGCGAAAGCCATCAATACTGTCGCCCAGAGCAATAACACCGGTTTGTCGCCTAGAATTGCAACTAATTGTTCGTTATCCGGATCCGAGGCTGCACCGAGTAGCGCGAGCAATCCTCCCCCACTGGAAAGGTAAACCCCGATATGAAACTTCGTGTAGTCGAGCAGTCGATCTATGCGGTCATCAGACAAGGTATAGTCCTCGCAACGCAGGATCGATACAGCGCGTCACGAAGGAGCTGAATCGCGGCAAGCCGTTCGCCGAGCTGTGCCATACTTTCCGCTCTCGCCGCAGTCACGGCCGCGGCCACTTCTGGAGTGACTCCTTCCGGAATACTCAAGCCTACCGAGAACGTCGTTGAAACAGCCCGTGCCAGGTCAGGGCTGGGCTCCGCACAAAGGACCGTTGCGCCCTCTTCGCCATCAGGACGCCTGTTGCTCATAGTGCTTCGAACATCGGCCGTAGTGAGCATGACGTGAGAGTCTCCGATCCTGCCATGGGAGCCGACCCGGGTCGTCGAAACACACCCCATGATCCCAAAGGACACCAGAAAACCGACGCCCGTCCGCAGCACATTGGATCTATGCATGACCTACTCCAAACTTACAGATACACCTTGAGGAGAGAGTGCATACCCCGCCGGCTTTCTCCCACCTGCTGGCTTGGTTCGGCCGGTTCCGGAGCGTCGGTCGCCTCGTCATGCATGAGAGGTTTTGCGACACTCGCGCACTGTTTGGACGGAATGCCTTATGTTCCGAGATTTCGGTTGTCTGGAAATCGGAGACCAATCAGGCGAAATGGGCAGCCTTGGGGGCACCAGTGACAAAGACTTTTCTAAATACCGTTCAGCCGGACGAAACCAAGTTAATTTTCAAGCGACGCCAGAACCTCAGAAAGAGTCTGGATCCAGAAGCTGCGCAGCCTGACGACAAGGAGAAAGAGTCAACCTCAAAGCCCGCCGAGGGCTCGAAGCAGGAAAAAGAGGCCGCGGCACCCGGAGGTGAAACTCTCGAGAGCGAGAGCTCGGCCGACCGTTTTTCATATGTCAGAAACAGCCTTTCTGGCCTGGCGTTTTCCGGCGGCGGGATCAGAAGCGCCACCTTCAATCTCGGCATCCTCCAGGCGCTGGCCGGAAAACAGATGCTACGTCGGTTCGACTACCTTTCGACTGTCTCTGGCGGTGGCTATATCGGATCTTGGCTCACGGCCCGCCTTCATCGGCAGTGTAAATGTGACGCTCCGATCGTCGACGTCGAAGCCGCTATCGCGCCCGCATCCGATCAGGCGGCTGACGACACGGGTAAAAAGGACTTCAGGCCAGACGACTCGATCGCTTTTCTGCGGCGCTACAGCAACTACCTGACCCCGAAGGTCGGTCTGCTTAGTGCCGACACCTGGTCAGCGGTTGCAACCTATTTACGTAATCTCCTTCTTAACCTAATCATTCTCGTGGCGACTGGCGGAGTGCTGCTGCTCATTCCCCGCCTGTCTGCGAGCGTGCTCGCCAGCTTGAACGGCTCGAATGCCTATCTTTGGCTCATTGCAGGTTCAGTGCTCCTATCCCTGCTTCCTGGGTATTTCATTGGTTGCAACCTCGCCGCCATATCTCAGACCGACGACACAAAAACCGCCCGCAACGACCAAAAGAAAGAAGGAACAAGTCAAAAAATTCCGGAATGGTTGCGCCTCAATAGTCATGGGAACGGAAAACGGGGGCTGCTGGCATTTGCGATACTTCCGCTACTTCTCCTCGCCTTGGGCGCGTCACTTTGGTTGGCTGAAATTGCCAGCCCAGGCCATTCCCCAATCCTGCCGGATATGGGGCTACCCAGCTATTTCACTGCGCACGAAAGCGCCTGGACATGGGCTGGCTGGGTTGCATTCATAAACGCATCGGTCTGGGGTGCGATTCTCCTTGCCGCCTTGTTCAATCGGTCTCGGTGGAGTGCACTGAAGTGTTTCCAATTCATCGTCGGCGCGGCGTTGGCCGGCGCGGTCGCCGGACCGTTGCTTCAGCTCCTAGGCCAGCATCTCATCCCTGATCAGCAGATCCTGCAGGTCACGGTCGGCCCACCCTTGCTATTCGCCTGGCTCTTTCTGCTGGCCGTCCTGCACACGGGAGTGCTTTCGACAATCGCTGAGGATTTCACGCGCGAATGGCTCAGCGTGATCGGCGCCTGGCTGATGATCTTTGCGATCGGCTGGCTGGCGCTCTTTGGGATGGTGGTTGTCGCCCCTTTTCTGATCGATCTGCTCTCCGTGACGGTGAAGTCGGCGCTGGTTTCAGGATGGTTGCTCGCCACCATCGGCGGCATCTTCGCCGGGAGAAAGGCGCGCGCGGAAGGTGGTGGCACTTATAAGGCAATGGCCGCCGCGGTCGCGCCCTATGTGTTTGGCATCGGACTTATCATGCTGCTGTCCAATGCGCTGCATTTCGGGATGGCGAAATGGTCTGACGTCCCATTCAACACTTATCAGTCGGCCGTTCTGCGGTACGAAGAGTCCGCGCGCGACCCGGCGCTGAAGTGTGAGGGTTGTCACCCAATTAAGGATAAAATCGCAAAGGACTCAGCACGCGCCAGGCTGACCACGGCTCGGTCGGCACTCTGGTCCGCGCATCTTGACCTGATTGATGAGAGCAATGAGATTGGCCGGGTGGCGGCCGCGCTGGCGCTTCTGGCACTTATCGCGGTATTTGTATCGTGGCGAATTGACATCAATCAGTTCTCCATGCACAGCTTCTACCGGAATCGCCTGGTGAGGGCCTATCTCGGTGCCTCCGTAGAAACCGCAAAGCGCTCCGCTAGCTTCAATAGGTTGACGGGTTTCTATCAGGGCGACGACATAGAGTTGGCGAAGCTCGCGGAGGGCTCCTCATACGACGCGGCGGCGCCGTACCATCTGATCAATGGCGCGATCAACCTGTCCGGCGGCAACGACCTGGCTTGGCAGCAACGAAAGGCTGCTTCGTTTCTCATGAGTCCGCTCTACTGCGGCTACACCGGTTCGGGCAACGAAGACCACTTTCGAAAAACCAAGTATTACGCCGCAGATCCCACACCGTTGCAGCTCGGCGATGCCATGACGGTCTCTGGAGCTGCTGCAAGTCCGAACATGGGATTTCGAACGTCGACCGCCTTCGCCTTTCTGATGACGGTATTCAACGTGCGGCTTGGCCGGTGGCTGGGAAACCCCGGCAGTAAAAAGAAACATGGACGGTCCGGGCCGCTACTCTCACTCTACGGGCTTTACCAAGAGCTGTTTGGAATCGCCAGCGACGATCGGAATTTCGTTTACGTATCGGATGGCGGACACTTCGAGAACCTCGGGATCTATGAGCTGGTAAGAAGACAGTGCAGATTTATCGTCGCGTGCGATGCGGGCGCAGACCCGGATCTCGAGTTCGAAGACCTCGGCAACGCGATCAGGAAATGCCGTGCCGATTTCGGGGCCGACATCCGGATTCAGACGAAAGAAATCGGCAATCGATCCGAAGCCGGCTTCAGTGACTGCCATTGCGCTGTCGGCCGGATTGCCTATGCAGATGGGAGCGAGGGGACGCTCGTCTATATCAAGGCGAGCCTGACTGGAGATGAGCCTGAGGACGTTATCAACTATGCGGCCGAGCATCCTTCCTTCCCGCATCAGTCAACTGCAGATCAGTTCTTCGACGAATCGCAGTTCGAGAGCTATCGGCGATTGGGAGTTCACGTCGGCAACATCGTTTTTGGTCCCGTGGCCTACATCATCGAGGGGAAAGACACGTTTAATAATGAGCCGCTGTTCCAGGCGCTAAGTGACCACTGGCACCCACCACCAACCGCCAGTTCATCCGCCTTTACCAATCACGCCGGCACGCTCGACGCGCTTTTCGAGCGCCTCCGCTGCTCAGATGAGCTGGCATTTCTGGTTCCACAGTTCTATCCCGAATGGAACGACTTGGATACCGGCACGCCAAGCGCGTTGCCACTGCAGCTCCCGTCGGACGGCGAGGAGCTTCGCCAGGGGTTTTTCTTTTGCAATTCGCTGATACAGCTGATGGAGAACGTCTACCTCGACCTCAGCCTGGAGGACGAATACGACCATCTCGACAACCGCGGGTGGATGAACCTGTTCCGGCACTGGTCATGGTCAGGCATGTTCAGGGTCACTTGGGCGATTGCTGCATGCACCTATGGCAGCCGCTTCCAGTCGTTCAGCAGAAGGCGTCTCGGGCTTGATCTCGGGCGCATAGAAGCGCTCGAACTCGGGGAAGATACGCTCGACAAGCTCAATTTTGTCGAAAAGCGTCAGGTCGAGACCTTCCAGGCCGCGATAGCCGAACTGGTGAGAATTTCCGGGCCTGAGGAGCGTGAGGTATTGCGGGGCGACGCGCGTATTTTTCAATTCCGCACCGTGGTGCCCGGCCATGAGACCAAAGAGTTGGTGCGCTTTCCGGTCGGCTACGCGGTGATAATCGCCGGTCAAGTATGCCTGTTCCGAATCCAGGATCACCTTCGGCGCATGGGTCTTGCGCGTCGATGCCTGGAAGAGCTGTTCGACAAGGCTCCGGAGTTGGACTCCGTCGGCCAAAGCCCCGCGAAGATTGCGAGGAGTCTCTGTTCAAACGTGGCCGACTTTGAGCAGGTATTCTCCGAAGAGGTTTCGAGCAAGAACGTTAGGGTTTTCAGGCTGCTGTTCGACTCAGTGATGCGTACACGGTTGCGGTCCACCGCCTAAGCGGTCTACTGAGTCGGGGCAAACGCTACCCGAGGTGAGAGAAAAACCTCGCACCTCACACCACTCAACATAAGCCGTTAATTTCTTATGCTCGAGAGGTGAGTATGCAGGACCATCGCGCCGCCTATGCTATCCAGGAATGAGCAATCGGAGCAGCTCAGTCCCGCTACTCAAATCGCTGCAATCGATTCTCACTTCATCGGCAATCGTTGCGAGCGCCATATGGTTTATTGCGCAGGGACTCACTCGACCCAATGCCAATCTCAGCCACACTTTCCATTATGGAGACTTCGACTCAAATGATCCGGCATCAAACCCTGCCCGATGGCTAAGGGCCGAGGTGAAAATTACCAATACCGGGCGCCGGGCGCTCAGAGTAAAACGCCACAAGCACATATTGAGGACTGTCGACCCAATTCCCATTGACGCCGTCATGAAGGATAACGCGCTTCTTTACTTTGAAAACCGGTCGCGCCTCGAGTGGCCTGAATAT
The DNA here is from genome assembly GCA_028285525.1 of Lysobacterales bacterium. Lineage (GTDB taxonomy): Bacteria > Pseudomonadota > Gammaproteobacteria > Xanthomonadales > SZUA-38 > JANQOZ01. The sequence continues at coordinate 215,489 of JANQOZ010000026.1, forward strand.
GATCGATTCATGTGGGGCTACAAGGACGATGATCGCCCCGACTATCAAGTGAAAGAGAGGGACGATCTCGTGCTTGAAGCTGGAGAGTCGCATACCGTGTACCTGGATTTTGTCGTTGACCAGGTTATCCGTCGGGTAGCGCTGGAATCGTTCATTGAAGGAGATCAAGAAAACCATGGTTGGAAGCTGAGCTCGCTGTTTTGTCTGGCTCATAAAACCGGACCAAACTGCGACACCTGGGAGGGACCATGAATAGAAGCACAACGCTGGACGTCGTCGGCGCTTTCCTGACACTTACATTGGCGCTCATTTTTTCACCCGCTTCGTCTGCACAGACAGCGGGCGACGATGATCCAACAACCGAAACTTTGCCAAACCATGAGGAGCAGGAAGGCCCAGATGGGCCCGACGGAAACGGCCAGCTGGGTGGCGGGACTGATCCGGGCAAGGGGAACAAGGACTGCATTAATCCGCCGCCGGACATTGGCGACCGTCGCAGGCGATGGTGTGAAGACTGCGGATATCTTGAAGTCAACACACGTTCTAGTCAGTCACCCTCCCGCGCAGGAGCTGATCAGAACCCGGTTCAACTACTTGGCTTCGGCGAAATATGCTCGGAGCAACCCGGCGAAGAGCCGACCAACCCTAATTGAACATGCACCTCATGGCCTCGCTCAGAATTTGAGGTTTACTGGGTGACTTCGCGGCATTCAAATAGGTCTGTTTAGGAGGAAACATCATGTCCACAAGACAATCCGTTCTGCTTCCCCTTCGGGGTCGGTTCAAAGAGATCTACCGCGAGCTGGATCGTCGCAATATGCTCGAACACACGCCAATCATATTCTGTGAGGGAGACTCCTGGTTCTCCACTCCCCTTACGATGAATCTGCTCGACTGGCTGGTGTTTCCTTCCCCCGAGGAAGAGGCGCAAGGAGTTCCGCTTTTCGGCCGAGGAGGCCTGTTTTTCCGAGATGAATCAAGCGGCGCCCTCGCAACCGAGATGTTTACCGCGGAGAAAGTCGCCAAACTTAAGAAGTGGTACAAAGGTTTCAAGTTTGACCTTGTACTGATCAGTGCGGGGGGAAACGACTTTGTCGATGATTTTCTTGCGGAATTGTTTGAGGGCCAATCCGCTCTGTCGGTAGATGAAGCCGTGGCCCTGGTGGTCAACTCAGGTCGCTATGAGGAAATTCTTGCTGCCTATCGCGTGTTCATCAATGGCTTCCTGGAAGCAAATCCAGAGTCCATCTTTATCGGCCACACGTATGACTACCCGCTGAAACTGGGCCAGCCAGGGGAATTAACCGTAGGCAATCTGGGGCTGGCCGCTTTGCTCAAACGATCGGTAGGAGACTGGATCGGCACGCACATCAGGGGAAGTTTGGAACATATCAATGAGCAAAGGCAGTTTGCGAAACGCCTCGTGGATGAGTTCAAGTCCAGGGTGCTTGACGAACTGAAAGCAGAATTTACCGATCAGTTCTTCTTTGTCGATTTCCGGGGAAGCCTTACAGACGAAAATCTATGGTTCGATGAGATGCATCCTACCGGCGAAGGCTTTTTCAACCTTGCTCAGCAATACCGGGCAATGATCAAAGCGCGCCTGCCGCTGGAAAAGCTTGTTTGACGATTGCGGAAGCGTTCAGCCAGCTGTGCCTGGCCATTTATCCAAGCCTGAAGCCGGGAGTGATTAGACGGACTCGCATCAGCGACCAAATTTCCGAGAACTATTGCTGAAACTCAAATCCATTCGTAAATACCGGATCCTTGACGCGAACTCGCAGATATCCGGTGGCGCTTAGCTGGGCAGATATTGTTCTCCGATCGAGGTCAATTACGCTATCCAACGGCGAAAACGGACTTTGGCCGTCCGGAGAAAAGTGCACGGCCAGCGATGACGGGGGGACGTTTGATGATTCATCGTTTTTCAAGCGGATTTCTACATCGAGACTAGTCCAATTCAGTCTATCGGTATCGATTTTCCATTGTTTTCCTTCGCCCCCCTTTAAAGCCTTGTCTAGATTTCTAAAGAGCGTAACTATGGTCGTCGACGCTGTCCCAGAGCCCGCGCTACCGTCATCAAAATTGATCCAAATATCAGCCTCGGGAAAACCATGATTGCTGCGATTCCCCAGCGAGCCTACGCCTTGTTTCGGAGCATCACCCGATCCGGTCCGCAGAAGGTACTGCCCCGAAACTGACTGATCGTTAATGTTGTAGGGGATGAAAACCGCCCCGGCTGAAGTGTTGGTCCCGTTTTGAATACCGAGGGCGCCAATCACTAAATCATTTAGGCCATCACCGTTGATGTCACCAGCGGCAGAGACTTGGCAACCAAAGAGACTGTTGGTTTCGCCGGTAAACATGAAACCCACGTCAGTCTCAACAGCAAGGTCAAGATCACTACTGCGGGTTGCGCCGTAAATAACAAATGCTTTGCCCGTGCGATCGCTACCGGACCGAGCACGTTCAGCGCCAATCATGATATCTCCTAAACCGTCGCCATTAACGTCTCCCGCCGCAGAAATTCTTCGACCGAAGTACGTGTCTTCATCGGTGCCCAAGATACGGAACCAAGCCGGACTAGCATTGGCGAAATCGATATCGGACGGTGCAGACTGCCCGTAAACGATATAGGCCTCAGGAATAATACGCTGATTGCCGAATCGGAGGATTGATCCAATCCCCACGTCTGCAAACCCGTCGCCGTTAACGTCTCCGAGTCCGTCAACCTCAATACCAACAAAGTCTTCGCTCGCAACGCCCAGCATCTGGAACCCTCGATCACCCAGATTAGTGATATCAATGAAATCATTGGAGTTGTCGCCAAACACCACGACCGCTTTCCCCGAACCACTCGTGCCTTCACGAGCATAGGTCGGCAAGCCTATGATGATGTCGTCAAAACCATCACCATTGACGTCCCCAGCACCGGAAATGGAATAACCGAGCTGGTCGCCTTCGTTTGCGCCGCCGATTGCAAATCCTCGTAACCCCAGGTTTTGAACGTCGATGGTTTCCGAAGCGGTGCTGCCAAAGACGACATAGGCTCGACCTGAAACTAGTGCAGTTGCGCCTTCGGCTTTTGGAAAACCTATTGCGATATCGTCCAAGCCATCGCCATTAATATCGCCGACCCCAGAAACCTTCAGCCCCTCGGTGGATGGCATATCTGTGACGTCGATGCGGAAGCCCCCACCGTTCAGGTCGGCCAAATTGACATCAGTTTCGCCCGAGTTGCCAAAAACAACGAAAGCGCCACGCTCGTTGGATACTGAGGGTTCTACAATGTTCGCGGAAACGATGAGATCTGAAAATCCGTCACCGTTGATGTCGCCTGCTCCTGAGACTGATCGTCCGATGTATCCTGGATTGTCAGAATTGAAGATTGTAAAACCTCGTCCGCTGAGGTTGTCGGAAAAAACAGGCGCAGACCCTCTGCCCCCGAACAAAACCTGGGCTTTCCTTGCCGGTAGACCACTTATAGTCACGCGTTGAACCGACCCTACGGCAAAGTCGGCGAAGCCATCTCCGTTAAAGTCGCCGATACCCGAGGCACTAGCACCAAACCTTTCCCCTTGTTCAGTACCATCAACTCTCAGACCCTGCCCGGGAACTTCGGGCACAGCAACTTGAGATTGGGCGTCGACGGCGCAGCTTGCAATAACAGCGGCGCCAATCGCGGCGCAAAGCTTTGCATTTTCTAGACTCATTGCGCTGGGAGCATATCCATACTGATTGTCGATCCTGACAGAGTCTTCGCGTACGCCTAACTCAAGCGATTCAGAGCCGATATCGGACAGCATCTCACTGGACGCTCTCAATCGGAAGAGACCCGTAATGCCCCTCGTCTATGGCGTTGACATAAGCCTACCCGCTAGCAAATGAGACCAGTGTTAGGTCGCTGAATTGCACGATGCCACGATAGTCGACAACTTGCCCCAAAGCCAGGGGCTAGGAGCAAGTGCCGAGCCGGAGGTCTTTCAAGGACAAGTGTGGCTGTCGGGGTCAAATCTTGCATCGCCACTTCAACCGTCGCGAGGGAGTCTGGGTTAGATCTCGCGATACTGCATCGATCGCCGCAGATGGAAGAAATGCGACAATGAAAAACCCGACCCCGAATTTTGTGGATGTAATGAAAGTGATCGACACGGGTTCCCTCCAGGCAAAGATCGATCTGTTGCAGGGGGCCTGGCGGGAACGGTCGAACTCTGATCGCTCGGCTGGGGCTTGCTGATGGCTGATTCGATTTTCGTCATGCTGAGCAGTGGCGCGCTCCCGCGGCCAAATGAGGTGACAGCGCGTTACGCCGAGCTCGGGGAAGCTGCGGCGCTGGATGACGATTGGACCTGGGAAACGCTTGAGGGCTGGCTGCCGGCGAGCTATCTCGGCGAAGCCAGTGGTTTCGAGGCCATTTGCGACGCCGTTACCTCGGAGGTGAACGCGGAGTTTGTGGTGCCCCGCCGACCGGAACTCGACTTTCTGGTCGAACTCACACCGCGTGGCGGCATGTTGAGCTACGCCTGTGCCGCTACGTTCGCCGCAGCAATCGGGGGTTTGGGTGACGGTGTGATCGAAGCAGAGGAAGGCTCGAAGGTGGCAGCCGATCAGGTAGCCACCTGGTTGGCGCGGCAGGCCGCCGACTGGCCCGGGCAGATCAAAGATGAAGCAGAAGCCGACGCACGCAGAGCTCGTCTCGCTGCTTCAGGTGATGCGCCAGAGTTTGTACTTGACGAGGCATTGCGTCAGCTTGTTGGTCAGAGGATTGAGTACTGCAAAGCGCCAACGATGATTCGTGTGGCGGATGGGTCGACCATCCATGGCGAGGCCTGTGAACTGTCGTATAAGAACAAAACGGTGCTCAAACACGGACACAGCGCGGCGCTTCGAGACCAACAGTGCGGCCTTTTGCGCGAGCAGCCTGTCGAAGAAAACAAGCTCGTCGCCAGGAACAAGGAGATCGAAGACGGTCTGCCGGCGGCGAAAGCTCAGGATGAGGCTGCGATGTCCCAGGCCGCCGAAATCACCGCGCAATGGCCTGGGAAAGTGTCCATTTCCTCAGCCTCGCAAATTGCCGATCAACGCATCAGCCTGGAAACCTCTGACGGACATCGCATCGACTACACCGCCACGGACAATTTCTCAATCATCTCGATCCACATTAGCGGGTTGTTTATTGGACTCAACGGTTTTGATCTGACCGTCGGGTAGTTCGCACCGCGGAGACAGCTTACGAAAGACTGATCGAAAAAACCCAAGCTGATGTATCTCAGGGGTCCAAGGGCCTTAAAGTCTCCGGAAAAGCTGACGCGGTTCACCTCGAGAAACGTGAGCGTCTGACACAGCCGACGTCAGTCAAACTAGACGTTGGTACTTTTCTCCATCGAAGCGTTTTCGAACCTGGAAGCTGGTCCTGAGCGGAGCACTACCCTCCGACCGAAACGCTTGGCAGAGTTCTTTAGGTTTCGGCCTATCCCGTCAGGACCGGCTTCGTTTTGGGAGCCGAAAGAGAGGCAGGGCCAAGTTGCAGTTCGGGAAGGCACTTGGTCCTGCCCTCTAAGATTCTGTCCCAGGATTCCAGCCAGTTTGGCTAATCGAAGCGAAACGTCCCGCCGACAGTCAACTTATTCCACTGCGCTGATTGTTGATACTCGCCATAAAAACCCAAATTCTTTGTTGCCTGGTACTCGACCCCCAGTCCAAGAAAGGGTTCATTACCTGATGACCTTTCGCCTACGGGGCCAAACGCAGTCCCACCCGTTACTTCTGTCCGAAAGTGCGTCACACCGAACTTTGCGAACGCAGTCCACGAAGTCGTCAACGGATACCGGCCTACACCTGCAAGGCTGACTCCCCGGGCTTCAGCAATACCAAACTCCCGCCCGACGGGGCTCCACCAACCTTGGGAGCCGAATTGGTCGAATCCACCCTCAATGGCAAATTGATCATTGAACTGATAGCCAACAAAAATCGATTGGCCAATGTCTTTTGAGGGCGGTCCTATGAGGCCCTCAATGCCGAGTTCAGTCTGCGTCAGACCCAGTCCAAGATACCAATTGGAGGCTGGGTCCGAAGCAATCTCTTGTGCATGGCTGACGTGACCGCAGGCAGCGGCCAAGAGGACGAAAATGGTCGATCGCATGGTTGTACTCTCCGGAGGCAAGTGTTACATATGTAGCAAAACATACAACAAATGCTACATATGCAACACTAAATTATGATCGACAGTGTTCTTCAGTTTTTGAGTGGCAGAGATCGACAGATCGTCGAGATCGTTTACGCCCGTCGTTCGGTATCTGCAAAGGACATCATGAGCGAGTTGCCCGAGCCGCCAAGCTATTCGGCGGTTCGATCGATGGTGAATCGCTTGGTGGACAAAGGGGTTCTGGGGCGACGGAAAGACGGAAAAAAGTGGGTTTACGAGGTGCTGACACCAAGGCAGGAGGTCCGCCAGGGGGAACTGAATCGTCTGATTGACCGATTCTTTGATGGATCTAAAGGCGCCGCGATCATTGGGTTGCTGGGGCACGATGAACGAGAGCTCAGTGAGAGTGAGGCTGAGAAAATCATGGCCATGATCAAGCGAAAGTCGAAAAAGAGATGATCCTGGAGTGGGCCGTCAAAACAACGGCAATTTCGGGCGTCAGCCTCCTGCTCTGCCTTGTGGTCACTAGAGCCGAAATCCGGGTGATGATCCAAACAATGGCGCTTTTTGCAGTTTTTGCGGCGTCAGTACTGGCTATGTTGGGTATCGGCGATCTCATTGTGTTTGAGCTCGAACGAGCAGCGCCGAGCCCGATGGTGTCCGCATACCCCGAAATGGGAATCGGGATTCCAGAGTCAGGCATCAAAACGTGGGTGATCTGCTACCTGGTCATCTCCGCTTCGCTGGCGTTGAGAAACGTCTTCCTTCCTGTAGTTCGCGCTCGAAGGCTGGCAAGCTGCGCCAGCCCAGTTCCATCAAACTCCGTATGGCTTAGAGCACTTACTCATGTGGCACATCACTCCCAAAGTGTTCCGTCGATCCTTGCCAGCCCACAGGTAACCGCTCCCGGAACCATCGGGTGGTTCAAGCCCTGCGTCATCGTTCCAATAACGAGTCAGGTCAACACAACAGAAGCCGAAATGGTGCTAGCTCATGAACTGGGTCACATCCGTCAACGTGACTGGATCAGGATGCAGTTCGCCCATCTTGTCGCCAGTGTTTTCTGGATTCATCCGCTCGTGTGGTTACTTCGCAGGCAACTGACCAGGGATATTGAGCTCGCCGCGGATGAATGTGCGCTGGATCACGGGTGTGACGCCGAAATCTACGTCACAACACTTGCGAAGCTTAAGCAGATTGCGGGGCCGGTCGTTGGGCTGGCGATTGTGGCATCTGAACACTCTTTGGTGACCAGAGTTCGGCTAGCTCTGGACTACGAGCCGGAGGCGCCAAGGCGTCGATTACTCGAGTCGGCTGTGCTGTTCTCATCAGCATGTATGGCGGTAACGATGTCGTTCAGAGTTGTCGACCGTCCGTTTCCGACGTCCGCCTCTCAACTGCTTAAGACTTCGACCCAAGCGTCTAAACAAACTTCGAAAATTGGGGATTTGTCGCGTGCAACGGTGCCTGTCAGTCAAGAGAAAATTTCCCTTCCTGACGAAGCTTCAGATAGCCAAGCTTCAGCTAGCGTTTTACCGACTGAGCCTGGCGGAAAAACCGAACGGCAACTTCAGCCAGCTGATCTGGAAAATGATACGAAAGACGCGGTGCAGTTCGAGCCACCACAGCGAGCTCTGGATTCCGCCGACCTGATGGCCCTGGCGCGTTCAATGGACCTCGTGGGAAAGACAGTCGAGACGGACAAAAGCTGGGAACCTCAAGATTTTTCGCTATGGCCTGAATCTGAGCCTCTGACCGAGCGGGGACCGGACGGCCCGTCCCGGTCGAAAATCGTTTTACTGCCTGTCAAGCGCGGTCAAAACGATTCCGAAGGCGTCTTTCTTGGATGGAAAACGGAGTTTTGAACCCTTGCTCGGGCGACGATTATCAAAGGTGCAAACCATGTCTCCGGAATACACCCAAGACCATTCCGACTAAGCACCTGTTTCCGTCCCGCAAAATTGGTACCGCTGGCCAGCATCCTTCTTAAGTGAAGCGGTAAGGTAATACCTCCGGCACAACCCTTGCCCGTTCGACCTGGCACTTGGTCCTGACCCTTGGATTTCAGCTGCCCCCATCGCAACTCCTCCGGGGCGGTCAGCACGATCGCGATGTGCGATTTCGCGCGCACCGGCATTAGTGTAATCAGGTCCCACAGAATAACGTCAATGCGCCCCTTCAAACTGTTCCTGCTCTCCTGCTGCCTCGCCGCGATCACGGCCCGTGCTGAGGTCTACACGGCGCTGCCCTTCGACAATCAGGTCCGGGTGTTCGCGGACGATGCCGCCGAAAACGACCCGCCACTGCGGGTCATCGAGGGTCCGGCAACCCTGCTCAATGCGCCCGCGGGCGTGGCCATCGATCTCGCGGCTGACGAAGTGTTCGTGAGCAACGTCGGCGACGATTCCGTGCTCGTATTCCCGCTGGATGCCGATGGAGACGCCGCGCCCTTGCGCGTCCTCGCGGGCTCGGAGACGGGGTTTCGATCACCGATCGGAATGATCGTCGACTCGATCAACGACGAGCTTTATGTGTTCGACCGTCTGGGTCGGGACGTCAAGGTCTTTCCCCGTGGCGCTTCGGGGGATGTGAGGCCGCTCAGGTCGATCGGCGGACCGAATCTCAACCTGATCTTTCCGCGCTTCGGCTTTCTCGATCTGACGGCGGATGAGCTCTATGTGCTGGATCAGGACAGCGACGTCCCGACGGTCTATGTCTTTCACCGTACGGCTTCAGGGGACGCTCGCCCGCTGCGTTCGATCACCGGGGACAACACGGAGATGAGCCGGCCATCCGATTTATTCCTCGATCGAAACGCCGAGGAACTCTACGTATTGCAGACCGACAGCAGAGCCGTCACCGTCTACGACGCCCTGGCCGACGGCAACGTCGCGCCGCTCCGCACGCTCGCCGGACCCGCCACGGGCCTGGTCAATCCCTCGTCGCTCCTCGTGACCGAGGACGGCCAGCTGATCATCACCAATCGAGACTTTGGCTACCGGATCTTTCCGGCCGACGCCAGCGGTGACGTGTCGCCGGTGGCGACCATCAACCAGGGAAAGGGATCGGCGATCGCCTCGACGCGAGCGCTCGAAGGCTCGGCGGGGTTTGCCGTCATCGAACAGCTGCTTTTCACCAGCAGCTTCGAGACGCTCGGCGATCGCTGAACCGTGGAGAGTGGCGCGAGCTTCGACGTGCGACCGCAGGGCCTGCGCTACAGGATTGAGCTAGCATGGTAGCCGGCCTATACTCGAACATCTGTGATCGCCCCTGCGTTTACCTGATGAATCAGTCCCTTGAGTCGACGGCAGCTCTGCTGCAGCGGGTGGCTGATGACGACGATGCCGCACGCGAACAGCTGTATCGCCACTTTCTTCCCATCATCACGCGTTGGGCTCACGGCCGTCTGCCCCAGTACGCGCGTGACCTGTCGGATACCCACGACCTGGTTCAGGTGGCACTGATGCGCACGCTGGATCGCATCGACCAGTTCGAGGCGCTGCGCGAGGGCGCTTTCCTGGCCTATCTTCGCAAGATCATGCTGAACAACATCCGGATGGAAATCCGTCGGGTGACACGGCGAAACCAGCATGGCATCAACGATACCGAGCACGAAGTACAGGATCCTGAAGCTTCCATCATGAGCAAGGTCATCGGGCATGAGGTGCTTGAGCAATACGAGGCTGCGCTGATGACGTTGAGCAAGAAAGCCCGCGAAGCGGTGATTCTGCGCGTTGAGTTCGGCTACTCCTTTGACGAGATCGCCGTAGCCACCGATACGCCTTCTGCCAACAGCGCCCGAATGCTGGTCTCGCGCTCGTTGGTGCGGCTGGCCGAGGCGATGGATGAGTGATGACGGCCTGAAGGCCAATGAACGGGCGCGCAGAATACTGCAGCGACTGACGGGGGCTACCGACTCGCTGGAGGCATCAGAGAGTGCCGACACCAGCAACCGAGTGGCCGAGCGGCTGCACCAGATCGAGCAGTTGTTTCTGCTTCACGGTGGTCAGCGGAGCGGACTCGCGGCGGATGATGCCTTGTTCGAATGGGGACACCTTCAGGTGCTTGAATCCATCGGGCAAGGCAGCTTTGGTGAGGTCTATCGAGCCTACGATCGCGCGCTGGACAGACAGGTTGCGCTCAAGCTGCTCAAGACCGATGACCACCACCCGTTCAAGTCTCAGCTTTTTCTACATGAGGGTCGCCAGCTGGCCATGGTGCGGCACCGGAATGTGCTGGCCGTGCACGGCGCCGCGGTACACGATGGGCGGCCGGGCCTCTGGACCGATCTGATCGATGGACAGACGGCGCAGCATGATGAGTATCAAGAACGTCTGTCTAGGCTAGAGCCCAGGCTGGAGTTCATCGAGTCGATCACGCAAGCACTTCAGGCCGTACATGCATCGGGTCTGGTGCACGGCGATATCAAGCCCGGCAACGTGATGCGAGACGCCGCAGGCGAATGGATCCTGATGGACTTCGGTGCCAGCCTGGATTATCGAAGCACGGAACAGGCGCCACCGATCGCCTCTGGCACGCCACTCTACATGGCCCCCGAGGTCGTGCTGGGTGCCGCACCCAGTACCAAGACCGACATCTACTCGATGGGCGCGTTTTTCTACCGGGTACTGGTTGGCGAGCCGCCATTCGATGTCCAGAAATGGAGCGAACTCGAGGCGCTGCACAAGAGCGGTCAGGAGGCACCGCGTGCTCGCCTTGCTGACGACCCACAGGGCCGCGTTGGTGCGTTGATCGACCGGATGCTCTCGATCGATCCCGATCAGCGCCCGGATCCCGCCCAGATCCTGGCCGAGATTCAGGGTATTCGCGAGGCCCCGCATCGTCGCTTCCGGCGCCTTGCCCTGGGCGCCATTGCCGGTGTGTTGATCGCAGGATTCGTCGCCTCGAGTCTTGGCTTCTTTCGGGCCGAGCAGGCGCTCGAGCAGGCCAAAGCTGAGCAGGCCAATGCTCAGGCGGTCAATCGGTTCCTGCAGCGCGTAATGCAAACGCCTTCATCCACCGGGCGAGTTCGCGACTTCACCGTCGAGGACATGCTCCGCTTCGCTGCCGTCGACGCGCAGGATGCGCTTGCTGACCAACCGAGGGCGAGGGTTCTGATGCGTCGGGTCCTTGCCGAGTCCTTCAACGTTCTGGACCTGCCCGAGCTTGCGCTCGAGCAGATCGAGACGGCGCGCTCGACGCTGACTGAGAGCGGCCTGTCGATGCCGGTCGAATCACGCTTCCTGGACCTGGAGGAAATCCAAGCCGTGCAGATTGAAGAGCGCGAGGAGGAGAGCCTCGCGCTGGCAGTCGCCTTCATCGATCGACACCTTGAGATTCTCGGCGATGACGACCGACAAATTCGAACGGCCCGGCTTTATCGGGTCACGAATCTGCTGACTTTGACCCGCTTCGAGGAGGCGCTGACCATCCTGGAATCCTATTTCGTGGACATCCCGACTCCAGAATCGCCGGAACAAAAGTTTGGCTACCTCACCCTGCAGTCATGGGTGAACGTTCACAAGGGGCTGGGGCAGTTTGATCGAGCACTAGCGCGCGCCGAGGAAGCGGTGGAATGGCTGGATCGGCACCCTCGGGCGCTTCCAGTGGAAACGGCCTACGCCCTGGGCAATCTTGCGCTGGCGCTCAGCGATGTGAATCAGCAAGACCGCGCTATAGAAGTCTTCAATGAGATGCTACCGCTGTACGAACGCGTTTTCGGCACAGGGTCGAGGGATCACACTGCTGTCTTCATCAATCGGGCCGCGGCGCTACGAGAGGCCGGTCGTCTACGTGAAGCCCAGGAGTCGATGGAACAGGCTCTTGAGCTGATGCACCGCTTTCCCGAGTCGTCAACCAAGGAGAGTGAGCTGGTCGTACGGATGAATCTCGCGAATCTCCTCAATGGCAATGGTGATGCCGATCAGGCAGAAGCGATGATGCGTCAGTCCCTGGTCCAGATGCGCGAGCATTGGGGCGAGACGCATCGCGGTACGCTTGTTCAGGAGTATAACCTCGCCGAGCTGCTCAACCAGCAGCGTCGCTTCGATGAGGCGCGCGATATGGCCGAGCAAACGTTGGCGACCAAGCGGGAGACTTTTGGCGATCGGCATCCGCTGACGCTCGTGAGCATGGACAACCTGGCCGTTGCGCTGAACGGTCTGGGACGTGGTGAGGAAGCCCTAGCCTTGCACGACCGAGCGCTGACTGCGGCAACCGATGGGCTCGGCAGCGAGCATCCGTATACGTTACTCATCGAGCGGAATCGCGTGCCAACTCTCCAGACTTTCGCACCCGAGCGAATCAAGGCAGGCGAAATCGAAGCACTGATTGAACGACACGAAACAGCGCTAGGTGCCGATCATTTCGACACCGAGAAGGCGCGCGCATTGCTGGTTCCAATAAGCCGCTAGATCAGAATCATAGGCGAGCAAAATCTGTCGATTATCGCCACGCTGAATGAATTGAACCGGCAGACCGGCCGGACAGAATCGGGGGCGTCTTGGCATGAGCAATGCCTACATCGACCTGAAGGTAGCCCAGTTTGAATTACCGACGACCAAAGCCCAGTGAGAACGCGCCGCAATTCGCTGTCGGTTTACTCTGTCCCTTTACTCTGACCCCAGAAATTCAAAGCTATCCGCAAACAGCGTATCGGAGCCGAACTCGAAGGCGCCGATATCAATTTCTGGCCCGATAAGGCGGCTAAATCCGTCAGCGTCCCCCGAAGAAATCGACACCGGTGCGGGAAAGGTGCCGGCGTCGATGGCCGGTGAGTTTCGATTCAGGCGGTAATTGCCTACGCCCGGGCTTACGAATCCGGGGTCTCCGCCAATCAGGTTGGTGGCTTCCAGGATATCGCCGCTGGGCCGATAGTCCGTGCCGTTGTCCGCGCTGATGACGTTGGTGAGTGTCAACAGACCCGTGTCATTGAGGACTCGGTTTGATACCTGCAACCCCGTATTGCCGTTATTGGCGACCGTCAGATTCACCAGGTGCAGCGCTGTCGTCGTTCCGCCGTCGTTCAGATTGGCCACCAGGCCCCTGCCGTTTCCGTCCGCAATCAGCGTGCTTTCCAGCACGACTACGGCGTCCGCCGGTGCGGTGACAATCGCCTGGAAAAAGTTTTGGGGCGAGTCGGTGACCGCTGAGTTTCGGAGAAACTGGTTGCGCCGAACGCTGGTTTCGCCTTCCCCAAACAGGGCAAGGCCAATTGCGCCGCCGCGGGGTGCGGACACTATATTGTCCTGCACCAGGTTGTCGTTGAACACGACGGTTGCGGTCTCTGACGCCGACAGGTTGACGCCGGCGCCAAAGCCGCTGCCGTCCGCGATTTCCACCCGATTGCCTTCGATGATGCAGCCCGTGACCTCAAAGTAAGAGGTGCCAAAGCCGATCATGGCCAGCCCGCCTTCCCGGCAGTCTACGGTGCCTGAGCAAAGAGCCTCGTTGTCGGCGATGGTGACCTGGTTCAGGCGGGCGTCCGAGTTGCCGGAGGTGAAAATGGAGACGCCGCCACCGTCGGCGCGCTCAGAACTGGCCACGTTGTTGCGCACTTCGCTCCGAAGGATGCGAAGGGATGCATCGGTAATGTTCGCGGAGATGCCTGCCCGACGGCTGGCTGCGCCGTCCCGGACAATCAGCCCATCAAGAATGACCGAATCCCCGGCTGACAGGTCCAGACTTAAAACGCGATTGATGCCACCCCCGCTGATGGTCGTGGTGCTTTCAACGGCCAAAAAATCGGTCGACCAGCCGCCGCTGATCGACAGTACCTTGGGATGGTTCACGATAAACACGTCTACCGATTCGGTGAATGTGCCCGCAACGATCCGGATTTCATCATCAGCAGTGCTGCTGAGCGCATCGTCAACGGCTGCCTGGATGGTGGCGAAGTCGCCGCCTGGCCCCACCCGCAGGATGGCGGCGTCGGCAGACTGAACCAGCAGCATGGCAACGATTGTGGTCAGGAAAACCCAGCCGCGAGATACCGAGCCGCTGGTTGTTCGAATAGTGCCTGCCGTGCAGGTTGTTCTGAATCCCGTTGAGCCTGGCGTCATTCCCTGTTCCCTGTATTGATGTCTATGGAACATACGCAGGGCAATCTGAAGAAGGGCCAGCAATTTCTGGGGTCAAAGTAAAGGGACAGAGTAAGCTGGGAATTTCTGGGGTCAGAGTAAAGGGACAGAGTAAGCTGGAATTTCTGGAATTTCTGGGGTCAGAGTAAAGGGACAGAGTAAAAGTGTTTATAAGCCATTAGATCAGAATCAAAAGTCACAACTCCCGTATGAGCCAGCCCATAAAAAGAAGCCACCACGCATATTTCCTGCCGATTCTCGCCGCACTCATGCTGGTGACCCTCCGGACTGGACTTCTTCACGCCGACGAAAACCCATGCTGGCCGCTGGATCTCGACTTTGACCCGAAGGCCTATGAAACGATGGCCGCGGATCTCGCCGTCCGATGGGAGCCGGCGCAACGCTATGCCGACTTTCTTCACAGCGACGAGCTGCTGCAACGTTTGCAGGTGGATTCAACACCGGAGGCTCGTCTTATGTCGGTGGCTCTGGCACTGCATCAAGCCACGGACCCATGCGAAGACCCGGGCTGCTCTTCCCTCGTGCTCGACGGTCCGGCCGGGCAAACCGCCCTCGCTGAGCTGACGTCGCTGGCCGCTGATTACCCGCAGCGCATAGAGTTTTCGATGGCGGCGCTGCAGCTGTGCGAGACTGTGCGGGACGATCATAAAGGATGTTCTTTAGCGTACGCGGACGATCTCCTCCGGCGATTTCCTGACAACGCTGCCGCCGCGCTTGCCTCCTCGGTGGCAGCACTCGAGCGCGGCAACCCAGACGAAATAGCGAAACGCCTGCAAGCGGCAGCAAACGCCAGCTACTTCGACAGCGGTGTGAAGGCCCTTGGTGAAATCGGCATCACGCTGCTGAATCAACATCTGCCGCCAGCTGCCGCCGGCGAACTTGAAGGCCTCCGGGGGATAGTGGTCTACAGCCGACCGGGCCTCGATTATCTGTCGAATCTAGGCATTTTCCCCGGCATCAGTGCCCTCGTGAACTTCTGCGCTGTGCCCCCGGATGAAAACACCACCCAAGCATGCCTGCAGGCGGCACAGTCCATGCGCATGCCCGGCGCCCTGGGCATGCTGGATCTCGAGGCCGAAACCATCGAGATCAGGATTATTGACGGCTCGGGGAACAAACCAAGCGAAGCGGTCAACCAGCTAGTGCGCGAGTACGCCGGGAATCGCGGAACACCACCACTGGATTGGTCAAACCCGAAAGCAATGCTGCAGTATCAGATCGACGTGCAGGAACTTGGCTACCTCGGTGCCCTCGCCCACTATCGCAAGCTGGAGCAGGCCTGCGCGGCGAAGGAGGACTAGACCCGGCGGCGATGAATCTTTGGGGTCAGAGGAATCTTTGGGGTCAGAGTAAAGGGACAGAGTAAACTGAGCGGCTTACTCTGTCCCTTTACTCTGACCCCAGCAGTTATGACCCCAGCAATTATGACCGAGTGCCTGAACCTTCGAATCAGGCATCGCTCCAGCCTCACTTGATCGTGACTTCTTCGTATTCGGGCTTTAGGTTTTCCAGTGCCTGTCGATCAGCCTTAGTAGCAAAGCCAGTTTCCACCAGGGACTCATAAGCATTGGCCAGCACACCTGCGTATGAGTTTTTTTTGTCTCCTTGAAAGACTGGCAATACTCTTCTGCACGGCTTGTCGGAATTCAGAACCGTTAGATAGGGAATGGAGCAATACTTTGCGAGTACCTGTGCAATCTCTTCATAGTTTCCCGATGTTGACGCGGATGCGATTTCCTCATCAATGTTTGAGGCGCTCCAGGTAGATGCGAAGCCCCTTCTGAAAGCTTCCGCTTCTGAGTGCCTACCAATCCTGGCGAGAGAACTGATGTATTCATAAGCTGTCTCCAGCTTGTGATCCTCCGGCGCACTGTCTACCGCGCTTTTCAGGTGAAACAGCTTTCTTTCCACTAAGTCTTCCGGACGAAATTTCTCCTCTAGTTGTCTAGCCAATGCTCTGTGCGTGAGCCAGTCCTTTGAATTTATCTGCGTTGCAACGGATTCGAATGAAAGGCGCCCCCATTTGTCGCCGCTATGCGCAGCCAACGTAGCCAACATGAGAAATGCGAAGCTATCTCCCGGGCTTACGGCTAGAAGCTCCCAACACCTTTGTTCCGCCTGTACAAAGGCCTGCTTGTAAAGCGAACTGTCAGATTCCCCATTGAACTGAAACACCGACAGCAACTCGACTTGCGCCAACAGCAGTGCCCGATGCGCCTGAACATCCAGCTCTTCATCAACCTCTTCTACTCTCGCGATGGCATCAATGCATTCTGATGGGCTTCCGTTGACGGAGTCGCAGGCTGGAAAAAGTTGCAGTTGTTCGGCCCTCTCATAGGCCATTCGCTCGAGTTCGAACGATCCCGCTCCGAACATGAGTGAGAACAACACGAAAGAGAACTCTGAAACAAGCTGTAGGTTCATTGGTTTGTACTGGTTCGGCGGATTAACGACACCAAGACATTGTCCACTATTCACCGTGCCACTAGGACGGGTCCCAGACAGCCCCTTTTTCCCTTCTTTTTCAGAAGCCGGAATAGGTTCGTCTGAAACTCTGGGTTATTGCGGAATCATTGGTTCAAAGCCGTTCTCGAAGAGTAACGCCGGTGGCGCAGCGCATTGAGATGAGAGTTTGGCAATGGACTGTTGGCCGAGGACCAAGTCATAAACCGACGCTTCGGCGATGGCCCCCAGCAGCGCGCCAACCGCTTCGCCGTTGCGCAGATGGCGAAGACCAAAATTGACCGCCGTGTCGTTGGCGATGAACTGACTGGGGCTGGCGGTCTCGTATCTGCCAATTTCTGTTTCGTTTCGGTAGCCAACCACTTGCACCTGATCTTCGCTGTTCTGATAACTAATGGCGAGCTGTACGAATTCACCGGTTGCGCTTTCCTCAAATCCGGGATCGAAGTTCTGCGTACGACGGTAATTGTTGCTTCCTGCCAGCCAGCGATTGCTCTCCAACTCGGCAAATACGATCCCGTCGAACACGCTGCCGTCCTGGGATGAGAGTGTAAGTGCAGACCCGTCGGTGCCCACATCGTCGAGCCCGGTCAGTGCCAGGCACACGACCAGGGTCTTGTCGCTAATGTCGACCCCCGAGTACTGGCCATCGCTGCGAGCATAGTCAGTGGGCATATTGTCAACACCCGCTACCATGAGGAGTCCGCTGTCAATGCGTGCATTGCCGGACAATTCAAGATCAGAGAAATTGCCGCTGACATCTGTGAGCGGATTGATGCCTCGAAAACTCCATCGGCCAACGAGTCGGGTTTCAAAGACCTGCACGTTACCGCTTTCAGGGCCGTTGTTGGCATTAAACGGCGCGCCGACCGCGACGCGGTTTCCGTCAGCGGACAGCGATAGGCCTGAGCCGCTCTTATCGCCTGAAGATTGACCATCTAAATCTCGACTCACCTGAATCCAATCAGTACCCCTGAGTTGGAATACACGGACCTGACCGCTGTCATCACCATTGTCGTTATTGCCAGGCGCGCCGATTGCGACTCGTTCTCCATCAGCGGACAGCGAGACCGCCCTGCCGCTTTGGTCGAAGGCTTGGTCACCAACGATGCTGTCGCCTACCTTCATCCACTCCGCTCCATTCAACTCGAAGATGCGAACGTTACCGCTACCTTCACCATTATCGTCATTGAAGGGTGCGCCGATGGCGACGCGATTCCCATCAGCGGACAGCGATACTGCTGCGCCGCTTTGGTCACCGGCACCGTCACCTACGATGCTGTTGCCAACTTTGGTCCAATTCGAGCCTTGGAGCTCGAAGACGCGAACGTTGCCGCTTCTCTCTCCATTATCGTCATTGGATTGTGCGCCGATGGCGACACGGTTTCCATCAGCGGATAGTGAGACTGCGAATCCGCTCCGGTCATCAGCAGCTTCGCCGATGATGTTGTCGCCTAGTTTTGTCCACTCCTCTTGATTCAACTCGAAGATACGAACATGGCCACTTCGATCACCATTGTCGTTGTTGAATGGCGCGCCGATCGCGACGCGGTTTCCATCAGCGGACAGCGAGACCGCCGTGCCGCTTTGGTCGAGTGCCGCGTCACCAACGATGCTGTCACCAATTTTGGTCCACTCCTCTCCAATAAGCTCATACACGCCAACCTGACCGCTTGCTGTTCCGTTGTCGTCATTGAATGGCGCACCAATCGCGACGCGGCTTCCATCACCAGACAGTGAGACGACTTCACCGATTCGATCGCCCTCCGCGCCACCAACGATATTTCCACCAATCTTGGTCCACTCGTTTCCATTCCGTTCGAACACGCGAACCTGACCGTACCGGTTACCGATGTCGCTGTTGAGTGGCGCGCCGATCGCAAGTCGTGATCCGTCCGAGGATAGGGATACAGACGTACCGCTCCGATCTCCAGGGGTGCCTCCAATATCTGAGCCAATCTGTACCTGAGCCTTTAGCACGCTTGGGCTCACCAATAGGACTGCGAGGAGGAAGGAACGAGGCATGGATGTTATCGCATGGTGGCAGTGAGCTGGGCGGCAACCACCGACGTTCACAATACTGCTGCGAATCGCAGCGAGCCAGCGTTGCACGATTCGTCGCAATCGTTTGTTCTCCTCGGTGGAAAAGCCTATCGATCGTGTTGCCATGCCAGTCACTCCAAAAAAGGTCCTTACTTGCTTAGAGCCAGAACCAGAACAGAATTCGATCATAGGATTTGTAACAGTTGAGACAGCATCAATCCAAGAGACCGTTGCGTCTGGCATACGCCAACCCGAACGCAGGCAATTCTCGTTGCACTTCAGCCTGCGGTGGCCTGACGACGATGCAAGGGGCCGAGGGGGTCAGATCTTGCACTGGCACAGCAGCGCCCCGTGCCCTGAAGGCGGCAATACAAGACTCAGGCTTTTTTTCTGGAATCAGTAGCGATGTGCCACTCGGTAGCGCTGTCGCCGCCTCTTTTGACCTCACCCATCGCCGGCCCATGACGCCAGATTGCCCGGCGCTTCAAAGCTATCGGCAAAAACCGGGTCGACCAGCGGATCGTTGTCGATAATGGTGATAAAAAACTGGGTGGTCAGGCCCAGGCTCGCGCCGCCCTGCACGTTGGTCAACGTTACCAGAAAGCTCTCGTCCGGCTCGTTTTCAGCATCATCCAGAATCTGAATGCTGATGAGCTGGTCGTTGTCGTCGGCATCGCCAAAGATCAACACGCCGGACACTCGGGCAAAATCTCTGCCACCTAGGGCGCTGCCGTTCACCGCCGCGTAGTCGATGCTCACGCCGCCGCGGGCACCGTCTCGGCGTCGCACGGGCAGATGCACTACCCCCACACTCTCATCCACCACCAGCTGGCCCTGATCAAACCCCAGCGTTCCGGGCTCGCCTCGCAGATCGGACAACACCACATCATAGAACCCGTTGTGATCAGCCGGCGTCAACCGGTCGTCCGCGGCTGAGAACACGACGTAATGACCGCTCTGGTGAATGGCACCACCATGCAGTGGGGCCTGGCTGCCCTGGCCTGCGGAAGTGCTTGTCAGCCGCAGCAGCTCGTTCTCCCGCGTGTCAAAACGCCACAAGTTTTGCTGGCTGAGCAGCCCCAGCTGGCGATTGGAGCTGAAGAACACGTACCGGCCGTTGTCGCTGATGCGTACCAATTCTGCGGTGATCTGCTCATCCACTGGCAAAACCAGGCTCACATTTTCGCTGCTCCCAGTAAATCGGTCCCAGCGGAGCACATTCAGCCCCTCACGGTTGGAGGGCGCGAGGTTTCTCGCCTCCGTCACGTACGCCACGTAGCGGCCGCCGGCGGCCACGTCCGCAGCGAGGCTGCCCGCGTCGCCACCTAGTCCGAACTCATCTTCGCTCACCCGCTGAGTTGAGCCGCTCTCAATGTCTCTCAGAAAAACGTCATCGGCCTGGTTCTGATCCGCGCCGTCAAGATTATCAGCGCTAGAAACAAACACGGCGTAGTTGCCGTCGCTGGACAGACGGGGTGCACCGCTCTGACCGTTGGCCTGGGTTTCGCTGGACGAAACGCTGAGCCTGGACAGCGGGGCATCCCGCTCCCACAGAAAGATATCAGGCACCTGGTTGCTGTCGCCGGCCACCAGATCATCGGCGCGACTGCGAAAAACCACCCGTCGTCCCGAGCCATCGATCTGGGCGAGTTCAGAGTCCTCAGCGTTGGCCACGCCCCTGCTGATCAGCCGGAGTTCCTGAGTCAACCGATCCACCAGCATCACGTCGAGGTTGGGCTCGTTGTCGTCGTTCACCAGGTTGGTAGCGCGGGTCATGAAAGCTACATAGCGACCGTCTGCCGATATGGTTGGGCCTTGGGAATCGCCGTTGCCGGGCAGACCGGTGACTGTTTCGGGAAAACGCTCGATGGCCGCGGTTTCCCGATCCAGAAAATAGATGTCGGAAAACCGGCCATCATCGGCCAGGGCCTCGTCCAGCACGCTGGCGTCGGACTGGAACACGACGAAGCGGGCGTCGTCGCTGATGTCAGGCTGTACGCTGTGCCCGTTGCTCTGACTGGGCTGGGGTGTGTCCGTCACGCTCGCCAGCGCCCAGGTGGCGGTTGGGCCATCCCAGACATACACGTCGCCGGTGTTGAGGAGCCGATCCTCAGCAACCAGTTCACTGGGCGATTGAGCACAGACCACAGATCCATCTGAGCTGCTGGCCAGCTGGGTGGCCTCGGCAGCAGGAATGGTCAACAGCGGCGTGAGAACGTCCGTAGAGCGGTCGTAGACAAAGGGCTGATTGGGACTTTGAATCTGGCCCGCCGTCAAATTGGAGGCGCGACTTTCAAATACGACCGTCTGGCCGTCGCTGCTGATCGCTGGCGAGGTGCTCGCCGCATCCGCCTCACCACCGGCGTCCGGCACGCTGATCCGGGTAATGGGGGGTACCTGAATCGAATCGTGCAAGAAGACGTCTGTTTTAAGAAAACGATCGCCATCAACCAGATTACGTGCCGCCGAGGCGAACACCACGCTCTGGCCGTCGCCGCTGACGGACGGGCGAAAGCTGGGGCGGTCAGGATCGCCGCCGGCAGTGCTGACGGACAACCGCTCCACGCCGCCGGTCAACAGATCCTTGCGAAACACGTCGCGATGAAAGTTGTTGTCGTCCGCCACCAGGTCGCTGGCATCTGACAGAAAAACCACGCTGGCGCCGTCGTCCGCGATATCGGGATCATGGTGGCAGCTGTTCGCCTGCTGCCCCGTGCTGGTAGTCGACGCACGCAGCAGGCCGCCCGTCGCCACGCTATAGACAAAAATGTCCGGGCAGTTGTCCGTATCGCCCGTCACCAGATTGCTGGCAAACGACTGAAAGACCACCTGGCCGCCATCGCCGCTGATACGCGGCTGCATACTGGAGCCGTTCCCCACCGCAGCGGCCGTACGGGACACCATAGTGGTTGTGCCGAGCATGCGGTCGCGCAAATAAACGTGGACGATGCCGGTGCCCGTCGCCCCCGGCGCGAGGACGGCGGCCGATTCGAAAACCACCCATCGGCCGTCGTCGCTCACGTCCGGGCGGAGGCTGTCGCCGGGAGCTTCGTCGCCGGCATCGTCCACGCTGACCCGCTGCAGCACCCCCAGATTCAGGTCTCGCAAAAAAACGTCTTCGCTGGCGTTCCGGTCCCCGGCGACCAGATTCTGCGCTCGAGAGCTGAACACCACAAAGCGGTTGCCCCCAAGCCGGCAGTCCCGACTCGGGGCGTTGCCCTGCGCTCCCAGGACCGTTGGGTCCTCGGGACTGCTGAGCAGAAAGAGTTCCTGGGCACTCAGCCCCAGCGTCATCGCCAATGCGGCGACAACGAACACCGTCTGTCTGATGCTCATGGCAGGGGCCGCGCTTCGAAGCCATCAGCAAAGGGCAGCCCCGAAGGCGGCTCGACGCCGATGGGCTCTCTATCGGCGCGATACACGTCAAGAAAAAAGCCGTTGGTGTCCTTAGGGATCAAATTTGTGGATGTGTCGAACACCGCCCGGGTGCCGTCGTTACTGATGGCCAGCGCGTCGGGTACATCGGGCCCGAAAAAGCCGTTCAGGGTCAGCATGGATTCCCACTCGACGCCGATCTTAAAGCGAATCAGGAACTGGTCCCCGCCGTCCGACATCTTGAACAACGCGTGCGTCCCGTCGTCCGAAATCACGGGCTCTTCTGCCGACTCGATACCACTGCCGCTGGTCGGACCGGTCAAGCTGATCTCAGTGGCGGAGATCTGGTCGTATACCATCACCTGGCTTGAGAGCGCGCCACCAGAATTCTCCAATCGATCGAAGACAACGTATCGACCATCTCCTGACAGTTGCGCCCGCGAAGCGCCGCCCAACGCTGCACCCGCGATTCGTTGCGTCACCTCGCTGTTAAGGTCGCGGACAAAGATCGCCTGTGCGAGAGGCAGCGGGTTGTCGACGAGGTCGGCCTCTTCCGACAGAAACACCAGATAGTTACCGTCCGACGACAGATGCGGTCGCTGGCTGGGCTCATCGGCGAGATCCCCCATTCGATCAATCGTGATCACTTGGACGGGCTCAAACTCCGTACCCGACCAATAGACAATCTGATCGGAGGGATTGGTCACGTTGGGCAGCAAATTAGGGTCGTCGGTCATGAACGCCACGGCACCGGTGTCGGACACCGTCAGCTGCTGTCCTTCGATGACGGCACCTGCAGCAGTTAGCGAGACCAGAACTACGGCGAGGGTGTCCACATCGACCCGATAGACATAGTCTCCGGCCGGGATCTGGCGCGGTTTCAGATCGGTGGACGTTGAACGGAAGGCGACATACCGACCGTTAGCGCTGATCACCGGCTGGCGGCTGGAGCCATCCGACGGGCCGCCGTTCACACTGCGGCTGAGTAGCACGTTCTCGCCGGTGGACACCGTATGCAGGTAAACCTGGTTACCTGCCGGAGGCCCGTCCACCACGTTGTAGCCCGACTGGCCGTCCATCCAGCGGGAGTTGGAAACGAAGACAATCCGGTCGCCCGTGGCGCTCATCGCCGGGCTGAAGCTGCCGGCCTGATCGATCTCCAGCGGCACCGGCACGGCGGCGACGCTGATTCGTTCCGGAACCTGGCCCGGCTCAACGACGAAGACATCGTTCACGGCGTTGGTGTCGGCGGCCACCACGTCCACCGCGGAACTCTCAAGGCACACGGTGCTCGCGTTTTCGCTGAAGTCTGTCACCCGCAGATCGCCGCTGGCCTGTGCCAATAGTGAAACCTCGCCGGAAACCAGGTCTTTGAGATAAGGACTTAGCGAGCCACTCACCGGGCCGACCAGAGTGCTCGCTGCGCTGGCGAAAACCGCATTGGCGCCGGTGACGTCGACAAAACCACACTCGGTCTGGGCGTCGCTGAACTCACCCATGGGGCCACCGTTGACGAGCAGCGTACTGCCGCCACTGGGACGGTGAAGAAAGAGGTCAGGTAAGAGGTTGCTATCTCCCGCAACCAGCTGATCACGGGTGAGAAATAACGCGGCCTCGCCGTTGCCGGACAGATCGCAGGCGGTGTCAGGCGAAAAGGCCCCCATGCCGCTGCTGTCCACCGACACCCGAAACACCGTGCCCGAGCCGATGGATTTGACGAACACATCAGTTTGATTGTCGCCGTCACCCGCCACCCAGTTTTCCGCGGTGGTGAGCAAGACTCGGTCGCCGCCGTTGGATACTCCGCCGGCAAAGACCGGCAGACTGGTGTTCGCCCCGGCGCCGTCGGTAGAAACCAGCTCAAGCTGCTGGGTGACGGAATCGTAGCGAAATACGTCGCTGACACCGTCCGTATCATCCACCACGTACCCATCGCTGACGTCATCAAATACCACGTAGCGGCCGTCAGCGGAGACACTGACGCCCTGCATCGAAGACGACACGCTGTCGACGGTAGCGTCAGCCAACCGCGACACCACCTGATACTCGTTGTTGGCCCGGTCCATCCAATACAGCGCGCGTCCCGGGTGTCTGCCCACCGCATTCAGATTGTCGCTGGTCACGAAAAGGACCACCCGACCATCTGCGCTGATCACCACATCGCTGGATTCGGCACCGATGATTGCCTCCGACCCATCAGAAAAGCGGTTGAGTCGCTGCAGGTCACCGGACATCCGGTCCTTGAGAAACACGTCGCGCACGGCGTTGTGATCGTCAGGGATGAGGTTGTGGGCCACCGATGTGAACGCCACGTACCGGCCCTGAGCGCTCAGCGAGCATCCGTCGGAGGCGCCAGCGCCCTGGGTGCCGAGCACCAAAGGATCGTCAGGCACCGACACCAGCGTGATGTCCTGGGCATGCAGGGCCGAACTGTTTGTGAAAAAAGCCAGGATGAGCCAACCGGCCATAGCACCGGTGTGGTTTCGTTTCTGCATGAATCTGCCTCCGCCGAAAAGGTGACGGAACGATGGTGCAGAGGGTGCAACGATGCTTGAGAAACGCTTGAAATTTCCGTGAAATTTCTCTCAGAAGCGCACCAGGAACTGGCTAAATAACTGTTTTATATAGGTTTATTGACTGTCACCCAAAACCACTCTCGGCGCCAGCAGGTACCCAAGATCCAGTGCATTGACCTCTTCCTGCCATCGGCCAGCCCTGGGGTCAGGGGGCATGACCATGCTTTCTGCCTCCAGTGCCAGGCGCCGGAATCCGGCCGAATCGGCGCGGGAGATGACCCAGCCCAGCCGTTCCGTCTGGGAGGGCCCGGCGCCGTCGGTGCGGGCTCTGAGCAGCGCCGCCTCCAGCTCAAGACCAAACGATGGAACCGTCGCCAGCAGACGCTGCACCGTATCCAGCTCGGTTCGAGCCTGCGCCAGCTCACCCTGGGCGAGCAGCGCCGAGGCCAATACCAGGCGTGCGTCCCGCTCGGCGCCGGGAACACCCTCTGACTGAGCCTCGGTGGCCAGCTGTCGGGCGGTCTGCTCGGCCTCAACGGCCCGACCCTCATCGATGCTCAGGCGGGCCAGGTTGAGCGTTGCGTCCCTGATCAGGCCACGTCCTGCTCGTTGATTCCTGACCTTAAGCGCCCGCTCGTACCACTGACGGGCTGCGCGAACGTCGCCACGAAATCGCTCCACGTGGCCCCAGAGCGTGTAGATGTTGGAGATTTCGCCGTCGTCCAACACATCCAGGGGCGGCATCCGTTCTAACACCTGTCGCGCGGCGTCGATATCACCGCGATGCAGCTCGGTGTCGACGCGGGCCGCCATAGCCGCGGCCATTCGTTTGGGGTTATTCAGCGCCCGGTAGGCCTGCTCGGATTCACTGGCGTAAGCCTGCGCCGCCGGGAGATCACCCTCAGCGTTGGCCACCACCGCCAGGTTGATGGCAGCCAACGCCACCATGGACCTGCGCTTCAGCTCCCGGGCCAGCTCCAGTGCCTGCAGCGCGTGTTCTTTCTGGCCGGCCTGATCGCCCCGATGGCTGTAGGTGATGGCCAGGTTCATAAGGGCCACGGCCTGGGAGTTGCGACTGCCCAGCTCCCGAAAGCTGGCCAGCGCCTGCTCGCCGTACCGGATGGCCTCGTCGTAGCGCCCCTGATCGGTGTAGATGCCCGCCAGCGTGCCGAGAATCTGGCCTCGGGTTTCCCGACTGCCTGCCTCCGACGCCACCGCCAGTGCCCGGAGCAAGACTTCACGAGCGTCATCGACCCTGGAAAGTCGCCGCAGCGGCCCGCCGTGAGACATCAGCGTTGAGGCCAGCTCGTCCAGGTTGCGCTGCTGTTCAAACTCACTGGCCGCAGCAGCCAGGTAGCCCAGCGCCTCTTCGTCCCGACCCCGGCGCCGGGCGATGTGTCCGCGCATGCGCGTGAGATTAGCCTTGAGGTAGGGGTCGCCCAGAGCGGTGAGGCGCTGCTCTAAATCGTCGACGCCGGATTCGGCCAGGTCCAGGTCACCGGATCGCATCGCCACGGTGATCTGCCACTGCCGCGCCCGCATCGCCGGCCGCAGCAGGCCGAGGGACTCCAGCTGCGTCGCGGCCTCTGCGAAACTGACCGACGCATCCTCAACCTGCCCCAGCGATCGCTGGCCCAACCCGAGCTGGTGCCGGGCCAGCGCCGCCAGCTCGGGGCAGTCCACCTCACAGGTCAATATCAGCGCGTTGGCCTGGCTCACGCGGTCTGCAAACTGGCGGCTGCGGCCAGCCTGCTTAGCGGACAGCAGAAGACGCCTGGCCGACGGCACTGCGGTCATCCGGCTCAGCCGATCGTAGACGCGCTCCGAGCCGGCATCCTGCACATCAAAAAGCGCCAGCGCGAAGTCCACGTCCTGGGGCGCCATCTCATTCAGCACCCGATACCGATCCACCGCCAGATGGTGCTTGCCGGCAAGCTCATACTCTACGGCCTGAAAGTAGATCTGATCGCGGCGGTGAAGCGTGGGCAACCGGGCGCGCATTTCTGCCAGCGTCAGGGATGCGGGCTCACGCTCACCTCGAAGCGTGTGCAGCCTGGCCTGGGTGAGCTTCACCCGGGGTGAGGTGTCCTTCAGCTCCAGCTGACTGAGGAGCATCAGCGCTGTGGGCAGATCAAACCGCCAGGCGGCATCCAACGCCGTGTCGATCAGCTGGCGCGCGCTTGCCCGAGTGGGCCAGCCGTCGCTGGCTGTAGCCGGCGGCGAGGACTGCGGCCTCATGACCATCACCAAAGTGATCGCGATCAGCGCACCCGCGCCGAAGGCCCAGCTCAGCCGCCTCCAGGGAAACGGCCGGTTGCCCGATGCAGAGGCAAACTCCGGGGTGGTGTCAGGACCAATGACTGCAACTGGGACTACCACCTGGTAGCCCCGGCGATGTCGCGTCGCAATGATCTGGGATTTCTCGGCCGAATCCCCCAGCGCTGACCGGATCTCTCTGATTACCTGGGCTAATGCGCTCTCAGAGATGGAGCGATGCCCCCAGACCCCGTCCAGCAAGGCCTCTTTGGTCACGAGATCCGGCGCCGAACTCAGAAGCAGATGCAGCACCTCAAACGCCTGTGGTCGTAGCGCTACCGGTCCCTCAGGACCCAACAGCTCCTGGGAAGGTAGGTCGAGCACGAAGTCGACAAATCGATACTGCATGAGCGCCTCGCCATCGGCCGCGTGCGCCGGCGGCCGCTATCGAACAAGCATAGCGCGGAAGTGCCCCTCGTCTCTGGAAAATCCGCAAATTTCAGGTACAGCTCAGGTCCCCCGGGTGCTAACCTCGCCAAGAACTAGGGGCGGAATCCAAGACTGGTCGGCATCGTGGATAGCCCGTTCAGCGCGCGTTCAGTATCAGCGACAAAGACTAGCTTGCTAAGCTCGAGCAGGAATCTACCGTAATGAAACAGAGCATTCTCGGTCTAACCCTCGTGACCCTGCTGGCACTCATGAGCATGGCAAGGGCTGAGGTCACAGAAAACGTGAGCGGCGGCAACGTTGCGGCACTCGCGTCAGCCATTCGGGCCGCAAATGAGCGAATCGGCGTGACTACCCTCCTGCTTTCCGGGACCTATAACTTCGGTCCAGCCGATACGCTCCCGGAAGTCATCGGTGAGATTACCATCGCCGTACAAGGCGGCGGCGCCCGCTTCCAGGCACGCGACGGCGGGCCAGATCAGCTGTTGCGAATCTCGGAAGCCGGATCACTCTCACTGACTGGCCTTCGCATTGAGCACTTCACCCTGAGTCGGATCCAGCAACACGATGGCCCCTTGATCGAAAACCGGGGTAGGCTGCACATCGCCAACATGGCGTTTGAAGACCTTCAAGGCCGCATCGGTGGCGGCTTTTGCTGCGGTCAGGTCCAGCATGAAATGATCGCCAACTGGGGTGAGCTGCGAATCGAGCGAACGAGCTTTGTTGATATCAGCAACCAACTCTTCACGGGCGGCACGCTGATCAATCACGCCGGCGTTGCGACGCTCAACCGCGTCCTCACAGGATCTCTCGACGATGCGTCCGCTGTAGGAATCGCCAACCTCGGCGGCGACCTGCGCATCATCGGGTCAACTTTGGGCGCTAGAGAGGGCGCAATCTTCACGGCGGAAGGCGCGCGAACCGAACTTGTTAATACAGTGATTACGGAGGAGTCCGGCAGACTTCAGGGGGCAGGAATCTCCAATGCCTGCACCGGGCCGATCATCAGCCTCGGACACAACCTGATCGCTGATGATTCCTGCGAGCTTGGCGGCCCTGAGGATACCGAAGGCATGCCGACTGGAACTTTCCCGCTGGGATTCAGAACCTTTGGCAGCAGGAGAGAACCGTTCATCCGGCTCGCGGGAGCAAGCCCGGCGGTCGACAGCGCAGACCCGGATTTCTGCGGATCATTCGACCTTAACGGCCAGCGTCAAATTGTTGATGGCGACAATGACGGCATCGCAGTCTGCGATCGAGGCGCACTGGAACTCGTCCAACGCCAACTGAGCGATGGCGGAGCGAACGGGCTGTACTTTGTGCCGGAAAACGACGGTCATTACATCACCCTGCTCGAGAATGCGAACAACACCCTTCTCATCTGGAACACCTTCGATCAGCACGGTAATCAGGCATGGGTGTTTGGAACCGGCAGACTCGTGAACGGACGCTCACTCGTGGTTGATGCATTTCGGAATTTGGACGGACATATGTCCTCAGCTGGGCCAGTCGACACCTCGCTGGCCCATCCATGGGGATCGATCACCTTAGAGCTGGATGACTGTGACGGTGGGCGCATGGTTTTCGATGCGACCGAGCCCGGCTTCGGTCGCGGTGACTTTACATTCCAGAGACTAGCCTCGATAGAACAGCTAGGTTGCGCCGATTAGCATTGGATCGCTGGGGGTAATAAAAGCGCCAAAGAGTAAAGGGGGTTCGCTTTCAGGCGGCATACAGGAAAACTCCTTAGGAGAGGTAACCTGGACCCCGTTTTGGAGACCCTATTGCACTGTGAGCAATTCCATCAGTCCACGCTGACACAAACAACGATCGTCGTGACCGTTGCCGAGCCGATGGCAGCCGTGCTTCGAAAATCGCAGGTAGCCGACGCCGGTTGGCTTGGAGAAACCAGTGGGCCGCAACCCGTTCGCTCCAAAAGTGTTACCTATGTGCTCGGAATAAAGTGTTACCGATGTGCCCGGTAAGCACCTGATTAAGATGGTGGCTATGGGTGGACTTGAACCACCGACCCCCGCATTATGTGAGTTAGTCGCGACTTGATCTGACAGCTAGCTTGAAGAAAGCGAGGGTTATCGGTTTTGATGGAAGTGCGAATTTTCATCAAAAACCATAGGAGATAA